>NZ_JACSRA010000006.1 GCF_014836335.1 Clostridium cibarium
CCAGGATCAAACTCTCAATAAAAAGTTTAATCTACTCAAAAAACTTACTCTAAAAGAATTGCTGGTTTTTAACTTATTTATATCTGTTCAATTTTCAAAGACCATTTTGTTTGTCGCCCTCAAGCGACTTTCTTATCTTATCACCTATACAAACTCTTGTCAACACCTTTTTTAAACATTAATTTTTAAAAAGTGACTTGATTTGTTTAGCCGATGTACATAATGTTATCACATATACTTTTATTTTAATAATAAGCATATACACCGAGTTAGCATTAGATTATTATTTCGCCATATTTCTCACTTTTTCAAATCAATATATATATTGATACACTAGGCATAGTTTGTGCATCTTTATAATATTTATACTACTATATTTAAAATAATTTATATATCTACATCATAAATTTATATTATTTTAAACTAAAAGTAATAAACTCTAAAGAAAGTAATAAGATATTTTATGCTATAATTATACAAAACTAAATAATGTAAGGAGATTAATTATGAAATCAAAATCATTTATAAACAAATTAATGTTATCATTATTATCATTAACTATTATTACTTCACCTTTTAGCAGCACTAAGGTTTCTGCTGATTCTTATAAAGTTGTAACTTTAGGAGCTGATTTAAATCAAGAACAAAAAAATGAAATGCTAAAATACTTTAATGTTACTAAAAATGATGCAAATGTAATAGAAATAACTTCAAAAGAGGAATATGCTGCTTTAGGAAAAGTAGCTACAGCAACACAATTAGGAAACAAATCAATATCTTGCTCTTATGTTGAACCAACCAATAGTGGTGGCTTAGATATAAGCACTAACAATCTAACATGGGTTACTGACAATATGATAAAAAATTCTCTTATAACTGCTGGGATTAAAAATGCAACTGTAAAAGCCTCTGCTCCATTTAAAGTATCTGGAACTGCTGCTCTTACAGGCATACTTAAAGGATTTGAAAATAGTTCTAGCGGAGAAAAAATTGATGATAGCAAAAAAGAAGCTGCTAATAACGAAATTGTAGTTACAGGAGCCTTAGGCGACAAGCTTGGCCAAGATGATGCCACAAATCTTATAAATAATGTTAAAAAAGATGTAATTAAGGAAAAACCAAAAACTGATGAAGAGTTAAATAAAATAGTAGATAAAGAAGTTAAAGAATTTAAGGACAAACTATCAGATGATGACATAAATAATATCAAAACATTAATGTCAAAAATTAATGATCTACATTTAGACTATAGCTCAATAAAAGATCAACTTAATGATGTAACAAAACAATTGAAAGATAAATTAACTAGCACTGAAGCTAAGGGGTTCTTCTCAAAGGTTGGGGATTTCTTTTCTGGAATTTGGGATTCAATAACTAGTTTATTTTCATAAAAGTAATAATTCAAAATAAAAAAGTAAGCTATCTAAATCAAAGTTTAGATAGCTTATTTTCTAAATTAACTATTCTTCTTTCTTCTTTTCCCTGATATAAACAATCCAGCACCTGATACTAAAGCTATTAAAGTGACGCCTAAAATCATAGATAATGAATTTTTATCTCCAGTTTTTTCAGACAAGCCGCTCTTATTTCCTGTTGAATTTGTATTCATTGCTCCATTATCTGGATTACCATCTTTATTATCAACTAATTTTTCAGCTATTGTAAATTTAGTGAAATGAGATGTTTCAAATACAAATTCTGAAGATTCATTTAGGAATTCTCCTCCTATCTCTTTCCAAGTATTTGTACTTTCATCATAATAATATGCTGCTAGTTTCCCTTTATCCAAATTCTTAAGTTGATCATCTGTAATTTTAATTGATACTTTTACCTTATTACCATTAAAATCACTTATAACCTTTCCGTGTGAATTTGTTAATGATAAATCAATTATTTCTCCTATTGACTTCAATGTTGATAACAAGTCTCTATCTTCATAAATCTTTTGATCAAAACTTACTGTTCCAGTTGAAGCTAGTTCTAACAACTTGCTTGGAAGAACGATCTTTGTATTTGGTGAAGTAACAATTGAATCTCTTGATACATCTTCAATTATAGCTCTTAAATTTTCTCCGCTTGTACTTTCATATACAAATGCATTATCTCCAGCAGGTTTAATATTTTTGCTATGTGTTATTATGTGTCTATTTCCTTCAATTCTTTCAAATGAACTTTGTGATATTCTAAATGACTTCTTAGTAACATTAGATTTATTTCCTGATTTATCTACAGCATAAGCTTCTAAAACATAATCACCTTCAACATCCAACTTCTCACCATTATATTCTTTACCATTTAATAGTAATGTTAACTTAGCATCCTTGTCATCTACAGTAGCAATTGGAGTAATAGGAGTGTAATAAGTTTGTCCATCTTTAACTCCATTAATATCAACTACTGGAGCAGTAGTATCAACTTGAACAAAGGTTTTACTATGCACACTAACATTACCTGCATAATCCACTACCCTTGCATAAACAGCAGTATCATTATCTACTTCAATTTTGCCTGTATATTTAACATAGTTTGTGCCATCGAAACTATACTCTATTCTATCCACTTGATTTTCATCTGTTTTTATTTCTACTTCTACAGGTTTGTTTGTTTCTCTTAGCACATCAATGCTTGGTGCATTCGGTGCAACTTTATCTAAAATTACTTTAATATCATCTGAAACCTTATTCCCAAATTCATCTTCAGCTAATAAGCTAACATGATTTAATCCATCATTTAAATTTATATCTTTTGAAAATTCTTTCTCTAATAACCTTTCATCTGATACTGGTTGGCTGTCAAAATGTATTAAACAATCTCCATTTAAATAGAATGAATATCCAAACATGTTATCTGTCACTTTACCACTTACATTAAATTTAGAATTATTGGTATATATATTCCCATCTTCTCTTATTAATGGCAAACTCATAGAAATCTTAGGTAAAGTTTCATCATAGTATGCTTTATATGCATAATTGGCTACTATTTTTCCATCATTATCTTCTGCATATACCTTCAACAAGTTATTTCCATTCTTTACCGAAAAATCGTAAGTAAATGTTAAATCACTATTTATATTTACATCTTGTCCATTAATCTTTAGAACTTTTGCATTCTTATTTACATGTCCCAAAACTTTGTAAATACCATTTTTAACTTGGCTAGCTTTTATAAATTGAGCAAAACTCAAATTATCTATAGTAACATTTAATTTACTTAAAGAATTGCCTTTTACAACTGTCATATTCTTCACTGTACTGTTCCCAGCCTTATCTGAAACTAAAAGCTTAATTGAATTTAATCCATCTTTTAAGCTTACTTCCCCAGTTGCCTGTCCACTTTTTAGATCTAATGTAGTGCTGGAAGTACCATTTTTCAAATATCCTGTCACGCCTGTATCATCTTTTACTGAAACATTAAACTTAATACTATTATCTTCAGTAGTAAAATAAGGACTTGCGTCTCCTATATTTGGATCCACAGTAACTTCTGGATTTTTTGTATCTAAGATAACTTTATATTCTTTATCTAAAATATTTTTTCCACCCTTGTCTTCAGCCTGAATTTTAATTGTATTTATTCCTTCTTTAACATCTACTGGAGCTTCAAAATAGTTACTAGTTATTGCAACTTCTTTTCCATTAACAATTAGCTTTCCTAAATCATTACCTGCAGTTCCTTCTACAACATATTTACCATTAACTAATTCTGCCTGTCCAATAACTAATCCATCTTCCATTCCAGAAATGGCAATAGTTTTAAGATCATCAGCTTTAAGCTTTTCTGAAGCTTCTGTATAATTTCCAGCATTATCATATCCAGCTATTTGAACTGTATTGATTTCTCCCTCATTAAATGGTATTTCACTGGAATAAATACCATTAACCTCTGTTATATCACTCTCTTTAATAGCAATAATTTTCCCATCTATTGCAGCTGTAAAACTATTGTCAGGGCCTGATCCACCATCATTATCTGCTTCCTTCCACTTCAATTTATAGTGGATGCCACCTTTTGAATCTTTATATTTTTCTACACCTTCTATCTTAATTTCTGGTGCAACTGAATCTAATTTTACAGGAAGATCTAATACTTGTTCTTTACTTCCTTCAAGTTCCATGGAATTAGTTATTCTTATTTTATACTCCCCATCTTTAGCTTTCTCTTCTTTTCCTGTAGAAGAATTATATACTGTTCCATCCCACTTAGCACCATTTAAATACTTGGCATCTTCCTTACCTGAAGCATAATCACTATACATAGTTTTAACTACTCTTGGAGATACATAAAGATCCTTTATAACATTTCCATCTTTATCTATCACTTGTGCTTTTAACTCTTTAGAATTTCTTAACATGTATAAAGCGGGGAATAAATTATCCTTTATCCCATCTCCATTTGGTGAAATAGCAACTTTATCCTTTTCTATGAATAATTCATCATTCTTTATTGTTGATCCTAAATAATTATTTTTCCCATTTGAATAAGTCATTAATCCTGTTGTACCAATCTTATAATCACTGCTACCAACATACTTCGGAGCATCTACTATACTTTCCTTTCCCCAATCACCATAAAACCCCATATATGGCACTGATAGCGAAGGTTCAGCCAAATCTTCTGAAGTAAAGTGAATATATCCCTCAACAAAGTTTTCTGTAGCTACTTTGTCACTTAAATTCAATGTAGCCGTAACTTCAGCTGTAGAATTTGCTTTAACCACAACCTCATTTTTATCTAAAGTTACTCCTGATCCCTCAAGTTCAACTTCATGAATTTTATTATTATCTCCAATAACTTCACCATAAGCTTTTTCATTTTCTAGTTTATAAGTTATATCCTTTGATCCATAATTCTTTAACTCTAGATTAAATATAGTCTTCTTTCCAATTTGTTTTAATGCTGCTGCAGCTTTCCCATCCTTATAAGTTACTGTTACATTATTTTTGATAGCATTCTCTATTTGCATTAAACCAGCACCTTGTCTTCTTGTTGAATAAGGTATTGATTTACTAGAATCATACTTATCAATCATTATCTTAGCTGTATTCATAGCGGTATTTTTTGCGAATGTAACTAAATCTTTCCCCTTTAATCCAATCTTTTTCTCCTTTATTCCTTGAAGAATCAACGCCTCTGACCCTGAAGAATGAGGAGCCGCCATTGATGTTCCACTCATTACTTGGTAAGAGTTATTATTTGCTAAAGAATAAATATCTCCACCTGGTGCTGTTATCTCTGGCTTAAATTCTAAATCAGGAGTTGCTCCCCATGATGAGAACTGAGACATATCATCCTTATCTGTATTCTCAATTCCTGAAACAGAACCATCAGAGCTAAATTTAAACTCATCATCTCCAAGTTTTATATTATCCTTCATAACTAATGCATCTGCTCTACCTAAACTAAATACAGGAGAAGTAATATTTGATATTCCCATTCCAAAAGGAAGATTTCCACCTGCTTCATGGTTATATATAATTACCCCTGCAGCTTTATGAGCTATTGCATTATCATATTTACTTTGGAACGTAGTCACTCCTCTTTCAATTAATGCAATCTTTCCACTTAAATCTTGCCCATGAAAATCATCTTGTCCATCTTTTATAATACCTTTTCCACAATCAACTACCTTATGGTAATCTCCTAAAGCAGCTAAATTACTTCCTTCAGTATTACTAAAAAATACTTTTCCTTTTGTCCCTTTATTTGATTCATAACTAACTTGTGGTAAAACTGTGCTAGAGTTTTCCATAGAAGCTATTGAGAATGCTCCTTTTGCTGTAGAAGGTGAACTAACTGTAGCTGTATCTTTTAATCCTGTCTCATCTGTTGGTTGTCCACTTGTGTTGGATGTTGTTGTTGTTTGCGAATTTCCTGCTGAAATAACACATATAACACCAGCATCTGTGGCATTTTTAACTGCCATATTTTCTGGATCCTCCTCTGCCGAAAAACCTGGTCCACCACCAAGACTCATGTTTATAACATCTGCACCTAATTTCACCGAATCTTCCATGGCTGCTATGATATCATCATCATAAGCAGATGGTGTAGCTGGATTGTTTGTGAATACCTTCATAGCTAAAAGCTGTGCTTCTGGAGCAACACCTTTCACTGCTTTAAAAGTACCTGTATCATTATCATCTCCATTAGCTGCAACTATACCTGCAACGTGCATACCATGTTGACTTCCATCATCAATTACATTATCATTACCATCTGCATAATTATATCCAAACGGAACTTTATCAGTAAAATGCGTACCATAATGAAGCTTGTCTATATTTACTTTAACATCTTCACCTTTTAACTTGATTTTGCTAGTATCTATTTTTTGAAGGTCTTTGTGTCTATAATCAATTCCTGTATCTATAATTGACACTACCATTCCTTCACCTTTATACCCAAGATCTTTCCAAACATCTGTTGCTCCAGTTATTTTCTTTGCAAATTCCATATCCGGCTTAAATGATCTCACTTCTGTAACTGTTTTTACCCCATCTATAGCACTTATAGCACCTATATTTTTTCTTTTTGTATTAATTGAAAAACCATTAACTAAATAACCAAAACTTCTTTTAACAGTAGTTCCAGTTATAGCTTCAACCTGACTAATAACATTGCTTTGAGACGATTTGACTCCTTCTTCTTTTTCTTTTACTGAATCAGTATAATCAGTTCCATCATCCTTAATTGCTGGTGAATCCTCTAATTGAACTATAACTCTAATGTCCTCTTCTAAACCAGAAGTTGTTCCATTTTCGTTAAATGAATTACCTTTAATGTACTTTGCTTGATTTGTTAATTTTTCCTCAAGTTGATTCTTTGCAGCTTCCTTTAACACATTTGTAGGCACTTCTTTTCCCAGTGCTGTTAATACACTACTATTCAGTATCACTGTAGTAGTTAGTGCTAAAGTAGTCATAAGAGAAATAAACCTTTTACTCTTCATTATAATCCCCCTTTTTATTCTCTAATTGTAATTATTTTCATATTGTTGTCTATTTTACATCTAATTTTTTCCCTTGTAAATATAATTTTAACTATTCTTCTTAAAAATTATATTTAAATACAAAAACTGAACTTTTTATATTTTTTTCCTTTATATTTTATTCATTTACATAGTTATACTTATTTTTTTTAATACTTTATTCTAAAAAATAAAGGATTAGTCTAAAATTCACAATAGACCAATCCTTGTTTTTTCTATATTTTGTATATTTTTATATTAATCTCTAAGTATATTTAAATCTTCTCCACTAAGAATCTTCTTCATTGTCCTCATAGAACACATTTTTCCACACATTGTGCATGATTCTTCATCATGTGGTTGTGATTCGGCTCTATATCTTCTTGCCTTTTCACCGTCAATAGCTAAGCTAAACATAGCTTCCCAATCTAAATCAGCTCTTGCTTTACTCATAGCATTATCTAAATCTCTTGCCCCTTTAACTCCTTTAGCTATATCTGCTGCATGAGCTGCAATCTTTGAAGCTATAATACCTTCCTTCATATCTTGTAAATCTGGTAATCTTAAATGTTCCGCTGGAGTAACATAGCATAAAAAATCAGCTCCATAAGTAGCAGCAATAGCTCCTCCAATTGCTGATGTTATATGATCATACCCTGGTGCTATATCTGTAACTAATGGTCCTAAAACATAAAATGGTGCTCCATGACATAACTTCTTTTCTAATAACATATTAGCTTGTATTTCATTAAGTGCCATATGTCCAGGTCCTTCGATTATAATTTGTACATTTTTTTCCCAAGCTCTCTTTGTAAGTTCTCCTAAAGTAATAAGTTCCTTTATTTGACTAGCATCAGTGGAATCATTAATTGACCCTGGTCTTAATGCATCTCCCAAAGATATAGTCATATCATATTTAGAACAAATATCTAAAAGTTTATCAAAATGCTCATAAAACGGATTTTCTTTGTTATTTAACTCCATCCATGCAAATAATAACGAACCACCTCTTGACACTACACTAGTTAATCTATCATTTCTCTTTACTGTTTCAACAGCTTCTCTGTTAAGCCCTGCATGTATTGTTATAAAGTCAACCCCATCTTGACCATGCTTATCTACCACATCTAAAAATTCTTCAGCAGTTATATCTTTTAATTCTTTATCATAAAAACCTACGGCATCATATATTGGTACAGTTCCAAGCATTGCTGTAGACATCTCTACTATTTTTCTTCTCATGCCTTCAGTTTTCCCATAATTAGACAAATCCATTATAGCTTCTGCTTTCATTTCAAGAGCTACTCTTACTTTCTCTAATTCTTTATCACATTCTGGGCAATCTTTTGAAATTCCAAGATTAACATTAATTTTAGTTTTAAGCCCCTGCCCTACACCTTCAGGACTAAGCGTTTTATGATTTTTATTTGCTGGAATTGCTACCTTTCCTTCTGCAACTAAATTTCTCAATTCTCCTGCATCCATATTTTCTTTTTTTGCTACTATTTCCATTTCTCTTGTAATGATGCCTTTTCTAGCTGCATCCATTTGTGTTGTGTAATTCATAAATGAATCCTCCTCATTTTTTTCTCTATAAAAAAAAGCTTGCCAAAGCAAGCTTAAAATTACTACACAAATAATATAGTTAAATTAATATTGCTTCCCTCCGATGGCATTATCCATATCAGGTTACAAGGGTTAGGATTTTACTCCCTCTCAGCCAAATTGGCACCCCTAGCAAGTTTTCTTTATATTAATCTGATTATACTATTATTCCCTCTTCATTTCAATACATCATAAAACAATACAATTTCACTACCAACCCCCTTTAAGTCCGCATTTTACCAGCATATTCTTCAGAATATTACCATACAAGAATATTTATTCTTCAGAATATGTTCATTTTTTACCTTTATTAAAAACTTAATATTCAAATGATTACTTCACTATTATGAGATAAAACATTCTTTTGTTCATGAACATATTGTAGAAAATTAAATTATACTGTGATATTCTGAATTTATATGGATAGGAGGTATTAAACTTGAAAAGTATATATATGATAATTGCGGATGATATTAATGAATCTATACAAAAAGGCGAATTAAAACCTGGGGCAAAATTACCATCTATCAGAACTTTAACCAATAAATATAACTGTTCAAAAAATTCAGTTATAAAGGCCTATGAAACATTAAAAAATAATCATGTAATTTATTCTTCCCCTAAAAGTGGCTTTTTTATAGCTGAAACTTTAGATAGAGGTCAATTCAAAAGAGATACTATTAATTTTCACAGTGGAAATACCGTTATAGGCAATATGAATACAGAAGATTTAAAACACTGCCTAAAATGGGCTAGTGACATATATAAAAATTATTCTTTAGAAAGTGGCGTTTATGGTATTGACTCTTTAAGAGATAAATTGGTTACCCATCTTTCTAATTATCAAATATTTACCTCGAGAGATAATATTTTTATTAATATGGGTGTCTGTCAAACCTTAAGTACACTAAATGCTTTAGAATTTCCAAATAAAAAGACAACTATTTTGATAGAACAACCTACATATGCTATGTATATGGAAGGTCTAAAAAATAGTGATACACATGTAATAGGAATAGAAAGAGATGAAAATGGCATCGATCTCAAAGAATTAGAAAGGATATTTAAGGAAGAAAGTATTAAATTTTTCTATGTTATTCCACAGCATCATAATCCTTTAGGAACTACTTTAAGCAAAAATCAAAGAAAATCAATAGCTAAACTTGCTAAGAAATATGATGTATATATAGTTGAAGATGATTATTTTTCATGTATAGACGAAAATAAAAATTATGACCCTATATTCTCATATTCTGACCGTAAACACGTATTTTATATTAGTAGTTTCTCTAAAATTATGCCTTGGATGAGAATAGGATTTATAGTTTGCCCAACTTCTTTGATTGAAGCTCTTAGAGAATGTATGCATAAAATTCATTTTTTTTCATACCCTACAGCATCTCTATTATCACAAGCAACTTTAGAAATCTATCTTCAAAGCAAGCTACTTTATAAGCATACTTCATTAATAACCGCTGATTTAAAGAATAAATATAATGTTTTAAATGAAAACTTAAAATCTTTAGAATCTCTTGGTGTTGAAGTAGTTAAAGAACACTCTGGTTTTTATTGCTATCTAAAGCTTCCTGAATTGGTTAATGAAGATATATTAGTAAAGGAATTAGAAAAATCTAAAGTCATAGTTGGCCACGGGAAAAGATTTTATTTTGACGATAAATTCTATAAGAAAGGCATTAGGCTTAGCATTGCAAGTGTCAGTGACAATGATATTATAAAAGGAATTTCCATAATTGAAGAAAAGCTAAAAATGTTCATATGAAAAAGCCTTTAAATAAACTAAAAACTCTTTACTATTTAACAATACAAAAATACATCCGAGTTTATAAATTAATAAAAAGCTACCTTGTAAAAGTAGCTTTTTACCTAATTATCATATTAACTTTCTTTTGTATCGTATGCATTTATATAAAGTTGTTTTAACTCACTCATCAATGGGTATCTTGGGTTAGCTCCTGTACATTGATCATCAAATGCTTGCTCAACCATTTCATCTAATTGACCATAAAATTTATCTTCACCTACCCCTGCTGCCCTAATTGACTTCGGA
The DNA here is from genome assembly GCF_014836335.1 of Clostridium cibarium. Lineage (GTDB taxonomy): Bacteria > Bacillota > Clostridia > Clostridiales > Clostridiaceae > Clostridium > Clostridium cibarium. The sequence continues at coordinate 10,644 of NZ_JACSRA010000006.1, forward strand.
ACATTGAGTCTGTCTTTTAATCCTTCTATAGCCTCAATCAATAAATCTACCTTTTCTTCATCAGAACTTCCTCCTAAATGTAAGTGATCTGCTATCCTTGCATATCTCCATGCAGCATTTGGATATTTATATTGTGAAAATGCTGTTTGTTTAGTTGGAGCATCTGTAGCATTAAATTTAATAACCTCATTTATTAGCAAAGCATTTGCCATACCATGTGGCAAGTGATGAAATGCACCGAGTTTATGAGCCATCGAGTGGCATATTCCTAGAAAAGCATTAGCAAAAGCTACCCCTGCTATTGATGAAGCATGAGCCATCTTTTCTCTTGCCTTAACATTGGTTTGCCCTTCATTATAGCAATCTGGTAAGTATTTAAATACTAATCTTATTGCTTCAAGTGCTAACCCATTAGTATACTCAGATGCTAAAACTGAAACATATGCTTCTATTGCATGAACTAATACATCAATACCAGAGTATACAGTTAATCCTTTTGGCATACTCATCATAAGTTCTGCATCTACTATAGCCATGTCTGGAGTCAATTCATAATCTGCTAATGGATACTTAACTCCTGTTTTCTCATCAGTTATTACTGCAAACGGAGTTACTTCTGATCCAGTTCCTGCTGATGTTGGTATAGCAACCATCATAGCTTTCTCACCCATAGGTGGGAATTTATAAACTCTCTTTCTTATATCTAAAAATCTCATAGCTAAATCTTCAAATACAACATCTGGGTGTTCATACATTACCCACATTATCTTCGCCGCATCCATAGGTGAACCTCCACCCAAAGCTAATACTACATCCGGCTTATAGGAAAGCATAGCATCGGCTCCTGCTTTAGCTGCTTTTAAAGTTGGATCTGGTTCAACATCTGAGAATATTCTAAAATCTATTCCCAGTTCTTCTAAAACCCTAGTGACATGATCAGTATAACCTAAATCAGCTAAAACTCTATCTGTAACTATAAATACCTTCTTCTTACCTATTTCATCTAATTCTCTTAAGGCTACTGGTAAACAACCATATTTAAAGTAAATTTTTTCAGGGACTCTAAACCAAAGCATATTTTCTCTCCTCTCAGCAACACTCTTAACATTTAGTAAATGTTTAGGTCCTACATTTTCTGAAACTGAGTTTCCTCCCCAAGAACCACATCCAAGTGTTAATGATGGTGCTAACATAAAGTTATATATATCCCCAATCGCACCTTGTGATGCTGGCATGTTTATTAAAGTTCTAGCAGTTTTCATAGCTACTCCAAAAGCATTTATTCTATCAACCGATTTAATTTGATCAGTATAAAGTATGGACGTATGACCCATACCACCTAATTCAATCAACCTTGAGGCTTTCTTTAGAGCTTCATCAAAGGTTTCAGCTTTATACATAGCTAATACCGGTGATAATTTTTCATGGGAAAATGGTTCATCAAGTTCTACTGATTCCACTTCTCCAACTAGTACTTTTGCATTTTCAGGAACACTTACACCTGCCATTTGAGCTATCTTAAATGCAGATTGACCTACTATATTTGAATTGAGCCCACCTTTTTCATTTAATATTATCTTTCTTACCTTATCAATTTCATCCCCTTTAAGTATATAAGCCCCTCTTTCGTCTAACTCTGACTTTACTTTATCATAAACTGAGTTCATAGCTATTATACTTTGTTCTGATGCACATATTACTCCATTATCAAAAGTCTTTGAAAGTAATATAGAGTTTACTGCCATTTTTATATGTGCAGTATCATCTATAATTGCTGGTGTATTTCCTGCACCAACTCCTATAGCAGGCTTTCCTGATGAATAAGCCGACTTAACCATTGCTGGACCACCAGTCGCTAGTATAATATCTGCTTCCTTCATTACCATTTGTGATAATTCTACAGAAGGTTCATCGATCCATGCTATTATTCCTTCAGGTGCTCCAGCATTAACAGCAGCTTCTAAAACTATCTTAGCAGCTTCAATTGTAGCTCTCTTCGCTCTTGGATGTGGACTTATTATTATTCCATTTCTTGTTTTTAATGCTATTAATGTTTTAAATATCGCAGTTGATGTAGGATTTGTAGTTGGGACTATTGCTGCTATTATTCCAAATGGTTCAGCAACCTTACTTATTCCGAAGGTTCTATCCTCATAAATAACCCCACAGGTTTTCATATCCTTATATTGATTATAGATATATTCTGCTGCAAAGTGATTTTTGATAACTTTATCTTCTACAATTCCCATTCCACTTTCTTCTACAGCAAGCTTCGCAAGGCCTATTCTTTGATTATTTGCTGCCATTGCCGCCTGTCTAAATATCTCATCAACCTGCTTTTGAGAAAATGATGCAAATATTCTTTGTGCTTTTCTTAATTCTTTAATTCTTTCAGTTAATTCTTGAGCATTGGTAACTTTCATATTTTTTCCTCCCAAATAAGCCAATTAATTATTATATATATTTCTTAACATAAGCATTAATTTTTAGCATTATTATTTTGTATTTAACTTATGTGTCTATTATTCATATTATTTACTACTGAACAAGAAAATATGAGTAATTATTTTTTTATTAATATACTTTTAACTAAATATGTATAAACTATTAACAAAAATTATCCAATATTATTGTACTTTATTAAATTAAAGCGTATAATTTTGTACATACAAATTTATAATAATACAAAATAAGGAGGAATTATGCCAAGCTTAATATTAGAAGGCGGAACATTTAGACCTATATTTAGTGCAGGTGTAATGGATGCATTATTAGATAATGATATAATGTTTCCATATTGTATAGGAGTTTCTGCTGGTATTACAAATGGAATTTCTTATTTATCAAAGCAGCATAAAAGAAACTTAGAAGTTCTAGAAAAATATAGATTAGATAAGAGATATTTAGGAATTAGGAATTTCTTCAAGTGCAGAAGTATATTTGGTCTTGATTTTGTTTTTAATGAAATTCCAAATAAACTTAATCCATTTGATATGGATACTTTTATGAAATATGAAGGAACTGCTCTTGTTGGAGTTACTAATGCTGAAACTGGAAAAACTGAGTATATTAATGCGAAAGAATTAGATGACAAATGTTCAATTCTTAGAGCTACCTGTGCCATTCCTCTTTTCTTTCCAGCAATCAAGGTTAAAGATGGTTTTTACTATGATGGTGGATTATGCGATCCCATTCCTATAAGAAAAGCAATCGCCGACGGTAATGAAAAACATCTCATTATACTAACCAGACCAAAGGAATATAGAAAAACCCTTGGAAAGAGCTACAAAATAGCCTCAAAGGTTATAGGGAGAAAATATCCTAATTTAATTAAGCCTTTGCTGACTAGACATGAACTTTACAATGATACTGTAAGATTTTGTGAAAAGCTCGAAGCTGAAGGAAAGGCAATAATAATAAGACCTACTATTGAACAATCTATAGAAAGCTTTGAAAAAGACATACTAAAATTAAAACAAGGATGGCAAAATGGATATGATGCTGCTGTAAATGTAATGGATGAAATAAAAAAGTTGTTCTAAATTAAGAACAACTTTTTTTTAATTCAAAAACTTATTTTACTATAACTATTTTGAAAGATACTGCTTAACTATCTCATCATACTTTCCATTATCTTTTATCTTTTTTAATCCTTCATTAAATTTCTTTAATAAATCTGCATTTTGTCCCTTGTTAACAGCGAAACCATAGTCTGCTTTAGTAACCTTATTACCAGCTATTTTTAATTTAGAACTAGTATCAACTTTAATCTTATATGCTATAACAGGATAATCTTCTAATGCAAAATCAGCATTTCCATTTTCCACTGCTTGGAACATAGATGGAGAATCTGAAAAATAATTTAATTGTAATCCATACTTATCTTTATTGTCTTCTGCAAATTTGGCACCTGCGGTTCCCTTCTTTAAAGAAGCTTTCTTACCTTGTAAGTCACTTTCTCCATTAATTGCTGTATTATTTGCATTTGTAATTATAGATAAACCTGCTTCAAAGTATGGTTCAGAAAAATCTAATGACTTTTTTCTTTCATCAGTCATACTTATACCTGCTATTGCTCCATCTAATTGATTAGAAGTAAGTCCTGGTATTATTCCATCAAAATCCATTGGTTTTAATTCATACTCAAATCCTTCTTCTTTTGCTACAGCATCTAAAACTTCTACATCAATACCTTTATATTTTCCATCTTCTTCAAAAGAAAAAGGTGCATACTTAGCATCTGTTGCTATTACGTATTTCTTATTTTCATTATTAGCCCCACATCCAACAAATAATGGCACCGACATTGTTACTGCTAAAATTGCTGCGATAAATAATTTTTTTCTCATTTTCTAGTCCCCCTTAATTAATTTAAAGAGCTTTTATTATAAAAAGCTCTTTATAAAACTTATAAATTTCTTTAATTTAGCCTATAACTTTATTTAAGAATTCTTTACACCTATCATTTTTTGGTGATTCAAAAACATCTTTTGGCGTACCTTCTTCCATAATATATCCTTGGTCCATAAATATTACTCTATCAGCAACTTCTTTAGCAAATCCCATTTCATGAGTAACAACTACCATTGTCATTCCTTCCTTTGCTAAATCTTGCATTACCTTTAATACTTCCCCAACCATTTCTGGATCTAATGCTGAAGTAGGTTCATCAAATAACATTATCTTAGGATTCATTGCTAATGCTCTTGCTATAGCAACCCTTTGCTTTTGTCCTCCAGATAACATATTAGGGTATTCATCTTGTTTATGATCTATCCCAACCTTCTTTAAAAGAGATAATGCCAGTTCTTGTGCTTTGGCCTTAGGCATTTTCTTCAAATCAATTGGCGCTAAAGTTATATTTTCCATTACTGTCAAGTGCGGAAATAAATTAAATGATTGAAAAACCATTCCTATATTTTCTCTCGCTTTATTTATATCACAACTTGGTTCTGATATATTTTGCCCTAATATATTTATAGATCCACCATCTATTACTTCAAGAGCATTTAAACATCTTAAGAATGTACTCTTTCCTGATCCTGATGGTCCTATTATACAGACAACTTCTCCTTCTTTTACATCTACAGAAATATCCTTAAGAACTTCTAAATTTCCATAATGTTTTTTAAGATTTTTAGCTTCTATTACCATAACTTAACTTCCTTTCTATATACTTAGAAACAATAGTTAATGCTGTTATTAATATAAAATACATTACAGCTATTATTGCATACATCTGGAAGGGTTTAAAGTTTTGGGCTATAATGATTTGCCCACTTTGAGTAAGCTCTCTTATACTTATTACTGTTAAAATTGATGTATCTTTTATTGTTACTATAAATTGATTTATTATAGATGGTATCATTACCTTAATTGCCTGAGGTAAAATAATTTTTCTCATAGATTTAAAATAATTAAACCCTAAACTTCTTGCAGCCTCCATTTGACCTGGATCAACTGCCATTATACCACCTCTAAATATTTCTGCCATATAGGCTCCTGCATTTAAACTTAATACTATTATACCTGCTAATTCTGGATCAAATCTTATTCCTAAAAGTTGACCAACTCCAAAATATAAGAATAATGCTTGAACGATTAGAGGTGTTCCTCTAATTATAAATATGTATACTGAAGCGATTGCTTTTAATATCTTTGACTTACTTATAGTAAATATACCAAATACTAATCCAATTATTACTGCAAATATTAGTGATACCACAGATATTTTTACAGTTACTAACAACCCATCTAATAAACTTGGCATACTATCTTTTAATAATTCTAAAAAATTCATACTTCTCCCCTTACTATTTTGAAATGTATTGATTAACTATCTCATCATACTTTCCACTATCTTTTAACTTCTTAAGTCCATCATTAAATTTCTTTAATAAATCTTTATTTTGATTTTTGTTAACAGCAAATCCATAGTTTGATATGTCAACTTTATTACCAACCATCTTTAACTTAGAATTTCCATCTACCTTAATCTTGTACCCTATAACAGGATAATCTTCTAAGGCAAAATCAGTATTTCCATTTTCTACTGCTTGGAACATAGATGGAGAATCTTCAAAATAGTTTAATTGCAATCCATACTTATCCTTATTATCTTCTGCAAATTTAGCACCTGCAGTTCCTTTCTTTACAGAAACACTTTTCCCTTTTATATCACTCTCTCCATTGATAGCAACATTATTTCTATTTGTAACTATTGATAAACCTGATTCAAAATATGGATCTGAAAAATCTAGAGCTTTTTTTCTCTCATCTGTAATACTCATTGCAGATATTGCTCCATCTAATTGATTAGATGTAAGACCTGGTATTATTCCATTAAAGTCCATTGGCTTTAATTCATATTCAAATCCTTCTTCTTTAGCTATTGCATCTAGAATTTCTACATCAATTCCTTTATATGTTCCATTTTCTTCAAACGAAAATGGAGCAAACTTAGCATCTGTTGCTATTACATATTTTTTATTTTCATTCTTAGCCCCACATCCCACTAGTAATGCTACTGACATTACTGAAGCTACTATCATCGCAATACATGACTTTTTTTTCACTTTTTTGTCCCCCTTAGTTAGTAAGAATGTAAAAAGCTTTTTATATTATCATAAAAAGCTCTTTCAAAATATATTAATAATATTTTATTATACATTATTTTACTAGTCAACAATTTATTTAAATTTATTAATTAAATTTGTTTTTTTTAATAATAAAATTAAACTTTTTTACAAAACTAGTATATTTTTTTTATTAAATTCCAAATATGATAATTACATATTATTATTCTTTTTAACATATTACTCAATGAATATTTTAAATGTTTTTCTATAATTTTATATCTTTATTTTTAAGTCTATTATTAGTTATTGTACCAAGTACCGTATATATTACTGCAAAAAGAGGTGTTCCGATTAATATTCCTAATATTCCAAAAGTACTTCCCCCTACTGTTATCGCAAGTAATACCCATAAAGCAGAAAGCCCAATTGAATTTCCTACTACCATAGGATAAATAAAATTACCTTCTATTTGTTGAATAACTATAATAAGTACAATAAACCACAACGCCTGCATAGGATTAACTATTAAGATAATGAATGCGGTTGGTATTGTTCCTATTAGAGCTCCAAAAATTGGTATCAATGCAGTGATTGCAATTATAGTGCTTACAAGTATGGCATAAGGCATCTTAAATATTATCATACCTATGAAGCATAACCCACCAAGTATTACTGCTTCTACACATTGTCCAATAACAAACTTAGAAAACTTATAATTTGATATTTCAGCTACTTTAAGTATCTTAGAAACTTTATCCTTTTCCATAAAAGCATATAACAATTTTTTAGTTTGCATCGATAACTTTTCTTTGCTAATTAGAATATATATAGCTATTAATATTCCCATAAAAACATTAAAAATAGCTGAAGTAACCCCTACAGTTATACTTAATATTTGTGAAATTAAACCACCTGTTACTTGTCCTATTATATTTAAAATGTTGGCCCCCATTGATGATATCTTTTCTGAAACCTCATTAAATATTTCCGTTGAGCCCATGGAGCCCATATATGTTGAAACGAAGTCTTGCAAAGATTTTACATAGCTTGGAATATTTTTAACTAGCGTTGAACCACTTTCAATGAGCTGTGGAATAACAAATAATATTATACCAACCGTTGTGCCAATAATTACAAACAATGTAATGATTATTGCTAACGGTCTTTTAATTCCATCCATATTTTTAATTTTAGCTTTTTCTAGAATCTTACCTATAACATTATCTTCAAAAAATTTCATAGGTAAATTTAACACAAAAGCAACCCCCATACCTATTAGAAACGGTTTTATAATTCCTATGCCTACACTTAATAAATTTCCAACAGTATTTAGATTCATAAAAATATATGCTACTATTATAATACATGTCGCCAATATTAAATTCGATTTAAACTTCTGATCCTTAAAATAATTCATTTCTTATCTCCTTTTTAAAAACATATCTTCTTAATCCACCATATTTTAACTTATCAGCTTCTATAGTATAATTTAATGATTTAAATGTATTTACACTATAAATATTATATGGAGATGCTGTAGCACTTAAAATTTTCATATTATTTTTTATAGCTTCTTTTTCTAATACTTCACAAATTTTTTTCTGTAATCTATTACCTCTATATTTTTCACTTACTAAAGTTGATTCAATTTGTCCAACTCTTAACAATTCTTCCCCTTCTAGCATTAAATCATAACCATAATTATGATTATCGTATCCATATTCACAATATACTCCCATAGCAATCAACGAATCATCATCTAGAAAGCACCCTAATATCTTTCCATTTTCCCTAATGCTCTTCTTAAATTCCTCTTTACTTGAAGGTGAATACCATTCTTTTTCCTTAAGTCCTTCCATTATTTCATCTTGCAGGTCCATTATTTTATCTAGATAACTCTCATCAAGGATCTTAAACTTTACACTAATCATACTTCCATCCTTTTCTCTAATTTCCAACTCAAAACTCATAAAATCCCTCACTTATTTAAATAATACTTATATACTATCATAAATAGGCAAAAAAAAAGAAGAGTAAATTTAAATTGACTCTCCTTTTAAATATATATTTTATGATTGAAATTGTTCTTCTGTTTGACCCTTTTTCTCTAACTTAAATCCACTCATATACATAGCTTTTATAAATAGAAATCAAACTACAGATACTACCATTATAGTGATTTTATTCATCTTGGAATCCATTACATTTATTACCTTACACTTATACTTTTAAATTCAAATCTATCACTTCTATGATGTGATTTTGAATATTCATATGGCTGTCCATTATCTAAAAATGCAATTTGCTCAACCTCTAATATTGGAAAATTCTCTGCAATTTCTAAATTTTCTTGTTCTAATTCATTAGGTAATAATGCTCTCACAGTTCTGTGAGCACTTTTTATTTTAAGTTTTAATGTTTCTTCTATGTATTTATAAATTGAATTTCTTAACACATCTTTTTTAAGACCTGGAATTATATCGATTGGCATATAGGTATATTCAATTACATATGGATCATTATCAGCATATCTAACACGACATATATAGTAAACAAATTCATCTGTTTCCATCTTTAATTTATTTGCAATCTCTTCTGTTGGATTAATTACTTGAAATTCAATAATCTTTGAAACTATTTCTTTATTTTTAAAATTTCCAGAAAAACCTGTGAATTGACTTGATGCACTTACATCTGAAACTTCGTTATAATCCACATCTTTAACAAATGTTCCTGATCCTCTTCTTTTTACTACTGAGCCACTCATTACAAGTTTATCCATAGCCTTTTTTATCGTTATTCTACTCACACCATATTGTACACACATTTCTTTTTCTAAAGGTAATTGATCATTTGGCAAATATTCACCACTATTTATCTTATGTTGTATATCCAACGCAATTTCTTCATATTTTAACATCTCAATTCCTCCTTATATAAAATGGCTTTTACTACTTACATATAATATACTTTTTCTTAAATAACATTATATCATTATATTTGGATAATTAAATATTATTGTCAATATTTATAAACTCAACATATACATATATTAACTAGCATTAAAATTAAGGAGACTATATGGATACGGTTCCTGATAAAATTGCCGAACTAGAAAAACTTATTGGTAAAACTCCACTTATTGAAATCGATTTTAATTATAAGCATAAGGAATGTAAAATCTATTCAAAACTTGAATACTATAATTATACTGGAAGCATTAAAGATAGAATGGCTTTGTACATATTAAAAAAAGCCTATAACAAAGCTCATATAAAAAATAATTATACTATCATCGAAGCAACTAGTGGAAATGCAGGAATTTCTTTTTCTGCCATTGGTACTTATCTTGGAAATAAAGTTGAAATATACACGCCAGATTGGATCAGTGAAGAAAGTAAACTGATATTAAAAAGTTTTGGAGCGAAACTTCATTTAATTTCTCAAAGTGATGGTGGTTTCTTAGAATGTATAGTTCAAATAATAGAAAGAGCTAATACAAATAACAATATATTCCTACCATCACAATTTTCTAATGAAGATAATATTTCTGCTCATTATTTATCAACTGGTCCAGAAATACTAAATATCCTTCTAAAAAATAATATATCTCCTTCTGCCTTTGTTGCTGGTGTTGGTACTGGCGGAACTTTAATGGGAGTTGGAAAATACTTAAATGAATATAATAATTCAATAAAACTCTACCCCATTGAACCATTAAATTCTCCTATTCTTTCAGCTAAAAAAGAATTTTGTAAACATAGAATTCAAGGAATTGCAGATGAATTTATTCCGCCATTATTAAAACTTGATAAACTCCATAAAATTATCTCAATTGATGATGGAGATGCAATAATAATGGCACAAATGCTGGCATCTAAGCTAGGTTTAGGAGTAGGCATATCTTCTGGTGCTAATTTTTTAGGATGTGTAAAAGCTTTAGATATATTAGGATCTGATGCTGAAATAGCTACTATTTTCCCTGATGATAATAGAAAGTATCTTAGGTCCTATTTAGAAAAAACAGAGCCTCCCCAAAATAATTTTTTGTCACCTTCCATTGAACTTATAGGAATTAAAACTCTTATTTAATATAAATAAAAGAACTCCATTGAAGGTTTCTTAACCGCCAATGGAGCTTTTTTATTATAATAACTTATTAATTAAATTCATATGCTACATCTTCTGCTCTATGTGCATCAGAACCATATACTTCTGTAATATTATATTTTTTTATTAGTTCCATCAATATTCCTGAAGGATACTCTTCTCTGCAATATTCTTTTCTTATTCCTGCTGTATTATGATCTATTTCATAATTTCTATCCTTTATCTCTTTTACTATTTCCTCAAGAAGTTCTCTATTTTTATATTCAAATGGAAATTCTTTATTAAATATTCTTACTAAGGTAGAATGTCCTATCCTTTTCGGTTTAAATATACCCATGTCTGATTTTATAGATTTTAATAAGGTCTGAAAATATTTATCATATAACTTTTCTAAACTTCCAATAGCCTCTATAACTTCATTAAAAACTGCTTTATTATAGTCTATACAATAATATTTACTATCAATTTTCAAAAAATGTACTGAAAGTATACTATCTTCTATGTTCATTCCATACTTATATAAAATTTCTCTAGTCTGTTTTTCAAGTCCTTCAATATAATCTATCTCTGTGCCAATATTTATTTTAATCTTTCCTCCATATTTTTTTTTAACCTGCTCTAATTCTACTAAGTATTTAATAAATTCCTCTTCCTTTGGAGAACTTTCTAATATTATTTTTTCATCTATAAATCCTTTTGGTAAAGGCATATGTTCTGTAAAAGAAATTTCTTTCAACCCTTTTTCTAAAGCTTTTTCCACATATTTATCAAAACCATCATTTGTACCATGTGGACAATAAGGCGAATGTATATGACCATCTCTCACTATCTTATTTACTTCCATACACTCAAATCCTTTCCTTTAAACTTTTCTTCTAGCCTTATCCTTATATTCTCTATATATTTTATACTAAAAGGCAGGTATTCCTCAATTTTATTAACATATTCTTCAGAAAAAAAATTTTTACTCATTACTATTGAAAATAATATTAACATTACACAATTGTTTTTTATTAATTTCTTCAAGTTTGTTTTATTATTTAAAACACTATGTCCATCTATAAAATCAATGGTAAAATTCAACAGTTTATTTGCTAATCTATCTAAGCAATATTTATTAGCTAGCTGCGACATTATAGTCATATGATTATTTTTTAGATCATTCTCAATATCTTGAAGATCATCCCCTATTTGAAGTAAGAATCCATAACCTAGGCAGAAGTCCTCTTGTTCTTTTGATAGTTCTCCATTTATTAAATATCCATCTACTAAAACTGATGCACTTCCTTTCTTGATAGAAATTCCAAGTATATCATTTTCATAAGGAATTGTTACATTTTCTTGCTGCTCTAAACTATTTATTTGTCCCTCTTGTATATTTATTAGACTATAATAAACCTTAGTATACGTTTTTCTATCAAAAATCATCTCTATACATTCAATCATTTTATCTATCTTTATCTCATTATCTGTAATATCCAGCCGTTTCCCTCCCTTTAATCTATTAAGCAGTCTATCATTAAATTTTATCTTATCTATCATACTAACATTTACATCATCTAAATAATTATCAGTATATGGATATAACATACTATACCCATATACTGCTTTATTAAACTCCACTTTATTAAAGAAAATAGCTTGAAGAATATTAGCAATCCATACATTTCTCGTCGCTTGTCCAATGCAATATATACTTATATCATTGTCAAATTCTTTTGCCATATTTATAAATTTTTTTGTACTTTCTATCATGCCATCCCTTACATGCTCATCCATATACTGCAGTTTAAAAATCGGGTCATTTTTTATATACTTTTTAAGTAACTTCTCGCCTTCCTTACTCCATTCTTCAAAATTTTCTTTTCCCATTGGTTTAGAATCAATATAGCTACTAACCTTTTCCCAAATAACATCAAACTGTTTCTCTTTTTTCACTTTATCTGATAAACTTATTTTTTCTATATTAAAATTGGGCAAACTTGATGAACTCCACCACTTTTCTCGTAATAAATCATAATTCATATCAATTCCTCTAATATCTCTTTTTTAATCAATTATTATATTATTCTTATGTAAAAACAAGAAACTAACTAAGTTTCTTGCTCTTCCAATATTTTGCTATCATAAGGTTTTGCCATTATACTAACTTTTCCTTCTAATACTTTTATTATTTCATCTTCATTAAGCCTATTTACTAACTTCTTATTATCACCTATCCTAAATTCCAACTTCTCCTCCTTATCTGAAAGATTTAATACTACATATATATTTTTTCCATTATATGACCTCTTAAAGATAAGTTGAAAATTTTTTGTAACTATCTCAGAAAAATCTCCATTTCTTATAACTTCTAACTCTCTTCTCAATTTGCCTAACTTCTTTATATGCAAATATAGTTTTTCATTTTTATTTAATATATTATTGATATCAAGACTAGGTCTCAAATCATCATCCAAGCCATCATGCTTTATGCCTTCTAATCCCCATTCACTTCCATAGTAAATCGAAGGAATTCCTGGCATACAGTATAATAAAGTATATACATTGTACAAATGCTTCTTATCTTTTAAAGTGCTAGCTATTCTATTAACATCATGATTGTCGACAAAATTATAAAGATGTAAGTCTTTATATATTCCAAAATTCCCATGCTGTCTATTCATTGAATATGCTATTTCAAAATAATTCTTTTCATTATGTGAAGAGTAAATTCCTTTGTAACATTCGTAATTTGTCACAGAATCTAGCATTTTCTCATTTGCCCATAATTTATAATCTCCATGTATAACTTCCCCCATTAACCAAAAATCATTTTTCTTACTTTTACAAAAAGTATTCAAACATTCAAAAAAGTTTCTATCCATATAATCCGCTGCATCTAATCTTAAGCCATCAATTTCAAATTCTTCTATCCAAAACTTAATAACCTCAAATATATAATCCATAACTTCTTTATTCATAATATTTAATTTAACTAAATTATAATGACCATTCCACCCTTCGTAGGTAAAATCATCTCCCATAGGGCTTTTTTCATTGAAATTTACATTCTTAAACCAATTGATATATAAAGATTTTTCTCTATTCTTTTTAAGATCTTCAAAGGCCCAAAATTCTCTTCCAACATGATTAAAAACCCCATCTAAAACTATCTTTATATCTTCCTTATGAAGTTCTTTACAAACTTTTTTAAAATCTATATTAGTTCCCAGTCTTTTATCTATCATAAAATAATCCTTTGTATCATATCCGTGTTCACTTGATTCAAATATAGGACCAAAATAAATAGCATTAATAGAAAGCTTTTTTAAATGTGGTATCCATTCCAATACTTTATTAATTCTATTTACTGATTTCTTTTCATTATTAATCTTTGGTGCTCCACAAAAACCTAATGGGTAAATATGATAAAATATACTTTCATTAATCCATTCATTCATTTTTTTCCTCCCTTATCTAAACACTTTTTAAAACCAACTTAATTGTTCTTCTTCATAATATTTTTTATAACCCTTTATTATATCTTTCATTTTATAACATATTCCATATTTATTACATTCATTAACAAAAACTTTCCATAAAGAATCAGCCCATTTTGATCTACACTCATAGTCATTTCCATATGTATCAATATATTTTTTTACAAGTTTTTCATCATGAAAAATTTCAGCTAATTTTTCGTAATAATATTGTCTTTGATAGTTTCTCAATGTTACCCCAATTCCTGTAGAATAAATAAATTTTGCTCCAGACTCATAAGCTTTTTTCACTATATTCTCTATATTCTCTGCATCATCATTAATAAAAGGTAATACTGGCATAAATAATACTCCAGTATAAATTCCACTTTCAGCTAACACTTTTATAGCATCAAATCTCTCTGAAGATGAGCATACATTAGGTTCAATTTTTTTACATAGTTCATCATCATATGTTGTTATTGTTATTTTTACTATTACAGGAGAATGTTCTTGTATCTTTTTTAATATATCTATATCTCTTATAATTAATGAACTCTTTGTCGCAATTGACACCCCAAAATTTAATGTATTTATTTCCTCTAATGCCGATCTAGTTAACTTTAACTTTTTCTCATATGGGTTATAAGGATCACTCATTGCTCCTGTTCCTACTACGCCTTTTCTTTTTTCTCCTCTTAATTCCCTTCTTATTATATTTATAGAATCCTTTTTAACTCTAACCTTTTCAAAATTACTAATCTTATAACAATCACTTCTGGAATCACAATATATACATCCATGACAACATCCCTTATAAATATCCATATTGTAATTTACTCCAAACCATATGTTATTCTGACTATAATTTGATATTATATTTTTTGCAGCTATATATTCCATTTCTACTCCTAATCCTATATTGACACAACCTTTTTGCCTACTTCAATTTATACAGTCTCAATATATTTCTTATTTTTCTATTTAATTATGTATTTTGACTAATAAATACATATAAATTATGTTTAGTATATTTCTTTACACTTTATTTACATAACTGTAATAATAGTGTATACTTTTGCTTGGGAAGTTATATAAAATTAGGGGGAATTTGTTATGAAAAAAACCTTATCATTACTATTAGCTTTTTCAATTTTTCTATTATGTGGATGCGGGAAAATTGATAAACCAACTTCTGTTGTAAATGATTATTTTAATAACATTAAATCAGCAACAAATTCTGAATTAAGCAAAGAAATTGTTCCATTAATTGCAGACAGTAGTAACGACTCATTGACTAAAGAAACAACAGATATTTTATCTGACGCCTTATCTAAACTTGAAGTAGAAACAACAGATGAGTCTATTGACTCAAACTCTGCCACAGTTTCTGTAAGTGTTAAAGGTATTTCTTTATCTTCATCAATGAAATACTTGTTAGATAAAATTGAGTCTACTCCTGAATTACGTTCTTTAAATAAAGCTGATTTAAAAAATAGGATTACTGAAATTCTAATCGAGGGAATTAAAAATTCAGAACCAGAAGATCGTAAGGGAACATTAAACTTATCAAAAGAAAATAACAAATGGATACTGAACACCAGTGATGATGATTTCAATAAAGTAATATGGGGTGTTACAGAATCTCAACTTAATTTGTTAAAGCACTAACATTAAATAAGGATACTAATCTTTTAAGACTAGTATCCTTATTTAATTTTGGGAAACCATGCTTAAAAATTTTCTTTGATCTACTTCTTCTTTTAACAATCTCTCATCTAAAACCCATTCTTCACCAACTAGGGCAACTTTCCAATATTCAAATATCCTTTTTCGATTAGTATCACCTTCAACAATTTCTCCTGTTATATCACTTATTTTATAATCAATCATTGAAGCCTCAATATAGAACCACATATAATCTTTTTTATAATTATATTTAATCATTCCTACAGATCTAGTTGTAATTAATCTAATCTTGCTTAGTATGTTAATACTATGCTCTTTTTTCATATAGTCTATTTCTTTTTTATATTCATTATAAATACTTTCACTTATGTAATCTTTTGCAATATCTATATTACGCTTAGTCCACGCCTCTTGAATCTTATAAAATATTTCCTCAGTTCTATCTTCAATATCTACATAGTTCCAATCACAAAAATATTCTTCAGAATCTTCAATAAGTTTTACCTTTTCTTCAATATCATTATCAATGCACGCTTTATATATAACTAATTCGCCACCAGCTAAAAAAATTATAATTGTCCATGAAATTAAATTTCCTATATTTGAATCTTCACTCCAATTATTTTGTTCCTCATCTACTTTTTGAAAAGATCTAGATAATATACTGTTGTCTATCCTAAAAAAATATATAATTGATAATTGTAATAATATACAAAATAATAACGGAAATAAGAATTTTAATTTCTTCTTTACTTTCAAAACTTTTTCTCTCCTTTGCTTAAACCTTTAATACGTCTATTGTATGAAAAATAGTTTATTAAAACTGAATATTTTAATACTTCTAATAAGAATCTTTGCTTCATTATTGGCCTCTACTATTAAATTTTCATCTTATCAATTTAATCATATCCTATATTATACCATAAAATATAATTTTTAGAATAATTTATATTCCCCACTTACTATATATTTTAACTTTTTTTACTATTATTAACGATTTATTAATAGTTTATCTACACATATTCTTATCTCTAATGTTATATTTATATTATCCAAATTATATATTAATTGGATATACGTTGAAATAACATTTATATTAAGGAGGACTTATAATGACTAAAAAATACAAAGTTAATGAAAATACTAAAGTATATTTCGTAGGTGGTGGACTTGCATCTATGGCAGGAGCAATATTCCTTACTCGAGATGCTAGAGTAAAGGGCGAAGATATCACAATTTTTGAAGAACTTAACATTGATGGTGGTAGTTGTGATGGGTCTGGAAATGCTGAAGATGGATATATGATTAGAGGCGGAAGAATGATCAACTATGAACATTATACAGCTATCTTAGATATGCTAAATTCAATTCCATCTTTAACCGATTCTCAAACAACAGTTAGGGATGAAATATATAAATTTAGTAATGAAACAAAAACTTGTTCTCATGCACGTTTAATTGGTGAAGATCATAATATACTAGATGTTAGCTCATTAGGACTAAATAACGATGATAGAGTATCTATGGTGAAATTACTTCTTGCCGACGAAGATAAACTTGCACCTGTTAGAATTGATCAATTATTTTCACCTCATTTCTTTGAAACTAATTTTTGGTATATGTGGGCTACAACATTTGCCTTTCAACCTTGGCATAGTGCTTTTGAATTTAAAAGATATGCACATGCTTTTATAAACGAAATGCCTAGAATTAATACATTGGCAGGTGTACATAGAACCCCTTATAATCAATACGATTCAATAATATTACCAATACAAAAACATCTTGAGAAACTAGGTGTTAAGTTCCAAAACGCAAGTAAAGTAGTTGATATCGATTTCAAGGAAGAAAATGGAGAAATGACTACAAAAGCAATTCATCTAATTAGAAATAATAAGGAAGAAATTATTTCTGTTAATGACAATGATCTTGTATTTGTTACAAACGGTTCTATGACTGAAAATGCAACTATAGGAACTATGGACAAGCCAGCTCCTGCTCCTACAAAAGAAGGAAATGGTTGTTGGGCCCTATGGGAAAATTTAGCTAAGAAAACTCCTGAATTCGGTAATCCAACTCCTTTCTGCAATAACATTCCAGAATCAGTATGGCAATCATTCACAGTAACTTTAAAGGATAAGAAGTTCTTAAAAAAATATGTTGAATACTCAAGCAACAAACCTGGAACAGGTGCTTTAATGACATTTAAAGATTCAGGATGGTTTATGAGTATAGTAGTTCCAAAGCAACCCCACTACATTAATCAACCAGAGGATGTTGAAGTATTCTGGGGATATGCACTTCACCCTGAAAAACCAGGTGACTATATTAAAAAACCAATGCTTGAATGTACTGGTGAAGAAATATTTATGGAACTTTGCTATCAACTTGGATGGATTGATGAAGCATCTGAATTCCTTAAAACAACAATTTGTTTGCCATGTATAATGCCTTATATTACAGCTCACTTTATGACTCGTAATAAAACAGATCGTCCATTAGTTATTCCAAAATGCTCAACTAATTTAGCATTTTTAGGACAATATGTGGAATTACCTGATGTTGTATCATTCACAATAGAAATGTCTGTCCGTACAGCACAAGAAGCTGTTTACACATTCTATGACTTACATGATACAAAGATTATTCCACCTTTTTACAAAGGAGAAACAGATTTAAAAGTTCTTCTTGGTGCAGCAGCCGCAATGATGAGTTAATTTTAAAGACCAGTGATAAAATAATGATATGCTTCCTTTATAGTAGACAGTTAAAATAAAAAACTGTTGCTATGAAGGGAGCATTATATCATGGGAAGAAAAGTCAAGGCATCACCTGAAATTAAGATAAAAGTTGTTAAGGAGTATCTAGCAGGAGAAAAAAGTGTAAAACAAATAGCTTGTGAATTACAAGTTAATTGTCATTCAGTGGAAGACTGGATACGCAAGTATAAATCTTTTGGTTCAGAAGCACTAATAACTAAGAACAAAAATACTTGTTATCCTCCGAAGTTAAAGTTAAAGCCGTAACTGATTACATTAACAGGAAAGGATCTTTGCATGATATTTATATTCTCTATAATATATCATCTCATTCAGTTCTCATACGTTGGATAAAGAATTATAATGGTCATAAGACATTTAAAACTCATAATACACAAGGAGCTACTATTATGACCAATGGAAGAAAAACCACTTATGAAGAAAGAATAGAAATTGTTGCATTTTGCATTTCTAACAACAATGATTATAAATTAACTGCTAATGAATATAAAATTTCATATAATCAAGTTTATACTTGGGTAAGGAAGTATATTGCGAATGGCGTTGACGCGCTAGTCGATAGACGCAGTAAGCATAAATCATTTGAAGAATTAAGTGAATCTCAAAAAATTTCTGCACAATTTAAGATTCTAGAAGCAGAAAATAGACGTTTAAAAATGGAGAATGATTTCTTAAAAAAATTACAGGAGATAGAAAGGCGGTAGATAAATCAAATATTCCTCAAAAGAATAGGTACATTGCAATAAAAGAATTACATGAACTTGGATATTCAATATGTGATTTATGTAAGTGTGCAAAAGTTACACGTTCTGCTTATTATAAGTGGTTAAATCACAAACTAACTTCAAGAGATAAAGAAAATGCTGTTATTTTAGATGAAATTCTAAAAATCTATTCAGAAGTCAACGGTATTTATGGATATAGACGTATAATGTTAAATGTTAATAGGAGATTGAATTCGAGTTTTAATCACAAGCGTATTTATAGACTTATGAGATCTATAAAACTTACATCCGTAATTCGTAAGAAAAGAAGAAAATATATTTATAGTACTCCGCAAATTACAGCTAAAAATGTATTGAATAGAGATTTTATGGCAAACAAACCTAATGAAAAATGGTTAACTGACGTTACGGAATTTAAATTAACTAATGGAAAAAAAGCTTACTTAAGTGCAATATTAGATTTAGGTGATAATAGTATTGTTTCTTATGTACTGGGTTATTCAAATAATAATAAATTGGTATTTGATACCCTCGACAAAGCTATTGCTAATAATCCAGCTGCTGAGCCACTATTTCATAGTGATCGCGGTTTTCAAGTGTGACAAGAAGTTGCGTGATACATTGTCGTTAGACTACCCCATCCATTCGGGGTAACTCTATCGTGACTAGCGTGAATGGTAACGTTCGGGTTAGAAAGCTCACGAGACAATGTGGAAGTCCGAGTAGCCTAAACTGGGGCAACTGCTAGAGTAAGAATGCTATGGAGAACGTAAAGTGAATTATTGTAGGAATCGTTACGCTGGAGAAAGCGAAATAGGCTGAAACGCTTTGACCAAAATGGTAAGGAGTCGAGCAAAGGCCAACTGTTAAACCAATGCGAATGGATAAAGAACTCCCGGTTTAAAGATGACTCCTAAGGCATTTATAATTATGTATTACGTGGAACTTGGTAAACCCTATATGTTCCTCTACCGAGAGGTATCTAACTGTAAAGGGCGAAACGACATAGAGGGCAGAAGAAAAGGATAAAAAGCGAAGGCTGATTTTGTAATGAAAACAGATAGGAGTTCAAACTTTGCTCTAACCTGAAAGGGTGCAGACTTATCCTATGGTATTTCTTAGCAGGAAAGGATTATATATTTATGAATTTTAGTAATTCAACGACGGATAAAACCGAGAGACTAAAAGACACAAAATCACTTGCCTTTCAATGGGAAACGATTGACTGGAAACAAGTTGAATATGATGTTAATAGACTACAAACCCGAATCGCTAAGGCAACAGTAAAAGGAGACAAAAATAAAGTCAAAAGATTACAATACCTATTAACCCACTCTTTTTCAGCTAAAGCCTATGCTGTAAAAAAAGTAAAAACAAATAAAGGGAAAAACACACCAGGAGTAGATAAGAAATTATGGTCTACCTCTGCTTCGAAGATGAAAGCAGTGCTTTCGCTCACCGATAAAAACTATAAAGCAAAGCCTTTAAGACGAGTATATATCGAAAAGAAAGGTAAAAAGCAGAAACGTCCATTAGGGATACCAACGATGTATGATAGAGCAATGCAAACCTTATATGCGTTAGCACTTGAGCCAATCTCAGAAACAAAAGGTGATTCTATTTCCTTTGGATTCCGTCGAGGAAGAAGTTCAAAAGACGCCTGTGAGCAGATATTCTGTGTATTAGCTAGAAAATGTTCTCCAACATGGATACTTGAAGGTGACATTAAAGTTTGCTTTGATAACATTAACCATGAATGGTTGCAAAACAATATACCAATGGATAAAAGTATTATGAAACAGTTCCTAAAATCAGGATATATATATGAAGAAAAACTATTTCCAACAGAAACGGGTTCGCCACAAGGCGGAGCAATCTCTAGTATATATGCAAATATGACATTAGATGGACTCGAAAAAGTGATTCAAGACAAATACCATAGAAATTCAAAAGGTAAAATAGAAAATCACTATAGAGCCAAAACTAAAGTTAATTTGATTCGTTATGCCGATGACTTCATTATCACCGCAAACTCAAAAGAAGTTGCTGAAGAACTAAAAACTACTGTTAGTCAATTTCTTCAATCAAGAGGACTTACACTATCAGAAGAAAAGACTGTGATTACGCATATCGATAAAGGATTTGACTTTCTTGGCTGGACATTTAAGAAATACAATGGGAAATTAATAGTGAAACCATCTAAAAACTCTATTAAAAACATGATTAAGAGATGTTCCACAATAATCCTTAAGGAAGGAAAAGCTAGTACTCAATCGGACTTAATAAGAAGGCTTAATCAAGTCATAAGAGGTTGGACGAATTATCACAAACACGTGGTTGCTAGCAAAGTCTTTTCATATATTAACAACACCCTTTATCACTTATTACAGCAATGGGCAAAACATAGACACCCCACCAAGAATAAATGGTGGAGGTTAAATAAATACTGGCATGAAAAAGGCTAGAAAAGATGGCTTTTCAAGACGGATGAGTACAGTCTAATTAATTTGAGGCGGATTAAAATCGTCAGACATCCCAAATTGCAGATTACAAAAACACCGTTCTTAAACAAAGACTATTTTGACAAAAGAAAGACAAGACTACATACACTTGTTGCCGCCTGAAAAGGTGAAGAAATGCTTGAGCCGTATGAGCGGGAAACTCTCACGTACGGTTCTTAGATGAGGGAAAGGGAGCAATCCCTTTTTCTTAATCGATTATACTAGTAGAATATTTAAAGACAAGCTTAATTCAATAAATGCAGTCCAAAGTATGTCTAGGGTTGGTCGTTGCATCGATAATGGGCCAATGGAAGGGTTTTGGGGTATTCTTAAATCAGAAATGTATTACCTTAGAAAATTCAGTACTTATGAGGATCTTGAGCAATCTATAAAAAACTATATAGAGTTCTATAATACGAAAAGATTACAGAAGAAATTAAAAGGCATGGCTCCAATTGAATATAGGAGCCACACTTTAGCATCATAATTTTTTTATTATTTACCCTGTCTCCTTGACAGGGGGCAGTTCATAATCACTGGTCTTTTTAAAATACTATCTTTTTTCTAAATCTATATATTCTCGTCTTTCAGCAACATTCATATAAGCAGGACGAATTATCTTGTTTGTATTAATAAGTTCTTCGATCCTATGAGCACTCCAACCAGAAATACGTGCAATAGCAAATATAGGTGTATATAATTCTAATGGTAAATCCAACATGCTATATACAAATCCACTATAAAAATCTATATTAGCACTTACCCCTTTATATGTCTTCCTTTCAGCCTCAATAATTTTAGGTGCTAGTCTTTCCACAAGAGAATATAGGTTGTATTCCTTTTTTAAGCCTTTTTCTTTAGATAAACTTTCAACATACTTCTTAAATATATTTGCACGAGGATCAGACACTGAATATATAGCATGTCCCATGCCATATATTAATCCTGCCTTATCAAAGGCTTTTTTATTTAATAATGCCTTTAAGTAATCGGAAACTTCATCTTCATCTTCCCAATTCGATATCTTCTCTTTCATATCCTTAAACATTTGTACAACTTTAATATTCGCTCCACCATGCTTTGGTCCTTTCAGTGATCCAAGTGCTGCTGCAATAGTAGAGTAAGTATCAGTTCCAGAAGATGATACTACATGAGTGGTAAATGTTGAATTATTCCCTCCTCCATGTTCTGCATGAAGTACTAATGCTATATCTAAAATTCTTGCTTCAAGTTCTGTATATTTACTATTTGGACGTAACATATATAATATATTTTCAGCTGTAGATAATTCCTCTTTAGGAGTATGAATTATAAGACTCTTATCATTATAATAATGAACATATGCCTGATATCCATAAACAGATAAAAGCGGAAAAAGAGCTATTAACTGCAAACATTGCCTTAAAACATTAGATACACTTGTATCATTTGCATTTTCATCATATGAATATAGTGTAAGAACACTTCTCGCTAAAGTGTTCATCATATCAAAACTTGGAGCTTTCATTATAATATCTCTAACAAATGATGTTGGAAGCGTTCTATATTTAGAAATTAGTTTTTTAAAATCATTCAATTTTTCTCCTCTAGGAAGTTCACCTAAAATTAGAAGATAAGTTACTTCCTCAAATCCAAAACGATTTTCACTTACAAATCCACGAACTATTTTTTCTATATCTATTCCTCTATAGAATAACTTTCCCTCACAAGGAATACTTTGTCCATCTCTATCCACCTTAGATTGTATTTCTGATATTTCTGTTAATCCAGTCAAAACCCCATTTCCGTTTAAATCTCTAAGGCCTTGATTAACTTCATACTTGGTATATAAACTTGAATCAATTGAACTATTTCTTATACACAATTCCTTTAAGTCTATAATCTCTGGAGTAACATCCGAGTAATTAATTTGAAGTATATTCTGCATATTCACATCTCCTTTCACTTTATTTCCCCAAGGGTACACTTTTCCTTTTTCTAACATTTTACTTATTTAAGTTATATTTTAACATATTGTAAAAGATATAGTCTAGTTATTTTTAAATTCACTTTTTTTAAACTTTTATGTTGATAATTTAAAAATAACCATTTATTTCCTTTTATGAGTTTTAATTATAGGAAACTTCCCCAGCAAATTAATATAGTAATAAAGTTAATTTTCTTTCACTTCTTCCTCACTTTTTGAAATCTCTTTACTAGTACCATATATCTTTATGTCTTTGCTATTTCTAATCACACCACAAGAAAGTTTTCCATTAATACTTATAAATCCATTGAAACTCATGTCCATAATCTTATCTGATTTTACTTTTCCTTCCACCTCTACTCTAATTGTATTATCCTTTCTCACTATATAATCTCCTATATTAAATTCTGTTATATCATCTTTAAATATATTAATATACTCACTGCCACTTTCCTTTTTCAACTCATAAGTACTACCATCTGTAATCTCATCTATTAATATTCTTCTAATAATATCTTCATCTATTTTTTCTTCCTTATGAAGATTATCTTTTACATTCATATCTACAGATTTAATCTTCCACATTCCCCTACTCTCATCAAATAGTATTTGACCTCTAATATTAAAACTTTCATAGCATGCACCATTACTTAATATCAAATTTGCTTTGAATACTTTTCCATTATCTCTCCCGTATTCTTCAAACTTTATTCCACTAACATCCTTAACATAACTTCCATAAAATTTTTCCCCTGTAACAGTTGATAAGCCCTCTTTTTGCAATAATTCTTTAACAAAACTTTCAGCAGTTGAACTTACTTCTATATTTTTAGTATTTTCAATATCCATAGACGAATAAACCCACTTATCGCTATCATAATTAAATTTCAAAGTTGCCGTTTCAACTGCTAAATTATCCTCTAAATTAATCTTAAACTGAACATTAACAACGTCAATTTTATACTTTTCTGTAACTCGATTAATTATTGTTACTTCATTTAAATTAGAATCACTAATTTCTATTTTCCTATCATCTAACTCTATACTCTTACCTATAAGAGTTTGCCTTATCTCATTGGAACTAATAACTTGTACAGATAATAATCTCACAATAATAATTATTCCTAGAATCATAACGATTATCACCCCAGCAAACCCTAATATTTCCTTATTTTGTTTTATAATATTTATATAATTTTTATCACCAAACACAATATTTTCATTATTTTCAATTTTGTCGTTAAAATTATCACTATTCATAACTCTATTCCTTTCAAAAAACTTAATGATTTTATTATAATTATAACCAATTTTTACCATATGTTGAATATTTATATTCTCTGAATTTTCGTCATTTTTTTCATATCATACTTAATCATCTTGTATTTTTATCAATTAAAATTATTCTTTGTTAATTTACTTCATAATTATTAAAGTTTTCCCTCCCATTTCCGAAAAATTATAATATACGATAAATTAGGGGGCTATATTTATGAAAAACGAAGCAAAAAGTAAAACTAAAAAAATTTCTAGAAGTAACTCTAAAAGTAAAAACACTCAAAAATTAAAATTTTTTAACACGATCAAAAACAAAATAATTATAATGTTATTTTCACTAATAGTTATTACAGTAACATTACTAAGTGTTTCTGCTATTTTTCAATTTAATTCCAGTATTAATAATGAGTTTGATAAAAGTTCAAATAGTTTAAACATGTCCGTAAATCAAAACATTAATTCAAAATTTACTGCTATAGAAGAATCTATGGACTATATTATTAAAGAAAGTAAATTTGATAATAGTCCTGAATCAAATACAAATATAAATAATATGCTTAAAACACTTAACGAAAGTGATTCTAGTATAATTCTTGCTTATTTCTATAATAATAACTCAAGAAATCTTCAAATATATCCATATGCAGATACTTCATCTGTAAATTTTGAAACAAGAGATTGGTATAAAAAAGCTAAAGAATTAAATGGAAAATTTGCTGTAACAAATATTTATAAGGATTCCATAAGCAATAGTAATGTAGTAACTTTATGCAAAGCAGTTATGGATAATCAAAAACTTTTAGGTATTATTTGCGTAGACTATGATTTAAAAAATCTTTCTGATTCTATTTCAAATATCACTTATGGTGAAAAAGGAGCAATATGCCTTGTTGACACTGCTGGACTTATAATTGCACATTCACAAAAAGATTTAATAGGTGAATCTGAATTTTCAGATAGTGACTGGACTAAATTAAGAAGCAATTCTTATGGGGAATCTGAGCTAAAAGTTAGAAATGATTTATATAAATTAAAATACACAACATCAGATATCACTGGATGGAAAATTATCTTAGAAACTCCTAAATCTGAATATAATAAATCAATAAATTCTTTTAGTATTCAGATGCTACTTATAACAATTATTCTTTTAGTCATAGCAACAGTTATAGGAACGCTCTTTGCAAGAAAACTTGATAAAGGCATAACTCTGATCAAGGAAGGTATTAACAGAAGTAAGGCTGGCGATTTTAGTACAAATATTATAATTTCATCCAAAGATGAACTTGGGCAACTTGCAGAAAATTTTAACGAAATGCAAGTTTCAGTTTCTAACCTTATTCATCACGTAGATAACTCTGTTACAGAAGTAAATAATTCTTCTAATAGCTTATCACTTATGAGTGAAGAAGTAGCTAATTCAATGAATGAAATAGCTAATACAATAACTGAAATATCTAGAGGTAGCATGGAATCTGCTCAAAATCTTGAAACATTATCTACTAATCTAGAAAATGTTTCCGATCAAATTAATAATATAAATTCAGCAAGTAACACAATTAGTTCTGTTGCTAAAAACACAAATAGTTTAAGTAAAGAAGGCGTAACAATAATAAAAACTGTTATGGACAAATCTGTTGAAACTAAAAATAGCACAGCAGATGTAACTAACGTAGTTTCTAGCGTTGCTGAGAGTGTGAAAAATATTGCAGCTATCAATGAATCAATATCTCAAATTACTGAGCAAACCAATCTTCTTGCTTTAAATGCTGCCATAGAAGCTGCTAGAGCTGGAGAAGCTGGTAAAGGATTCGCTGTTGTCGCAGATGAAATACGAACACTTGCAGAAGAAACTGCTGTTTCAGCAAAGGATATTGATAATATAATTACTGAAGTTGTAAGCAAAGTTAATCTAGCTGTAAAACAAGTTCAAGATACAAATTTCATAGTACTTAGTCAAGAAGAATCAGTAAATCAAGCTGAAAAAATATTTACTGACATTATAATTTCATTATCTGACTTAACAACTAAGCTTGACGAAATTATTACTGGAATAGATGAAGTTAGTATAAATAAGGATAAGATTGTTGCAGAAGTTGAAAATATATCTTCAATTGGTGAAGAAACTGCTGCTGGCACTGAAGAAGTTACTGCATCTACAGAAGAAGTCTCAGCTTCTTCACAAGAATTTGTAAGTTATGCTAATAAACTTAAATCCTTATCTGACGAATTAACTGCTGAAATTAGCAAATTTAAATTACAGTAAATAAAACTTTTAAAAATGTCTATATACTTAAATTTTAAGTATATGGGCATTTTTAAATTTGTGTTTTATTATTATTTCAATTTATCACCAATTTCATTGCAATTAAGAACTTTTTAAATTATTATTTAAGAAATGATAAAAAATGAATAATAGAAATTCAACTTAATTGTAAAAGGAGAAACAATTTATGGCATCACTAATTAAAGAACAAATCAACATTCTCATAGTTGATGATGAAGAAAGTATAGTAGAATTTATTAAAATGGGTTTAGAATATGAAGGCTTTAATGCTTATGTAGCTTTTGATGGTATCCAAGCCGTTTCATTATCTAAAAAAATAAAACCACACTTGATTATCTTAGATATTATGCTTCCTGGAATGGATGGTTTTGAAGTTTGCTCTCAAATAAAAAAGATAATAAATTCACCTATTATAATGTTGACAGCAAGAGATGACATAGATGACCGTGTAAAAGGCTTAAATCTAGGTGCTGATGATTATATGCTAAAGCCTTTTAGCTTTAAAGAATTAATTGCACGCATCAACGCTCGTCTTAGAAATAGTTTTCCTGAACTCAATGATGTAAATCGTATAGGAGATTTCTATATTGATGATAGAGCTCATGAAATTACTTATTGTGACAAGGTTTTAGATTTACCACCTACTCAATATAATTTGCTTAAATATTTACTATTAAACAATGGGTTAGTTCTTAGTAAATCAACAATTCTTCAGAAAGTTTGGGGCTATGATTTTAATGGTGAAGAAAATATTGTTGAAGTTTATATACGATATCTAAGAGATAAGATCGGAGATAAGGATCATACTATTATAAAAACTATTCGCGGTATTGGATATAAGGTGGTTGTATAATGAAAATTTTAAACAAAAGAATAAAATTTAAAAGCTTACAATGGCAATTATTTTCCCGTTTCTTCTTAATATTATTGGTTCTATTATTTGTAATGGGATTATCTCAATATATAACTACAAAAAACTATTTATCTAAAAGTAAGGTCAAAACTCTTTCAGCACAATTTCACAATATAGATATGAAATTCTTAACCCAATTATCCTCAACTGAAGCTCTTAATAAATATGGATTCATAATTATGGATAAATTAGTTTCTATTAATACAGAAGCATCAATTATAGATAAGAGTGGTAACACAATTCTAACATCAAAGGATTTATCCCATAGCCAACTAGAAGAAAATCATCACAAAGATGAAGAAGATAAAGATAAAGAAAAGAAAACATTCTCTATTCCCAAGCTGCCCAATAACGACTATACGGAAATATTAAATCAATACGGTAATCTAGAGAAGTATTTTAAATTAGTACAGGATGAAAATAATAACTTGCATTTAGTTGTATGGCGTAAACTAGGTCCTATAAATTCTCCAACTGGATTAATTCAATTAAGCACACCTGTAGATGACATCGAAGAAATCCTTAGTAAAGAAATATCAATATATTCAGGAATATCTATTCTTATATTGATTTTAGGAACTATACTAGGTGCAGCAATTTTTAAAAGGACTTTAACACCTTTATCGAATATGAATAAAACTCTTGAAAATATTACTGTAGCTCAATTAAATACTAGACTTCCTGAAAACAATGAGCAACTGGAAATAGATACTCTATCAGCTTCTTTTAACAAAATGCTTCAAAGGATAGAAACTTCCTTTGAAAAAGAACAATCTATTAAAGAAAAAATGCGACAATTTGTTTCTGATGCTTCTCATGAACTTAGAACTCCACTTACTTCAATCCATGGATTTGTAGAAGTTTTACTACGTGGCGCTGCAAAAAATGAAAAGCAGCTAGACTTAGCGCTAAATAGCATATTATTAGAAAGTGAACGTCTTACAAAATTAGTTAATGACCTTCTTGTACTAAATAGACTTGACCAAAATACCGAAGTTAAATTTGAAAAAGAAAATATCAATATAGTTATTGATGAAATATCTCCTCAACTTAAAATTTTAGCTGGTAAAAGAAAAGTTGAAATAGAACTAGAAAACAACATATTTGTTAATATAAATAAGGATCAAATTAAGCAAGTAATATTTAATCTTGTTCAAAATTCGATAAGACACACTAACGAAAATAATGGTATAATAACCCTCTCTACAAGTACAGAAAATATAGAATCTAATAAATTCTTGGTACTTAAAATTAGCGATAATGGTTCAGGAATATCCGAAAAACATCTTAATAAAATTTTTGATAGATTTTTTAGAAGTGAATCTCATAGGGCACGTGAGCAAGGTGGTTATGGTCTAGGACTTTCAATAGTAAAATCTATAGTAAATGCTCATAATGGCAAAATCACAGTTTCTAGTGAATTAGGAAAAGGAACTACTTTCTCTCTCTATATATACTTAGCAGAATAACACACCTTAAACTAAAAGTTATCTAAATTAGGATTGCAAATTCCTATTTTAGATAACTTTTTTATTCTCACCTTAAAAACATCTACATACATAAGTTTCCAAAAGTATTTTCTCAGCTAATTCTAAGGAAACTCTAAAGTATTATTAAGGTTCATTATATATACTCTGATTATAATAAAAAAACAATTTTAAATGTGTGGTGATATATTTGACTTTAATTACAATGGAACTTCTCTTCTTAATATTGATAATTTCTATATTGTTTTTAATATTCTTCACTAAAAACAAACCAAATATTGTATCAGAAAAAAGTTACTATATTCTTGGAACATTAATAAATTTAAAAGTATTTGGTAAAGAATCTGAAAAAGCTATCGATGAAGCGATTGAACGTCTTATCGATATAGATAATAAAATGTCAGCCTTTAAAGAATCTAGTGAGATATCAAAAAT
Source organism: Clostridium cibarium (assembly GCF_014836335.1). Taxonomy (GTDB): domain Bacteria; phylum Bacillota; class Clostridia; order Clostridiales; family Clostridiaceae; genus Clostridium; species Clostridium cibarium. The sequence goes on from NZ_JACSRA010000006.1 coordinate 40,854, forward strand.
AAACAAAAATGCTGGAATAGCACTTCAAACTGTAAGTAATGAAACCTTTTCATTAATTGATAAATCTATTAGTTATAGTGAATTATCAGAAGGAGCCTTCGACCCTACCATAAGGCCTTTAGTTTCTCTTTGGGGAATAGGTACTAAATCTGAACGAGTACCAACTGAAATTGAAATAAATGATAACTTAAAACTAGTTAACTATAGAGATATAATTTTAAACAAAGACGATAACTCTATAGGCTTAAAAAAACAAAATCAATCTATTGATCTTGGAGGTATAGCTAAAGGTTATGCCGCAGATGAAGTTGTAAATATCTTTCTAAAACACGGTATAAAAAGTGCCATAATAGACCTTGGTGGAAATATTTTCGTCTTAGGCAATAAAAACAATGAATCATTCTGGAATGTTGGTATTCAAAATCCATTTATGCCACGAGGAGAACATATAGGAATACTTAGTTTAAAAGACAAATCTATAGTTACCTCTGGTAATTATGAAAGATTTTTCATTAAAGATAATAAAGCATTTCATCATATAATTGATCCTAAAACTGGTTATCCATCTAGTAGCAATGTAATCAGCGCTACAATAATTTCTGATAATTCAATAGATGGTGATGGTCTTTCAACTGGTGTTTATATTATGGGGTTAGATAAAGCTCTAGATCTTATTGAATCTATTAAAGGTGTAGATGCAATATTTATAACAAACGACAAAAATGTTTTCGTCACATCTGGAATTAGGCATAACTTTAAGTTATCTAATACTGAATTTATTTATAATAATAATTGAAATTAAAAGGAGTTATTAAAATGTTAAAAAAGATTAAGAAAATGCAAGTAGTTAGACATGTAATACAATTAATATTATTTTTTCTTTCTCCAGGGCTATATATTCTAGCCTTTAGTGAATTCAAAAAAATATATCAAATGATTATTGATGGTAATTTTCACTTTATTCAGGCTTTTCCTGGATTACTTGAATTCGTAAGTGCTATTATAGCAACCATGTTGTTAGGTAGGTTTTTCTGCGGATGGTTCTGTGCCTTTGGTACATTTAATGATTGGATTCATTTACTATCTAAAAATGTTTTTAAAATTAATTTTAAAGTTAACAAAAAAGTTGATTCAATTTTAAAGTATATGAAATATGTAGTTCTATTAATGCTTATAATAGTATCTTGGACAATTACAAGTAATATATTTAATAATACAAGCCCTTGGGATGCTTTTGCTCAAATAACTGATTTCTCATATGTTATTACAAATCTTACTATTGGATTTATACTTTTAATTTTAATAACAATTGGTGCTTTTTTTGTTGAAAGATTTTTCTGCAGATACTTATGCCCCCTAGGTGCAATATTCTCTATAGTTTCTAAAATAAGTATCTTTAAAATTAACAAACCAAATGATAAATGTGGCAAATGTAGAATTTGTACAAGCAATTGTTCAATGGGATTGCCTCTATATAAAATGAATTATGTTCGCGGTGGAGAATGTATAAATTGTTTGAAATGTTTAGAAGTATGTCCTAGAAAAAATACCCATGGAAATATAGTTAATCAAGATATTAATCCAGCATTAGCTAGTTCTGTAGCAATTGCTACATTTGCTGGTGTTTATGCTTTAAGCAATGGTACAAGCTCAGTTTTAACAGCTAGCGGTTTAGCTTCATCTACTGGTATAGTTTCAGATAGTGCAACTAGTTCTACACCAAATTATGGTGATGGAACCTATACTGGTACTGGTACTGGTTTTAAAGGTGCTACAACTAAAATTTCTGTTATAATAAGTGACGGTAAAATCACTAGTATTGATACAATTTCACAAGGTGATACTCCTAGTTTTTATCAAAAAGCAATAGGAACTATATCAAAAAAAATAATTTCTACTCAATCAACTTCAGTAGATACGATTTCAGGGGCTACTTTTAGCTCTAAGGGAATCATTGAAGCGGTAGAAGCTGCATTAAATAAAGCTTCTGGAAGTTCTTCAACAAGTAATGCTAATACGTCCTCTAACTCTAATACTAACAATAACAATACTGCTAAGTCATCAACACAAACCAATACTAACTCTAGCAGTAAAACTACCAACGGAAATACTACAACCGCTAATACTAATCAAAGTTATAAAGATGGAACTTATACTGGTACTGGTACTGGTTTCAAAGGTGGAACAACAAAACTTTCAGTAACTGTTTCTTCAGGCAAAATCAGTGCAATTAAAACAATATCTACGGAAGATACACCAAAATTTTATCAGAGAGTTGAAAATACAATAACAAGCAAAATAATTTCTACTCAATCAACTTCAGTAGATACTGTTTCAGGGGCTACTTTTAGCTCTAAAGGAATTATGACAGCTGTAAAAGATGCACTAAGTAAAGCATAAAACTCCATAACAATAGCAGAGTAACTTTTTACTCTGCTGTTTTTAATATATAGATTTATTAATTCGTTATAACTTCCATGCCAATTTCCCCATTATTTATTGATAACCAAAACTTATTAATAAATTTATAATTTTTACATCATTGACTTGTTTTTAAAAAAGGATACAATATAAATATGAAATACGTAAAAATTTTTAAAGCATTATCAAATGAGGCACGTTTAAATATTTTAAAGTGGCTTAAGTCTCCTGACCTCTATTTCCCACCACAAAATCATTCTTTGGATGAAGATGACTTTGTTAATGGTGTTTGTGTTGGATCAATTAAGGATAAATCTGGTTTATCTCAATCCACAACATCTGAATACCTATCAATACTTCAAGATGCTGGTTTTCTTGAATCAAAACGTATAGGTCAATGGACATATTTTAAAAGGAATGAAGAATTCATAAAGCAACTATCTAACTGGATTGGAAAGGAGTTATAAAATGTAAAAAGATTTAGTTTATATTCTAAATCTTTTTATTTACATTATTTTTATATTAATGTATAGCTTTCTTTTTATATTTCTTCCCTGATACTTCAACACTTCCAACTGTTATTAACGCATTATCGTCAAATCCATTTACAATAGATTTTAACTTAGATATTTCTAAACGAGATACTACCACATATATAACATTTGTTGCAGAACCCTTATATGCTCCTTTTCCATCTAGAAGAGTTACTCCTCTTCCAAGCCTTGCAGTTAAAGCCTCTGATATTTCCATATAATCATCTGAAATAATCATTACTGCTTTTGATTCATCTACTCCCTCAACTACTATATCTATGACCTTGAAAGCAATAAAATATGCTATTAGTGAATACATTGCTCTATCCCATCCAAAAACAAATCCTGCTCCACCTAATATAAATAAATTAAAAAACATCACTATTTCCCCAACAGAAAAACTAAGTTTTTTATCAAATATTATAGCTACTATCTCTGTACCGTCTAATGCTCCACCATTCCTTATTATTATTCCGACTCCAACTCCTAGTATTATTCCACCAAATACTGATGCTAATAAAACATCTTGAGTTATACCTGGTATAGGATGAAAAATCGATACTGCAATAGAAAAACAAACTACAGAAAATAAAGTACATAGTGTAAAAGTCTTTCCTATCTGTTTATATCCGACAATAAAAAATGGAATATTTAATACGAAGGTAAATAATCCAAGAGGTAACTGTGTTAAATAACTTGCCATAATTGATATTCCTACAATCCCGCCATCAATTACATTATTAGGTATTAAGAATATTTCTAATCCAACCGCTGCAAGAATTGAACCTAATATCATAAATACAATTTTACTAATCTTAGTATATATACTATTACTTTTTTTCATTACTTTTTATCTCCTCTCTATCTTTAATATATTGCATTCTTTTTCTAATTATAATTAAATTATATTAATATCAAGAATAATTGTATGTTTTGTATTTTACCATAATTCTTTAATTTCTCCAAATTTCCAATGTATTTCAACAATTAATTTTATTAGAAATTTGGTCTAAAAAAAGGATATGTCAAAATATTTTTGACATATCTTTTTTTAACAAATAGATATTATTAACATTCTCTATCCTTCTTATCGTTCAACTTTTCCATTTCCTTCAAATAACTAATTTGAGTTTCTGTCTTTCCCTGATACTTTAAATTATCTTCAATATTTCTACTATTAGTTGCAGTATCTATAGCAAGTTTCATTTCTTGAAATTGTTGCTTGTTAAGCTTTATGTAACTCCCACAACTTGGACAAGCAACGCAATATCTTTTGCTATATGGTATTATAGGAATAAAAAACAAAGTAAACCACGTTCTTATGACATATAACTTCCAAATACTTGTTGTATTACAATAACTACAAGTCTGTTGGAATACTGGTCCAATTGATCTTTTAGTAACTCTTCCCCATCCCCAAATTAACATTATTATCACCTCATCTAAAGTTTTCCATCCAATTGTACCATTTAACTACATACCATACAACTTAAAACTTTAAATCCAAAAATAATATCAAAATAGATTAGAAATCTGAATACAATATTAATAAAAAAACAAATTAGCTATAATTTTAAACTTTTATTCTTCTTACACTACAAGATATGAAAAAATTCACCATGAAATATATTCCTGCCAAAGCCCCAAAAAGTAAAAATACTTGAGTTGAACTTACAAAACTACCCATTAGTATCATTCCTTTCCCTGTAAACTCTTCTATTCCTACTGCCCATAAAAATGATGTATCTTTAATTACTGTTACCACTTGAGACAAAAGTGTTGGAATACATCGTCTAAAACTTTGAGGTAATACTATATATCTTAAAGTTTGTAACTTAGAAAATCCTTGTGAATAAGCTGCCTCATACTGACCATTATTAACAGAATTTATTCCTCCTCTTAAGATTTCTGCCATTACAGCTGAAGTAAATAAAGTAAATGATAATATTCCTGAATATACAGGCTTTATGGGTACTAAAAATCTTATAGACAATATCCATAATAATAAAGGGGTATTTCTAAATACCTCTATATATAATATAGATAATCTTTCAATAATCCCTTTTGAATAATTTCTTAGTATTGCAAGAATAGTTCCAAATATTAAACTTAACACAATTGTTGAAAAAGCTATTATCAACGTTAATTTTATTCCTTCCAATAAAAATAACGCATTTGTACTATTGAAAACTTGTGATATCATTATATTCCCCCTTCAACAAAAGTTATTCTAGAATTTATAGAGGATTTGCATGTATTTTTTCTTTCTTTCTTCTTTAGCTCTAGTCTTCTTGCAAATCTTGAAAGAGGATAACATAGTATAAAGTATAAAATACCTGTTACCACATAAGCTGGTCCGTAATACATATTTCCAGATGACCACGAGTCTGCTCTATACATTAAATCTCCCCCAGCAATCATTGCTAGTACAGAAGTATTTTTTATTAGATTTACAAGTTGATTAGTAAGTGGTGGTATTATAATCTTTATAGTCTGCGGTAAAATAATATATCTCATGGTCTGAGTATGAGTAAATCCCTGAGACTTGGCTGCTTCAAATTGCCCTTTAGATATAGATGTTATTCCTGTTCTCACAACTTCAGATATATATGCACCATGGTATATACCAACTCCTATAACTCCTATGACAAATACAGGCAAAACTACTTTTATATATGGAAGTCCATTAAACAAAAAAAATATCTGTATTACAAGCGGTGTATTTTGTATTAATTCTACATATGTTCTGCTAATAATCTTTAAAATTCTAATTTTGCTAGTAGAAAACATTCCAAAGACAACACCTAAAATTAAAGCTAATATTAAACCTAAAACTCCAACTGCAAGAGTTATAAAAAAACCATTTAAGAATACATCAAATTGACTAAAAAGCGCTTTCCATTTAAATAAAGCAAATGGCCCATTCATTATTTTATCTCCCACTTTTGGATTAACTTATCCATTTCCCCTGAAATCTTCATATCATTTACTACTTCATTAATAAGTTTAGCCAATTCTGTATTCTCCTTTTTACTTGCAATTCCATACTCTTGTGGGTTATATCTATCATCTAATATCACTGTTGAATCATCTACATATCCATTTAAAATGGAAGCATCAACTGCAAAACAGTCAACTCTGCTTGAATCTAATGCTGCTTTGATTTCAGGATAACTACCAAATTCCGAAAATTTCAATTTCACTCCTTGCTTATTTGCTTCATCCTCTAATGCAACCTTAGTTGTAGAACTTTGTGCTACTCCCACGGTCTTTCCATCTAAGTCCTTTAATGATGATGCCCCTAAACTCTTCTTAACTAGTAGCCCTACTCCATCTTTCAAATATGTGTCTGAAAAATTATAACTCTTCTTTCTCTCTTCTGTTATTGTAAATGTTGCTGCAACCATATCTACTTCCCCATTATCAAGTAGTGGTCCCCTTGTCTTAGCTGTAACCCCTTGTAATTCAATTTTATTTTCTTCTCCAAAGATTTTCTTTGCTACTTGTTTTGATAAATCTACCTCAAATCCTTCTATTTCCCCTGTAGATGCATTTTTGTAACCAAACTTAGGCACATCTACTTTCACTCCAACTTTTAATACTCCTCTATCTTTTATTACCTGAATTTCTCTTGACTCGGAACTATTTCCCGAATCTTTTGAATCTGTTCCACATCCAGCCATCATCATAGATAAGCCTATTCCTATTGCTAATATTAATTTTTTAAATTTCATATTTTTGCCCCCTTTTAATAAAATGTTATCTTATAACTTTGCTCAAAAAACTTTTTGCTCTTTCGTTTCTAGGATTATTAAAAAACTCCTCTGGCTTTCCTTCTTCGATTATCTGTCCATTATCCATAAAAATAATCCTATCTGCTACTTGTTTAGCAAAGCCCATTTCATGAGTAACTACAACCATAGTAATGTTCTCTTTTGACAATCCAACTATTACATCTAATACCTCTTGAATCATTTCAGGATCTAATGCTGAAGTTGGCTCATCAAATAACATTATTTTCGGATGCATATTTAGTGCTCTTGCAATTGCAACTCTTTGCTGCTGTCCGCCTGACAATTCATTTGGATAAGCATTAGCTTTATCAGCAAGCCCTACCTTCTCCAAGTATTTTAATCCTGATTCCTCTGCAACTTTCTTACTTACATTTTGAAGTTTTATAGGTGCCAAAGTAAGATTTTCTAGTACAGTCATATGTGGATATAAATTAAATTGCTGAAAAACCATGGATGTATATTGTCTAACATTAACTAAATTCTTTTTTGAGCTTAGATCATTTCCCTCTACTATTACTTTACCTTCTGTAGGCTCTTCCAAATAATTCATACACCTTATAAGAGTTGATTTTCCAGAGCCACTAGGTCCTATCACAACTAATTTTTCACCTTCATTAACCTTTAAATTTATATTTTTTAGAACATGCACATTCCCAAAATTCTTAACTACATTTTCTAAATTTATCATCTAAGTCCCCCCCTTTAATTTAAGCCAATATATGCTTTTATGAATTTTCACATATTTCTTTTAGATACCTAGTTAATTTTACATTTTCGTTATAGTCAACTTTACAATCTACAATTGCTGGTACTGTTTGCTTAAAAGCTTCTTCTAGTGTTGGAATTAAATCTTCAGCCTTCTCAATAACATATCCTTTAGCATTCATACTTTCTGCTAATTTTACAAAGTCTGGATTAGTAAAATCAACATAACAACTCTTTCCATATTGATCAAGCTGTTTCCATTTAATAAGTCCATAATTGCTATCGTTAAATATTAGTGTTACAAACGGCACCCCTATGCGAATAGCTGTCTCAATTTCTTGGCAATTCATCATAAATCCACCATCACCAGTTATAGTTAAAACCTTTTTATCTGGATTAATTAATTTTGCTGCAATTGCTCCCGGCACCCCTATCCCCATAGTTGCAAAACCATTTGAAATTATACAAGTATTTGGCTTATAGCAATTATAATACCTTGCAATCCACATCTTATGTGCCCCAACATCAGAAACAAGAATATCGTCTGGCCCCATAACTTTTCTAACATCAGACAAAATCTTTTGTGGCTTCATAGGAAACGACATATCATCAGCATAACTTTCATATTCATCCTGAATTTTTTTCCTAATTTCTAATGCATATTCTGGCTCATCTTTTCTTGTTGTCCTTCTTTTTATATTTAATAGAGATTCTGAAATATCACCTATAACCTCTACTTTGGGCTGATATAGCTTATTAATATGAGCTGGTCTTGTGTCAATGTGTATAATTTCAACATGTCCATCTGGATTCCATTTTGACGGTCCATATTCTACAATGTCATATCCAACAGCAATAACTAAATCTGAATTCTCAATTAATTTATTTGCATAGTCTTTTTGCGGAATTCCAATGGTAGCTATTGAATAAAAATTATCACAAGGAATTATCCCCTTTGACATCATGGTCATAATAACAGGAATCTTTAAATCTGTTGCAAACTTTGTTAAAGCCTCACTTGCATTTCCTCTTACAGCACTACTTCCTGCCAATATTATTGGATTTTTTGCTTTGAATATCTCCGCTGCTGCTTCTTCAATAGTTTCTATCTCTGCTACTTCCTTAGGTGGTAACTTCTTTCTTAATGGTTTCTCACCATAATCTACTTTCATTTTTGATATATTAACAGGCAAATCAATATGGCATGCCCCAGGTTTTTCACTTTCAGCATATTTAAATGCAATACGTACAATTTCATTTACTGTACTAGGACGAACAATCATCTTACTCCTCTTTGTAATTGGTTCAAACATCTTGCATAAATCTAAAAACTGATGAGATGTTAAGTGCATTCTTTCTGTTCCCACTTGTCCAGTTATAGCTACTAACGGTGCTCCATCACTATGCGCATCTGCTACACCAGTTACCAAATTTGTAGCACCTGGACCAAGTGTAGATAAACATACCCCTGCCTTTCCGGTTAATCTACCATAGACATCTGCCATAAAAGCTGCACCTTGTTCATGTCTAGTTGTTATAAATTTAATAGAAGAATGATATATTGCATTCATAACTTCAAGATTTTCTTCTCCTGGAATACCAAAAATATATTCTACTCCTTCTTCTTCTAAGCACTGCACTAATAACTCTGCCGTATTTAGTTGTGTCTTTTTAGATCCCTTTTTCTCTATTGTCTTAATCTCCATTGTTTTAATCCCCATTTCAAGTACTTTTTAATAAAAAACATAAATTTTAATAAAAAAGGAGCCTTGGCATAAATACCAAAGCTCCATCGCTAAATGTTAAATCTTGTAATAAATTATAACTATCCTCACTACTAAAGTCAATCTATTTTACAATTCTGTTTTTTTAATAGTTTTTTAGTTGATTTAGTTTATATATTTAAAAAATACTTTCAATATTTCTTTCATTATTTATTATATAAACTTAAATTTTTTAAGAAATCATAAGCTACCTCTTTTTTCGTTACAAAACAAGTACAAAGACAGATAACTGAATTCTTTTCATTATATTTTTCCCAATAGGTAGTGTATTTATAAATATCCTGATTAAATTTATTGATAAAACAAGCCAATAATACCTTATTAGTATCATTGGCTTGTTTTTAATTCATTGCTAATAATTTAGCTTGTCTCATTTTTTCATATTTAAATAATCTTAAAACTGTATATGAACCAAATATAGCTGTGTAAGTAATTAATCTTAAGTAATCTAACTCTTTATCATTAAATAATATAAGTACTATATGAAGATATGCTAAAAAATAAAATGCATATGCCCATCTTTGAAGTCTTTTCCACTTGACTGCCTTCATTCTTCTTCTTATTTTTTTTATTGACGTAATGAATAAAGGTATCATAATAATAAACCCGATAATTCCAACTACTATGTATTCTAAATACAACACCGAGAATGTTCCTTCACTAAACATTTTAGGAAGCTTAAGTAAGATAAAACGAGTAAAATATATAATACCGTGAGGCAACATAAGGATAGATCCTATTATTGCTAGTTCTGCTCTAATTCCTAATAGTTTTCTTGTTATTTTCCATTTTGGATTCAATGCACCTGCAAACATTACTAAGATAAAAAATGCTATTGAAATTAATCCCCTAATAGAAACTTTTTCTAAAGAAAGAATAAATCCACCTAAATTTGCCCCTGAAGCAATTCTAAGGATTTCATAAGTAGCAGTAATTATTGCAATTACTGTTGCTATAGAATAATAAATATAGCTATTCTTTTTTATGCTTGCCGTTAAAAACAAAGCTAAAGTTGTTACAATAATTAATGACATAATTAAATTCATATGAATCTCACCTCTTTTTTATTGATATTAATTATCATTATAGTTTGCTATACTTTGGAAGTCAATACATAATCTAATAATTATCCTTTTTTCTTATTTACATAATCCAAAATTACGACTTATTTTTGTGATATTTTTACATTTAAGGTGTATAATATAATTATAACCATATTATGTTTAAAAGGAGATGTTTTTTATGCTATCTTATTTATGCTTAATTTACGGAGTTATACTTATTTCAATTCTTGTCATTATCTATCTGGCTAAATACACCTTTTCTCAAGATAAGGGTACAGATAAAATGCAAGAAATTTCAAACTTTATCAAAGAAGGTGCTATGGCATTTATAAAAAGGCAGTACAAAACCATAGCTATCTTATCTATCTTAGCTTTATTTTTAATTGTCTTTTGTAATTACTTAGGTAATTTATCTAAAGGTTCTAGCTCAGCTATATCTATCTCTATTCATACTGGGATAGCTTTTATAACTGGAGCTTTTTGTTCTGCTTTATCCGGCTATATAGGTATGTACATGGCTGTAAATTCTAACATTAGAGCTGCTGCTGGTGCAAAAAAAGGACTAAACCATGCTCTTCAAATAGCACTTAAAGGTGGCGCTGTAACTGGACTTGCTGTTACAGCTTTATCTCTCTTTGGTGTTGCTTCATTATTTTTAGTATATGGGGGAATATCAGGTAATGATACATTAATTAAAGAAGCTCCATCCCTTATAGTTGGATTTGGTTTTGGTGCTTCCTTTGTAGCTCTTTTTGCACAACTTGGTGGTGGTATATATACAAAAGCAGCTGATGTTGGAGCTGATCTTGTGGGAAAAGTTGAAGCTGGTATCCCTGAAGACGATCCAAGAAATCCAGCTGTTATAGCTGATCTTGTTGGTGACAATGTTGGTGACTGTGCAGGTAGAGGAGCTGACCTTTTTGAATCAACAGCTGCTGAAAATATAGGTGCTATGATACTTGGAGTTGCTCTTTATCCTATCTTTGGCTGGAAAGGCATATTATTTCCTCTTGTAGCTCGTGCTTTTGGTATTATAGCTTCAATTGTTGGAATATTTACTGTTAAAGTAAAAGATGATAAAGATGATCCTATGAAAGCTCTTAAGAAAGGCTTTTTCATTACATCATTACTAAACCTTATATTATTATTTTTTGTAGTTAAAAACATGCTAAGCGGAACACTATCTAACGGAAGCACTGTAAATTATTTATATCTGTATGGATGTGTATTTGCAGGCATATTCCTTAGTTATGTCTTCGTTCTTATTACAGATTATTATACTTCTATAAATCGTAAACCAGTAAAAGATATTGCTAATTCTTCTCAAACTGGAGCAGCAACTAATATAATAACTGGTCTTTCCGTAGGTATGGAATCTACTGCTTTGCCTGTTATATTTATTTCTATATGCATATTTGTAGCCTACAAATTAGGTGATTTAGCTATGCCTGGTGTAGCTAATTCTGGTCTTTACGGCACAGCTATAGCTACAATGGGAATGTTATCCACTTGCACATACATCCTTGCTATGGATACCTTTGGTCCAATAACTGATAATGCTGGCGGTATTACAGAAATGTCTGGTGCACCTGAAGAAATTAGAGTGGTAACAGATAGATTGGATGCTTGCGGAAATACTACAAAAGCATTAACAAAAGGTTATGCTGTAGGTTCTGCAGCACTTGCAACATTCCTTTTATTCTCTGCTTACTTAGATGAAGTTAAGAGAATTTTGGATAAGCCTTTAGATTCTTGGTTTGCAATTGATATAGGAAAACCCGAAGTATTTATAGGAGGATTTATCGGTGCCATGGTAGTATTTCTATTTAGTTCTACTGCCATAAGAGCAGTTGGCAGAGCTGCACAATATGTAATTCTAGAAGTTAGAAGACAATTTAATGAGATTAAAGGAATAATGGATGGCTCAACAAAACCTGATTATGCTAGTTGTGTTGATATAGTTACTAAAGGAGCTTTAAAAGAAATGATACTTCCAGGAATCTTAGTAGTTTTCACTCCTGTTATAGTTGGTATACTTTTAGGAAAAGAATCTGCTGGTGCTTTCCTTATGATTACTACTATTGCTGGAGTTATTATGGCCCTATTCTTAAATAATGGTGGTGGAGCATGGGATAATGCAAAAAAACTTATAGAATTAGGTGAACATGGCGGAAAAAATTCTGAAGCCCATAAGGCCAGCGTAGTTGGTGATACAGTCGGTGACCCATTTAAAGATACAGCTGGTCCATCACTTCATGTTCTCATAAAACTTGTAAGCACTTTAACTTTAGTATTTGTTACATTATTTAAATAAAAAGCAAAGTTCTAGGCTACCTTAAAGATATAAATCTAATTTTTAAGGTAGCTTATTATTTAAAATTTAAACTCTTCATTATTTACATATCGCCATTTTCCATACTCTAATCCATCTATTTTTATATTCATTATTCTAATTCTTTCAAGCTTTATTACTTTGTATCCAAAAGTTCTACTCATTTTTCTAATCTGCTTATTTAATCCTTGGGTTAAAATAATAGAATAAGTGATATCATCAATTTTCTTCAATACACATGGCCTAGTTTTTATATCTCCAATCTCAACACCTGAAGACATCCTATCAATAAAAGAATCATCATAAGGTTTATCTAATGTAACTATATACTCCTTTTCATGATAATTATCTGATTCTAAAATCTTATTTGCTAAGTCTCCATCATTTGTAAGTAAAATTAAACCTTGAGATTCTTTATCTAATCTTCCTACTGGAAAAATATATTCAGGATAATTTAGATAACTTATTATATTATTTTCAACATCTTCTTTAGCAGTACAAGTAACACCAACCGGTTTATTTAAAAGAATATATACCTTTTCCTTTCTCTTTATAGGAACATTATCAAGAAGTATATCATCAGTCTCTTCTACCCACTGTCCTGTTATACACTTAACTCCATTTACTATTATCCTTCCCTCTTCAATAATTCTATTTGCTTCTTTTCTTGAACAAATCCCATAATTACTAAGAAGTTTATTTATCCTCATTTTAATCTAGCCTTTCATTCTTACTAAAAATCTCTATAAAACTCTTTGCTATAGATGACAGATATCTATTTTTCATCCATATAGCACCTATATTTGTTTTAAGTTCTTTATTATCAATAATTTTATATATTAAATCTTCACTTTTTATAATCTTAAAAGCTGACATTGGGATTATAGCAATCCCAAGGCCTGCCTGTGCCCACATTAATGTGGTTCTAGAATCATCATTTTCACAAAATATAACAGGATCAAATCCTTCCTTATTGCAAGAAGAAACAATTAGGCTTTTCATTCTTCTATACAATATAATCGGCTTATCCTCTAATTCCTTTAAAACAATACTTCTTGCATCTTCGTTCCAATCAAATTCCTTTTTCATAACTGCAATCATAGGTTCTTCTTCTAAAAAAATACCATTAAAATTATCCATATTAAATGGAGTTCTTACTATTGCCATCTCAATTATTCCTGCTGTTAATAATTCTAATAGCTCATATGTATTTCCTTCATGTATATGAAATGATATTTTGGGATATTTCTCATGAAATTCAATAACTCTTCTACTTAATAAAATCGCTCCTGATGACGACACTGTTCCTAATGAAAGTGTTCCTTGTACCCCATTTTCAAAATCCTCCAATTCTTTTTTTGTAGCTTCTGCAAGATTTATGATATTTTTTGCTCTCCTATATAATAGTTTACCACCTTCAGTTAATGTTATATTTCTAGAACCTCTTTCCATAAGCTTAATACCAAGTTTTTCTTCTAGGACTTTTAACTGATTACTTAATGGGGGTTGTGATATGTGCAATTTCTTAGAAGCAGCACTAATATTCCCTTCTTCAACTATAGTAACAAAATAAACTAATCTTTTTATATCTATAAAAATCACCTCTTACATCATTAAAACATATATCTTTTCAGTATAGTTTATATACAAACTAGATATTATTAATATACAATTCCCTATGTTATAATAATATCCGACATAAGAAAATTAAACAATAAAGGATATGATAATATATGATTAACTTAATACATTATTTAAAACTCTTTAAAAAAGAAGTAATTCTTGGCCCATTATTTAAACTTTTGGAAGCTGTTTTCGAGCTAATCATTCCTCTAGTTATGGCTAAAATCATAGATATCGGCATAGCTAATAAAGACTTTAATTATATCTTAAAAATGGGAGGGCTTCTTATTTTATTAGGAGTTATTGGATTAGCCTCTGCCATTACTTGTCAGTACTTCGCTTCTTTAGCGTCTCAAGGTGTTGGAACTCACCTCAGAAATGATTTATTTAAGCATATAAACAGCTTATCTCATTCTGAGATAGACAAAATTGGTACTCCATCATTAATAACTCGTATCACTAATGATGTTAACCAAATACAAGCTGCTGTGGCAATGCTTATAAGATTAGCTATTAGAGCTCCTTTTTTATTAATTGGCTCAACTATAATGGCAATGACCATAAATATAAAATTATCAATTGTTTTCCTTATATCTATACCTCTTATAGCTTTAGTCCTTTATCTAGTAATGAGTAATTCTATCCCATTCTTTACATTAATTCAAAAAAAACTTGATGGAATTTCTTTAATAACTCGTGAAAACTTAGAAGGCGTTAGAGTTGTTAGAGCTTTTTCTAAAGAAGAAAATGAAAAGAAAAGATTTTATGATGCTAGTAATAATCTTAGCAATCTTTCCATTAGGGTAGGAAAAATTTCTGCACTTCTTAATCCTTTAACTTCTGCTATTATGAATTTTTCTATAGTTGCAATTCTTTGGTTTGGTGGCATTAGTGTAAATTACGGTAATATTACACAAGGTCAAATCATAGCATTTGTTAATTATATGAACAATATACTACTGGTACTAGTTGTAGTAGCTAATTTAGTAGTAATATTCACAAAGGCTTTTGCATCTATAAAAAGGATTAATGAAATATTTGAAATTAAATCAACAATTATTGAAAAGAAGGAACACAATAACACTAAAATTCTTACTGCACCTAAAATAGAATTTAAAAATGTTTCTTTTTATTATAATGATTCAAATGAAAAAGCTTTAAATGATTTATCAATAAAAATTTTCAAGGGAGAAACAATTGGAATTATTGGTGGTACTGGATCTGGTAAATCAACTTTAGTTAATTTAATTCCAAGATTTTATGATATATCTGATGGATCAATTTTAATTGATGGCATAAATGTTAAATATTGTAATCTTAAAAACTTGAGAAGTAAAATAGGCTTAGTGCCTCAAAAAGCTGTTTTATTCTCTGGAACAATACGAAAAAATATGAGCTGGGGACTTGAGAATATTACAGATGAAGATATTGAAATATCACTTGATATTTCTCAATCAACTGAATTTGTAAATAAACTTCCTGAAAAATATGAAACATTTATATCACAAGGTGGTAAAAATTTATCTGGAGGACAAAAACAAAGACTTACTATAGCTAGGGCCCTTATGAAGAATCCTGAAATACTTATCTTAGATGATAGTGCCAGTGCTTTAGATTTTGCAACTGATGCTAAACTTCGTAAGGCAATTAATGAAAAAACTAAAAATATGACAGTTATATTAGTTTCTCAAAGGGCTAGCACCATTAGAAACGCCGATAAAATTATCGTTCTAGATGGCGGTAATGTACAAGGTATAGGCTCACACGAAGAACTTATAGAGAATTGTCAAGTATATAAAGAGATTTGCCTATCTCAATTAAGTAGTAAGGAGGTGGCTAATTAATGAAATCATCAGTATTAAGAAGGCTATTAAGCTATATAAAGCCTTACAGAAAATATCTAATAATGGCTTTCATAAGTGCAATCATAAGTGTTTTTGTTACATTATTGAGCCCTATTTTGATAGGTAAAACTATAGATTATATTGTAGGTCCTGACCAAGTCAATTTTGGAAAAGTACTCAGTACTCTCATAATATTAGGATTAAGCATTTTATTAGGTTCTTTATTCCAGTGGGTAATGACTAGATGTACAAATACAATTACTTATAAAACAGTTAAAGATATTAGGGTTCAAGCATTTAACAAATTGAATTCAGTTCCTCTTAAATATATAGATAGCAATGCTCATGGAGATATTATCAGCAGAGTTATAAATGATATAGATCAAATATCCGATGGTCTTATACAAGGCTTTTCTCAATTATTCACAGGCATTATTACTATTTTAGGAACTATTTTGTTTATGTTTTCAATTAATATTTCTATAACCTTAGTAGTTATTTTAATTACACCTTTATCATTATTTGTTGCTTCATTTATCGCCAAGCATTCTCATGCTATGTTTAAAGCTCAATCTGAAATTCGTGGTGAATTAACTGGTTATATTGAAGAAATGATAGGAAACCAAAAGATCGTCAAAGCTTTTACTTATGAAGATAGAGCCCAATCTGAATTTCAAGAAATTAATGAAAGATTATATAACTATGGAGTAAAAGCTCAATTTTATTCAGCATTAACTAACCCTTCTACTAGATTTGTTAATGGAATAGTCTATGCTGCTGTTGGCGTGATAGGTGCCATAAGTGCGATTAATGGTAAATTATCTATTGGCCAAATATCATCGTTTCTAGCTTATGCAAACCAATATACTAAGCCTTTTAATGAGATATCTGGTGTTATTACTGAATTTCAAGCTGCCCTTGCATCTGCTTCTAGAGTATTTCAAGTTATAGATGAAGAAGAAGAAAAGCCAGACCCAATTGATTCAATAAACTTAAAAGAATGCTCAGGAAATATTGAAATTAATAATGTTTCTTTCTCCTATGATAATAATAAAAAACTTATTGAAAACTTCAATCTTTCAGTAAAACCAGGACAAAATATTGCTATTGTAGGTCCTACTGGTTGTGGAAAAACTACACTTATCAATCTACTTATGAGATTTTATGATATTAATTCTGGCGAAATAAAAATTGATAATATTAATATAAATAATATTACACGAAAGAGTTCTAGAGGATTGTATGGTATGGTTTTGCAAGATACTTGGTTATATTCAGGCAGTATTAGAGATAATATAGCTTATGGAAAGCCACAGGCTACATTAGCTGAAGTAATAGAAGCTGCTAAAGCTGCCCATGCACATAGCTTTATAAAAAAACTTCCTAATGGATATGATACCATACTTTCTGATGATGGTAGTAACATATCACAAGGACAAAAACAATTATTATGTATTGCAAGAATTATGTTGGCCAAGCCATCAATGCTTATTCTAGATGAAGCAACTAGTAGCATTGATACTCGTACTGAAATATATATACAAAAAGCCTTTAGTAAAATGATGGAAGGTCGTACAAGCTTTATTGTAGCTCATAGGCTTTCAACCATCCGTGAAGCTGACTTAATTCTTGTAATGAAAAATGGTAAGATAATTGAACAAGGTAATCATGAAGAATTACTTTCTAAAGATGGGTTCTACGCTCACCTATATAACAGTCAATTTTCTTATATGAATTAAAAAAGTAAAATGGTAATAATCTTTAGATTATTACCATTTTCTTTAAAAAATTACTTCTATATTATTTAACTCGAAAAATTCTTTCCACTCTTCACTTGGCTCTTCATCTGTGATTATATAATCTATATCTTTATATTCAAACATCTTAACAAAAGATGTCCTATCAAATTTACTGCTATCAACTAAAAGAATAATTGTAGATGCTTGCTCTATCATTACTTTCTTCAATTCAGCTTCTGCTTCATTTGATTCTAAAATTCCTTTATTCATGTCTATAGCTTTACAGCTAACTAATGCAACATCAACATTGTAATTTGATATAGTATTTTTAGATATGGAACCTTGCAACGACTTTGATCTATGTTTTAAGTTACCACCAGTAGATAATACATTTACAGAAGAATCACTAAGCAAAATCAAGGCCTCTACAGAATTTGTTATTATTGTAATATCTGTTCTATCTTTTAATAACCTCATAGTTTCTAATACTGTAGAACTTGAATCTGCTACAATAGTAGAACCTTGTTCAATTAAATTAACTGCCTTAAGAGCTATAGCTTCCTTAAATTCCAAGTTAGTTGATGACCTTTTCATAAAAGGTATTTCCTCATTTGTATGTTGGCTATTTAAAATAGCTCCACCATAGGTTCTAGTAACTAACCCTTCAGTTTCTAGTTTCTCTAAATCTCTTCTTATTGTTTCTTCTGTAACATCAAATTTAGCACTTAATTTTGAAACATAAAGTTTCTTATCACGCTTAACTATCTGCTTAATAATTTCCAATCTCTCTCTTGGTAACATTATTTCTCCTCCCTAATTTTTAATATCTCTATTAACAATTGTACAATAATTAATCTTTATTGTACAATAACCATATATTAAATATCAATCTATTGATTAACTAATATATTTTAAAAGAGTAAAATAACTGTAATTAAGCATTCTAGCACTTTTCCAACTTATATTATTTTAATAATTTCTTTATACAACACTTTTGCCATAATATAAAAACCATAGTCGGTAGGATGTACTCCATCGACCGTAGCTTCATAAAAGTCTTCTCCTATTGCTTTCCTTATATCATAAAAATGAATATTTTTATCACCTTTGTTTCTAAAATCTTCATATACTTCTTTCATGAATATCAATCTTTCTTCTTTATTTATTTTATTCTGCTTATAAAATAAATCTTTTGAACTATATACCATAGGTAATAATAATATTTTTACATCTTTATCCTTTTCTCTAAGTTTTTCTATAAATTTAGGCAATGTAGCCCTATACAATTCAGTTGTTATACAGTTAGCTTCATAGTCAATTACAATACAAGAAACATTATTTATAGTGTTTATTATTTCAGCGATTTCTACTTCACCCTTGCCATTCCCTGAAAAACCAAGATTAATACACTCCATATTTAATTTTCTGCTTAAAATATTTGTATAACACATTCCTGGTCTAGAAGCACATCCTCCTTGTGTTATTGATGTTCCATAAAACACTATTTTATTTTCATTATTCAATTCTTTAGGGTTATACAAATAAGCTTCACTATCAAGACCTACCAATACTTCTCTAACCCCTTGATATAAAGGAAAATTAAGAATAATATCCTTAATTCTTTTATCTTCTGGATTGTTATAAAACTCATACTGGTATTCCTCTTTTGTATGATCGTATTTTGTTGAGCTACAAAAAATTGGCATCTCTCCATAACCTATATAGCAATCAAAACCACATTGTCCTGTTGCCGCCATATGATACATATTAGCAGCTCCGCTTAATTTAACTTTTATCGATATACTGGTACTATCTGTTTTAAATCTTATTTGTCCTCCTGCTGTACAATTCGCTCCAGCATCTACTCCCTCTGAAATTTTATATTTAGGTGTAGTTGGAAGTCGTCTATATATATGTTCTTCATTAATCCATTGAAATCCTAATATTCTAAAAGGTTTATTAAATGGCAAATACCACTTTAAATCTTCCTTTACATAATCAGAGATTTTCATATTTACGTCTACTTTACTAGCATCAAATTTCTCCCTATTTAACTTATTCACATTTATCACTCCATTGATAACAAAAATAATCCACCTCTAACTTTTTTATTTTAAGATTAGAAGTGGATTTATATCGGAAATAGTTATTGTTTCAGCATATTTATAAAATTGTTTATATATTTTTTGTATGTTTCGCTATTTGTTTTTTGGTGAATTATCTTACTAACCAACCACCATCAACTGCTAATATATGTCCATTAACATAATCAGATGCTCTACTACATAAGAATACCATAGCTCCCATTAAATCAAATGGTTCTGCCCATCTATCAGCCGGGATTCTATCTTGGATTTCCTTATTTCTAGCTTCATCAGCTCTAATTGCTTCAGTATTTGCAGTTTTAATATAACCAGGAGCAATGGCATTTACTTGAATATTATGACAAGCTAGTTCATTAGCAAATGCCTTTGTAATACCAGCAACACCATGTTTGCTTGCTGTATAAGGTGGTACAAACTTACCGCCTTGGAATGCTAACATTGATGCTACATTTACAATTTTCCCTGACTTTTGTTTTACCATTATTCTCGCTACATCTTGGCTTAAGAAATAAACAGAATTTAAGTTTATGTCCATAACTGATGTCCAATCTTCTTCTTTGTATTCAAGAAGTGGCGCTCTTCTAATTGTACCAGCATTATTAACTAATATATCAATCCTGCCAAATTCCTTCATAGCAGTTTCTACCAATTTTTTTCTATCAGCCTCGTTAGTTAAATTACCTTGTACAAATACAACTTTTCTTCCTTCTCTTTCTATCAATTCTTTGGTTTCATCCCAACTACTGCTATAAGCTGAAATAACTAAATCAGCTCCTGCTTTTGCCAGTGCTACTGCATATGCTTGCCCTAGTCCAGTACTACCACCAGTAACTATAGCAACCCTTCCCTTTAATGAAAAGAAGTTCATAGAAAATTGCTCTAATGCATTCGACATAAGCTTATTCCCCCATTTATCTAAAATATTTTTATCTTAAGTCTTCTATTTTAATTGTATCCATATCATCGAATGTTTGATTTTCTCCACACATTCCCCAAATAAATGAATAGTTCTTAGTTCCACAACCTGAATGTATTGACCAACTTGGTGAAATTACAGCTTGTTCTTTATGCATGATAATATGTCTTGTTTCTTTTTCTGTTCCCATGAAGTGCATTACGCATTGATCTTCTGGAATATCAAGATATAAGTATACTTCCATACGTCTTTCATGTGTATGAGCAGGCATTGTGTTCCATACACTACCTGATTCTAATATAGTTAATCCCATTACTAATTGACAACTTTGGCAAACTTCTGGATGAACATATTGGTTTATTGTTCTCTTATTTACATTTTCTGCATCTCCGCATTTTACTTTTCTAGCTTTATCTAAACCAATTTTTACTGTTGGATATGCTACAAGTGCTGGAGCTGAATTAATATAGAACTTAGCAGGATTTTCTGGATTAGTTGATTTAAACTCTACATCCTTAACTCCTTGTCCAACATATAAACCATCTCTATAGTTTATGCTATATTCAGTACCATCAACTATAATAGTACCATCTCCACCTACGTTTATAACTCCAAGTTCTCTTCTTTCTAAGAAATAATCAGTTCCAAGTTCCTTGCAAACTCCAAGTTTTAATGTTTCTTTAACTGGTGTAACTCCACCAAATATTATTCTATCATTGTGACTATATACTAAATTAATTTTGTCTTCTATAAATACCTTTTCAACTAAGTAATGCTCTCTTAATTCTTCTGTAGTATAATGCATTGAATCTGATGGGTGATTTGAATAACGAATTTCCATTTCCATAATTAATCTCTCCTTGTTAAATTAATATTTTTTGTTTTGCACACGTGTTCATAACTTTTATACTATCATTATATATTCTTTTGCACACGATTGCAATAATAGCGATGAAAATTCCTAAATTATTTTTTTTATGGAATTTCCAATAAGTAATTCTGAATCTAAATATATCTTTTTCTTCTCTATTTCTTCGTTATTAATTAACCTAATTAACAATTCTGTTGCTACTTTTGCTATTTTACCCACAGGTCTTTTTATAGTAGTAATACTAGGGGTTAAAAATTCTCCTATTTCAGTTCCATCAAAACCAAGCACCGATATATCTTCTGGAACCTTCAAGCCATTTTCTCTAATAGCTTTTATTGCCCCTACTGCCATTTCATCATTAAATGCAAAAATTGCAGTGATATTCTTATCTATTATTTTCTTTGCTGCAAAGTATCCTCCTTTTACGGTAAAATCTCCATTTGCTATAAAATCATTATTTATTTGAATTTTAAACTTTTTAAAAGCTGATAAATATCCTTCTCTTCTCATTTTAGTTGATAAAAATTCTTCTTTTCCTTCTATTATTCCAATCTCCCTATGTCCATTAATAATTAGCTCTTCAATTCCATTTTCTGTTGCTGTAACCTCATCTGAAAAAACATTAACAACATTATAATTAACTTCCCTATTTATAACTACCATAGGTATTTTTTTCTCTAAAATTTCTTCAATAAATACATCGTCCGCCTCTTTTTGACTAACTACAACTATTCCATCATAGTTTTTAGGATTTATTGAATTTTTTTCATATGTATCAATTCCTTTAACTATAACATTATATTTTTTATCAATGCTATCGTAAACACTATTTATGACACTTTGAAACACAAACGCTGATGTCCCTTTATCTATTGTTGAAAAGAAAACTCCTATAGTATAAGGTTTAGCCAATTTTAAGCTTCTAGCATTTATATTAGGAATATAATTTAATTCTTCTGCAGCCTTAACTATTTTCTCTCTAGTTTCTACATTAACTTCTTTACATCCATTTAAAGCTCTTGATACAGTAGAATGCGATACTCCTACATATCTTGCTATATCTTTTATTGTTACAGTCATAATATCCTCCAACTTTAAAATCTTCCTATTTGTAATTTAAGAATATTATATTACTTTACCTTTCCTTATACAATAAATACCTTTATTTAACACATAAATCACTTAGCCAAAATTCTGGAAGATATTCTTTAGTATTTTCTATCATCTTTTTGAATAACTCTAGAGAAGCCTTTCTTTCCAAATTAGCTAATGGATCATTTATAAATGCTGTATAAGCCATTTTTACATTTTCTGATAGAGTTGATTTTAATACAGTTTCTTGATTACTTATATGTCTATTTACAATACTTAAAATATGATCTGGCAACTCCCCTGCCATTATCGGTGCTATGCTATCTTTTCTAAATAAAGCATTAGTTTCTACAATTGCTCCATCTTTAATATTCTTAACTTGTCCTTTATTAGGAAGATTAACGTTAGTTACTAAATCTTCTAATCCAAGAAGTGCTTTTATCTGCCTAACACCTTCTTCGCCAGTCTGATTGATAATAAACTCATCCTGACCACTCACTAATCTTCTACTCTTTTCTAATCTTTTCTTCAAATCCTCTATCCTAGAATCAACAGTTGTTAGTCCAAACATCCATCTTTTAACAGTTTTTTTGTCTTTTAAATACCAATTTCCAGGCATAAATTCTGCTAAATGCCTATCCCCTGCTGCTGCAATTAAACCAAACTTTTTATATAGATCAAATTTAACCCTATTTGCACAAGCAAAGGTATCATTCATCCAATGTCCATCATCTACTCCATCAAAACCAACCTCATAATACTTTTGAACAAATTCTTCATATACAGGTATTAAATCTATATTCTTATAGCTAGCTCTATCAATCCAAGTAAAATGATTAATTCCTAAAACATTTATTTTTATATCTTCTCGTTTTATGTTCTCTATTCCTCTTATATCTTTTAATGCACATGCCAAAACCTTTTGTGTTCCAAAAACTTCATGACAGCATCCAAATGCTTTTATCTCTGGAAATACTTCATATAAAGTTTTTACACACAAGGACATAGGGTTTGTATAATTAATAACCCACGCCTCAGGCGCAAAATTCTTAATAGCTGTTGCAATCTCAACATACATTGGAATTGTCCTAATAGCTCTCATAAATCCACCTGGCCCTACTGTATCTCCTACAGATTGATAAATTCCATATTTCTCTGGTGCATGAACATCTGATTTCATTTCATTAAATGTTCCTGGCAAAATAGAAATTATCACAAAATCCGCTCCTGTTAATGATTCCTTTAATGAGTCAACTGCCTTGTATCTCCACTTTCCTTTAGTATCTATCCTATCATATAACTTATTTCCTATTATCTCATTACATATTGCTGCATCTTTATCTATATCATATAATTTTACAGTCCCACATAATGCTTCTTCCGCAGCTAAATCACTCATTAGCCCTAAAGCCCAACCTCTTGATCCTCCTCCGATATAAGCTATAGTGATATTACTCATTTTCTCCATACTCATTCTTAACCTTTTTCAGCCAATATTTCATCTATCTCTTCTAACTCACCTTTAGTAAACTCCATATTAAACATAGCTTTATGACAATCTACTATTTGTTCCATTTTAGATGCTCCTATTATCGCCGATGTAACCGTATCACCTTTTAAAATCCAAGCTAATGCCATTTGTGCTAATGTTTGATTTCTCATTTTAGCTAACTCATTTAATTTTTTTACTTTTTCTATTTTTTCCTCTGTTATCGCTGATTTGTCTAAAAAAACTGAATTGCTGTTTGCCCTTGAATCCTGTGGTATACCATTTATATACTTATTGGTTAATAATCCTTGAGCTAATGGGCAAAATACTATACTTCCTACCCCATGCTCTTTTAATAAATTAAATAATCCACTTTCTTCATTTGTCCTATCAAACATTGAATATCTTGGTTGATGTATTAGTAACGGGGTTTTTAATTCCTTTAATATATCAATTGCTTTTTGTGTTTCTTCAGGAGGATAAGATGATATTCCAACATATAATGCTTTTCCTTGCTTAACCAATCGAGATAACGTATACATTGTTTCCTCAATTGGTGTATTCTTATCGTATCTATGTGAATAAAATATATCTACATAATCTACTCCCATTCTCTTTAAACTTTGATCTAGACTTGACACTAAATATTTTTTTCCTCCCCCATCTCCATAAGGACCTTTCCACATTCTATATCCTGCCTTAGTTGATATTACTATTTCATCTCTGTAATCTTTTAAATTATCATTTAATACTTTTCCAAAAGTTTCTTCAGCACTTCCTGGTTCAGGCCCATAGTTATTAGCTAAATCAAAGTGTGTTATTCCTAGATCAAATGCTTTAAGTATCATATTTTTACTGTTTTCATATACATTAATTGATCCGAAATTATGCCATAATCCTAATGAGATGACTGGAAGATATAGCCCACTTTCACCACACCTCCTGTATTTACAATTACTATACTTACCACTATTAGCAACATATTTCATTAAATTTCCTCCTCACTTCTCCTAAAATTATATTTTTTAATATACTACTTCTATGTTATAACTATGGAAAAGGTCTACCCACTCTTTTGTTGGTTCCTCATCTGTAATTAAGTAATCAATTTCCTTATAGTCAAATAGCTTTACAAATGATGTTCTATCAAACTTCGTGTGATCAATTAGTAATATTACTTTATTGGCTTGTTTTATCATAACTCTTTTAAGTTCTGCTTCTGCCTCATTTGAATCTAAAATACCTTTATTTATATCTATACCTTTACAACTTATTAATGCAATATCAACATTATAATTTTGAATAGCAGTTTTAGCTATTGATCCTTGCAAAGATAGCGACCTTTTATTTAGTGAACCTCCAGTTGAAAGGATATTTAAATCTGCCTGATTTAAAACTTCTAAAGCTTCAACAGAATTTGTTATTACAGTAACATCACTTCTATCCTTTATAATCTTTAGAACTTCAAATACTGTTGAACTTGAATCAGCCACTATCGTTGTACTTCTATCCTTTATAAAACTTATAACCTTACCCGCTATATTTTGTTTTGATTCTAAATTTGTTTTAGATCTTTTATGAAAAGGTACATCTTCATTTGTTTTTTCTCGATTTAGTATGGCCCCACCATAACTTCGAGTGACCATACCTTCTAACTCAAGTTTCTCTAAATCTCTTCTTATAGTTTCTTCTGTTACTTCAAATTTCTCACTTAGTTTAGAAACATAAACTTTTTTTTCTTTTAAAACAATTTGCTTTATAATTTCTAATCTTTCTCTCGGTAACACAACTTAACATCCCCTATCTTTTTAGGCATTAATTCTTTTTTGTTTATACTTGCATTATATCAAACAAACTCAACAAATACAATAAAAACCAACATTTATAATTGACTGATATCATTTACAAATAGTATAATTAATTCAAAGAAACAATAAAATTATTAAGGAGACTGATTATGATACAAAAAGCTTTTAAAATGAAATTATTTGCTGGCCAAGAAGAAGAATATAAAAGAAGACATGATTCCATATGGCCAGAACTTGCACAAACTTTAAAAGAACATGGGGCACACACTTATCTAATTTTTCATGATAAGGAAAGTAACTATTTATTTGCTTACATCGAAATGGAAGGTGTTGAAATGTGGGACAAGGTTGCAAAAACAGAAATCTGCAAAAAATGGTGGGATCATATGAAAGATATAATGGAAACAAATCCTGACAATAGTCCAATTTCAATCGAATTATCTAAAGTTTTTAATCTTAAATAAAAAAAGCCCCAAAGGGCTTTTTTTATTTATTAAGTATTCCTTCTGCTGGTGATACACCAAAAGCTCTAGCTAAATCATTCAACTCTTTATCAGTCATTGAATTTTTGATTTTTCCCCCAATTAACATGTATATTTCTGCTGCTTTTTCTGCTGTTTCAATAAGCCCAAAAGTTTCGTCCATGCTTGTACCAGTTCCAAATATACCATGCTGAGGCCATATTACTAACCTGTGATCAATCATTTTCTTAGCAGTTTCTATTCCTATTTCATCACTTCCTGGTATCATCCAAGGTATCAATCCAACACCATCTGGAAATACAACTAAACATTCTGTACACATCTTCCATAATGTTTTAGTAATCTTTTGCTCCTCTAATTCATGAACAAAAGTCATAGCCAAAAGATTTGTAGCATGAGTATGCATAACTATTCTATGGTTCTTGTCTACTTCTAATCTCTTTACATGTGACATAAAATGTGCAACTAACTCACTTGTAGGTCTTCCTCCATCTGCATATCCCCAAAGAATATCAATATATGAACCATCCTCTGACACTCTTATGATTCCGATATTCTCCTCCGGATTATCTATAACATTCTTGAAATATTTTCCAGAACCTGTCACAACAAAATATCTATTTGCTAATTCTTTAATTGGAAAAGGTAATTTCATAGTTCTTATCACTTTTGATATATCTAGAAACTTAGCTATTTCTTCCTCTTTTAATAAGTAACTTATATTACCGCCATTTCTTTCATCCCAGCCCATTCTCCACATATTATATGTAGTTGACATCATTTCTTTTATAAAAGAAGCTTCTAAAATTTTGTTACTATCCATTATATCTCATCTCCTAATTCTTTTATACCCTAATTATACATAGCTCCGTAAAGAAAATCAACATTTTATTTTAGTTTTTAGTTGTTTTTATTTTGATTTTCTGTTGTTTTTATTTAGTTTCAATATTTTATATTCATATCTTCCTAGCCTCAATTCTCCTTTGGGTATATTAACCTTTTCTAAAACATCAAAAACTTCTATTGGAATTAATACATTTCCACCTTTTCCATCCATATTAACCACTACTTCATAAATATTTTCATCATCATGTCTTGGAATACTAATCGTCCCCTCCGAAACTTCTGCCCTTACATATATATTTACTTCTTTAGCATAATAATCAATCATTTTTTGCAACATTCTATCTCCATCTTCACCATAAGGAAGTGAACCGAGCATTATAACTTTTCCTTTACCAACTTTATTTTCTGTTATAAACGCCTCACCATCTGTTATGCCACCCTTTAGAATCCCAATAGCTTTAGCTCCATTAAGCTTAAACACAGCAGACCATAATTTTAACGGTGCTTTCTCTCCAAAGGCTTCCCCAGTCGCACCTGAATTCTCCATGGGATAAGTATATAATGTTTCTACGCCAGCCAACTCCTCTAAATTTTTACCCAAAGCTGCATCTATATTCACTGTATGTTCTTTTGTTCTACCACCTGTTAATGGTCCTACAATCCAAACTCCACCTTCTTCTACAAACTTTTTTGCCCTCTCAAAATATTCAGGTGATAAATAATACATAAATGGAGTAATTAATAACTTATATCCATCTAATGAAAATCCTTCTGGTATCATATCTCTATGAATTCCAGTCTTCAAAACATTATTATAGAAATCTGTAATTAGTCCTCTATACTGATCCTTTTTATGGCTTTCTGTTAATAAGAAAGTCTTAGCCATATCAGAATATGCTACTGCAAGTTCAGCTTGAGTATATTCAGTATTTATCATAAATTCTTCTACTCTTTTTCTTGCTCTTTCAACCTCTAAAACATTTTTATAACCAACTGATGGCTTTCCCCAAGCACTAATTACTGCCGAATGACTTTGTTCACATCCATATGGTTGTTGTCTCCATAACCAATATATAAAACCTTCTCCGCCTAAAGCATAAGTTGCTACAGCTTCACTAGCTAAATAGCCATTTGGATGTACTTCTGCATGTCTATCTAGTGCTCCTGTATGAGATGTACTTGTTTCTAGAAGCCAATAATTTTTACCTTTCTTAATATTTCTCCATATATCGCAATTTAAAGTAAATGCATGTGGCGTTTCATGAGATGCATACGTATCATACCCTGCCACATCAAGATTTTCAAATAGCAATTCATTGTCCGTGGTGAACTCTAATCCTGCATTTGTAGTAATTGTTGTTTTTGAATACTTTCTAATTATATCTGCTTGTTCAGATGCAAATTCTGCTATCTTTTCCCTATGAAATATACGATACATAGTTGAAAGTGAAGAATTATGAATAAATGGAGTAGATTCAAAAGGCTGGGGAACTTGATTAAAACTTTGATATAATTCACTCCAAATTAATGTTCCCCATTTTTTATTCAAGTTATCTATAGTTACATATCTCTTTTCCAACCACTTATGCCATTCTTCTTTACAAGTCTCACAAAAGCACTCGCTTATATGACATTTAAATTCATTATCTAATTGCCACAAAGCTATAGCTGGATGTTTCCCCACTTCTTTAGCTATATTTTCAACTATATTTCTACTTGCTTTTCTAAACTTTTCATTATTTGTACATACATGTTGCCTTGAACCATGCACCATTTTTCTTCCTTTAGAATCAACATGTAATCTTTCCTCATGATTATGTGTAAACCAAATAGGAGGAGTCGGAGTCGGTGTACACATTATAACTTCAATATCATTTCTATATAATAAATCTAATATGTACTTTAAATATGAGATATCTACTTCACCTTCATTTCGTTCAAGCTTGCTCCATATGAATTCTCCTACTCTCACTATATTTATTCCTGTTTTCTTCATAAGCCTTATATCTTCTTTTATTGTTTTCTCATCCCATAGTTCTGGATAAAAAGCAGCTCCGTGATATAACTTCTTCATAAAAATCTCCCTTTTATATTATTTAAAATTAACTTGTTCTCCACCTTTAATCTGGTAAATAACCTTGTCTACACTAATCCAAGCTGTTTGAATAGAAGGATTGTATACAAAACTTCCATCAGCTGAATACTTTAAGTTTCTACATACATTTAAATAATCAACTATTTCAATATTAGTCGCATACCATGTATCTTCCCTATTTCCTACCTTCTTACAAAACTCCTCCATAAGATTCCAATTATTATCTCTATCAAATTCATAACTATGTCCCCAAACATAGAACATATATAAATATTGAGTTTTATTTAATGATATAAATTCGTCTGCATATTTTAGCAAATCATGATTATGATGACATGTTGCCTTCCATTCATAGAAGTCTTTTGGCATAGCAAAATTTTCACTATTTCCTACAATTCTTGAATATTCTATTCCAACATGGTGTAACATATTCTTTATTTCATCAGTATACGATCCATTAGGATATGATAATCCTCTAACAGTATATCCAACTAATGACTCTAGTTCTTTCCTATCTTCTAGAACCTCATTTATAACATTTGTCATTGGACATCTTTCTATAGTTGGATGTGTCAATGTATGACAGGAAACTTCATGACCTTTATAAAGCTCTTTTATCTCTTTTCTAGGTATCCTTTTCCCAAAAGCATCACTTATTAATGGCTCATATTTTTCAATAAGACCAGAATTCAAATGAAAAGTTCCTTTTATGTTATATTTATTGAAAATTTCTATTAGCTTTCTATCTCCATTTCTTCCATCATCATAGCTCATTGTCAAAACTTTATGCTTTCCTCCTGGAAAGCAGTTATAAATTGTACTCATTTTTTATCACTCCTAGCTGTTATTTATTTAAATTATTTATAATGTTATTCTTAATATCAAAATCAAATTTCATAGAAGAAATATCTGCTAAAATCTCATTTTTATCTTCAAAATTTTCATTATAAATTTTTTCTATAGCTCCTTTTAATTTTAAAGATACTTCATCATCTATATACCCAGAGGCTTTATAACAGTCTACTAGCATTTTATTTGTGAATTCTGTTCCTTTTTCTTCTGTTTCTAAAAGTATAATGTCATACATAAAAGCTCCATCTACACTTTCTAGACTTATATTGTTATATCCAATATTTAACAAATCCTTGTTAACTTCTATCTCTTCTAAATGATATCTTCCACTTTTAACTGCACTTCTATAAAATGTTGTATCATTTTCATAATAAAGTTTTTTAATTATTTCACCATTAACCTTAACTATCAGCTTAGGTGATAATTTAACTCCTATTTCGTAAGTTGTAGCTCCTGCTAATGCTATTGTTAAATGAGCATTTTTTTGTAGCTTCTTATCTAACTGAAAATTTATATTCCATGTTGCATCTTTTGGCTCAGCATAATACCAATCTTCTTTTTCATTACTTTCACCAATTTTATAATTTAAATTTTTAGGTAATAATGTCATCCATTTATAATTTCTAAATTCACTACCATATTTAAATTCAGATGCTTTTCTATCTGATTTTCCTATTTGCCAAAGTAAATTTGTAAATCTAGGAGCTTCCCAAACTAAATTTCCTAAATTCAACTCTCCCGCCAATACTTCTATATCCTTCTTTTCTAATTGTCTTGTTATAGTTCCATGGGTAGCATAGGCATAAAGGGTATATTCACCTGGTCTTACTTTTTCAATTTCAAAGTTACCATCTGAATCTGCTTTATTATAAAAAATATAATCACCTTTTTGTCTTAAGAATTCT
Source organism: Clostridium cibarium (assembly GCF_014836335.1). GTDB lineage: Bacteria > Bacillota > Clostridia > Clostridiales > Clostridiaceae > Clostridium > Clostridium cibarium. Next base: position 72,154 of record NZ_JACSRA010000006.1, read on the forward strand.
CCCCCATCTTTTGCAAGCACAACCATAGCATTGCCTACATCTCTTCCATCTTTTGAAATTAATTTTCCCTTAACAGTACCTCTTTCTAAAGGATATAGTTCTTCATTAACCCAAGTATAAGGCCATTCTTCTCCTTGTTCTTTTGCTATGTTCTTTGCATCCTGAATCATCTCTTCATGGGTTCCATCATTTATATAAAATAACCATGGTCCATAGAACTTTTTCCAATCTCTAGGAACATCAAATGCTCCAGTTCCAAAATGAGCTCCTGTCATATAATTTAAAATTATTCCATCATAATGAACTAACAATTCCTGCTTCATAGGACCACTAGGATAATATTCAGTACTAGCTGGAATAAACCAAGCTCCAAATTCATCTCCATATTCTCCCCATAGATGGTTGTCTTTAAAATATCCAGCATAATCATATTTTGAATAAACTTCTTCATCTTCATATCTATATGTCTCATCTTGAAGCTTTTCCTTTGTTTCAAGTTCACTATGGCTTGGTTGTTTACCTATTCTCTCAGAATTATATGAAATATTAAAATTTGAAGTTCCCATCCTATATACTGTTCTAAGCTCTGCTATTTCTAATTTTTCATCACTATTATTAGCTGTAATAACATATGAGTATATTCCACTTATACCTTTTTTCATTATTATGTGATATTCTGCATATAGCAAACTTGTAGTATCTATATATGCTATATGAACCAAATCTTCTTCTTGCTGTAATACCTTAATCTGACGAGGTTGGAAATTTCTGAATTTGCCATTTGCGTGATAATCCAAATAGAATGTTCTTTTTCTATTGACATCTCTATCATCACCGGTTAATCCTTTTAAAAGTTCTTTTCCGTTCTTTATTAAAGAGTCAACAGAACCTTGATTATTGAATTTAACTCTTATAAGCCCATTATCTAAAGTAGCTTCCATATTATTGACTACTAAATTAACACTTCTCATTTTTTCATACCTCATTTTTTTCTAAAATACTTTACTAACTCTAATTTATTTTCTTTTATTCCTTCTACAATAAGTTCAGCTATTTTAATCGCTCCATCTTCACAGAAGTGACTGTTATCTTTTATTCCATCCGGATATCCTGGAAATTCACCTGGAGCATAATGCAAAAATAATTTCTTACTTTCCTCAACTCCCATGCTATTTACCAATCTTTCACCTTTATAATTTAAATCTATTAAGACAACTCCTTCTTCTTTAGCTAGTTCTCTAACAGCTTCCGGATAATAACCATGAGTATTTACTATCTTCTCATCTTCACCAAACTCTCTTCTAGGCATAGATGTAATAAGCACAGGTATAGCCCCTTTCTTTCGGGCAACATTAATATATTCTCTTAATACCCTTTTATATTTTCCATTAGCATCTGAATAAAACATTCCTGGTTTTTGATCATTGTGCCCGAATTGTATAAATAAATAGTCATTAGGCTTTATTAATTGTAAAATGTCATCTAATCTACTTTCTTTAATAAAGCTTACTGCAGTTCTCCCTCCAAATGCATGGTTACTCACTGCAACTCCTTCATCAAAAAACGAAGGCAATACTTGTCCCCATCCTGTATATGGCTCTTCAAAATGATCACACACAATAGAGTCACCTGCTAAAAATATTGTTTTAGCATCTGCCTTATATATTTCAATATCATTAACAACGGGATTTTCCCCATCTATAGCAATTCTTAATTCATTATCAAACACATTAACCGAAAAAGTCTTTTTTACTAATTCTCCTTTTGCAGTAATTATTGACTTCAAATATAACCTACGATTTCCTACTTTAACGCTCTCAGTATATGAAGTTGTTTCAGATCCTCCAAAAGTTATAGAAACATCATATATATCATTTTCAAGAGGGAATTTATATCTAAGCTCTTTTATTTTACTTTCTATTGGAAGAGTACCTTTATAATATTTATCTGCTACAATTTTCACATCTGCTCCTGGATACAATGTGGAATGTGAAAGCCTTTTACTTTGTTCTATTGGGATATTTTCATATCTACTAATATCCATAAATTTCGCAGCAAAAATACTCGCTTTTCCATCACTATATATAATTACACATTCTATATTATTATTTAACAAATCAGCATGGATTACATATCCATCTACTGGGAATGTTGCAACTGGTTCCAAAAAACCATTATAAAGAGTTGGTAGGACTCCTCCCCCTCTTCTGTAAGCTAAAATATAATCTTTCTTATTTCCACTCCAATTGTGAAATGTTTCTATAATTGTAAGCCATCCCTTTGTCTCACGGTTTTCCTTTATTAATTCTTTTCCATTACAATCAAGAATGAATATCCCGTCTCTTCCTGTCTCAGGATTTACAGTTCCATCTAATTCTCCTCTTACTATGCGATCAAGTCCTGCTATTTGTAACCCTTCTAAATCTTCTCTAAATTGACCTACTGCAATATGTTGTGCCTCTACAGAATTTTCATATCTCCACATTTCTTTTCCATCCCAAGAATACATAACAGTTGAATTACCACTACCACCTATAACTATTTGTCCACCTCTAGCTGGATTACGAAGAACATCTCCAATAGTTATACAATCTGCATGATCCTTTAAATCTTTGCAAGACCACAAAACATTTCCTTTACTATCTAGCATGTCATATCCAGCTAAAACTTCATCCTTATCATCACCATTAATATCGCAAATCCATGGATAATGTCCTATATTTCCTTCATGCTCCCATAATAAATTAAAGTTTTTGTCCATTGCCCACATCTTTGTATATCTATTTTTAAGTATTATATCCTGAGGAAATTCATTGCCAGAAAGATTAGCAACTATTATACAATCATGTGCTTCTTCATTAGGCAAATCATATTCCTTTTTTACTTTTCCTGTTTTACCATCTAAAATTTTAAACTTCTTATTCATAACACATAATACTTCATTAATTCCATCGCCATCTATATCTGCTATTTGAGCTGGAAAATCTGAACCAAACTCTCCAGGTATGTCACTTGGAATTCCTACCTGCCAAAGTAGATTCCCTTCAAGATCAAATGTTGTAATAGCCTGAACTTGGTGAGGTTCGTATCTATCATCAATACCACCATTAGCTTGAACCATCACTAATTCCATTCTTCCATCACCATCAACATCACCTATAAGTGCTTTTGCATTTTTTCCTGCCTTCTCAGTATTTATTTCTCCTATCAGTACTGGCTTTGGCTCTTTTTCTATTCTTCTACTCATCTCTTCCTCCTAAAAGCTATGACTATTTATACAAATATTCCTCATATAACTTATTTACTTTTTCAATATAACTATCTCCTTCATTTTCAAGCCATTCTCTTAGTGCTGATTCGTACTGGCTTTTATCTAGCTCTCCAAAAATATATTTTGCATTTATTGACTCTAAATCCGATAAAACACTTTGTTCATTATTTATATATCCTTCTGTCTTTAAATTTAAAACTGGATTTTCGATAATATTATCTTCTTTTAAATCTTGCACTTTACTCAAGTTTTTTCTGAAATTACTCTTTTCGTTTGTTGATAAACTTTCTTTATTCCAATTGATACTTAATTCTGAAAAAGAAAGTAAATCATAAGTTGTACTATTCTGCAATGATTTATATTCTCCATTTTCAATTGTGTAATTTTCCCCCAGTATACCGTAGTTAAGCAAAGTATAACACTCTTTACTATTTAGTTTATCAACAAATCCTAAGACCTTTCTTAATTTTTCCTCACTCTTTATTCCCTTTTTAGGAAACATAAGCATACCAGAATAACCTTTACCTCCAAATACCTTACTATTTTCATTTACCTTAATACTACTTATTGTTGTTATAAGTTTATCAGTTTCTGAATTTGGATTTTTTTCTTTAATTGATTTTTCTAAATCCACTGCTTTTGATAATTTTTCAAATATAACTCCATACTTATTATTAAAAAAGTTATCTTCAACATCTGAATTATTCTTTAAATAGCACTTTGGATCTATATATCCTTCATCATATATTTTTCTCATATAATCTAAGGCCTTTTTATACTCTTCTGTAGTAAATGCAGGGACTAATTTATCATCTTTAACTTTCCAACCATTTGGTGCCCCAAACCACGCAGCAATTTGATTAAAAATATCATTAAATTTACCTTCATCTGCTCCAGCAATTCCCAATCCATATGTATCTTTTATGCCATTTTCATCAGGATCACTATCTCTAAATCTTCTAAGTATTTCTGTAAATTCATCAATATTTTGTGGTTCTTTAAGACCTAACTTATCTAACCAATCTTTCCTAAAAATCATTGAATTATCTACCATATCTTTATATCTATAAATGCCATAAGTTTTTCCTTTAAAAGATGCATTATTTTGAATTGCCTTATCTCCATTTGATAAATTTTCATAACCTGTGATATAATCATCCACTTGCCAAAAGCCTCCTTGATCTACACCTTTTACGATATCTTCAGTTATATCTTCTACCACAAGAATATCAGGACATTCTCCTGAAGCTATCATAGCTGTACTTTTAGCTTTATAATTTCCTTTTGGTATCCATTTTATATCAACTTTCATTTCAGTTAGCTCTTCTAATTTACTTAATATCTCACTGTTTTTCTCTGGTTCATCAATGCTATTTAAGGGCGCAACAATTGAAATACTATCTAAACTTTCCTCTTTATCCTTTGCCGAGCAACCTACAAAAGTTCCTAGTAAAGTACATAATGTAATCATTGCTGTTATTGGTTTAAGCATCTTTTTCATAAGAGGCAGCCCCTTTCTATAAATTTATTTAGCAAAAGTTAATATACTATAAAAGGCTGTCTTAAAATTATCTTAGTATAATACTTAGAAATATAAGACAGCTTCTCTATTATTGAAATTTTATCCTTTTACAGATCCTAACATCATTCCCTTTGCAAAATGTTTTTGTAAGAATGGATATATGCACAAAATAGGAATTGTCGCTACTGCTATTGTACCTAATTTAACTGCTTCTTTAGGAATTTCTAGCGTTGCTACTGCATCTCCATTAGCAGCAATATCTGACATTAATGTTATCTGACGTAAAATAATTTGTAATGTCCATTTGCTACTATCATTTATATATAGGAATGCGTTAAAGAAATCATTCCATGTTCCAACAGCATAGAATAATGTGAATGTTGCTATTGTAGGCATTGATAATGGTAATACTATCTTAATAAATGTTCTTATTTCTGAACAACCATCTATCTTAGCAGCTTCTATTAATTCTTCTGGAAACTCCTGGAATGTATTCTTAATTATTATTAAGTTAAATGGATTAATTGCAACTGGTAAAATTAATGCCCAATATGAATCTAATAATCCTAATGATTTAACTACTAAGAATGTAGGAATCATTCCACCACTAAATACCATTGTTATAACTACACATTTCATTAAAAAAGATCTACCTCTTAACCCTTTTCTTGAAAGAGGGTAAGCCATTGAAAATGTACAAAATAATTGTACAATTGTACCGACAACAGTTACACCTATTGTTGTTAATAAACTTCTAAAAATATTTCCTGCATCAAAAATGTATTTATAAGCTTCTAATGTAAAACCATGTGGTATTATGAAAAAATGTCTTGTTGACAACTCTAACTCTGAAGAGAATGATCCTGCTATAACAAATAAGAAAGGAACTATTGTTATAAACCCAAAAACACCTAAAATAATTATATTAAAGACATCAAATACTCTTCCAGCAGGAGTGTTAAATATATCTTTTTTTCTCTTTTTACTCATAATCATAACATCTCCTCCTCACTAGAATATTCCACTATCTGGATCAACTTTTTTTGCAATAAAGTTTGAACCAAGTACTAAAATAACTCCAACTAAAGATTTAAATAATCCAACTGCTGTTGCATAACTATATGCACCTTGTGTTATACCTAATTGATATACATAAGTATCAAATACATCTGCTGCTACACGATTTAATGAATTTGTCATCAAGAAGATTTGATCAAATCCTGTAGATAAGAATTGTCCGCACTTAAGAATCAACATAACAACAATTGTATTTTTTATAGCTGGTAAAGTAATATGTATAACTCTTTTAAATCTTCCTGCTCCATCCATTACAGCTGCTTCATACTGTTCTGGATCTACAGATGCTAATGCTGCAAGATATATTATTGTTCCATATCCACTTTCTTTCCATATTCCTTGAAATACTATCATGGGTTTAAACAATCCTGGTTCAGTAAGTGCATTAATTTGATGCCCAGTTATCGTTTCTAACAAGTTAGAAAGGGCTCCAGTATCTGCAGTTAATAATATTACTGATATACTTGCAACTATAGTCCAAGAAACAAAGTGAGGCACATATATTGCTGTTTGTATACATTTTTTATATATTTCTACTCTTAATTCATTTAGCAATAAAGCTAATATAATAGGAAAGGCAAATCCCACAGTAACATTTAAAGCTCCAAGAATTAATGTATTTGACATTAATCTTCCAAAGTCAGGACTAGAAAAGAAATCTTTAAAATATTCAAAACCAACCCACTTACTACCTGAAAATCCTAAGTACGGTGAATAATCTTTGAAAGCTATAGATAGTCCCCACATTGGTGCAAATCTAAATACAATAAAATATATTATTCCTGGTATTAACATAATGTAAAGCCACTTATTATGCTTTATATGATCTAAAAGCGATATTTTCTTTTTAGGTGTAATTTTTGCTTTATTTGGTTCTGCACTTATTACACTATTTTCCATACGCTCTCATTCCTTTCTTATTTATATATTTTGCTTTAGAGGATGTCAAAATTTCAAGACATCCTCCAACTGATCTATTTAATATTCTCTTTATATAACTTTCCTAATTCATCCATATACTCTTGTCCACCTGTGCTTAACCATAAATTAATTGCATCTTGATAACCTTTTTTATCTATTTGTCCAGCAATATATTTGATTCTGGCATCAGCCATAATATTTTGTAATTGAGCACCCTTCTTAGAATACACATCAGAAATTAATGATGCTGTTGGATTAAACACTGCTTTATCCTTACCTTTTTCCATAATGTCGTTTCTTTGTGCTTCAAGATTATTACCTTTTAAAGGTTTCATTATTTTGTAATTTGGTGTATTAGTTGATAACTGAGAATATGCGTCTAATTGTGCTTTTAATGTTTTATCAGTAGTTGGAACATACTTCCCATTTTCCATCTTATAATGAACACCTTCTACACCATTATTTAGTATAGTATTAACTTCTTCTGTATTAGTCTTATTTATGAAGTCTAATACTTTCTTAACATCTTTTTCGCTCTTAACACTTTGTTTTGGTAGTACTAACATTCCTGAATATCCTGTAGTTGGTAAAATTTTATCTGCTGCACTAGTTGTAATATTGCCAACCATTGTTACATACGAGTCACCATTTTTACCATCATCCCCATACTTCTCCAAAATTTTCTTTTGTAGCTTATCCAATGCTCTTGATTGAACATCAACTATAACTCCAGCTTGTCCATTTACAAATGGATCATCCCAATTCTTTGAATCCATTACTGCAAAATCTTTATTCATTAAACCTTCATCATATAATTTTTTGAAATAATCTAATGCATTCATATATTCATCTGTCATAAAGTCTGGAGTAACTTTTCCATCATCAACTTTTGTTGCATTTGGTGCTCCAAACCAAATTGACATTTGATCAAAAGGACTGTTTGTATTTAAGCTTCCAGGCCATTTTGGAATAACCATTCCATATGTATCCTTTTTCCCGTTTTTATCAGGATCATTGTTAGTAAACTTTTTAAGCATATCTGTAAATTCTTCTAGGGTTTTTGGTTCTTTTAACCCTAAATTATTTAACCAATCTTTCCTTATAGCTACACAAGAACGAATAACATCTCTAGTTCTATAAATACCATATGTACTTCCGTTAAATGAGGCATTTTCTTTTATTGATTCATCTGCTTTTGATAAGTTATCATAATCTTCAATGAAATCATCTAACTTCCAAAAAGCACCTTTATTAACATTGCTAATTGTTGTTGCATCTTTATCTTTCACAACCAATATATCAGGGACTTCATCTGATGCTAATGTAATTGATAACTTATCATTATAGGAACTATCAGGAACCCATGTAATATCAACTTTATATCCTGTTTTTTCTTCTAATTGTTTTTGAATCTCATTATCTCCCGCAGGTGCATCTGTTCCTACTAAAGGCGCCATAATTGATATATGTTTATCCCCTGAAGAATCTTTTGCATCCTTCGAACCACAACCAGCCAACATTGTTAAAGACATCAATCCAACTAAAATCAATGAAATTTTCTTACTCTTCATAACCATATCTCCCCTTTAATATATTTAAACTAATAAAATTTAAAACATTCTATAATGCATATTATTTGAATATATGCAAACGTGTGTAAGTTTTCCAACAAATAATAGCAAAGTTTTGTTATATTATAACTCCTCTCATAATTATATAATGTTTAATTAATGTATACCTTTACTTACAACTTGATTATAAACCTTTACATTGTAATAGTCAACATATTTTTGTTATTTTTTCTTGTTTTTCCTTTCATTCATGTTTAAAAACAAAATAAAATCAACACAATTGCGAATTTCTATAGTTTTTAATTCAATATTATGCTGTAATCTTTGCTTTTTTTCTGCACTTTCTCTAAATTTGTTAGATTAATCTTTAAAACAAAAAGACCGCCTAAGGTTTAATCTACCTTAGACAGTCACCGAAACTGTATTTTTATTTTTTAAAATATACTGCTGCATTGTTATAACAAATATCTTGCACTACTTTTCCTAGCATCTCCATATCAGCTGGATATTCTCCATTTTCAACTAATCCGCCTAGGTAGTTACAAAGTATTCTTCTAAAATACTCATGTCTTGTATATGATAAGAAACTACGTGAATCTGTAAGCATTCCAACAAATTTACTTATAAGCCCTAATTGGGATAAAGCTGTCATTTGTTTTACCATTCCATCTTTTTGGTCAAGGAACCACCATCCAGATCCAAATTGAATCTTACCAGCTATTCCTCCACCTTGGAAGTTTCCAAGCATAGTTGCAAGAACTTCATTATCCTTAGGATTTAAACAATATAATATTGTTTTAGGTAACTTATCTTCAGATTCTAATGCATCTAAAAATCTTGATAAAGGCTTCGCTACTTCCCCATCATCAATACTATCAAAACCTACATCTGGTCCTAATTTCTTAAACATTCTGCTATTATTGTTTCTCATAGCTCCGATGTGTAATTGTAAAACCATTCCATGACTATGATACATTTCAGTTAATTTAATCATAGTTAATGTGTTATATTTTTCTATTTCATCTTGAGTTAAAGTTTGTCCACCTAAAGCTTTCTTTAAGATTGCATCAACCTCTTCTTCAGTTGTTTCTCTAAAGTAAACTCTATCCATAGCATGATCTGTAATTGTACAACCATTGTCTACGAAGAATTGTAATCTCTTTTTAAGTACTTCTAAAAGTTCACTATACGATGCAATTGTTGTATTTTCAGTACTACCTAATACTTTTATATATTCAGCAAAGCCTTCACTACCTATCTTTACAACTTTATCTGGTCGCCATGCTGGTCTTACCTCACATGTAAAATCCCTATCCTTAGCTATTTCTTGATGAAATTCTAAACTATCAGCTGGATCATCAGTAGTTCCAATGTATTTAACATTTGACTTCATAATAATTGATTTTGCAGTAAATCCAGCACTCTTTATTACTTCATTACATTTATTCCATATCTCTTCAGCATTCTTTTCGCTTAGGACTTCAGTTACACCAAAGTATCTTCTAAGCTCTAAGTGAGACCAATGATAAATTGGGTTACCTATTAAATAAGGCATTACAGAAGCAAATGCTTTAAACTTTTCGAAGTCAGTTGAATCTCCTGTTATATATTTTTCATCTACACCATAACTTCTCATTGCTCTCCATTTATAATGATCTCCATATAACCATATTTCAGTAATATTGTTATACTTAATATCCTTAGCAATTTGTTCTGGTATTAAATGACAGTGATAATCAAAAATTGGCATGTCCTTAGCATACTTGTTATATAATGTATTTGCAGTTTCATTTGATAATAAAAAATCTTCTCCCATGAACTCTTTCATGTTAAATCCCTCCTATAATGTAACTCCATCCTTTAATATAGATATTTCTCTATAATCATTAACTTCATTTTTAGCCTTATACTCGCCTGATGCAGTTTTTATAATTAAATCTAAAAACTCTTCATCAATTTTTTCTGGATTGCTTGATCCAATAAGTTCTCCCGCATTAAAATCTATCCAATTTTTCTTTCTATTGTAAAGATCCGTATTGGTTGAAATCTTTAATGTCGGAACATTTCCACCAAATGGTGTTCCTCTTCCAGTAGTAAACAATACTATATGTGCACCAGCTGCTGCGAGAACTGTAACTGCACATTGATCATTTCCCGGACCAGAAATTAGGTTTAAACCTGTCTTTGTTGCTCTATCTCCATATTCTAATACATCAGTTACTACAGCCTTACCACTCTTTTGTACACAACCTAATGATTTTTCTTCTAATGTTGTTATTCCACCTTTTTTATTCCCAGGTGAAGGATTTTCATAAATAACTTGATTATACCTCATGAAATATTCTTTAAAGTTATTTATAAGATCCACACTTTTATCAAAAATATCTTTATTTATAGCTCTATCAAATAGGATTGTTTCAGCCCCAAACATTTCTGGCACTTCTGTTTGTATAGCTGTTCCACCTAAAGTGGTCAAAGTATTTGATATTCTTCCTAGTAATGGATTAGCTGTAACACCTGAGAATGCATCAGATCCACCGCATTTCAACCCAATTTTCAGTTTAGATATATTTACATCTTCACGTTCGAATTTTGAAGCATATTCAACCAATTCTCCTATAAGCTTCTTGCCTTCTTCAACTTCATCTTCAACATCTTGAACTCTTAAGAACTTGATTCTATCATGATTTATAGGCTCAAGTATTTCTTTAAAGCTTTCTAATGTATTATTTTCGCATCCAAGAGAAACTACAAGTACTCCTGCTGCATTTGGGTGATTTACCATATCAGCTAAAATCTTTCTAGTATTCTCTAAATCACTACCAAGTTGAGAACATCCAAATGGATGTTCAAAATGATATACACCATCTACCTTATCATTTATAAGCTTATTTCCTTCTCTTGCTAAAATTGCACAAGTTTTATTAATACAACCAACTGTATTAATGATCCATATTTCATTTCTTATTCCAACTTCTCCATTATCACGAACATATCCTTTAAAAGTAAGATCACTTTTTTCTTTGTGAACTTCTTTTATATCTCCCTTGAAGTTATATTCTAATATTTCTCCAAGTCCTGTACCAAGATTGTGAGAATGCACCCAATCTCCAACTTTGATATCTTCTTTTGCCTTTCCTATGCTATAACCATATTTAAGAATGTCTTGTCCTTTTTTAATATTCTTTATAGCAACCTTATGTCCTTTTGGTATATCATTTACTAATTTTATTTCTCCAATATTGATGCCTTCTCCAGCTTTACCGTCTTCTAACAGCACAGCAACATCATCATCATGATTTATCTTAATTACTTTATGCATACTTCTTCTCCAAACTTTCTAATGCTTCACTTACCGCTACAGTTAAACCTTTGATTAAAGTTAAATCTTCACCCCAAAGTTCTGTATTACTAAGTACAACTTTTACATAATCTTCATTTTTAACTGAATATTCTTTATTTACACTACTCATGAATTCTAAAACATTTGGTACGTCAAAAACAGGATATTCTTGACCTTTAAAGCTATGTCCTACATACTTATCTTCTTTCTTTTCTATTTGATAGAATCTAAGAAGCCCTGCAAGACCAATTACCATATTCTTTGGTAAAGCGTTATTATCTTCGATATAAGCTTTAACAGTTGGTAAGTCTCTGTTAACAAATTTTGATACAGAATTCATAGATATAGATTCAAGTTTATGTTTTAAATGTGGATTTCTAAATCTTTGAAGAATTGTCTTCGCATATTCTTCTGCATCATCATTCTTTAATGATGGTATTATTTCATTTTCTAAAGCTTCATTTAAAAATGCCTTTTCTTCTAAATCTTCAATTAGCTCATCTACTCTTTCAAATCCCTTTAAGATTCCAAGTGGAGTTATTAAAGTATGTGATCCATTTAATATACTAACTTTTAATAAATGAATATCGTATAGTGAATCTGCCCATTTAACATTTAATCCAGCTGATTTTAGTGGTAATATCTTGTCATACTCTTCGCTTCCTTCAATTCCCCATAAAAAGAATGGTTCACATACTGAAGCTGCATTATCAATATATCCTAATTTTTCAAAGTATTCTTCAGTGTTTTCTCTTGGGAATCCTGGAACTATTCTATCAACTAAGTTGCTTAGGAATACACATGAAGCATTAAGCCAAGCCTTAAATTCAGCACTAGCTCCAAAACTTTCTGCATGTTTCTTAACCATTTCTTCAAGAACTTTACCGTTATCATCTACTAATTCACATGGGAAGATAAGTAATTTCTTAGATTTGTCTTTTAAGTTTTCAAATCTATGCATTAAAAATGCTGTTAATTTTCCTGGATATAACCCATCAACTGATACTTTGTTAAGTTCTACTTCCTTATAAGCTAGTCCTGCTTCTGTAGTGTTAGATATAATTACTTCTAAGCTTTCCAGTTCAGCAATTTCCATAAATAAATTCCAGTCAACATTGTAGTTAAATACTTTTGAAAATACAGAAATTATATCACTTTCATCTACTTCAACATTATCTCTAAATCCTCTTTGTGTTACTGTATAAAGCATATCTTGCTCTTTTAATGTGTTTATTTTTTGATCAAAATTTAAAGGACAAGTCAATGCAATTGATCCTTCATATTTTCCTGCTACTATTGCCTTATATACCATCCAATCAAAGAAAGAAGTTAAAAAATTTCCTTCTCCTATTTGCATGATCTTAATCGGACTTTTTATAACTTTATCATATATAGCTTTTTGTTTTGAATTTAAACATTCAACACTTAATTTTTTTTGCATAAGTAATTCACCTCATAAAATATTTTTAAATTCTAACGTACTACTATCATCACATTCCTATTTAAGAGCAACTTGAGTTCCGCCTGGAATCTCAAAAACAACATCACCTACACTAATCCATGCTGATGCTGCTGAAGGATTGTATACAAAACTTCCATCTGCTGCAAATAATAAACTATCACATACCTTTAAGTAATCAACGATTTCTATATTAGTTGCATACCAGACATCCTCTCTTTTACCAATCTTCTTAGCAAATTTCTCAATAAGCTCCCAATTATTATCTCTTTCAAATTCATAACTATGTCCCCAAACATAAAACATATACATATATTGTTTTTTGTCTAAAGCAATAAATTCATCTGCTAACTTTAACAAATTGTGATTGTGATGACATGTAGCTTTCCATTCATAATAATTTCTTGGCAATTCAAAATTATCACTATTGCCAACTATTCTTGAATATTCAATTCCAACATGGTGTAGCATGTTTTCAATTTCATTATTGTAAGATCCATTTGGATAAGATAATCCTCTAACTGGGTACCCTACAATTGCTTCTAAAGCCTTTCTATCTTCCAAGACTTGTTCAATAACTTGTGTCATAGGACATCTTGCTATAGTAGGATGGGTTAGAGTATGACAAGATACCTCATGACCTTCATACAAATCCTTTATTTCTTCCTTAGGAATTCTCTTTCCATAAGAATAGGTTATTGCCGGATCATTCTTTTCCATATAACCTGAGTTAAGATGAAATGTCCCCTTAATTCCATTTTCATTGAAGATTTTAATTAATCTTTTATCTGGGATCTTTCCATCGTCATAACTCATAGTTAATACTTTAAATTTTCCTTGTGGAAAACACTTGTATATCTTATCCATACCTCTCCATCTCCTAAATATGTTTTACATTATCTTTTAATATTCTCTACTCCTGAATCCATAAGTGTGGTAACATGATCTATCCCGACCATATTGATGTCACCTTTTATACTATGTTTTAAAACACTTGCACAAGTAGCAAAGTTTATTATTCTTTTCTCTTCCATTCCTGTTAAAACACCATGTAATACTCCAGCAGTAAATGAATCCCCGCCACCTACTCTGTCAATGATATCAAATGTGTATTTATTGCTCTTTTCCAAAGTTTCTCCATTATATAAAAATCCTTGAAGAGAGTTATTGTTTACAGAATTTACCCATCTCTTAGTTGATGCAGCAAATTTTAAATTAGGATATTTCTTAAACAACTGATTATAAAGAGTTTCTAAATCTTTTTCAAAATTTTTCTCCTGCTCTAACTCATATTTTAAGATATTCTTAAAATCAAGTATTCCAAGAAATGCTATATCGACATAAGGTAATACATTTTCCATAAATCTTCTGGCATCTTTTAAACTCCAAAGTTTTGCTCTATAATTGGAATCATATGATACAACTATGTTTCTTTCTTTTGCAGCCTTTACCAATTGTAATGTGAAATTAAATAATTCATCACTTAATGCTGGTGTAATTCCTGATACATGAAGAACTTTAACATCTTTTAATATTTCCTCAATGTTAAACTCCTCTTTTTTCGCCAAAGAAATTGCTGAATATTTTCTGTCATACACCACTTCTGAATTTTTTAGCCCCGCACCTTGTTCTAAAAAATATATTCCAAGTCTTCCATCACCTCTAAGGATTTCTCTGGTGTCTACCCCAAAAGACTTCAAATCTCTTATAACTTTTTCACCTAGAGGATTACTAGGAAGTTTTGTCAACATTTTAGTATCATGTCCGAACATACTAAGACTACATATTACATTAGCTTCCCCGCCAGCATATGTAGCATTAAACTTATTTGCCTGTATTATCATTTCTGATTCCTCTGGAGTCAATCTAAGCATTATCTCTCCAAATCCCAGTATTTTACCTTCTTGTTTAAGATCTAATCTTTTCAATTTTCTTTACAAACTCCTTAGCTAAATTTTCTATATCCTTCAAGCTTCCAGCATTAGTTAACGCACTACCTACACCAACACAAGAAACCCCCATTTTAAACCATTCATCAATATTATCTATATTAACACCACCTGTTGGCATTATATCAACGTGTGGAATTGGCGCTTTCAATGCTTTTATATATTTAGGTCCAAATAATTCTCCAGGGAAAATCTTAACCATTGTATTTCCTTTATCCATTGCATGCATTACTTCTGTCACTGTCATACAACCTGGTAAATAAACTACTCCTTTTGAATGACAAACTGTGTTAGCTTCTTCTGAGTATCCTGGACTTACAACATATTTAGCTCCTGCTTCTATCGCATCTAAAGCCATCTTTCCATTTAACACACTACCAACACCTACTAATGCATCACTATATTTTTCATTTACTTCTCTTATTACTTCTACAACATTAGGGATTGTATAAGTTAATTCTAAAGCTTTTACGCCTCCATTAAGACACGCTTCTATGATTCCCATAGCTTCTTCATGATCTTTAGCTCTTATTACAGCTACTATTCCTTGTTCCTTTAATTTATTTAACATATGTCTTCCCCCTAAATTATATTCTTGTATACTAAGCGAGGCGCTTTCATTGTTAAGTTTCCATAAACCTCATATGAAAAATGAAGACAGATTCTATGTAATATACGGTTTTTTTCTAAGTGGTTTCAAATTCAGCTTATTTTAATAAGTGATAATTCTCTTCATCTCGCCTCTTCTTGTATACTAGTTATAATTCTATTATACACTCTCCATATGATTTTGCAACCCTTTTCAAATTTTTACATATAAAAAAGTGCTTTATTATAAAAATAAGCACTTTTCTAAATTCTTAATTTAACTATTTATTTATCTTGAAAAAATTATGTGATTCATTATCTTCCTTCAGAAGATGTTCCCAACTGTTCTTTGTATATCTCATATGCTCACTAATTAAAGACTCAACTCTGTCTATATTTTTATTCTTGATAACTTCTATAAATTCTCTATGTTGTTCTACAACATCTCTTTTTGAATCTTCTGCTTGAGATAAAATTCTCATTCTATTATAGTGAGTACTTATATTCAATATGCTTTTCCAAACATTTTCTTTATTCACTCCTAAGAAAAATAACTCATGAAAATGGTTATCTAACTTATGAAATTCTTTTTCTCCACCATCCATATCAGCAATTATCTGTTGAGCATATAAGTTTTTCTCTAATTCAACAAATAATTCTTCGCTAAAGTTTTCACATGCCAATTTCAACACTTTTTCTTCTAATGTAAATCTCATAAACCTAGCTTCCTGAACTAAATCTAAATCTATTAAAGAGACATATGTTCCTGATTGAGGTTTTACTTCTATTAAATGTTCACTTTTTAGTTTCATCAAAACTTCTCTAATAGGAGTTCTTGATATACCTAATTTTTCTGATAGTTCAATTTCGCTTAATAATTCTCCAGGATTAAGCTCTAAAGACATTATATTTTCTCTTAACACCCTGTATGCATAGTCTTTTCCACTTTCCTTTTCAAATTTATCGTATAATACCAAATATTTTCACCTCCGGATATGTACTTCCTTTATATTGCTTTCACATATTCAAGTATACTAAATATGCTAAATTATTCAATACATGAGTTTTAAAATTAATAATATATTTTCTAATTCATTTTCAATAAATTACTTCAAATTTATTATTCACACTAAAAGTTCTATTATCTAACTGTTTTCCATTTATAAAAACATTTTTAAAAGTTATATTCTTAACATTTTGTAATATAGCCTCTCCCTGAACACCATTTAAAACAGCATCCTCTATTACAATATTTTCTATAGGTGCATTTTCAAACCCTTTAATATATAAAGCATTTTTGGCATCTATACTTCCACCTTCTACTGTTTTTATATTAGACAATGTAACATTTCTCAAAATAGGCTTATGCTTTCCAACTTCTCCTTCTTCATAGAAAAAGTCTGCATGTATAACAGCTACTTTTGATTTGTTTACTATGCTATTTTTAACATAGATGTTTTCCAATTTTCCTCCACGTTCCGCGTTAGTTTTGAATCTTATTGGGTAATCTAGCTCTTTGCTATCAAAATAATTATCATGAGCAAACACATCATTTACCCCACCTGATATTTCACTACCAATGGTAATTCCTCCATGACCATCTTTAAATTCATTATTTCTAATAATTATATTCTCACATGGCACTCCAATATTTCTCCCTTCATTATTTCTTCCTGATTTTATAGCTATGCAGTCATCTCCTGTTAGGAAATAGCAATTTTCTACAATCATGTCTTTACATGATTCTGGATCAAACCCATCATTATTATATAAATTGGTATCGACTTTTACTTTATCAACCTTAATATTTTCACAAAGTACTGGATTCATCTCCCAAAATGGAGAGTTAATAATTTTTATATCTTTTATAAGTATATTTTTAGATTTATATGGTTGAATAAATGGTGGTCTTATTGTAGAAATATCATCACCAAATATTCTTTTAGTCCTTACATCCGCATTAATTTCACCTAATTCAAATAATCTATCTCTTTGAATTTGTTGATTTTCTTCTCCAAAGTATCCAAATTTCCATGGCATCCAGTTAAATTCATCTGCATTTCCATCTAATACACCTTTACCTATTATAGCGATATTTTCAGCCTCATAAGAATATATAAACGGAGAGAAATTTATCATCTCAATGCCTTCCCATCTTGTATAAACTAAAGGATAAAATTCATTAGTTTTATTTCTAACAAATCTTAAAATAGCATTTTCTTCTATTTCCAGCACTACATTGCTCTTTAACGTTATAGCACCTGTATAATAAACATTAGGCTTATTTGAGTTATGACTTCCTGGTATTATAACTTTACCACCGCTTACATTTTCACTAGCTTCATCAATAGCTTTTTGTATTACTTCTCCATAATATTTAACTTTTTGAGTATTTTTAATTAAAGTTTTTCCAAGATAATCCCTATCTTTTTTAAGCTCTGACTTTGTCCCTTTATAAGGCCCATCAGGATGGGTTAAATATTCTTCTTCAACTACTCGAATAAACCCACCATATTCTAAATCTGTAATATCATATTTTTTCAGATTTTCTATATTAGGCATATTTTCATTGACTTTTTTCTCTATTTTATTGTATAAATCTTCATTCCACTCAAATTTTTCTAATTCCACAAATAACTCCCCCTAAAAAATCTTATATCGTATTTCAGGCCCTAAAATGCCAAATAACTACATTAATAAATTTCCAACTACTCTAAACAAAAACTATTGTTTATTAATTTATATAATATCAAAAAAATATAGTAGATAAACATAAGATTACATTTATCTACTATATTAATATTAATGATTTTACCTGTACTAAATGTTTATCTTTTATGCATTAGCAGTCTTTGAATGATAACCTACATTATTGTTTCCGAAACAATTTTCGTAAGCAAATCCTGTTAGATCTTCAATTGCTTTTCTAGCTTCTGGTGTAACTTGTGATTTATCTCCACCAGCTTTTACTCTGTTAACTTCATCAACTAAAAGCTTATGATTTTCTTTAGTTAATTTAAGTCTAGTAGAAACAATAAAAGTAACAAGAAGTATAACCATTGGAAGTGCAGTTGCTAAAATTGCTACTCCTATTACAGCTGATTGTGGTTGTACAACATCCTTTCCAGAAACATACCCGAAAGCTGCCAATCCTCCAGTCATTATTAATGATTCTATTCCGTATGAAATCTTAGACATAGCTCCATTAACCCCTGAGAATATACCTTCTCTTCTAGTACCTGTTACAGCCTCATCTATATCAGCCATAAATGGTAATTGGAATACTGGTATGTAATCACAACCGCCTTTACCAATTTCATTAATTAACTGTGCTACAACAAAAACAGGAATTAACCAATCTGTACCTTTCATAAACATTACGCCAATATATCCAATACATCCCAAAATAACTATACTTGCAGAAACTCTGAAAGTCTTTGGTCCACCATACTTATAAGCAAGAGCTACAAACACTGTTAAAGTTCCTAAAGAAACAAATGTTGATATAGCTGAAACATATCCTGTTGCTGACTTTGCATTAGCTATTGCCATACAACAAATTACATAATAAGTTAATATACTACCAGCTAAATTTTTATAAATTCCAATTAAAAGCATCATAATTGTATGAATTCTGAATGATTTTACTCTCAATGTTGAAGATATATCTAATACTAACTTCTTTAATATTTCTCCTATACCATGTGCTTGATCGTCATAAACAACTTCCTTTGGATCACGCTCAAATGTAAATGCATAAACAACAATTAACGAAACTGCAATTATAGCAGCATAAACAATACCTACTAAAGCAAATGATTTTGGTTCATTTTCACCAAATCTACGGAATAACTCTGCTGGAATAGCTGCAGCTACAATATTAGCTACTGTTCCAAAATATGATTTAGCAGCAACAAGTTTTGTCTTATCAGCTGCAGTTTGTGCCATCTCTGCAGGTAATGCAATTGCAGAAACAATGATTACAGTAAATAACATTTCCCAAACCATATTAACTGCGAAATAAAATGCAAAAGAATGACCAACTGTCCACATCAACGGAAACACAATCATAGACAATGGCACACCGATTAAGATGAAGAATTTTCTTCTACCAAAACGTTTACCTAATTTAGTCCTTCCAAAGTTATCACTAACGAATCCCATTACAGGATTTAAAATAGCATCAAGAAATCTAGTAACTGTAAATATAGTTCCCGCTTGTACCACACTAATATCACAAAGTGTTGTATAAAATACCATTAAATATAGCTGAACTATTTTCTGTGCTCCACTCCCTAAGAAATTAATAGATGCATAACCTATCATATTCTTAACAGTAACTTTCCTTTTCATTTTTTCCCCTCCAATTTTGATAAATAATACCTTTTAATTATTTTTAGATGATTGTAAGAATTAAAATCCTTACAATCATCTCGGACTACATCCCTATTGTAATAAATTGTTTTCTGCAGCTGCTAATACGAAAGGTCCTAACCCCTTTGGTTCATTGGCAACTACTGGTTCACTTATGTAATATGTAAATGATCCATCTCTGTTATCTTTTCCACCAAGTCCAGCAACAAAGCATATTTTATTTAAATTAATGTTACCTTCATCAGTTTCAAGGATGAATTCATCTACTAATCCTTTAAATGAAGCTTGTCCGAATTCTTTCAATTCTTCTCTTAAATATCCAAGTCTTGCTCCCTTTAAAATTCCATAAGCAATCATTGAAGATCCTGAAGCTTCTAAGTAATTTCCTTTTCTATCTCCTTGATCTAGTACTTGATACCATACATGACTATCCTTATCTGCCACTTTTACTAAAGCATCTACTGTATCTTGAAGTATTTTTAACATTTCAGCTCTATGTTTATTATCTTCTGGTAATACTTCTAAAGTATCTACTAAAGCCATAACATACCAACCCATCGATCTGCTCCAAAAATGTCTTGATAACCCTGTTTCCTTATTAGCCCAAGGTTGTACTCTAGCATCATCATATGCATGATATAATAATCCAGTTTTTTCATCTATTAAATGACTCTTGGCAATAATAAATTGTTTAGCTATATCATCAAATTCTTTGATGTCCCCGAATTCGTTTACATACTTTGCATAAAAAGTCGCTCCCATATATAAACCATCTAACCATATTTGTTCTGGATATATCTCTTTATGCCAGAAAACTCCTTCTCTAGTTCTTGGATGGTTATTTATTTGTGTTCTTAGCAATTCTAAAGCTTTTCTATATTTTTCTTCTTTAGTTGCTTGATATAAGGTTAGGACTATTTTGCCATTGTTTAAATGATCAATATTATATTCATCTACTCTGTATCCTCTAATACTTCCATCTTCACCAATGAAAGTGTCCATAGCATCTTTAACATAATTGAAATACTTTTCATCATTAGTTTGTTTCCAAACTTCAGCGATTCCATCCAGTGTTAAACCAAATTCATAAGCCCAATAACTAGTCAAATCTGTGTTTCTAGCTATTATTGAATCAGCCATCCACTTTGCATAATCTTTCATTATAACAATCCCTCTCTTCTTACGATTATTAGTTCTTTGGAAACGTATTCCTTCCATGAATCTATTATATTACCTTAAAATTACAAAGTCAATAGCAATTAGTATATTAGTTTCAACTTATTTTATCTTTCCAAAAAAATATTTCCCATTTTTTTATGTAGTAATAGTATTTCCTTTTCCTAAATCGAATTTATATGTTATCCTAAATCCCACTTTAATAACCACTAATAAAGAATGTATAACTTATTTTAGCATACTTCCCGCCCTTTTTATTTCCCATAATTTTATTCATTTTTTTTATTTTCTTTTACATTTTTATTTTTACTAGTATACAACTTTTTTTATATTTTAGACAGTGTATAACTTTCATTTAACTATTATTTCTAGAAATATATTGGTGTTCTACCCTGAACTTTTTAAAAGTATACAAACTTCATCAAAACAAAATGAAAAACTGTCTTAAAAAGATATTCTCTAAATTTAAGACAGTTTTCTTTATAAAATTCTATTATTTACTTGTAAATTCTTCCGGAATCATATCTCCTATTAATTCTAAGCACATAATTGTATTAATGCTCCATTGTGAAACGCAATTAGTAGTTACATTCGGATCTTCATATATACTTCTCCAAGATTTTATTACACTTGGTGTAATCATATTTTTACTTTTAGCATTTAATTCCTTAAATAATAAATTCCATGCTTTTTTACCTAATTTTCTATCCCCATTTCTTTTTGCACAATAGGCCGACATGCCTGTTGCAAACATCGGCCAACTAAAACACTTGTTGCTTAACTTTCCATTTGTCCTCTTTTTCTTTTCCTCATCAGATAGCATATAAAAAGCTCCAAAATCAGCTATCATATCCTTCCATTCTTCATCTTCTAATAGTTCTCCTATTTCAATCCAAATCTGTGGTGCTCCAAAAGAAATCATCATATGAAACTCGCCAGTCATTCTTTCATCTTCTATATGCTTAAGTATTGATGTTTTTGAATCATATCCACAAGCCGGAGTTGACAACAACTTATTTGGCAATGACTTTATTATATCCATACCTTTAATTATCTTATTTTTATATTCCTCATTTTCAGTTCTTTCCCATTCAGTTTCCCAATCTGAGCAAAAAGCTGACCAATCTGGACCTGTTCTTATATGTGTCTTTATATCACTTTCTGGAAAAAATCCTCTCAATGGTTCCAATCTTTCTACTGCTTGATCTCCATCCTTTATTTCCGTAAGTATTTCTCCTACCCGTTCATCACCAGTTAAATAATAGTAAAACTTGTGAAGAATGGCCATACTGATTCTCGCTTCTTTACACGAACAACCCCAATGGACTACATTATGTCTAGAACCCAACCCTTTATATTCTCCAAAATGATATGCATCAACTTCACTAGTATGCCTTGTCATAGCTTCTGCTATTTTGTATACAAGAGCATTTCCTGTTCTTAGAAATTGATACCATAGCCATATATTAGGCATAAGTTCCGTGTTTTGCCATGCATAGCCGCCCAAATCATATCTCCATTGATGTCTTACCCCATCATAAGTATGCATAACATCTCCGTAGTTCCAATATCCATACCAGTTTCTTTGTTCTATTTCTTTTCTATAAAATTCAAAGTTTTCTTCTAATATATCCTCAAAAAACTTCTTTTTATCATCACTTTTATCTGGCAAGCCCCACTTTCCAGTTGTTTTAGTCTTATAATAGTGTTCTGGATCGCATACTAGCAAAGAATTATTTTGCCATTCCTTTGACATTTCATAGATTTCTTCATTATTTTGCATTTTATTATAGAACCCAATATAAACATCACTTGTATTTGCTATACCTAAAGGTGTTGACCTTATTTCTTCAAAACCTTCATAAGCAACCATATGTGGACTATTAGAGTAATGTCTCAAATCCATTGCTTCTACTGCTGGATCCCATAGCCATAATATTGCAGTTGTTTTTTTCTTAGCTAATCCTTTAACTTCAAGAGATGAAGGATACCTTTGCCAAAAGTTCTTCAATCCTAATGAAATTCCTGCACTTTCAGATCCAACATACATAAGCCCATTAGCCCTACTTCCATGTAATACATCAACATATGTTAAGTTTTCTTCACTTTTCTTAATTATTTTATAATGATTTGCTGAATCTTGAGTAAGTTTAAAGTTATTCCATATAGCATTCTTCTCTGCTAATTCAATTGTCCTTGTGTCTGCTTTTTCAATATCCACAAATTCTCCATTAATTTGTTTTTCATAAGCTTTATTATCAACTGCACAAAATCTAGTTAGCAATAATTTTGCTGGTTCTGAATACATACCTTCTTCTAATGCGTATCTAACATGTCTATTGAAATCATTTTCATTTAATGATAAAGAAAATTGTATTCCTATCCCTTTGATAAAATCTTTGTTTGGATCTCCATCAAAGAAAAAAGTATGCGTAACTCTAAAATATTCTATTCCAAGAGAAAAATTCATTCTAAATATAAATGGAATCCATTCTCTTTTTTCATCTGAATGTACACCTTCAAATTTGATTACAACTCTTAATGGCCCTTTATTTTCAATTGATACATTCTCTATTTTACTGTAATATTTCTCGAATTGATGAATGTTATCTTTTCGCACTTCATTTATAACTACTAATTTCCCCCCTTCATTGACTACTTTATTTTTCATTAAAACCTTTTCTATTATGTCTTGTCCAGTTTTATTTATATAGCATTTCATTACATCATTGTCTATTATTATTTGTTCTTTACTCTCATAAATTTCTATAGCTTTACCTGGCTTAAGTTTTCTATCCGTTTTAATTATTTCATAGGCTCTATCACTATCTGAATCAAACACTGCAGACTGTGCTGTCCATTTAACACTGCCATCTGGCCAATATGCTAAAGGCCAACTTTGAACATAGCACTCTTCACCTTTTGAATTTTTTAGAGCCAATTTTTCTTTCTTCCCAAGTTCACCTTTTTTCCACGGAACTCCCCAAGTTATACCACTTTTACTCCTTGGTAATTCATCCAACCATTTTACTTTTGTCATACTAATTCCTCCCCAAAATCATATATATTATAAAATAAGTTCAAA
Source organism: Clostridium cibarium (assembly GCF_014836335.1). GTDB lineage: Bacteria > Bacillota > Clostridia > Clostridiales > Clostridiaceae > Clostridium > Clostridium cibarium. The sequence goes on from NZ_JACSRA010000006.1 coordinate 96,490, forward strand.
CTCCAATATCAAATATCAGAATTTGCACTTGTTGATTTTAGTCTATCTTCATTCTTCATAAAAAATTGATAATTTATAGCCATAATCCCATAAAGGTATACACTTATTGTGAGAAATGGTATTAGTCCTGGAATTAACATAACTCCTAAATACATTATAAAAGTCCATATTGCAATACATACAGTTACAAATGGTCTCATTATTAGAAGCTGTAATCCCTTCATGAAATATTCTTTAAAACTCATATCATAGTGAACATATAAAGGAAATATATAGAGAGACATGCCTATAATCAATAATTTTGCAAGTGTTGATACCCCGTAAAGTACAGTGAAAAAAGTTCCATTTTGGGCCTCAAAATTCATAATATTTATAGTAACCATTAGCATTAATATCATTAGAATTATTCCAATTATATTGGATTTCTTAAATTCTCTCTTATATGTACTCCAAAAAGACTTAACAACTCCATACTTCTCTTTTTTCATTATTTTATCTCTCATTACAGATAGTAAAGCTACGGTGCTAGGAGCTACTCCAAAAATTACTACACCTAAAAGAGTACAGCCAATCCATATGAAATTAAGCAATATGAAATCAGTAACTTCTTCAAAAACTCTAAATATTTTATCAAATGAAAAATTCCCCATATACTACACCTCTTATTCCATAACTTTTGCTTCATATACATATAAATTTGAATAAGTAGCCTTCATTGGCGCCATTTGCCTAAACCCTATCTTTCCGCCTCTAAGAATATCTCCAAATGATTTACCATCATCTTCCCAACTCAAAACTAACAAATCATCGATATAAAATTGAACAAATTCATCATACTTTACTAGCCTCATATGATAAGGTTCTATTACATTAGGCAATGAGGGAATAGGGTCTGCCTGTAACTTAACCAAATTAAATCCACAACTTTTTCTTAAATTGCAAGTATTAAATTTTCTCTCACTTATATACTTTCTTCTGTAATAAGACAGATGCAATGCATTTATAGCACCTGAATGATATTCTGGATAAATTCCATGCCTTTTAGGTAGTGTATCAGAAAATATATCTTCACCATTTTTTCCTTTCGCCGAGAAGAAAATCATACATAATCCATGATCACTTAATGGCTGAAACTCCCATTCTATTATTATCCTATCTTCAAAATCTTTAGGACACCAAAATACAAAATGAGCACTATCTCCACATAATTCAGCGTCTAGCTTATTTTTCAATACTAGTTCACCTTCATTTAGCTTAATATCCACTTCTCCTTCTGCATACCAGTCTTTTATGGATTGTTCTGATTCAAACAAGTTTTTATAAATACACTTACCCCTACTAAATTCTTTCATACCCTATCCCCCTTTTCATTAAATTTTAAAATTATCCATTAATTTAAACTCTATCGTAAATATCTTTTATATATTTAATACTGCTATCCAAATCTTCTGGTGTTGTTCCTTCAAGAATAACATCTATATGTGGTTTTCTTTCCTTGATTAACGATAATAATAAAGGATAATTGAATTGGCCTGTACCTATTGCTACCTGCTTTACTTGTCCATCTTCAACCACAAAATCTTTTGCATGAATCAAAACGATTCTATCTCCATACAATTCAAAAGCTTCCTTAATCATCTCATCTTGATTCATATAATTATCATTTGTTAAAAAATTAAATGGATCAAATATAGCCTGCAAATTGTTAGAATTTATTTCATCTAAAGCTCTTCTCATTTTTTTAGGTGTATTTATTACATGTCTTGCAACTCCTTCAATTGCAACCATTACTCCAAACTTTTCCGCTTCACTAACCATTACTTTCAAAGAATTTAAACATCTTCTAAAAGCTTCTTCTGTATGGTTTTCTGGTCCATAAACATAGTCTTTATTTAAAGCTCCTGTTTCAGTTCCAACTATACTACATCCTAAATCTCTTGCAAAACGTATATGATCTTTGAATAAATCTAATAATTCTTTTAACTCATCATCATCTGGATGCGACATATTTATATAACACCCTAAAATGCTGACGTTTACATTATGTCTATCGAAAGTTTCCTTTATATATCTAGCAAGTCCTGGTGTCATACACCCTTTAGTTATTTCAAATTCTGTTATAGCTTTCTTCATTACAAGCTGTATACTTTTTAAATCCTTTTCTTCAATACGTCTAGCTAATTCATCTAATGAATATTTTCCTATATCATGACCTCTTACTCCTATTCTCATCAGTAACTCTCCTTTTGTTCTAATATTTAATTACTTTATATAAATATTATACCTAATATTGAAAAAACTCAACAACATAATTCCTTGTTTTTATAAAAAATTTAACATAAATCAACTAAAAACAATTTTTCTCTTAATTTTGTTTAACCTTACAAAAAACATAGTAATTTTAATGATATATTAGCATAAAACTATCTACACCCCCTTACTTACCCATTGTTTTATGATTGTTTTCCTTTTATTTTATTATATTTTCTTTACTTTTGTTTATTTTGTATATAGATATTTTATACATAAAGGTGTATAATGTAAACATATTCACAACAAAGGGGAGGAATTTATTATGTCAACATTATCATTAAAACACATTTACAAAATATATCCAGGAGATGTTACAGCTGTAAAAGATTTTAACTTAGAAATTGCAGATAAAGAATTTATAGTTTTTGTAGGACCTTCTGGTTGTGGTAAATCTACAACTCTTAGAATGGTTGCAGGACTTGAAGAAATATCTGAAGGGGAATTATACATCGATAACGTTCTTGTAAACGATGTAGCGCCAAAAGATAGAGATATATCTATGGTTTTCCAAAGCTACGCCCTATATCCTCACATGACAGTCTTCGATAATATGGCTTTTGCATTAAAATTAAGAAAAGTTCCTAAAGATGAAATTCAAAAAAAGGTTACTGAAGCTGCTAAAATCCTTGATATAGAATACCTACTAGATAGAAAACCTAAAGCATTGTCTGGTGGTCAAAGACAAAGAGTTGCCCTTGGTAGAGCTATCGTTAGAGAACCAAAAGTATTCTTAATGGATGAACCTTTGTCGAACTTAGATGCAAAACTTAGAGTTCAAATGAGAACCGAAATATCCAAATTACATAAAAGACTGCAATCTACATTCATATATGTTACTCACGATCAAACAGAAGCAATGACTATGGGCTCAAGAATAGTTGTTATGAAAGATGGTATTGTTCAACAAGTTGATTCTCCTCAAGTTGTACATGATCATCCAGCAAATCTATTCGTTGCTGGATTTATCGGAAGTCCTCAAATGAACTTTATCCATTCTGAAATCGGAAAAGAAGGAAACAAATTATATTTCTCGTTCAAAGACGATAAAATAGCAATTGACCCTGAAAAGGCTAAAATATTAGAGGACAAGGGATATATTGGTAAAGAAATTATTGTAGGCGTAAGACCAGAAGACTTAGATTATGATGAAGAATTTATAGCTAAACATAGTGATTCTGTGTTTAATTGCACATTAGAAGTTAAAGAACTTATGGGTGCTGAAACTTATTTATATATAGATAAAGAAGGAAAATCATTAGTTGTAAGAGTTAACGGAAGCTCAACTCTTGAATTAGCTTCAAAGATAAAAATGGCTATGGACACTAAAAAAATGCATTTCTTTGATATAGAAACAGAACTTACAATTGTATAGGACTTATGAGGTGATACTATGAAAATTACAGAAAAAGAGATATTATCAAAACTTGATTTAGTTGTTGATAAATTATTAAATTTAGACAGGCCTTCTGATGAAAAAAAGCTAACTGAAGAAGGTGGTGAAGCCATAGGAATGTTTCCTAGGGATTTTGGAATTCAAGAATGGGACTGGCCTCAGGGAGTAGGCCTATATGGTTTGTTAAGATTAAGTAAATACTATAAAAACAATAAATATCTAGATTTCTTAAATAATTGGTATAAAAATAACTTAAAGGTTGGGTTACCTTCAAAAAATATTAACACGACCGCTCCATTACTAACATTAGTGGATTTATGCGACCTAGTAGATAATCCTGAATATGAGAAGCTTTGCTTAACATGGGCTGACTGGCTTATGAATTGTCTTCCTCGCACAAAAGAAGGAGCTTTCCAACATGTTACTAGTGCAAATGGAGATAGACAAGGTGTTAGATTAAATGAAAGTGAAATGTGGATTGATACTCTCTTTATGACTGTTTTATTCTTAAATAGGATAGGGCAAAAATACCAAAGGCAAGATTGGATAGATGAATCAATCAATCAAGTATTAGTTCATATAAAATATCTATACGATAAAAAATCTGGTCTATTTTATCATGGCTGGAGCTTTAACGAGAATTCTAACTTTGGTGAAGTATTCTGGTGCAGAGGAAACTCTTGGTTTGCCTTTGGAATATTAGATTATATTGAAATGTTTGATGGAACTTTAAATCCAGGTATAAAAAAGTTCTTGGTTGATACATTTATTGCTCAAGTTAAAGCTTTAGTTAAATATCAATCAAAATCTGGATTATGGACTACAGTAATAGATGATAGTACAAGCTATGAAGAAGTATCCGGTTCAGCTGCAATTGTAACCGGTATTCTTAGGGGCATAAAACTTGGTATATTAGATGATAAATATAGAGCCCCAGCTGAAAAAGCAATTATAGCTATATGTAAAAACATAGCAAAAGATGGTACCGTGCTAAATGTTTCTGGTGGAACTGGCATGGGATATAATAAAGATCATTATAAAAACATTATCATTGCCCCAATGGCATATGGTCAATCGCTTACTATTTGTGCTTTAACTGAAGCACTTAATCATTTATAAAGTTCCCCATTTTTAAGAGGCTATATCAAAAGTTATTTTGATACAGCCTCTTATTTTATGATAACAGTCCAGCAATTGACTAAAAAAGTAATTACTAAAAATATTATGTATTAAACACTTTTCTTTTCCTTCTAACCATCCAAATTACTATTCCTATAATAAATCCACAAAATGCTGGTAAAATCCATCCAAATCCATAATCAAAACCTGGTAAATATAGATGAGCAAATTTAATAATCTGTCCAACTACATTATTTTCTTGCAAAGGTTGTGGAAGAGCCTTACAGAAATCAAAAAATGCTGCAATACCTGTAAACCCTGTTGTCCATTTATATATGTCACTTTGCTTTTTAATAACAGGTGTTAATAATGATAATATTATTAATGTAATAGCTAAAGGATAAAGAAACATTAGTACTGGTATAGATAATTGGATAATGTTATTTAATCCAAAATTAGCAATTGTAAAAGAAAAAATTGTTAATATGATAGCATAGCTTCTATATGAAATTGATTTTGGAAACATTTCATTGAACACTTCTGAACAAGAAGTAATTAGACCAATAGCTGTCTTTGCACATGCTATTCCTACAATCGCTGCTAATAACACTGTACCTATAAATCCAAAATAATGATTACTAACTCCAGATAAAATACTTCCTCCGTTATCAGCACGACTTACGCTACCTAAACTTGTAGCTCCCATATATGCTAGCGACCCATAAATAATAGTCATACCAATAACACTAACTAACCCTGACTTGCACGTCTCAATAGCTATAGAATTAGAATCTTTAACACCTAACTTTTGTATATTTGAAATAATAATAATAGCAAAGGCTAAAGATGCTAAAGCATCCATTGTATTATATCCATCTAGCAAACCAGTAAATAATGGCTGAGTAGCATAATTCCCTTGAGGAGTATACTGACTTCCCTGTCCCATTGGACTTACAAATGTAGCTATTAATAAAATAGATAAAAGTACTAAAAAAATAGGAGTCAGATATTTACCTACCCAATCTAAAATTCTTCCTGGTCGTAATGAAAAATAAAGAGTAAAAGCAAAAAATATAAATGTAAAAATAATTAATCCTAATTTCAAATATTCGTCTGAAATAAAAGGATGAATTCCAACTTCAAAAGCAACTGTAGCAGTACGTGGAATTGCAAAAAGAGGTCCAATTGTTAGGTATAATACGAATGTGAATATCTTAGCATACCTTGAACTAATAGGCTTAGCCATATCTATTAAACTTTCACTTTTGGATAGTGCTGATGCAACTATTCCAATCATAGGTAATCCTACACCTGTAATTAGGAAACCAATAGTAGCAATAAAAGTATTACTTCCAGCTTCTTGTCCCATATGCACTGGAAAAATCAAATTACCAGCACCAAAAAATAATCCAAATAATAATGATCCTATCAATAAGTTCTGTTTAAAACTTAGTTTTTCTTTCATAAATAGCCCTCCTAAAATGCCTGTTAATTATTAAAAGTTATTTTGTTTTTTTGTCAAGTTTCTTTTTCCCCAACAATTTAATAATGTAGTGAATCATTTTTTCTATTATAATACACTTATACACATTAGTAAAACTTATTCTTTTTTCTAGAACTGGAGAGTCTTAAAATTAAAACAACTTCAAAGTAGCATATTTATTATTCATGAATATAATATTAACGACTAAATTATTTAGGAGTAAATAAAAATGATGAGAGACAAAGATAATACTTACGAAGATGATATGGAGTTTGTAGATTTTGAAATATCTCCTATGCCTTATGAACCTCTACAAAGGGAACCACCATTTATTCCAATGCCTAATGATATGTTTCCACCAATAGACAATTATGACAATTATCCTAAAGGAAACTTTTACCCACCAGGTACTGATTTTGAAGCACCTGTAGCACCTCATTCACCACCACCAAACTACATTCCTAGTAAAAAAGATAAGGGAGTTCAAAGTTTTTATGGTGCTAGCGATAATATACAAACAAAGGCTGTTGACCCAATGTCAATAAGATTTTGTCTTTTCAAATACACATATATTTGGGAGACTAATGGTAGAAGCTACTGGGCTTTTTTAATCAATGTCAGCAGAGTTTCCATATCTGGCTTCAAATGGAGAGGACGTAATTGGGTTTATTTTGGATTATCACTAAGAAGAATTGATTCTTTCGTATGTTATAGATCAGATACTAGCAACGCTTGCGAAAATTGTATTAACTCCGAAGAAAATAATACTCCATCAATTTATAAAAAAGATTACTATTTAAACGGAAGCAGAAATGTTTTCACTGAAACTTTAGCTTCCATAGATATTCCTGAAGTTACAGAAGACTTAATTACTCAAACTATTGGTTACATTGATAATAATAATATCCAAACTGAAGTTCCATGTACCAAAATACGTAACATTGGATATAGAATCAACCTGGAAGTAACTTATCCAAGCAATTACGATTCTAGTTTAAAAAAGGAAATAAATAATTTATGTGAAGAAGCAAGTACAGAACTTCATAAAATTATTTCATCAACTAGAAATACTGCCGATTCATCTACCCCTTTAGAAACATTTAATTCTTCAGTTTCCCTAATTCCTAATTTACTTAATACATTTACAACTTCATTTAATTCTAAATTCAATATTCTAAACTCATCTAGAAGTAATTATGATATAACTTGTTCTATAAGAAAAGAAATAATTCAAAGTGACTGGAAGCCTTATTATAATAATATTTATTATTACTAAAGTAAATTTCCCATAAAACAGTAAACTCTTAATAATATTCGAAAATATTATTAAGAGTTTATCTTTTACAAATTAAAAGTCAGAACAGATTTCTCACACGACTTAAAAAATTCTAATTTCCATCACAATTTTCATAAAGGCCTTGAACTTTTTCCCAATCAATTACATTCCATATATTTTCCACATAATTCATTCTTAAATTTTTATATTTTAAATAATATGCATGCTCCCAAACATCTATAGTCAATAAAGGAATAAATCCATCGCTAAGTGGAGAATTTTGATTCAATGTATTTCTTACTGATAAATTACCCGACCTATCTTTAACTAAAAAACCATAACCTGATCCAAATTGTCCCATAGCGGCCTCACCTATTTTTGTTTTTAATGTTTCTAAATCACCAAATGTTTTATTTATCTCTTCCAAGAACTTCCCTTCAGGGGTTTTCTTTGGATTTGGCGAAAGATTTGAGAAATACAAATTATGATTTGCTACTCCTCCACCATTATTCACTACAACTTGCCTAATATCTTCTGGTATCTCATTTACATTAGACAGTATATGGCTTAATGTTTTTCCTTTTGCAAACTCTTCATGTCCTATTAAAGTAGTATTTAATGTATCTAAATATTTTTGAAGATGTTTACTATAGTGCGTCTCTACTGTTTCTGCGTCTATATATGGTTCTAAATCATTATACTCATAAGGTAACTTAATTTTGTCAAACATAATATCACTCCTATTGAAAAAAATATTTATTCAATAATTGTTTTATCCTAATATAAATATTCTTATTCAAATTAAGCTTGATGCTAGAATATTTTCTCCCATTTTATATGTTTATTCATTACAGCTACAGCTCTTTCTAAGTATATTTGTTCTGCTTCTGTAAATCTTTCAAATTCATCACTATCTAAATCTAACACTCCATACAAGGTATTATCCTTTACTATTGGTACAACAATTTCTGAATTAGATGCTGCATCACAAGCTATATGCCCTTCAAAGTCATGAACATTTTTTATTAATAATGTCTCTCTATCTAAAGCAGCTGTACCACAAACCCCTTTTCCTATTTCTATTTTTGTGCAAGCTGGCATACCTTGAAAAGGTCCAAGTAACAAATTCTCCCCCTTAACAAAATAGAAACCACACCAGTTTATCCTACCTATTAAGGCGCTAATAAGAGCTGTAGCGTTACAAGCCTTTGTTATATCTAAATCTTCACCTTCTACTAATCCTTCTAACATAACAAGCATAGTTTCGAGTTTACTTTCTAATGTCATATTTTCAAACATTTTTATATCAAACATTTTATATTTAATAAGAGCTATAAGTAATTATAAAACTCTTACTAAAAATTCACCTCTTTTCTTTTTATGATCATATCTTTATTTAAAATACTCCATTTCAGTTATATAACTTATATATAATCTTCAAAAAATTATTCATATAATTCCAAAGGTAATCCATCTGGATCGCTAAAAAATGTAAATTTCTTTTCAGTAAATTCATCAATCCTTATTGGTTCTACCTCGATTCCATTACTCTCCAATTCCTTAGCTACTTCTTCCACATTATCAACTTGAAAAGCTAAGTGCCTTAATCCACATGCCTCAGGATAACTTGGTCTACTAGGGCTATCAGGAAAAGAAAATAGTTCAATTTGGTTATCTCCAAGTTTTAAATCCAACTTATAAGAATCTCTTTCTTTCCTATATACTTCTCTAATCACTTCTAATCCTAATATTTTTGTATAAAATTCCTTTGATTTCTTATAATCCGAACAAATTATTGCCACATGATGTATTTTCTTTAGTATCATAAGTTCCTCCTTCATCTAACTTGAAAATTTTAATATTCTTTAAAGTCTATTTAACATTTCTATTGTTTTTTTAGCTGCTATATCCATTTGCTCTTCATTACCTATTGTTGCTTTACTATCACCAGATTGAACTCCATAATCACCAAATTGTGCATGGTTTCCTCCTTCTATTTCAACAAATTCAGCATCTTTTGGAAGTTTTGCTCCTTTTACTTTATTTAAATCTGCAACACCATCATTATTTCCCCATATACTTAATACTTTTTTATCTACTCCTTCTAGTTCATCACCTTCTGGATAAGAAGCATATAACACTATTCCCTTTATCTTTTCTTGATTTGATGCATATTTGCTTGCCATTACTCCACCAAGAGAATGTCCACCAATAGCCCATTCATCTATATCTGAATATAAATTGATAACTTCATCCGCTTTATCTGGTGAAAATATAGCAAAATTTAACGGCATTTTAACTATTACCACTTTATAGCCAGCCTCTGCTATCTTTTTACATAGCGGGGAATATGCCTCTGCTTCTACCTTTGCTCCTGGATAAAAAACAAATCCTTTTGTAGGAGTTTTATTCTCTGGAGTAAAAACTATAAAATTATCATCTGTAACTTTTATAGAATCATTACTTTTTAGTGCCATAGCTGCAATACTTTTATAATCATAGGATCTACTCATCCAAAATATAATTCCTCCAACAGCCACAACTAGTATACAAGTTATTAGAAATAATAGTTTTCTTAACCTTTTAGACTTTATTCCCTTAATTTGTGCCCTTTTCAACTAATATCCTCCTAACAAATATTTTTTATTGGTTGATTTAATTTCTTGTATATTTTATTATATACAAAAGGTGATATTTATTCAAAACAAATGATATCATAACAGATAGGTAGGTGAGCAAATGAATAATATTTTAAATGAGGCAAATAAATGCCTTATATGTAAGAACCCTAGATGTCAAAAAAATTGTCCAATTAATACTCCAATCCCTGAAATCATAACTCTTTACAAAGAAGATAAAATCAAAGAAGCTGGAAAGATACTTTTCGAGAACAATCCATTATCTGCTCTATGTGCAATAGTATGTCCTCATGAAGATCAATGTAGAGGTAATTGTATTAAAGGGATAAAAGGAGAACCTGTACGTTTTCATGATATTGAAAAAGATATTTCTACTAGTTACTTAGAAAATGTTAATTTTGAAAAACCTAAAAGTAATGGAATAAAAGTTGCCGTAGTCGGATCAGGTCCTGCTGGTATAACAGCAGCTTTTGAATTAGCTCTTAAAGGGTATGAAGTTACTATCTTTGAAAAAAATGAAAAAATTGGTGGTATTTTAACTTATGGTATTCCTGCCTTTAGGTTACCAAAAACTTATATAACACTTCTTGAAAAACACTTAAAACAATTAGGCGTAAAAATTAAGATTAATTCTGTAGTAGGCCCAATAACAACATTAGATAAATTATTTGAAGATGGCTATAAATCTATATTTATAGGTACAGGAGTTTGGAATCCAAAAACTTTAGGAATTAGTGGTGAAAGTCTTGGACACGTACACTATGCTATCGATTATTTAAGAAGTCCAAAATTATACGATATTGGTGATAATATTATCGTATTAGGAGCTGGTAATGTTGCTATGGATGCTGCAAGAACAGCTAAATATTATGGGGCAAAAAATGTAAGCATAGCTTATAGACGTGATTTTGAAGATATGCCTGCCACAAAGCATGAAATTCAGGAAGCAAAAGATGAAGATGTAATCTTTAACACCTTTAAAGCTCCTGTAAAAATAGTTGATGAAGGCATTATTCTAATTGATACTGAAAAAATTCAAAATGATGATGGAAGTACTTCCATTGTATCTGTTAAAGGAACTGAAAAACTATACAAGTGTGATACTGTTTTAATTGCAGTTGGCCAAGTTCCAAGAAATACTATAATCAAAAATAATGAAGGTCTAGAAATCAAGAAGGGTGGATTACTTCTTACTGATGAATATGGACAAACAACTCGTGATGGAGTATTTGCTTGTGGTGATGTAGCTCATGGTGCTAGTACTGTTATTGAGGCTGTAGTAGCTGCAAAGAAAATTTCTGAATCTATGGATAATTTTTTACAAAAATTAATTTAATAAATTAGATTAAAAATATATTGACACGGCATTTTCTATATAAAAGATAATACCGTGTCTTACTATTTATCTAACAAATTCTTGTGTTGCATAAACTTTATTTCCAACTTTATAAATACCTACTCCTATACCTGTAAACTTATCAGACAAAATGTTAGCTCTATGTCCTGGAGAATTCATCCAGTTGTTCATAAATTGGTTTGCTAAAGCATTAGCATCAGATACCCCTCCAATATAGGCAATATTTTCTCCCCAAGCACTATATCTAACACCATCTTTTTGCATTCTAGTTGTCATAAGATTTCCTTCTGGATCCTCATGTCTAAAATATGCTCTATCCCCCATATCCTGTGACTTAATTCTAGCATACTTTTCCATTGTTGTACTATATGATAGCGTTGCTACTCCAGCCTTTGCTCTTTCCTGATTTACTCTAGTAAATATCATTTGCTCAACTTGAGCCATAAACTTATCGCTAGTATTTTGATTTGCAGGCGCCTTAGGTTGTGTCTGACTAGGTGCTGGTGTAGGTGTACTTGGTGTTACTGCCTTCTGTGAAGGTTGATTTGGTGTCACCTGCTTAGGTATTGGTGTTTGTGCTGCTGGCTGTTTAGGTTCTGCTGGCTGTGTTGGAGCTGGTTGCTCAGTTGGTGTTTGTGGTACCAATTGTGTGTTTTGCTTATTTTCATCTGTCTCTGTTACTTGTGGAACAGTTGGTGCATTTTCTGTATTATCTGTTGTATTTTGATTTTCTTTTATACTATTACCTATATCTTGATTAAAATCATCTTGTAAAACATTATTGTTTTGATTTCCTTCTGCAGTATTGTTGCCTTGTACATTATTATTTGCATATGCCTGAGTAAAAAATTCTCTAATACCACCAACAATATTGTCATAATTACCTTCAAAAAGAAATCTTATCAATCCCTTTTTTCTTAATATATTTCTCCTGCTAGTTGAAGTATTAGCATTATCATAATTCGAATAAGAGTAACCTGTGTTATCATTACGGACTGTTGCATAAGTAGTAATTCCTATTTGCTCTAATAATAAAGTTGCTATTGCTATAGCAATTAACTTTTTTTTCATATGTACCACTCCTTTTTATATCTAGAAAATTAATTCTATTTATTTCATTAAACAATTTTTTTTCTATAGTTCTATCATTATAATTATATGCAATTTTTTCGATTTCCTTTTAGTAGATACTTTCTATATATTGATAAATAATCCTAGTGGTAACATATATAACTCTTATGGAAACTAATCATAAGCGTAAACTATTCTTTATAATTCCAGTATAATATTTTATGTAAGTTCACATTCTAAAAAAAAGAACCTACTAAAATCCATAAAATGAAATTTTAATAGGCTCTTTTTCTTTAATTATATTTCACTAAATCCCTTAATACTTTCTTCTCCACTAACCATATCTTTAATCTTAACTAGCTTGCTAGCAGCCTCATCCTCACCTACTAGTATAACTTTGTTAATACCTAATTTATCAGCATAATTCATCTTTTTCTTTAACTTTCCATCTTCTAAATATATTTGAGAAGTTTTTCCTTCAGCTTCTAATTTTCTAAAAATTTCTCCACAATAATTCAAAGTATCTCCTATTGGAAGAATCAAATATTCAACTGGATTTTTCACCACATAATTATCTAAGAATCCAATTTCTCCAAGAACAAAAAATAACCTAGTTAGTCCTATAGATATTCCTACTCCAGGTAATAATCTATCAGTATAGTTTTGAGCTAAATTATCATATCTTCCTCCTGAACATATTGAACCATATCCTTCATTTCCTATCAAGAAAGTTTCAAAAACTGTTCCTGTATAATAATCTAATCCTCTAATTATTTTTAAATTTATTAAATATTCATCTTCTTCTACTCCTAGAATACTTAACATATTAATTACGTTTTCTAGCTCTTCTATCCCAGATCTAAATTTTTCGCTTTCTAAATTTAAGCTTTTAAGCTCTTCTAAAATCTTCTCATTACTACCAGCTATATTCATAACATTTGTTATATAACTACTCTTCTCTTCACCAATTAAATCATTAAGATTTTTTTCAAATTCTTCTTTGCCAATTTTATCATACTTATCTATCAAGATCATAACCTCAGTTATTTCATTAACGCCTATCTCCGTTAATATTGATGATAAAATTTTTCTATTACTTATTTGAAACTTATAATCCTTTAATCCGATAGCTTTAAATCCCTTTGAAACCATACTTATTACTAATGCATCATTACTAATGCTAAGTTTTTCATTTCCTATAATATCCAAATCGCATTGATAGAATTCTCTATACCTACCTCTTTGATTTCTCTCTCCTCTATATACCTTTCCAACTTGATATCTCTTAAATGGGAAATTTAAATCATTAAAATATTGAGCTACATATCTAGCTAAAGGTACAGTTAAATCAAATCTTAAAGATAAATCATTGCTTCCTTTATTAAATCTATATACTTGCTTTTCTGTTTCACCTGCTGACTTTGCAAGTAAAACTTCTGATTTTTCTATTATTGGTGTATCCATTGGAAGACATCCATTTTCCTCATACACCTTTGTAATCTTATTGACTATATCATTAAATTTTTGTTGCTCTTTTGGTAGTAATTCCATGAATCCTGGTAATATACTGGGTTTCACTTTATTATTGTTCATTTTATTCTCTCCTTTTGATTCAAAATAATAAATTAAATTATTATTTAATCTATATATCCACCACATATCTATGAAAATTGGTTTTCATAAAAAATATTATACAACATAATATACTTAAAATTCTATAACATTAAGTCCAATACTTTCATCAAACTTTCTTTCTACCTGTCCATCTATTTTTTGTATAATTATTTCGCAAGTAGCACTAATTCTAGCTTCGTTCAAGTGCCCTCCTATACATTGACCTTTTATATTTCCCAATGTAGCATGTATATGTAAATATGGTTCATCATCCATTACAGATATATTCCCTGTTAAACTAGTAATTTCTAGATCTTCATCAAACGTATTTGAGTAATACTTTTGCTCATCAACCTTATAAATACCTATAACAACATGATTTGTTGCTCCTAAAGCTGAAATCGATCCTGCTTTTATATTTTCTTTTTTACATAATTCCTTAATAGAAGCAACAACCTCTTCTCCTTTTTCTAAACGCACAACTATTTTATCACCAAATATTTTATAAATCATAATACACCAACTATCTTTTTATATTTTTATAGCATACTTCTATATTAACATTAGCATCTCTATCATAAGGATCAAACTCTAAAACTTTTGAATAATCATTTACCGCTTCTTCATATTTATTTATAGTTTCATAAGCTATGCCTCTGTTATAATATGCCTCTTTATTATCAGGATTTAACTTAATTAAACTTGTAAAATCTTCAATTGCTTTTTCATACTCATTTAAATTAATATAGCATATCCCTCTATTGTTGTAAGATTCTTCATCTCCCGGATCTAACTCTAAAACTATAGAATAATCTTCTATTGCTTTCGTATATTCGCCTATATTCTCATACGAAACAGCTCTATTATAGTATGATTCTTCGTCTTCTGCTGATATCTCCAAAGACTTACTATAATCAGCTATAGCTCTATGATATTCCCCCATATTTTCATAGCATAAACCTCTGTTATTATATGCCTCATAATAACTTGAATGAATTTCAATTGCTTTATTAAAATCCTCAATAGCTTTATGATGCTCTCCTATTTCATCATAACATATTCCTCTACTGTTATATGCCTCTTCATCTTCAGGATTTAATTCAATTATTTTTGTATATTCTCTTATTTCTCTAATAACTTTATTTTCTATTGTGATTTTCTTTAAACTTGTTTTATACTCATTAATATTTTTAAAATTCAATATCTTCCCCCCAGTTATTTACTCCCTTTACTTATTAACTTATTTAATCTTTCTATTTCTAAACTTTGTTCTTCAACCAAATTTTTATAATACTTTTCTTTATTACACCATTCTTTACTGAGTCCATTAATTAATGAAGCCATTTCATCTGCACTTCCAACAATTCTATTGAATAATAGCAAATTTGCTTGCAGTAATTCTGGAATCTCATTATGAGAATATCGTAAACTATGATCTATTTCTCCATAACCTTCTTCAAATATTGTTCTCACTTGAATTTCTGCAATTACCTTTTTACTAGTAGGATAAAATTCTACTAAATAATGAACTGATCGATATCCAGATACCCTTGATCTAACTTCAATACCTAGTTCTTTAAATATTTCAGTATTATCTCCTTCTCTTACATTTGCTGTTACTTCAATAACTTTCCATGTTTTAATTATAAACTCATGAATATCTTGCCATTGATCTTTAAATATGTGGATAACTCTTATTCCTATTAAATCATTTATTTCTTCTTTATAATTATTAACATCAAATTGGAAGTTATTATCATACTTTTCTTTTCTATCCTCTGTCTTTCTAACAATTTTTTCTATTAACCTATCTGGATCTTTAATTCTAGACTTTACTGAATGTACCATACTTTGAGAACGTAAAATATTAGCTATAAAATCAGCTTGATTTTCATAAGAGATTTTATATCCTATGTAATCACTATAAATTTTCTTTAATCTCTCAACATTTATGCTGTTTTTGGTAATTATCGGTTCAATATACGGATATTTTTTTATGAACTCTTCTATATCTAAATCTTTCTTCATATTTTTACCTCACTAAAAATGTTATGTTCAACACTAAAACCATTTTGAATTGAGACATTGTCTTAAAAGCTCTATATTAGCTTTCCCTATGCTTTCTTCAATTTCCTCTTCTACTTCCCTTTTTATTACAATCATCTCATTACAATATTTTTTTCCCTTATCTGTTAGGACAATTAACTTATTTCTTTGATTTCCTTCTATAGAAGTAGTATTAATATACCCTCTAGTTATTAACCCTTGAACACACTTATGAGCGGCCTGACGCGACACATTAATCTTTCTAGCAGCTTCTGCTATTGTCATATTCTCTTTTTCTATTACAGCTAACATATTAGATTCACTCTGAGTCACGCTTTCCCCCCATCTTTCTTCCCCAATGTTTACAATCTTTACACGAAGTTCTTGTTGTTTTTCACTCACTAAATCTATTAAACTCACGTTACTTAAATAATCTTTCATTAGTTAACTCCTTTTATAACATAACATCTAATGTACCTTAAATAATTCTATAATATTTCTCTTATTATAATATAAAACTAACATTTATTTTGTCAATTTTCTTGACCTTCACTAAGCCTATAATTTCTTATATTTACTTATCTATGAAAGCTACTATTTATTAAAAAAGCACGTAATCAAAAATATAATTCGATTACCTGCCTCTTTAACTCATCCTGACCAATATATTTCTCTATTTTTTAGTATAATATGCAACTCCAATGCTTCCTGGCCCAACATGCAATCCAATAATAGGACCAATATATTGAACTCTAACTGGTACATCTAATTTTTCACTAATTCTTTTAGCGAGTTCTTTACCTTCATCTTCACAGTTAATATGGTGAATAATAATTCCTCCAAGCTCTCTATTCTGAATATCCGAAAGAACTTTATTAACTATAACCTCAACAGCTTTTTTCTTAGTTCTTACCTTATCAAAAACTGTAGTTTCCCCATTTTCTACAGTTAATATCGGCCTTATTTGAAGTATTGTTCCAAGCAATGCAGATGCCCCTCCTATTCTGCCACCTTTTTTTAAATATTTTAGTGTTTCAGGTACAAATAAAAATCTGCTATTTTCTCTTACTTTTAAGGCTGCTGATACTACTTCACCTATTTCTCTTCCCTCACTTGCAATCCTAGCTGCTTGTAAAACTTCAAAACCCATTTGCATGCAATTGGTCATAGAATCTATAATCTCTATTTTTGCATTTGGATAATCTTCAAGGACCATCTCTTTTACAAGATGTGAACTTGAAAATGTTCCACTCATCCTTGAAGATAAAAATATTCCAACAACATCATGCCCTTTACTTACCTTTTCTTTAAAAGCCTTTACTAAATCATCTATTCCTGGTTGAGATGATGTTGGTATATCTTCCGATACATCCATTTCCTTATAAAATTCTTCATTATTCAATTCTACTTCTTTATAGCTTTTCCCATTTAAAATCACATTAAGTGATACCACGGAAATATCATATTTTTCAACTAATTCCTTTGGAATATAACTTGTGCTATCTGTCACTAACTTTACTGCCATCTCTCCACCCCAAACTTTTTATCTATTCTTTAATACTTCTTCAATTAAATGACCATTCTTATAGAATAATTCGCCATCTGCATATATTTCTCCACCATTTCTCATATCACAAAGCATATCCCAATGTAATGGAGACCTATTTTTTCCACCTGCTTCTGGCATGGAATCTCCTATTGCCATATGAATAGTTCCGCCTATCTTCTCATCAAAAAGCATATTTCTTGTAAACTTTTTAATTCCATAATTAGTTCCTATTGCAACCTCACCAAAAAAACTTGACCCTTCATCAGTTTCTAATAAAGTTTGTAAAAGATCCTGGCCCTTCTCTGCCTTAGCAGATATTACTTTACCATCCTTTACTTCAAGCTCTATTCCTTCAATCTCTTTCCCTACATATATTCCTGGAAAAGAAAACTTAATATGCCCATTTATACTATCTTCAATAGGTGATGTAAATATCTCTCCATCAGGAAAGTTTACCTTCCCATCACAATTAATCCACTTTCTTCCCTTTATTCCTACTGTTATATCTGTTCCTTCGGAAATTATATGTAACTCACTTTTTGTATTTAAATATTTTACCCATAACTCTTGCTTAGCACTGATTTTTTTCCATTCTGCTACAGGATCATCCTTATCTAATAGCCCTGCTCCATATACAAAATCCTCATATTCCTCCAGACTCATAGATGCTTCCTGAGCATCTGCATTTGTAGGATATTGAGTTCCACACCATCTTAGTGAACCGTTTCCCATTCTCTCTGAATAACTTTTTCTCCACTTTGTAGACCCTATTGTAAATGCCTTTAACTTTTCTGCTGGAATATTAGTATTATTTCTAGTATTCTTAGATCCCCAAGCACTTAACCAAACATCTACTTGTTCTAATACAGTTTCAAATATAATGCCTTCCTCTTTAAGTTGCTCATCTGTAGAATATTTTAATTTCATTCTTCTTGCTTCTTCTGATTCTAACTTGTACTCTACATTTGCTCCAGCTTTAATAACTTCTTTAATAATTTCAGTAAGCCAAGGATTTGCAATCTCGTTGCAAGAAACGAAAACTTTATCTCCTGGTTTTACTTCTGTTGAATAGTTTACCAACAACTTTGCTAGTTTACTTAACCTTTCATCTACCATAATGACATTACCTACTTTCCATTTTACAATTTTATACTATAAATCTATTTTACTTTATTAATCTATAATTAACAATAATTCATAGAATTACATAATAAAATTAACAAATTTAATATTTCTTCATTTACTTGATATATTAGAAAAATTATTTTAATATTTATTTATAAATTGACTTTTAACTTTAGGAGATTTTTAAATGAATTATATAATATTTGACTTAGAATTTAATCAAAGACATCCTGACGACAAAAATGCTAAATCTCCTCCATTAATGTTCGAAATAATTCAAATAGGAGCTTTGAAACTTAATGAACACCTAGAAATAATCTCTTCATTTAATGCATTAGTTAAACCTACTGTTCATCTAATTATTCATCCGTATGTTGAGGAATTAACAGGCATAACCACTTCTGAAGTTAATTTATGTGAAACTTTTCCTCAAATATATGAAAAATTTTTAGATTTTATTGGTACTATTGATATAGTTTTAGGTGTATGGGGAAGTGATGATATAAAACAACTTATAAAAAACATAAATTTTCATAATTTATCAGATTCAAATTTACCCAAAAGATATATTGATATTCAAAAATATACTTCAAAACACTGTAACTATCCTAAAGGATGCAAGATTGGATTAAAAAATGCAGTTGACGTTTTTAATATACCTAGTACTAATGAATTCCACAATGCATTAAATGACGCTTACTATACTTCTGAAGTTTTTAAGCATATTAACTATACTAAAATCAAGCCTAAAACTTATTCATATCCATCCTCAAAGCGAAAAAAATCAGTAAAAGAAACTATTAATTTAGTTGCTTTATATAATCAATTTGAAAAAATTTATGGAAGGAAAATGACTCTAGAAGAAAAAGAAATAATAAAACTTGCCTATATTATGGGAAAAACAAGACAATTTATTAATGAATAAATTCCTATGTGTATCACAAAATAGATATTGATAGGAGGTAATAGTATGAGTACGGATGAAAATAAATCTTTACATAATATAGCTAAGGAAATGATTATTGCTGGTGAATCTTTTGATGAAATTATGGAAAAAACCCATTTGAGATTAAAAGACTTAAAAAGAATTCAAAAAGAAGAAATCAATCCTCATTTTTAATAATTTATACAGTAAAACCTACAAATTTCACATTTTGTAGGTTTTATTCTTATGTTAAATTCCAGCAACCCTCTTGTATATTTCCTGAAATTTTTGTATAATTTATTAATAATGTAATTTTTTTCAAAAAATTATGCTGAAATTCAGTTTTATATAAATTAATATACCAAAAAGGGGGATTAAAATTGAAAAACAAATATACAAAAACTATAATAATGTTTTTATCACTAACTATATTTTTATCACTATTTACGAATTTCAATTTAACTACTAAAGCTTCTACAGTTACTACAAAAGAAAAAGATATTTCGCTTATACTAGATATATCAAACAACTTGCCATCTCAATCAAAAAAAGAATTTAACACAGCTTGTTCAAACTTTTGCAAAAATATTTTGAGCAAGTCTCCAAATAGTAAAATTTCTATAATTACTGCAGATAAAACTAAAAATATTCTTTCCTTCACATCTGATGCCAAGGAATTGAATGAAAGAATAACTTCTGCATTAACTTCGGAAGAAACAGATATTAACGAATGTTTGCAAATATCTAATGACTTGTTTACTAGTAATAGCCCCTCAAATTCTGATAAGTCAATTGTTATTTTAAACAATGAACTTTCAAATAATACTTTTTCTTCCCAAGATAAATATAATTCTTGTGAAAATTATACATCTAGCATCTCAAGTTATATAAAAAATCTTTCTAGTAAATATGAAATATATTCTTTGAGTTACTTGAACAATTCAGCAAAAAATGATAACTCTTTATTACAAAAATCTCTTAAAAATATAATTCCTAAAAATTATTACGAAACCAATAATATAAAAAGTTTATCATCAGAACTAAATGCAATATCTAAAAAGTTAACCAGCTCTCCTCCAATTATAATAATTCCAGGAATAATGGGAAGTCGTCTATATAAAGATTCTGATTGTACTGTACAGATTTGGGATCCAGTAGTTAAACTAAATCCTTCAGATGAAAATAGCATCTATAATTTAGGAAAAAACATTAATATTTCTTCAACTCTATTTACAAAAAAAGTTGTAAATCAAGTACCTCTTTCTACTAGTGAAAGAGAATATGGAGCACAAAATTCCTACAAGAATTTAGTCGATACTATTTGTAATGAATTTCCCGATAGAGAAGTATATTTCTTCTCTTACGATTTTAGAAAAAGTAATGTATCTGCTGGCGAACAATTAAAAGACTTTATAGATAACACATTAAACGTCTCTAAAGTTGATTTAGTTTGCCATAGTATGGGCGGAATAGTTGCTTCAAATTACGCGACTCTAGATACTTCGAAAATTGATAAAGTTATTACTCTTGGCACTCCCTATGAAGGAGCCCCTACACTTATAAATTCAGTATTAAATTGGTCAATTTTATCTGAAGATTGGAATAAAACTGATTTTGCTTTAGGTGTATGTGGTTTGACTAAAAAAGTCAAATCAGGTTTTTCTGGTGTAGCTGAACTTTATCCAACAAGAAATTACTTTGATGCAGTTGGATTTTCTTCAAAGTTCAAAGATGGTTTATTCAGTAGTCATATTTCGCAAATAGATTATAGCAAATATAGTGAATATGGTAAAACAATTTTCCAAAACATTTATGATTCATGTGTTGCTGAACAAGAAGGAATTACACTAAATGGCTCTAATATACTAAGCACATTAAATAACTCCTACTTTGCAATTGGTACAGGTGAAAAAACTATTAGTTCTTTAGTTTTTAAGAATGGCAATACCTTAGACTCTATTGATGTAAGCTCCCTTGTCTATGAAAATAATGGAGATGGAACAGTACCGAAATTATCTTCTACAATGATAGGTGGCTTAGATAATGTCAATTCAAATAATGTTAGATATTTTTCTGAAACTACTCATGGAGGGCTTGTAAATAGTTCAAACCCAATAAAATGGACAACAGATATATTAAAACAGGGAACTTCCACTTTAGGAAATAAAACTATCACTAATGGAAAACCTTATATAGTTATGCGTATTGATTCTCCAACTACCGCCACTATCGATAAAAATGGTGAAATATTAAACTCAGATACTGTTTCAACTAACTTTAGCTCATATGGTCGTTTAGATAGAATAGGCGAAAACGGAAATATTAAGATGGCTGCTATCGATGAAGATAATAATTGTAATGTAACCTTTCATGGAACTGATAAAGGAAAAATGGATTATGACATGTCTTGGTATGATGAAAATAATAATTTAAAAGAAGAACGACACTTTGATAACATCCCTATAGAGAAAGGAACAAAAATATTTACTACAACAGATAAATCAAATCCTACGGAATTGCAAATAGATGAAGATGGTAATGGCGAAATAGATAAAATAGTAAAATCTGATAAGGATAAGCAGGATGAACAAGTATTATTGATCCTAAATGATTCAGATTCTAATAATTCAGGTGGAAATATGACTGAAGCTATTGCTACAAATACATCTTCTCTTGACGAATCTAAATCCATTACTAATTCAAATATAAATATATTAACTTGTATAATAATTATAACTTTAATAGCCTCAAGTATGGCAATAGCAATTACCGTAATAAATAAGAAGAAAAAAAGCAATTAATTTTTATAAAACTAAAGAAGCTTGGGCAAAAAATTGTCCAAGCTTCCTTACTTTAATACAAGTATATCATTTTATTATTCTATTAGCTAACAGCAAACAATAAATAATTTAATTTTCTACTTTATATAACATTATCCTACAAAAACTTCTTTATCTAATTCATTTAAACTTTTACTTACTGTAACTGCGGTTACCATAGTATCATTAACATTTAACATAGTTCTTGCCATATCTAGAATTGGATCTATTGCTAAAATAGCGCCTGCTAGTGGGAAATACGCTCCCATTCCCATACCTGATATTACAACTGATACTGACATTATTGCTGTCCCTGGTAATCCTGCAATACCAAGCGAACTAATTACTACTATAACTACAAGCATAGCGTAAAAACTAAAATCCATTGGCGTTCCCGACATATTAGCAATAGTAACAGACATTAATGCTGGGTATATGGCTGCACATCCATTCATTCCGATATTAGACCCTAAACTTCCAACAAAACTTGAAATACCATTTTCAACCCCTACCTTTTTAGTTAAAGTATCAATAGTTACTGGTAATGTTCCAAGACTAGAACGTGAAGTAAAGGCTAAAATTAGTGGTTCTACAACATTTTTCAAATACTTAATTGGATTTAATCCATTTAACGCAACTATTACTAAGTGTATAACAAACATTACAGCTACACTTACGTATAATGCAATAATAAAATTAATAACAACTGATATTGCTCCTATGCCTTTTCCTGCAATTGTGTTTGATAGTAAAGGAATTACGGCATATGGCATAAATCTAATTACTGTTTTAGCAACGCTTGTCATTATTTTGTATGAAGCTTCTATCAAATCTACAGCTGGTTTTATAACTTCTGAATGTTTTGCGCTTAACCTTTTAATTGCGATACCAATAAAGGCTGCAAATATGACAACAGCTACTATATTAGAATCAGCCATAGCCTTTACAGGGTTAGCTGGTAAAAGCCCTCTTAGTGTGTCTACTATTGAAATGACATCTTTCATCTCAGCTTTACCTTCAACTGCCTCAACACCAACCCCTAGCTTGAATATATTTCCTATTATTATACCAACAATAGAAGCGATTGCTGTTGTCCCAAGTAAAACTAATATAGACCTTGTTGTAAGCTTTCCTAAATTTTGTTTTGCATTCATATTAATTATTACTCTTAATATAGAAAGGAATACTAATGGTACAACTAACATCTTTAATAGATCCATAAATCCATTTCCAACTAAACTATACCACTTAACAACCTCACCTATCCATTTTACATCAACAGTGTCACCTGGAAATCCTGCAACTAATTGAACGAGAAGTCCAAGAGCTAAACCTATTATTGTAGATATAATCATACGCTTTGAAAAGCTAGCTTTTGTTTTTTCAAACTTTCTCATTCCGAAAAATATTCCAAATAAAATTGCAATAAATACTAATGTATTTATACTAGTAATCATAATAAACTTTGTAAAAAATGTACTATCCATAATTTCCTCCTTAAATATTTATAAGTCTTATATGTTTAATATGTTTAATATGATATCAATAATAATTCTCCGTGTCAATGTTAATATATAGAAAACAAAAAAAAACAGATCATTACCTTAAAACTAAGATTAATGTCTGTCATATAATTTATTCATTATTGAGATATCCATTAACAACCACATCTAACTTTCCTGTCTCTGGAGATATTACCAAACCATGTACAACAACATTTTTAGGCGTTAATGGATGTCTTTTTATTAGTTCCACACTATCTTTTATTGAATCTTCTACTGAATCAAATCCTTTAAGCCATTTTTCTATATCAATTCCTGAATGAAATAATGTGTCTATTACATCTTCAGATACTCCTCTGTCTTTAATTTTGCTTATTAGCTCTCCAGTATCCAAATTACACATACCACATCCATGATGACCAATTACTAATACTTCATCAACTTCAAATTCATATATAGCAACTATTATACTTCTGATTATACTTCCAAAAGGGTGCATTATTGCTGCACCTGCATTTTTTATTATCTTAGCATCTCCATTTTTTAGATTTAATGCCTTTGGTAATAAATCTGTTAACCTAGTATCCATACAAGATAAAATTACTATCTTTTTATCAGGATTTTTAGATGTGGAATATTTTTCATAAATTTTATTTTGTACAAAATCAATATTATATTCTAATATTTCATATAGCTTTTTCATATAAACCTCCTTCTAAATTTCAACCATTATACCATAAACTATATTAATGAAAAAAGTAGAATTTTACTACAATTCTACTTTTTTATTCCAATTTATTTTTTTAGTTATATTTTTTATCACTTTTAACGGTTCTTGATTTTATTTAATCTCCTCCCTTTATTGCAGTAGCCACAAAAATATCTGTTTCTGTATATTCACCTTTACTAGAATATCCCCTAGCTTTTAGCTCAGTATTCTCTATAGAAATATTTTTAAATCCACTGCTATCAAGCCACTTATATATTTGATTATTACTAAATCCTAACCACTCATCGAACATTTCAGTTTTCGCCCATTGACCATTATGCTCATAAACATCTGAAATTACAACTTTCCCTCCCTTTTTTAATACTCTATACATTTCTTTTATTGCTTTTTGAGCATTTATAACATGGTGAAGTGCCATATTTATTGTTATTGCATCGAGAGTTTCATCAAATATAACTAAATCGTCTAATAAGGACTTCACAGGATATATATTATTATAACCATGCTTTATACTTTCCATCTTTAATTCTTTAAGCATGTTTCTTGCCTGATCAATTGAAAAAACTATATTTGCTTTTCTCTTAGCTAGAGCTAGCGATATAAATCCTGTACCACACCCTAAATCTCCAACTACCTTATTTTGCACATCTAACTTCTCAAGTATCCTTTCTCTAACTTCATCTCTGAAATATTCACTTCTCATCTTATTCCAACTAGAAGCTATATTGTCAAAATATTTTTTTGAACTCATTTTAAATTTCCTCCTCTTTTATTAATATAAATACAAAAAACTTCCACCTCTAAAATATAGAGGCAGAAGTTTATTCCGCGGTTCCACTCTAATTACTATTAAACAAACTTAATAGAATCTCATTTATCTAGTACTACCATACTATAACTCTATAACGGGAGTTCCCGCTGCTATCTACTAATTCTTATTCGAGGCAGTGCTCAAAGATGCATTCACATAGAATCCATTAAAAATCTCTTTCAGCTTTAAAGACTTCTCTCTGATAATTTCAACTATACTACTATTTCTTCTCAATGCATATTAACTTATATGTCATATATGTTTTGTATGCTATATTAATATAATATACTATTTTCCTATTTTTGTACATTCATTTTATAAATTTCTTATTCTTATATTTTGAGATAATATATAAATCACTAAATAAATTAGGAGTTTAAAGTTATAACTCTAAACCCCTAATTCTTATACTAATTCTTTCCTAATAAAACTATTTTTTTCAACTTTAAATGGTATCCTTACCTTACACATCATTCCAGGATGCGGGCAAGTCTCTATAGCTTCTCCATCTTCATTATATAGCTCTTCAATAACAAAGGATTCACCAAATGAATTTGGAGATAAAATTTCAACCTTGTCTCCTAAAATAAATTTATTTCTTTGTTTACATAATGCTATTTGAGTTTCTTCATCATATTCATGTACAATTGCTACAACATCATATTCCCTAACATGATCATTAGTATTATATATTATCCCTTCACTCTTAGGCTCGCTAAAGAAAAATCCTGTATGATATTCTCTATGACTTACTTTATACATTTCATTCAATAATACATTTGGTAATTCATAATTTTCAGGATCACTATAATACAAGTCAATAGCTTTTCTATATGCATTTACAATTATAGCTACATAATATTCACTCTTATTTCTACCTTCAATCTTTAATGATGAAATTCCTGCCTCCATAAGTTCTGGTATATATTCAATCATACATAAATCCTTTGAATTCATAATATATGTACCATTTGAATCCTCTTCTATTGGGAAATATTCATTTTCCCTCTTTTGCTCCATTAAAGAATATTTCCATCTACATGACTGAGCACATGAACCTCTATTAGAATCTCTACCAGCCATATAACTTGAAAGAAGACATCTTCCAGAATAGGAAATACACATTGATCCATGAACAAAAACTTCTAGTTCTAACTCTTCAGAAATATTTTTTCGGATTTCCTTGATTTCTTTAAGTGAACATTCTCTAGCTAAAACAACACGTTCAGCTCCAAAGCTTTCCCACATATTACATGCTTCATAGTTAATTGTATTAGCTTGTGTACTTATGTGTATTGGTAAATTACTATGTTTCTTTACCATTGAAAACACACCAAGATCAGATACTAAGACAGCATCAATTCCTATTTCCTCAAGCTTTTTCAAAAATTCAGGTAATTTTTCCAAATCCTCATTTTTAGGCATTATATTTATTGTACAGTACATTTTTTTTCCAAGATTATGGGCTATCTTAACCCCTTCTTCCATATCTTCATATGAAAAGTTTTTAGCTGCTGCTCTTAAGGAAAAAATCTCCCCACCAAAATAAACAGCATCTGCTCCATATTGAAAGGCAATTTTTAATTTTTCTAAACTACCTGCTGGAGCTAAAAGTTCTGGTTTTTTTAATTTATTTTTCATATAAATTCATCCTCATGTCCTTAATTTATTCTTTATTCTCTTATATATAGTAAAATTGTACACTCTAATTATAATATTTAGATCTCATCTTTTATCTATATAAAAACAATCTCCTTTTTTACATATTATATAATAAACTAACAACATTACACTTGCAAATGTATATTTTCTCAAGTTTATCATATGCTAAAAATCTAATATGAAACACTTTATTTTTAAATATGGTTTTCACTTAAAATCTTTAACAGATACTCCTTATTGGTTACTACCCTTGGAATTTTAATTTGATTTTTAGATATACCTTTACTAATTAGAGATTCTTTCATTAATTTAAAAGTATTTGGTTTTAAAAGCATTATTTTCACAATCCCTAATCGTTTATTATTCCTTGCTCTATCATAAGCTAAATTTGAAGCTCTGATTTCTTTATCCAATACTTCTTGTAATAATCTTTTCTTAGAATCCGATATTATATCTTTTAATTCAAAATAAAAAATATATCTTCCAGGAGTTATTGAATTATCTGGCTTTGTAGTATAATCTACCAAACTTAAGTTCATTTTTTTTACAGTATTCCTTATTGCATTTGTTATATGTTCCTCATTAGTCTTTTCAGCCACCATATTTAGCACTTGATTTTTCCTATATAAAAATTCAATTTCAGGAGAATTATTATAAAACCCAATTACCTTTACAACGTCCCCAATTCTATATCTATAAAGACCAGCATAATTCGTAACTAAAATTTCATATTTTTCTTCCTTTTTTACTTCATTTAAGCATAAAGTTTCAATTTGTTTTTTCTCACATTCATTAAGTGGAATAAATTCATAAAAGGCTGTATCTGGTAAAATTACATATCTAATTTTATCAGAATAAGGATTAATTCCTATCATAGCTTCTGTTGCACCATAAGCAGGAGAATATATAGGTAATGAATCCGTATAATAGTTCACCTTATCATCATATATGCTGAAATTTGCTCCTGTTACTGTAGTAATATAAGTAAGACTTGGCCATATTCTTTTGCTTATCCCTTTAAATCCCTTATTAAATTCTTCTTCTAACTTATCTGCTCTACTAGCATTTGATGATAAATATTTATTTATCTTTTTTCTAGTAAATTCATCCAAATTTAATTTTTTATTTATATAACCTCTTCTTATATCTTTGACTAAATCTTCATGTTTTTCTTCTAAAATTCTAAATAAATCTAAAACATTTGAAATAAAAACTCCGCTTATATATAAAAGTTTAACTTCCTCCAATGCAAATAGAAGATGTAGATATATTGAATCCTCTTTATCTTTTATTTCCATAACTTCTACAGGAGAAGTATATAAATAAGGTAATATTTCACTTATTCCATTCATTCCTCCAGAAGTAGCCGAACAAATTGGAATTCCTCCCTTACTATAAGTGGTCATTACCATATCTGATATCATTAATCCTTTTCCATAATTCCAACTTTCTTTAAAATTGTTATATGAAAATCTAGTAATAAGCAACGCCATATACTTTGCAGCTACTAATCTACTTTTCTTAGTGCATGGAATTAACTTTTGTTTTCCTGTAGTTCCTGATGTATGTCCAAAGTACTTTACATCATCACAAATTAAAATATTCTTTTCACCTTTTGCCATTCGTTCTATATAATTATCATAATCTTCATATTGGCTTAATGGAACTTTCTTCTTAAAATGCTCTACAGAATTAATATGATCAAAATCATATTTTAGTCCTATCTCACTCTTAGCATTCATTTTTAATATTTTTTTCAAAACATGCTCATTTACTCTAAGAGGATCCTTTGTTTTTTTATTAAAGCTTTTTTCCAACAGGCCACCTGCAAATATAGTAGTTCTGTAAAGCATTTTGCTTATCATACTCATAACACATACTTCCGAAAAATTTCTCTTTAATTAAATATATGATAAAATTTATTATAATACCCCGTTATTTATACAACTAAAACCACTTTTTCTTTTTAAAGCAAATAATACATCCCAAAACTATAAGAATGCTTATAAATATCACTATTGGATAGCTATATTCATATTCATATTCAGGCATTTTTAAATTCATTCCATACCATCCAGCAATTAATGTAAGAGGTAAGAATATAGTAGTAATAACAGTAAATACTTTCATTAAATTATTTTGATTTATATCTACTTGAGCTTGATATGCTTCTCTTACTTGACTCACATAATCTCTTAAATTAATCACTGAACCATATAATCTATTAATTCTATTTGTAAGCATTTTAAAAGATTTAATAGTCTTTTGATCAATTAATCCATTTTCATTTTCTTCTACACCTTCAGCTATATTATAAAATTGTTCATAATATCTCTTGAGTATTAAAAGTTTTTTTCTTAACATCATTATTTCTTTAAAGCACTCATTGTCAACAGAATTTATTAATCCTTCTTCTAGTTCAGAAATTTCTTCCTCAATATTCTCTAGATCATATGTATCTTCCACTGTAAGTTTATCAAAAAAAATATCAAGAACTTTTGATATGCTTGTAATCTTTTGATTACCATCAAATATGTATCCGATATAATCAGTTATAATTTTTTCATTATCACAAATAAATGCTAATATGTTATTATTCAAATAAACACATATTCTATATGGATCCCTTAGTGGATCGCTTATATGTGGAACCATTAAAGAAATAAAATCAAACCCAAAATTACTTTCAAATTTTGATGTTATTCCATTAACACATTGCAAGGCTATTTCTTTATCTATTCCTATTTTCTCTCTAATGTTCTCTAACTCATTAAAACTACAAATAAAAACATACTTTTTATTTTTTTCGCAAGTTATACTATCAATACTATCTTTTTGCAAAATATTATCTTTTAAACAATACACCATATATATCACCTAGTTTTTTCTATATTTTTATTGAATACTAACATATTTTATTTTATAAAACAATATAAAGATATATAAAAAAACAGAACTTAATTAACTCCTTAAGTTCTGTCCTTTTTAATTAAACTAACTTGTATACTGAGGTGATCCATATCCTGCAATTCTAGAATCACCAAAACTATATGTTCTTCTTGCCACTTGATCAGAAGTATTTCCTTCTATTGTTTGTACATAACTATCTGAAACTGATTCAACGATACCTACATGGTTAATTGCTCCACTATAATAAAAATAGATAATATCTCCTGGCTTTGGAGTATAGCTACCTCTATAATTCCATAATCCTCTATTCATGAACCAATTTGCTCCAGTCTGGCAAAGAGCATGTTTTGGTATAATATCAGTTGATATTCCTGCTTGATTAGCACACCAACTAACAAACATAGCGCACCAAGGTTGATTTTGCATTGGATACCAAGCTCCATACTTAGTCCAGTTATTCCCTATTTCATGATATCCTATTTCATTTCTTGCAACATTAAGCAACTTTTCCACATCTGCTTTGCTACTTGGAGAACTTGTACTATTTGATAAGAATATATGAACTCTACTCTCGCTATTTCCATAATCATATATAGTTGCTATATCTTCTCCCCCAGTACCATTAAAATTACCTGCTACCATTCTCCCTGCTACTCTTTTTGCATCATAACCTGTCTCATGCCACCATCCATATGCACTTGGATAACTAAATGAGCTTCCTGTTGATAAAAACATATGTATTCTACTTTCTCCACTGCCATAGTCATACATTCCTGCTATATCATCTTTTCCATCTCCGTTGAAATCTCCAGCTACCATTCTATCTGTTATTTTATTTGCATCATAACCTGTCTCATTCCACCATCCATACGCACTTGGATAGCTAAATGAACTTCCTGTTGATAAAAACATATGTATTCTACTTTCTCCGTTGCCATAGTCATACATTCCTGCTATATCGTCTTTTCCATCTCCATTAAAGTCTCCAGCTACCATTCTTCCTGTTATCTTGTTTGCATCATAGCCGGTCTCATTCCACCATCCATATGCACTTTGATAACTAAATGAACTTCCTGTTGACAAAAATACATGTATCCTACTTTCTCCATTACCGTAGTCATACATTCCTGCTATATCGTCTTTTCCATCTCCATTAAAATCTCCAGCTACCATTCTTCCTGTTATCTTGTTTGCATCATAGCCGGTCTCATTCCACCACCCATACGCACTTGGATAGCTAAATGAGCTTCCTGTTGACAAAAACACATGTATCCTACTTTCTCCGTTGCCATAGTCATACATTCCTGCTATATCGTCTTTTCCATCTCCATTAAAATCTCCAGCTACCATTCTTCCTTTCAATTTTCCTGCATCATAGCCTGTCTCACTCCACCATCCATATCCACTTGGATAACTAAATGAGCTTCCTGTTGACAAAAACACATGTATCCTACTTTCTCCGTTGCCGTAGTCATACATTGCTGCCACATCTTCTTTTCCATCTCCATTAAAATCTCCACTAACTGTTCTCTCAGCTATTTTATTAGCATCATAGCCTGTCTCATTCCACCACCCATACGCACTTGGATAAGTAAATCCATCATTTGTATCAGCTTTTACTTCTTTGCCAGTTAGGAAAAACAGTAAAAATAATGGCATTACTGCTAATACTCTTTTTAATGTAATTTTCATAATCGCTTTCTCCTCCTTATTTCTTACTTTTTTTTACAATATACCATTATTATAATAACATATTTCTCCTGGGTTTTTAACTAATATATTCATATTATTACAATATATATCTAAAAGTCCCATTAAAAAACTGAATTTGAAATTAATCAAATTCAGTTTTTAATATGTGATATTTACTTAATAACTTTACAATACTCCACTAAGGAATTTGCAGCTTTCATCCCACTATTTAATGCTCCTTGCATCCAACCATGGGTTAAAGATGTATGTTCACCTGCGAAATATACTCTATTATTATATTCTGGTGTTGACATTGAATAGGAAAATTCAGCTTGTTGCTCAGGCATGAAATAACAAAATGCACCATAAAATCCTTCTTCCTCATTCCAGTGTACAGTTTTATAATTTTCCACTACATAATCAAGATATCCCCTCTTAAGTCCGTGAACTGCCTCAACTTGTCTCTTTATTTCCTCAGTACGTATTCTATCCTCTAGGTTTCCCAAACGTATAGCATCCTGTTCAAGATTATATGATGCCAATAATACTCCTGGTTCCTTGTATGAATTATAATTATCACTATTTATTACACTATGATAACCCGGATACCAAATAGTTCCGATAGATAGATCTGTGTATGTTCCTCCTCCTATTATTTTCTCCTTGGCATTACCTTTTTCCCAAAAACGTTCACTACACATAAAAGCTGTCTTCTGTGAAGATACATATTTTACTTCTTTAATAGCTTGCATTTTTTTATTGCTAAACATAGGATATACTCTTACATTACGAAGACTTGAAAAAGGAATCGTACAAATAACAA
Organism: Clostridium cibarium; assembly: GCF_014836335.1. GTDB lineage: Bacteria > Bacillota > Clostridia > Clostridiales > Clostridiaceae > Clostridium > Clostridium cibarium. Next base: position 129,349 of record NZ_JACSRA010000006.1, read on the forward strand.
AATCAAACTCCTCTAAAGAAATTTCTGAAGTTATTTGATTCCTATACTCAAGAATGATTTTATCATTATTTTTATAAATTCCAGTAACTGCTTTACCGTTTTTCCACGTTACATTTCCTAAATTGCTTTCTTCTATATTCTGATAATCTTTAGGTCTTTTAGATATGAGTGAATAATAAAAAGCAAGAGGCAAATTAACTGAGCCTCCTACTAGCTCGTATCTAAATGCAGAATCTACCGTGTAATCTTCCTGGAGATTTTCATAGTAACTATTATAATAAAATGATCCCAAAAATGGAGCTACACATGAAATTAATTCAATAGCACCTTCACTTAAACCCATTTCTTCGAAAACTCTACGTACTCCAAAACTCCCTAAATACTTAATCATGGGAGAATACTCCTCTTTTACTTGTAATATTTCTCTTCTCACCATTGGGTTAAGTTTTAAAAGATTAGTTCCTAATGCATACTCTATAAGTTCTTGCCATGAAGTACCTCTTTCCCATGTATTTAATTCAAATTCCGGATAAATATTTTCCATTACACTTATACCCTTGGAGTCATTTCTAGCTCGTCTATTTCTTACATATATAATTGCATTTTCATTGTTTTGAATAAAAGGTCTAGTTTTTAATTTAAAAAGATTAATATAGTGCCAAATAGTTTCATGGGATACAGGTATTCGCATAGCTCCAACTTCACCATAATATCTTTTTTCTCTATCAAAATAATAGGTATAAACCCTGCCTCCTATACGCTCTTTTTGCATTTCAAAAATAGTCATGTCAAAGCCTAGTTTTCTCAATTCGAAAGCAGAACAAAGGCCAGCAAGACCCCCTCCAATTATTCCAACTTTTACTCCCTTAAACTCTCCTGGAACTCCAATTGTTGTAATGTCCATTGGTGGACTTAAAAGTTCTATTATACTATCAAAATCTTCAATATGCTTTGCTTCTTTTAATGCAACTTGTAACATTTCATGCCTTTCAAAATTTGTAGGATTATTTGGTTGAGTATACCTAACACTCCTATACAAATAGCTTCAACCCCTTTTGACAATAAAATCATCAACTCAATATAATATTATATTCTTGGAATGATACTAAATTCATAATAAATAATCATATCTGTAAAATGTAAGTGCTACTGCAAAATATAAATCTAACTTATATTTCACAGTAGCACTTAATTGTTATTAATTTATATATAAAAATACATTTGTCTAGCTAATTAATTATTACCAAAAGCCTTATCATAATCTTCTAAGAATTTTTGAATTCCTTGGTCTGTTAATGTATGTTTAGTCATCTGAATTATAACACTATATGGAATTGTTGCAATATGTGATCCTGCCATTGCAACATCTAGTACATGCATTGGATTTCTTACACTTGCTGATATTATTTCACTCTTAATATCATGTACTTCAAAAATCTTTACAATTTGCTTTATTATATCTATCCCTGGATTCCCTATATCATCTAATCTTCCTAAAAATGGACTTACATATGTAGCTCCAGCTCTTGCTGCTAGTAATGCTTGAAGTGGTGAAAAAATCAAAGTTACATTTGTTTTTATTCCTTCTTTTGATAGCACACTTACTGCCTTTAATCCTTCTTCACACATTGGTATTTTGATTACTATGTTCTTATGTAATTTAACTAATTCCCTTGCTTCTATTATCATTTTTTCTGATTCTAAGCTGATAACTTCAGCACTTATTGGTCCATCTACTATTGAGCAAATTTCTTCAACTACTTCTTTTAAATCTCTTCCTTCTTTAGCTATTAATGATGGATTTGTTGTAACCCCAGCTAATACTCCTAATTTGCTAGCTTCTCTAATTTCTTCAACATTGGCAGTATCAATAAATATTTTCATTTTAATCACTCCTCGTTTTAATCTATATTTCTAAATTAACTTTCTATTTTGTTATGGTTTCTTTTACTACTCTAACTATTTCATCATCTGTTAATTTGTATTTCTCCATTAACTCATCTGGTGTTCCTGATTCACCAAAAACATCATTAATACCTATCTTCTTTACTATTGTTGGATGCTTGTCACACACTAAACTAGAAACCATAGCTCCAAGTCCACCTATTATAGAATGCTCTTCTGCAGTTACTATAGCCTTGGTTTCTCTAGCAGCTTTTAAAATTATTTCCTCATCTATTGGTTTAATTGTTGAAATATTTATTACTCTTGCACTTATATTTTCTTTTTCTAATTTTTCTGCTGCCTTGATAGCTTTTTGAACCATCATACCTGTAGCTATTATTGCTACATCATTTCCTGATTTAATTTCTACACCTTTGCCAATTTCAAATTTATAGTTATCATCGAATATGTCTTCTGTATTACATCTTCCAAATCTTAAATATACAGGACCTTTTATTTCAGCTGCTGCATGAACAGCTGCCATTGCTTCTCTATGATCTGATGGAACTATTACTGTCATATTTGGTAATGCACTCATTAAAGCAATATCTTCAATTGATTGATGTGAACCACCATCTTCACCTACAGTTATGCCCGCATGAGTCACTGCAATTTTTACATTCATCTTTGGATAACATATTGAATTTCTTATAACTTCAAAAGCTCTTCCTGTTGCAAACACTGCAAATGTACTTACAAATGGTATCTTCCCAACGTTAGCAAGTCCAGCAGCTACTCCCATCATATTTTGCTCAGCTATTCCTATATTAAAAAATCTATCATCAAATTTTGATTTAAAGCCATTAGTTTTTGTAGACTTTGAAAGATCTGCATCTAAAACTACAACATCCTCATTGCTTTCTCCTAATTGTACTAACGCCATTCCATATGACTCTCTTGTTGCTTTTCCCATATTAACTTTCCTCCTATCCGCAAATCTCTGTTATTGCTTTTTCTTTTTGTTCTAAGTTAGGTGCTTGTCCATGCCATCCAGCCTGATTTTCCATGAAACTTACCCCTTTTCCTTTTATAGTCTTAGCAATAATCACTACAGGAGTATTATTTGCCTTATCTGCTTCTTCAAAAGCCTTATCAAGTTCTTCATAATCATGACCATCACATTTTATTACTTTCCATCCAAAGCTTTTCCACTTTTCATCTAATGGACTAATGCTCATAACTTCTTCATTTTTCCCATCTATTTGTAGTCCATTATAGTCAACTATAGCCACTAGATTATCTAATTTATAATGAGCTGCACACATTGCTGCTTCCCATACTAACCCCTCTTGAAGTTCTCCATCGCCTAATAGAACATAAACCTTTGAATCTTTATTTTCTAACTTTAATCCTAATGCCATTCCAACAGCATTTGAAATCCCTTGCCCTAGTGATCCAGTAGATACATCTACACCTGGAATATTCTTAGCATCTGGATGTCCTTGAAGTAAAGCTCCTATCTTCCTTAATTTCATTAACTCATCCTTACAAAAGAAACCTTTTTCTGCTAAAGTAGCATAAAGTGCAGGAGCTGCATGACCCTTGCTTAATACAAATCTATCTCTACCATCTTTATGAGGTTCGTTTACATAAACCTTCATCCTTTCAAAATATAAATATGTAATAATATCTGTACATGATAGAGCTCCACCTGGATGTCCTGATTTAGCCTCATATATCATTTCAATAATATTCTTTCTTATTTCTTTTGACTTATTAAACAGAACTTCTTTATCCATTCCTTTAACCTCCTACTTTCTGAGAATAAATTTAAACGTTTTTCTATCTTGTCTAAATAGTAACATATGTTTTTTGTTCATTCAACATATTCTCAACTAATGCACATATGTGCATTATTCTTTTCGATTTTATTCATTTTCATTGATATAACTTCATAAATTTTATATAATTAGATGAACATTTATTCATATAATTAAAATTTACTCAAATATAGGTGATAATAATGAAAGATTATGATAATTTAAATGAAAACGAAAAATTATTTCTCTTATCTGAGGTTGCTAGTTTATATTACAATCACAATATGACTCAGTCAGAAATTGCAAATAGAATCTTCACCTCTCGTTCTAAGATTTCAAGACTTCTAAAAGAAGCAAAAGATAAAGGTGTAGTTCAAATTAAAATTAATGAACCATGGGAAAGAGATATTGATTTAGAAGATCAGATTACAAATATGTTTAATTTAAAAGATATTCGTGTCCTTAATACTAAAAACTCTTCTAGTAACGAAATTCTTTCTAAACTCGGAAGACTTGGAGCATACTACTTAGAAAATATTATAGATAAAGATACTATACTAGGAGTATCTTGGGGTAAAACTATTTTTAACACTATAAATTTCTTAAACAATAATAAAAATATTCCACTAACAGTTGTTCAAATTATGGGGGCTGCTTCTAAAAACAATCCTGAAATAGATGCAATAGATTTAACTAGAAGAATTGCCCAAACTTATGGCGGAAAATATCACTATTTGTATGCCCCTCTTTATGTTGAAGATATAACTTCTAAAGAAACCCTAATTAAAGATCCAATAATAGCTGATACATTAAACTTAGCTAAACACTCAAATATTGTACTTACCGGACTTGGCACTGTTGATAATGAATCAGAGACCACCTTATGGCGCGGCTATCTAAATAGCTATACTAGACATCATCTTCAATCAAAAGGTGCTGTAGGTCATATATGTGCACATTTTATTGACATAAACGGAAACAAGATTGATCTAGATATTGATAAAAAATTAATTGGTCTTGAACTAGATGATTTGAAAAATATTGAAAATGTAATATGTATAGCTAGTGGAGAAAATAAATCTAAAGCGCTTTTAGGAGCTTTAAGGGGTGGTTATATAAAAACTTTAATAACTGATGATAAAACAATACATAAACTACTTCAATATCAAAATAATTATTAAAAAGGAGTTTTAACTATGAAAAAAATTTTACCTTCTGTTCTCTCAGCTGATTTTTTAAATCTAGGTTCTCAAATACAAGAACTTGAAAACAATAATATAGAAACTATTCATATAGATATAATGGACGGCCAATTTGTTCCTAATATTTCTTTTGGTTTTCCCATTTTGCAAGCAATAAGATCTTCAACTAAACTAACTTTAGATGTACACCTTATGATTAATAATCCATCTAATTTTATTAAAGAATTTGTAGATTATGGAGCAGATATTATTACAGTACATTATGAGGGGAATCACCACTTACATAGATTAATACAACAGATAAAATCTTATAACATTAAAGCAGGTATCGCAATAAATCCAGCTACCCCAATAAGTTCACTTAAACATATAATTCATGATGTTGATTTAGTTCTAATTATGAGCGTTAATCCTGGATTTGGTGGACAATCATTTATTCCATTTACTTTAGATAAAATTAATGAACTTAAATCACTTAAAGAAGACTTAAATTTATCTTTTAATATCAGTGTAGATGGTGGTGTGAAATCTTCAAATTATAAAGATATTTTAAACGCTGGAGCAGATTTATTGGTTGTTGGCTCTGACCTATTTAAAAATAATGATATTAGTAATAATATAAAAGCATTCAGCAAATAAAAAAATGACTGTAGATAACTTACTTTTCTACAGTCATTTTTTAATATTATTTCACATCCTTCAAAGATTCATAAAAATGCTTGTCCATAAATTTTCTTGCTTTAATTATTTCTTCTCTCCAATTATCGTTTCCAACATACCAAAACTCTGCAACATATTTTCTTACCCCAATTAACCATGCGGTTTTAATTATTTCTTCAAAATCCACATGCCCAGTTCCAAAAGGGATTTCTCTAAACTTTCCTGGAACAGTTTCTTTTAAATGCATTGCACTAATATGTCCTTCACCTTTTTTAATATCATCAGTAACACTTGTATTATATAAAAGTGAAGCATTTTTCATATTTCCACAATCAGGATAAACTTGAAGATAAGGAGATTTTATTGAATTAACATAATTCATTGCTTTTTCTACAGTATTCATAAATTCTGTTTCCATAGTTTCAAAGGCTAAAATCACTCCTTTTTTACCTGCAATTTTAACACATTCAGCTAAATTTCTTTTAAATAATTCTCTAGTTTCTCCTGTTGATTCTTCATAATACACATCATATCCTGCTATCTGAATTATTCTTACTCCTAAATCACAAGCTAAGTCGATTGCCTTTTCCATTATTTCAAGTCCACGATTTCTAACATTTTCATCACTACTACCTAAAGGATATTTTCTATGTCCACTAAGACACATAGTTCTTATAGGAAGACTAGTTTCCATCATCGCCTTAACAATTTCAAGCCTTTCTTCTTTTGACATATCTAACCTACTAAGTTTCTCATCTGTTTCATCTACACTTATTTCAAGAAAATCAAAACCTGATTCTTTAGCGCATGATAATTTTTCTTTCCAAGTTAACTGGTTAGGCATTGATTTTTCATAAAGTCCTAACATATAATCCTTCATATTAATTACCTACCTTACCCTTCAATATTTTTTTGTCCATAATATGCGTTTGGTCCATGTTTTCTCATAAAGTGCTTATCTAATAAACTCTTAGGCATTGAATTCACTGAGGAATTTGTAATTATTTCCGTATTAAAAGCCATCATTGCTACTTCTTCTAATACAACCGCATTATGAACTGCATCAAAAGCATCTTTTCCCCATGTGAAAGGCCCATGATTTTTCACTAATACTGCTGGCATTTGATTGGGATTCAATCCTTTAAAAGTTTCACTAATTACAACTCCAGTATTATATTCATAATTATTTTCTATTTCCACTTTAGTCATATCTCTAGTGCAAGGAATCTGTCCATAGAAGTAGTCAGCTTGAGTAGTACCATAAGCACTTATTCCCTTTCCTGCCTGAGCAAAAATTGTTGCCCACCTAGAATGTGTATGCACTACTCCTCCTATATTTCTAAAATCTTTATATAATTTTACGTGAGTTGGTGTATCTGATGAAGGATTTAATTTTCCTTCAACCACTTTACCTTCAAGATCTACAACCACCATATCATCAGCAGTCATATCGTCATACTCAACACCTGAAGGCTTAATGACAATAAGTCCAGATTCTCTATCAATTGCTGAAACATTTCCCCAAGTAAATGTTATCAATTTATATTTTGGAAGAAGCTTATTTGCTTCATATACTTTTTTCTTTAAATCTTCTAACATATTATTCACTCCACTCTATAAATCTCTAAACTATTTGTTTTAAAAAGTTTAATTTTATTCTCTTGTTATTGTATACACTGCTGCTTTATTATCAGTATGATTAGCTGATACTATCAAATCACAATCCTCTAAATTTATTATGGCAACATTGGCTGGACCAACACCTTTTTCAATAATTGTCTCTTGGCATTTTCCATCAACCCACTGTATATAAAACAACTCCGCCTCTTTGCGTCTTACACCACCAACAAAACTTGGAATGCCACAAAGTGTTGTTCCTACTAATGTATGAGCAAAATCTATTTCATATGGATAAGAATAAATTTCAGTATATTTCCCATCTATAAGTTTATAAATCTTTATTGAATTTCCATGGAATGGTTCAATGGTCATCAATTCATCTTTACCATCATTATCTAAATCACACCAAGCAACTTCACTAACTTGTCCATCCATCAGATGCTTAACTTCCCATTCACTATCTTTGTGAGGAATAACTTCAAATACTCCTTGATCACATCCAAAAGTTCCACATGGTTTACCATCAACCATATGACGAGTATATCCATGATTTTTAAACAATCCATCCTTAAGAACCTTAAGTTCCAATCCATCAGTTGGCACTTGTGATAACTTAGCATAATATATTGTTCCTGAATGGCTCCAGTCATCTTTTGAAGCTTTTTCATCAGCTATAGTTGCACATACAACATAAATTTCTCCATCAACATCCCACACATCAAAACGATGTAAATATGGTAACTTTGCAACTGTCTCAGTTACCCATTCTCCATCTACTAAATGTCCCCATACTAAGCGAGCACTACTTGGAGTTTCCTTTAAATAAAAATCACGAACAGCTAAAAATTCATTCTTTCGATTAGGAATTGGAATAATTGACATACATCCTCCACCATTATCCCAAACTGTATGTCGATGATTAAAATCTTTTCCACTATACGAATAGCAAGGATGTCCTTTTTCTTCAGATGCTACTAACAATTGTAATTGACCATCGATTTCTATTGAACTTGCTGCATATGCGCGGAACATTTCATCCAAATGTTTTTTTACTATTTTCATATATCCATTCACCTCATTAAATTTGTAGGATTTATTAAAATACATATATATTTCAATAAATCCTACAAAGTATCTTCTCTATTTTTTATCAACTATATTTTCAGCTATTTTTTGTTCAATTTCTTGTTCAGATAAAAGATTTTTAAGTCCAATAATTATTGTTCCTGATTTTTCTGCTTGGGCAAAATTATTTTTTAATGCTTCCGAACAAAATACCACATCGTAGCTAGATGCCTGAGTTTTTGCTTCTCCAACACTAGTATGATGAATTTGAACATCTATTTTTAACTTTTTGAATACCTTTTCAATTTTCATTTTAATTATTTGACTTGAACCCATTCCATTTCCACAAGCTGCAATTACCTTTAACATAACTAATCCCTCCTACATTTATTAATATTAATTTTCTTTAACCATATCATTTGCATATGCTTCATAATCTTCAGTAACTGTAAAGTAATGTTTTTTATTTTTTCTATATTGAAGTTGTGGTATAGCAAGCATTGCTAAAATAGCTGCAGCAACCCCAAAATATCCACCATATTTCATAAATACTCCAATTACTGGCCATACTGTATCCCAGTCAAAGTTTCCATGCCATCCACCAAATTGTGCTGTTTGGAAGAAGTATGCTGCAAATGCTCCTCCCGCAACTTGGATCATTCCTGATATGAATGGAATAATCATAGCTGCCTTTAGTCCACCTCTTTTATTTGCGAACACTGCAAAAGTTGCATTATCGAAGAACACTGGTACGAATCCAGTGATTATTAATACTGGGCTTTTGAATACAACAAGACCTAATATTATAAGTAGTTGCCCTAATGCTCCAAATATGAATCCAATTGTTATAGCATTAGCATGACCAAATCCATATACTGCTGCACAATCAACTGCTGGAACTGAACCTGGTAATATTTTATTAGAAATACCTTGGAATGATACAGTAAGTTCTGAAACGAACATTCTTACACCAAGCTGTAATATGCTTAAGTAAACTGCAAAGTTTAAAGATTTTTCCATTATGTAGAATCCAAAATTTCTATTTGCTGCAAATCCTTTATCTATTTCATGCATCAAATCTGTTCCTAGTATACCCATTATTACACCAAAGAAAACCATCATTAAAATACCTGTTGCTACAACGTTATCATTAAAGATTGAAAGAAATCCTGGAAGTTTTAAATCTTCTATTTTCTTTCCTTTATTCCCAAACTTTTTAGCAACTTTATCTGTTAACCAAACACCAAACATTTGTTGATGTCCAATTGCAAATCCACCGCCTTCAGTTAATTCTTGAGTTGCTTCAACTGTAAGGTTAGAAGAAATTGACCAATAAGTTCCAAGTAATAAACCTAATAATATTACTGCTTTCATATCTGGAATACCAGGGAAACAGAACAATACCATCCATAAAGCTGTAGAAGATTGTTGAACCATTATATGACCTGTTATAAATACAGTACGAACTTTAGTCCATTTTCTAAGTAGCACTAAGATAATGTTAAATATAAATGCTATAAGTAAAACTATCATCATAAGCGAAAATGATCTTCCTGCTTTTTCTATAGCAGTTTGTGCTGCCGTTTGACCAAAGTACGGGTCTATTACTGCTGCTGTTAAGTTGAACCTATCTTTAAGTCCTGCTAATATTGGTCTAAAGTTACTAACTAATCCTCCCGCTGCAACATTTAATATTAAATAACCAACTGTAGCTTTAATAAAACCTGCTATAGCATCATATATTGGCTTACCTAACAATAAATATCCAATTAATACTATAAATCCTATGAAAAATGCCGGTTGAGTAAGAATATTTGTCTGGAAAAAGTTCCAGCCCATTAATATTATATCCATGTTCACACCCTCCAATTTTTTAATTTTCTGATTATTTAAATAATGATATATTATGTGCTTTCAAAATTAACATCTGATACTATGCTACTACTTAATCTTTGAAAGCACATTTTTCCTTAATTAACGCTCTTTTATTTTAAACTAAGTCTTTAATATCATCATAACAATGTGATTCCAACAATCTTTTAACAATATTTTCATCTTCAATAAATTCAACTAATTGCATAAGATTTTTCATATGCTTTTCATTATCTGTTGAAGCTAATACAAAAAACAGTTGTGCATCATGTTCTGGATCATCGCTAAAATGAACTGGTTTATCTGTTTTCATAAAGCAAATTGCTGTATCATTAACACCTTTTCCTTCTTGTGCATGTGGTATACAGATATTTGGTGCTATAACAATATATGGCCCATGCTTTTTAACTGAATTAATAATTTCATCAACATACTCTGGTAAAGCTACCCCTTCCTCAATAAGAGGTTCTACTGCTGCTTTAACAGCATCTTCCCAATTATCAAATCCCTCATGAAAGGAATATCTTTTTTTCTCCAATAATTCTTTGAACAAAATCCTCACCTCCAAAAATAATAGGGTATCCTTTTATTATAGTAATGATCTAAATGGTAGATCTGGTTCTATTGCAAATGCATCATGGAATCCTCTATCATGATGATATTCCATATTATCTTTATCATTTGGATAAACAAACTTTCCTCCAACTTCCCAAATGAATGGTTTGAATTGATATTTTAGTCTATCCCTTTTCATATTCCACAATACAATTATTTCTTTTGGATCTGCCATGAAGTTTGTCCAAATATCATGATGAAATGGAATAACTACTTTTGTATTTAAACATTCAGCCATTCTTAACATATCTACAGAAGTCATTTTATCTGTCATTCCCCTTGGATTCTCTCCATATGAACCTAACGCAACATCTATTTTATGTTCATTCCCATGCTTTGCGTAATAATTTGAATAGTGAGAATCTCCACTATGATACAAATTTCCACCTGGAGTCTTTATAAGATAATTTACAGCTAGCTTGTCCATATCTTGTGGCATTCTATCCTTTAGAGTAACTCCTTGTGGTGCTGTAACAAGTTCTGTTCTATCAAAAGAATCAAGTGCTACTATTTCTGTATCCTTAATTTTTATAACATCACCTGGTTTCACAGCAATACACCTTTCAGCTGGAACTCCCCATTTTTTCCAAAGCTCAACACAAGCTTCTGGTCCTATAAATTTTACATCTGAAGAGCAATTTTGCATTACCGCAGCTGCAACATTTGCATCAATATGATCACTATGATCATGAGTTGCTAAAATAGCATCTACTTCTTTAATTGCAAAAGGATCAATTACACAAACTGAATTTCTTAAATTTGGCTGCATCGCTTTACAACCAATCATTCTTTGATGTTGATGTTGAGATTTCATTAGCGGATTCGCCTTTGTTTTCTTTCCACTATTAACCCATAAGTCTATACAAAAATTTGCATTTCCTTCAGATTTAACCCATATACCTGTACATCCTAACCACCACATTGCAAATGTACCTGGTTTAACCACTTCTTGTTCTATTTCTTCATTAAGCCATGTTCCCCATTCTGGAAATGTACTTAATATCCATGATTCTCTAGTAATTTCATTAATTTTTCCCATATTAAATTCCTCCTTAAAACTCAGTTGCTTTGTTTAATGTTTATTTAAACAACTCATTCAGCGAACGAATCGTTCATAAAATTAATTGTTATCGTTTTCTTTATGTTAATAATAACTTATTCCTGAACATTAATCAATAGTTTTTTATCAAAAAGCTCACTTTTTTCATAAAAAAGTTCATAAAATGAACATAAAAAGCCTTTTTAAGTTCATTGTTCTTTTAGTTAATCATTTTTCCGAGTCTTTTGATTGATTTTTTCCATATATATATATAATATAAATAAAGAGACATTTTTAATGATAAATCACTGAAAATCAATTAATAAGTTTATCTTAAAAGTTAGGAGGATTTGTGAATAATTATGAAAAACAGTAATAGTTTGGTATCTAAAAGACAACAACTCATACTACAATATTTAAAAGATAATGAAACAGTGAAAATAGATGACCTTTCAAAAAAATTAGGAGTTTCTCCAATAACTATACGAAGAGATTTACAACTATTTGAACAAAATGGAATAGTTGAAAAGTTTTATGGAGGTGCAAAACTTATATCAAAAGAATTAGATGATGATCCTTCATTCAATCATTCTACTGAAGAATATTTATCACTTAAACATTCAATAGCTAAGCGTGCAGCTGAATTAATAGAAGATGGTGATATAATATTCATAAACTCTAGTTCTACAGCTCTTCTAATACTTGAATATTTAGAAGATAAACATGTTACTGTAGTCACTAATAATGGGAAAGCACTTCAAATATCAACTAGTCCCAATATTGATTTAATTCTAACTGGAGGTGAAGTTAGCAGAAAAAAACTTTGCATGGTTGGAGATTATGCTGCGCAACTGATATCTAAAATTTCCGCAGATAAATGTTTTCTTGGAGTTAGTGGCATAAGTGCTAACTTAGGAATTAGCACTTGTGTACTTCAAGAAACAACTATTAATTCAATGATGTTAAAAAAATGTACTGGTTCAACAATAATTTTGGCTGACAACTCAAAAGTAGGTAAAAATCACAACTTTCTAGTTGGTGAAATTAATAGAATATCTTATTTAGTTACTGATTCAAATGCTGACGAAAAAGAAATTAAACAAATAAAGGATAAAGGAATAAAAGTATTAACCGTAAATGCTTCAAGTGAATAGAATAACTTAATACACAAAAAATACCGTATTGCCTAAAAATACGGTATTTTTATAAATAAAAATTTACTTTTTAATATTAAATAAATAAGTTTAATCCTGAATCTTCAGTAGATCCTAAATATGAAGCAACTCCACCAATTTCAACTCCATCAATAAATTCTTCTTCCTTAATTCCCATAAGTTCCATACTCATAGCACATGCAACAACTTTAACTCCCATTTTAATAGCATTTTCTATTAATGTTTCTAAGTCATCAACATTATGCTTTTTCATTATTTGTTTTATCATAGCAGATCCCATTCCCATCATATTCATTTGAGATAATGGCAACTTACCAGGATGTGATGGTAACATCATATCAAACATCTTTTCCATGGAATCTTTGTTAACCTTTGGCTTATTTTTGCTTTTCAATATATTAAGACCCCAAAAAGTGAAGAACATAGTTACTTCTTTTCCCATAGAAGCAGCTCCTGTAGCAATTATAAATGAAGCTATAGCTTTATCTAAATCGCCGCTAAATACAACTAAGGTTGCACCATTTTTTTCAGCTGCTACTACTGCATTACCAGTTTCTTTTTTATTTGTTCCCTTTTGTACATAAGCTACAAAAGCTTTTTCATTCTTATTAAATTCTGATTTTAATAAGGAATTATTAGTTTTCTCACACCATGATTTAATATCCTTGCTGAAACCAGGGTCACTAGCCTTAACTTCAAGAACTTCTCCATCTTCCATTTTATTTATTTCTTCAAAAACTCTCCTTATTGGCCCCGGACATTGAAGTCCACAAGCATTTAAACTTACCTTTGCATTTATCTCTGTTATATCTAAATCCTCTAAATCCATAACTGCTACCTCTTCATTTAGTTTTTTATTTTTTATCTGCTGATTTCCTATACTTTCTTCAGCTCTTTTTACATAGGAGTATGTTTTTATACCTCCATCCACATTAATAGCATTTATTCCATGTTGCTTCAATATTTGTGAAGCAACATATCCTCTTAAACCAACTTGACACGTAACATAAATATTTTTATCTTTTGGTATTTGATCTAACCTATCTCGAAGTTTTCCAAGAGGAATATGCATGGAGTTATCAATTTTCCCTGTAACAAGCTCAAATTCTTCTCTCACATCTAATATTATTGATTTTTCTTTATCAATTTTATCTACCTCATGCCACTGAATTGTCTCTACAAGACCTTCCATTATATTCGAAGCATAATATCCTAACATATTTACTGGATCTTTTGCTGAATTATATGGTGGTGCATAGCACACTTCAATATCTTGTAAATCATAAACATTAAGATTACCTTTTATTGCTGTAGCTATTATATCTATTCGCTTTTCAACTCCATCCATGCCTACCCCTTGGGCTCCAAATATATTCCCAGTCTTAGGATCAAATATCATTTTTAATGCTATAGGAAAAGAGCCTGGGTAATATCCTGCATGTGATCCTGGGTGAATATGAATAGTTTTATAATTAATTCCTAGTCTTTTTAGAGTTTTTTCATTGTTTCCAGTTGTAGCTACAGTATAATCAAATACTTTTGAAACTGATGAACCAAGAGTACCTTTATACTCAGAATTTCTTCCACAAATATTATCTGCAACTATTCTTCCTTGTCTGTTTGCAGGCCAAGCTAATGGAATCATTGTAGGTTTTTTGTTTACAAAATCCATAACTTCTACAGCATCACCTAATGCATAAATATTTTCATCAGATGTCTTCATATATTTATCAATTACAATAGCACCTCTATCATTTAACTTTAAATTAGCTTCCTTAGCTATTGTAGTTTCAGGCCTTACTCCTATAGACAATACAATCATATCTGCACTTATTTCTTTACCACTATTTAATACCACTTTTCTACCTTTATTTTTAAATACTTTTACTCCATCTTTTAAAATTAGCTCTACATTTTTGTCTATTAAATGCTCATGAATTATACTTACCATCTCTATATCTAAAGGAGCCATAACTTGTTCACTAGCTTCTACTAGAGTAACATCTATCCCTCTTTCATAGAGATTTTCAGCCATTTCAAGACCTATGAATCCTCCACCTATAACAACTGCATTTTTAGGTTTATGATTATCGACATAATCTTTTATCTTATCTGTATCTGGAATATTTCTAAGTGTAAATAAATTATCACATTCATCAATACCTGAAATTCCTGGTCTTATTGGACTTGCACCTGGTGATAGAACTAGCACATCATAATTTTCTTCATAAATATCTCCTGTTTTATAATTTTTTACAGTAACTTTTTTATTTTCTTTATCTATATTGATAACTTCACTTAGATTTCTTATATCTAAATTAAATTTCCCACTCATTTCTTCTACTGTCTGAACAATTAAATTATCTCTTTCCTTAATTGTCTCTCCTATATAATACGGAAGACCACAATTAGCAAAAGATATATATTCACCCTTTTCAAACATAATTATTTCTGCATTTTCATCTAATCTTCTAAGTCTTGCTGCAGTTGATGCTCCTCCTGCAACTCCACCTACTATAATAATTCTTTTAGCCATAGTAACTCTCCTTATTATTAAAACTTATATAATTAGCTTTTTAACAATCTTTTTCTTCTTTTATTTTAGTTTAACCCATATATCTCTTTTCATCTGTGACTTTATCACATAGATAATAAGATAACTTTTTTAACTTTATTTTAAGATAAATTTACTACCATTTAACGATAAATTATCCAATATTGTATAGACTTAACTAAATAGATACTGTACTATTGTTTTATATTTCCAAATTTTAATACATATATGGATTAATATTGGATCAAAAATAATTTGAGGAGGAATTATAATGAATTTATTACGTAAAACAAAATTCACATCAATGCTAACAGCTGCAATTCTGGCTGTTACATTTATACTACCTATAACAAAAATAACTGCACAAACTTATGAATCGGATAAAACATTTAAAGTTCTATCTCTAAATGTAGCTGGGTTGCCAGCGATGCTTTCTAGCAGTAATCCAAGTGCAAATACTCGTTTAATGAGTCCACTATTAAATAACTATGATCTCGTTAGTGTTCAAGAAGATTTTGCTTATCATAATGATTTAACATCAAAGATTACACTTCCTTACTTAACCCCTACAAGTGGTAATGTCCCAACGGGTGATGGGATGAACTTTATGTCTCGCTTCCCTCTTTATGAAACAACACGCTATAAGTGGAAAGACTCTTATGGGGTTATAACACATGGTGCAGATCAAATGACACCAAAAGGAATCTTATATTCTTCTATGGAAATTGAACCTGGTTACTTTGTTGATATTTATGATATTCACGCAGATGCTGACACTGATGAAGGTTCTCTTAAGGCTAGACGTTCAAACATGGAACAACTTGCTTCCCTTATAAACGAACGTTCAACTGGAAAAGCTGTTATTGTTATAGGTGACACTAACTCACGTTATACAAGAGCTGGTGATAACTTTGAGGATGCTGTTGTTAAAAAATGTGGATTAACAGATGCATGGATTCAACTCATTAGAAATGGTACCGTACCTCAAGATGGTGATGCTTTGATGGACACAGCTCACAGAAATGGCCCAAACAATGAGGTGGTTGATAAAATATTCTACAGAAGTGGTAAAAATGTTAACTTAACTGCTACAAGCTATGCACTTCTTGAAAAAGAATTTACTGATGCCAGTGGTAATCAACTTTCTGACCATTACCCTATTACTACAACATTTAAATACTCACTTAATAAAGAAATTCAAATGAGTGAAACCTTCGGCGGAGCAGGTGGTACTGGATTTAGCTTTAGTGAAAAGATGAATAATAGTATGCCAACTAAAATTGCTATTAGAAGTGGATCACGTCTTGATTCCATAGCTTTTACCTACAATAACACTGTAGCTCAAGCTGGTGGAACAGGTGGTACTTATAAAGAACTTGTTCTAGGTAAAAATGAATATATAACATCAATGGAACTTTCTAAAGCTCAAAAAAGCACTTTCGGAACAAATAGAATTTCCTATATTAAGCTAACTACCAATTTAGGACATGTATTAGAAGGTGGCACCAAGGATGAAGTTAAAACTTTTACAGCTCCAAAAGGATATGCTATTGCTGGAGTATATGGCTTTGCTGATGATGAAGTTGATAGGCTTGGTGCAATTTATAAAACATTATAATTAAAAAGCCCCTTTTTGTAGGGGCCTTTTTCTATATTATAAACAAACCTTCAATTAAATCAATCCATGTTCTTTTAAAAATTCCTGTGCTACAACATCTGGCTCCATTTGAAGTTCATCAACTTTGTAATTTAACTCCCTCATAACATCATTAGTTAAAGTATCCCCTAATTCCTCAATCAACGGTTGAATTTCAGGGTGTTTTTCTAAAATTTCTTCTCTAATTATTGGTGTGGCATAATATGGAGGAAAAAATTTCTTATCATCATCTAATGAAACTAAATTAAATTTTTTAAGAAGTCCATCAGTAGAAAATGCATCTACAATATCAACCTCTTTATTTAATAGTGCCGTATAACGTGGGGATCCATCTAGACCGATAGTATCTTTAAAATTCAGATTATAGGTTTTAGAAATACCAGGTAGTCCATCAGCTCTATTTAAAAATTCTAAAGTAGTTCCAACTTTCAAATTACTAGTAATATTAGATAGATCACTTATATTTTTTAAGTTGTACTTTTCAGCTGTTTCTTTTGTAACACTTAAAGTATACGTATTATTAAATCCCATTTGCTTTAAAGTCTCAATATTATATTTATTTTTCAAGTCATCTTTTGCAACGTTATATACTTTATCAACATCACTAATAGGTTCATACTTCAATACATCTCCATAAATAGTTCCGCTATAATCAACATACATATCTATGTCTCCTGACTTCATAGCTCCAAAACAAACTTGTGTTCCACCTAAATTTATTTTTCTATTAACTTTAATATCAGTTTTATTTTCAATAACATCAGCTATCATATTAGAAATAATATGTTGTTCAGTGAAATCTTTGCTTCCTATTGTTATAACTTTACTGCTTTCAACTCTATTTGCTAAAGATGTAAAAATAAATATCCCTAAAACTGCCATTGCAGATATAGCTAAGATGCTTTTGCTTCTCCTTTTTTGCTTTTTTAATCTTGCAAAATCTGTATTATTCACTTTTTGTAAACTAATTGGAGTTACAAGTTTTTCAACAAGTGATGCTAAAAAATCTACAAATAGTGCAAGAATACATGCAGGTATAGCACCAGCTAGAATTTGATTTGTATTTACAGTTCTTATACCTGAAAATACTAAATACCCTAATCCTCCAGCTCCAATAAATGCTGACATGGTCATTAACCCTACAGCTGTAACAGCTGAAATACGAACACCAGCCATTATAACCGGTAACGCTAAAGGAATTTGAATCTTCGTAAGAACTTGAAACTTTGTAAGACCAATTCCTTTTGCTGCTTCAATAGTTTGTTCATTAATACTATCTATCCCTGTATAAGTATTTTTAATAATTGGTAACAATGAATATAAAACAACGGTGACAATTGCAGGAAGCGTACCTATTCCTAAAAATGGTATAGCAAATCCTAATAATGCCATGCTAGGAATTGCCTGAACTACATTAGCTGCTCCAAGTATAGGCTTGTTTAATTTTTTTATATAACATATAAATATTCCTAGTGGAACACCAATTAAAATAGCTATTGCAACTGAAATAAAAGTAAGCTGAATATGCTCGATAGTAAGTGAAAATATTTGCGACTTATTTTCAAAAAAATATTCAAAGAAATTCATACTACACATCCTCCTTAATATATGGATCACTAAGAGTTGTAACAAGGCTACTTTTTGTTATCAACCCAACTAGTACTCCTTCCTCGTTTAATACAGGTACATTTGATATATCATTATCATTAATCATATTTAAAATATCAATTAAAGTATCTTTAGGATTAGCATATAGAAACTCTTTGTTAATTATATTATTAACCTCAGTAGTCTTATCACTACTAAGTCGTATATCCTTTGCCTTAATAATACCCTCAAGCTTCTTAGATTTATCTTCAACCACCATAAGAGTATCAACTTTAGAAGATCTCATCTTCTCAATACATTTAAATAAAGATAAATTACTTTGACAGGTTACTGGATTTTCTATCATAATATCTTCAGCTTTAATAAATTCTGGAGAACCCCAAATCCTCTTTCTTCCTACGAACTCTGATACAAATTCATTAATTGGATTCTTTAAAATATTTTCAGGAGTATCATATTGTACTATCTTTCCTTTATGCATGATGCATATCTTATCAGCCAATTTGACAGCCTCATCCATATCATGCGTTACAAAGACTATGGTCTTTTTCATTTTCGATTGAAGATTTATAAGTTCATCTTGCAATCCATTTCTAGTTATTGGATCTAGAGCTGAAAACGGCTCGTCCATCAATATAATATCTGGATCTGTAGCAAATGCTCTTGCTACACCAACCCTTTGTTGTTGTCCTCCACTAAGTTCTGTTGGATATCTATTAAGAAACTTTTCACTATCTAAACCGACCATATCCATAAGTTCGTATGTTCTTTGTGTGATTTTTTTAGTATCTTCTTTTTTTATTTTAGAGATTAATTCAATGTTTTCTTTTATAGTCATATGAGGAAACAATCCAGTTTGTTGAATGACATATCCTATATTTCTTCTTAGTTCTATAACGTCTTTATCATTTATATCTTGTCCATTTATATAAATTTGCCCTGATGTCATTTTTATAAGTTTATTAATCATTTTTAAGGTTGTTGTTTTTCCACAACCACTCCCCCCTATGATTGCCACTAGTTGTCCTTTCTCAATTTCAAAGGAAATATCAGATAAAACTGTACTATTTTTGAATTTCTTCGTAACATTTTTAAATTTAATCAATTTTATTGCCCCCTTTCATAAGTAACAACTTAACGATAACATTAAGTTGTTACTTTTGTCAAATCTCACTTAATTTTTCTAAATAAAAAAACACCTTAATTACACTTATAAAAGTAATAATTAAGATGTTTAATAATTTAAATTATTTCTCTAAAAATAAGAATTTTTGAACTCTCTCAAGACAATCTTTATCACCTATAAAATAAAATACATCATTTTCACAAAAACTTGCATATGGCCCTGGCGACATCAACAAATTACCATTTCTTTTTATTGCTATAATAGTAGCAGCTGTATTATGCCAAAAATTTATATCTGCTGCTGACTTATTCAAATATGGTGTTTCAGCTGTAATTTCAATCTCAAATGGAATAAATGGGTTAGTTGAACGAAATCTATCTGTTTTGTCTACTAAATCTGAAAGAACATTACTAAAATAATCTAATTCTTTCTTCTGTTTATTTACACTTTCAATTATATTTTTCTTTAAACTATCAATAGTTTGAAGATTATCATACTGCCTAATAAATTTAATAGCATTTTCATATGATTTTATGATTACACCACTACCTTTTGTTGTATCAACAATATCTAAATCATCTAAAACACAAATTGCTCTTCTTGCCGTTTCTGATGAAACTCCATACTGACTAGCTAAAGAAGATCTAGCATAAATTTTATCTCCAACCTTATAATGCCCCTCTGCTATTTTGGACGCAATATCAGTTGCTATTTGTTGATACCTTGGAGTCGTTAATTTTATTTTATTTTCCATCTATAATTTTCTCCTATTTTATACTATAAACTTCATAAATTAGTATATCATATCTAATTTAAATTTAATCACTTCTTCTTCTCTTTAATCTAAATATAAATAATAAAATCATTAACATAATTATTATAGAACCACAAGCTATAAAACCTATTCTTGCATCAAAAGTTTCTGTAATAACTCCTGCGTAGAAATTTCCTATAGGAGTAGATCCAGCAAAAACTAAAGTATATACGCTCATTACTCTTCCCCTATACTCATTTCTTGCATTAAGCTGCAAAGTTGAATTTGCACTAGAGCTAAAACAAATAAAAAAGAATCCAGTAAATGCAAGAAAAATCCCTGTCAGTATATAAGCACTACTTATTCCAGTGAAAATTAAAAATCCTCCTACAATTAGTGGTACTACATAAATGAAAATCTTCTTTGGTCCTGATTTACTTAATGTTGCAATAAACATAGCTCCAATAAATGATCCCATCCCCATAAAAGACATAAGAATACCAAATCCAGCTTCATTTTGATTAAGTATTTCTTTTGCAAATACGGGTACAAGTACACTAAAGTTTGGTGCAAATGTCCCCACAATAAAAACAACTATAATTGTATTTAAAAGAATATTATGTTTGTAAATATACTTAAGTCCATCTTTAATCTCATCTATTATCTTAGTATCACTTTTAACCTTTCTTTCCACCTCTTTGGTTTTGATAAAAAATAAACCTACTACAACAGCTGCAAAACTTATTGAATTCACAAAAAAGCATACCTTTACACCATAATATCCCATTACTATTCCTGCAATTGCTGGTCCTATAATTCTAGCTACATTAAAAACCATAGAATTTAATGCAATAGCATTCATCAAATCTTCCTTGCCTACAAGTTCTATAATAAAAGACTGTCTCGATGGCATATCTAAGGTATTAACGATTCCAAGTAACGTGGCCATAAGTAATATGTGCCAGTATTGAACTTGTCCACTCCAAACCAGTATAGCAAGTATAAGAGTAATTATTAGGGAAGTTGTTTGAGTAAATATAAGAATTTTCTTTTTGGAAAACTTATCTATAATTACCCCTGCAAATAATGAAAAAATCAACATTGGAGTAAA
The DNA here is from genome assembly GCF_014836335.1 of Clostridium cibarium. Taxonomy (GTDB): domain Bacteria; phylum Bacillota; class Clostridia; order Clostridiales; family Clostridiaceae; genus Clostridium; species Clostridium cibarium. Next base: position 151,111 of record NZ_JACSRA010000006.1, read on the forward strand.
TTGAAGAATTCCAATAAGACTTAATAAAAAAGGTGAATCTGTCAAACTATATGCAAGCCAAGGCTGAGCTATATTCTGCATCTAGGTACCTATAAGTGAAACACACATCCCTATCCAATAATATCTAAAATTTCTGTGTTTTAAAGAAACAAATGGATTATTGATTTTACTTATAACCCCATTCCCAACATTCATCTAACATCCTTCTTTCAACCTTAGTAATTTATATTTTTTCAATAAACATTCTTTGTAAATCCAATCCACTCTTTTCAGATCTAGTTATTGAACCATCACATTTAAATCCAACCTTTATATAAAAATCAATAGTATCCAATCTAGCATTTAAATATAAATAATCTATATTGTTTTTTTTTGCATTACTAATGTGACTTTTCATCATTTCTAATCCAATTCCTTTATTAATAAAATTAGAACTAACAACAACATTGGTAATCTTACCTTTTCCATTTATATTTGTCATCCTCGAATAAGCTACAACTCTATCTCCACTTAATGCTACTAAATGGAAACTTATTTCATCTAATTTATCATAATCATATTTCTCAATAATATTATATGGCTCAAAAAGTATAGAAAATCTTAAATCAATTACTTGATCAAATTCTCTATCCTTACATGTTATAAATTTATATTTAATTTTATTCATAGCCCCAATTTTCTCCTCTGTCCATTATAAGTTTTATTAGATTTCTATTTTGCTTAATATCCCCAATTTAATTGTTCCCATTTTAATTACATTTAAGTATATTGTAAGCGCTAACATTTCTAGAATCAATGTAATAATATTCCAAAGTGTTCAATACTCTAACTTCATTTATATCAAATATTATTTACATTTTAAAGCAGATAATAAATAAAAAGTGCTGAAGATTATTTGCTCTTCAACACTTTTATTAATGATTATTAACATATTCTAGGTATAAGATCATCTTCCAGCATACCTAAAATCCTTGTTCCATGGATTTTAGTATTTAAATAAACTTTCTCAGCATTATCTTGAATTACTTCTCCTATAATTGCAGCATTTTTACCTAATGGATTACTTCTCATTATCCTAAGTACATCATGCGCCTCTTCTTTAGAAACCACAACAACCAATTTCCCTTCATTAGCTATAAAGAGAGGATTAAATCCCAACATTTCACAAACTACATTAACCTCGTCATTAACTGGAATAGAATTTTCTTTTAATACTACCCCTAGCTTTCTTTCCTTAATTATCTCATTAAGTATAGTAGCTAACCCTCCTCTCGTAATATCCCTCATGAATTTAACTTTCTTAGTAACACTTAAAATATCTTGAACTAAAGGATATAACGCATTACAATCACTTTCTATTTGAGTTTTAAAATTCAATTCTTCTCTTTCGCAAAGTATTGTTATCCCGTGATCCCCTAAAGTTCCATTTACAATAATCTTATCTCCCTCATTTATTGATCTTCCTGATATGTCAAAACTATTTTCAACAATACCTACACCTGCAGTATTAATATAAAGTTTGTCACCTTTTCCTCTTTCCACAACTTTCGAATCTCCAGTAACTATCTTTACATTGCAACTTTCTGCTGTTTTAGCCATAGACTCAACAATTCTTTCAAGTTCACTAATTTTCATTCCTTCTTCTATAATAAATCCAACACTAATATAAAGTGGCCTTGCTCCACTAACAGCTAAATCATTTACTGTCCCACATATTGATAACTTACCAATATCCCCTCCTTGAAAAAATAGCGGTTTTATTACATATGAATCTGTAGTAATAGCTATCTTACCATTTAACTTATCCACTATACCAGAATCTCCTTGCTGTAAAAGTATTTCATTATGAAAATATTTATAGAATATTTTCTTAATCAAATCATGAGTACTTTTTCCTCCGCTACCATGTGATAAAGTTATAATATCCATTCTACAAACCCCTTTCTAATAATTATTTATATATTGATAATATATTTTGCAGGCTCCCTCCCGAGATACCATACAAACTCCAACTGGGCTATTAGGACTACACATATTCCCAAAAAGCATACAATTTTCCGGAGATTTTTCTCCTTTTAATATATCTCCGCATATGCATCCTTTAACTAAAGGGGAATCTTCTATTTTTATATTGAACTTAACTTTTACATCATAATCACTGTATGTTTCTCTAATCTCCAAACCACTATTTTTTATAAGTCCAAGACCTCTCCATAAAGAATCAGAAGGCATGAAAACTTTATTCATTATCTCTTTTGCCTTTTTATTACCTTCAGCTTTCACAAACCTTCTGTAGATATTTGTAACTCCACACTCATTTTTCTTTAGCATATCTATAAGTAAATATATAGCTGCAATAACATCTCTATTTTCAAATCCTGCTATAACTGCTGGTATGCTTAACTCTTTGCTAATGAACTTAAAAGAGTCTCCTCCGATTATAGTACTTACATTACCTGGACAAATGATACCATCAATATTAACTTTTTCATCTTCTATTAGCATTCTAATTACTTGTGGCATTGTTTTCACACCACAAAACACGCTAAAATTCTTTAAATTTTCTATCTTTGCTTTTTCTATAGCGAGACCAATTAATGGTGCTGTAGTTTCAAACCCAATAGCTAAAAATACAACTTCTTTGTCTGGATTCTTTTTAGCAGTATTTATTGCATCTAACGGTGAATACAGTATTCTAATATCATTACCTAATGCTCTTTCAACCTTTAGTGAGCTATTAGTTCCAGGTACGTTAATCATATCCCCAAAAGTTGTAATAATTATATTTTCCCTTTTACTTAGCTCAATACAAGCATCTATATATCCTTGATTTGTTACACATACTGGACATCCTGGTCCACTAACTATCTTTATATTATTAGGTATAATATTTCTTATCCCACTTCTCAAAATAGCTAAGGTATGAGTGCCACAAACCTCCATTATCCTTATTTCTCTATTTATTTTTAAGCATTCCATATATCGCCTTCTTCAAAAATAGGTAATTCATCAAACAACTCTTGTGTCTTCTTCCCCTCTTTTTTATTTAGTTTCTCTATAGCACACCCTGCATGTACAAGTAAAATATCTCCTAAAACCACATTTTCTAAAAGACCTATATTCACTTTCATACTCACTCCTTTATAATGTACTATTGCCTCATTGCCTTCACATAACTTAATTACTTCTAAAGGAACTGCAATACACAATTATTCCATCTCCCTTGCATTTGCTATTACTATTTGACCCAAAGAAATCCCCCCATCATTACAAGGAACTTGCTTATTAATATAAACTATAAATCCATTCTGTTTTAAAGCATTATATACCCCCTCAAGAAGTATTTTATTTTGGAATACCCCTCCACTAAGAGCAACTTTTTTTATTTTATTGACATTTGATATTTGTAAACATAATTCTAATGTTAACTTTATTATCGTATTGTGAAATTTTCTAGAAATTATCCCCGGTTTGATTTGCTTCTTTATATCTTCAATTACTCCTATAATAATTTTATCTGTATTAATAATATACTTTTGATTTTTTAAATCTATGTCAAAATAATAACTCTCTACTACACCAGCTATAGATATATTCTCTAAATATATTGCAGCCTCTCCCTCATAAGTAACATTTCTATTGAAACCTAATAAATAGGATACTGCATCAAAAAGCCTTCCCATACTGGATGTTTTAGGACAGTTTATGTTTTTTCTTATAATTTGTATATATTTTTTTTCAATAAGATTAAAATTAATTAAATTTAGCACTTCATCTATTTTGTTTTTATACGTCTTATAAAGATATGAAATAGCCATTCTAACTGGTTCTTTCACAGCTTTATCGCCTCCTGGCATCTGCACCGAATTTAAATGCCCAACTCTACTAAATTTTTTGCAATCAACTATTAAAAATTCTCCTCCCCATATTGCTCCATCCTCACCAAAGCCTGATCCATCATAAGCTACTCCTATAACTTTATCCTTTTCTCTATTCTCAAAAAGAACACTTGCTAAATGTGCATGATGATGATAAACTCCAATTTTTTTCCCTTTAAATGTTTTTAAATAGCCCTTTGAAAAGCCACCTGGATGAAAATCATATACTATTAATTCTGGTTTTGCATTATAGATACCAGATAAATTTCTTATTGACATATAATATCTTTTTAAGGTTTCTACATTATCTAAATTACCTATATATTGGCTTAAGATTATATTTTCTTTAGTAACTAGGCAAAAATTGTTTTTCAAATAAGAACCTAAACTTATACTTTCCTTAAATCCATCTCCTTTTAAATATGTTGGCGAATAGCCTCTTCCTCTCCTAATTACTCTTTCTTCTCCTAAGATAACTCTAACTACAGAATCATCTATTGCATTATATATTTCTCTATTATTAATAAGATGATAGTCCACTATTTCAGATAATTGACTAATAGCATCTTCATTTTTATATACTATAGGCATTCCATTAAGATTTGCACTTGTCATAACTAGTACTTCTAACTCTTTTTGAAAAAGCAAGTAATGTATAGGAGAGTATGGCAACATAACTCCTAACGTATTATTTCCTGGAGCTATATTTAAAGGTAACTTATCTTCAATTGTATCCAATACCACTATTGGTCTTTTATTACTTGATAATATCTTCTCTTCTTCTTTTGATAAATAGCAGTATTTTTTTACAGTTTCGATATCCTTAATCATTACGGCAAAAGGCTTTCTCTCTCTATACTTTCTTTTTCTAAGAAGTTCAATTGTATTTTCACTTTTTCCGTTACAAACTAAATGAAATCCTCCTATACCTTTAATTGATATAATCTTATCTTCCTTAAGAAACTTAATAACCTCTTCAATAGGATTTAAAGTATTCACTACCCTTCCTTCATTATCTATTAGTTGCAACTTAGGTCCACAAATGGCACAGCAATTACTTTCTGCATGAAATCTCCTGTTTAATATGTTTTTATATTCTTCATTGCACTCATTACACATATTAAAAAAATTCATAGTTGTTGCAAATCTATCATAAGGAAGTGATTTAATTATAGAGTACCTTGGCCCACATTTTGTACAGTTAGTAAATGGATACATATATCTCTTATTTTCTTTATTCATTATTTCTTTATAACATTCCTTGCAAGTTCCTAAATCAGGTGATATAAAAGTAATTCCTCTACTTTCCTTTGAACTTTTTTCTATTTTAAATACTTTATAATTAATTAATTCTTTATCTTCTATTACTATTTTATCTATACTTAAAGCTTCTGGTCCTCCTTCTTTCAATTGATAAAGAAAATTTCCTATAGAACTTTTTTCTCCTTCAATATCGATTATTACACCAACATTACTATTTTTAACAAAACCCTTCAAATTGTTTTTTAATGCTATTTTATATATATAAGGTCTAAAACCTATTCCTTGTACTAACCCAGTTACTAATATATATTTTCTAACCACCGCACTGCACTCTCCTAGAATCAAAATCTTCTATTATCATATACTTAATAGTTTATTTATTATGACTCATAAAAAGAAAAAACATCACGAAGCTGTGATGTTTTTATAAATAAATTCACATTTTTTAAACACTAATACTATTATTGAGTTTTATCTAGAACTTTTCCTACAAAGTAATTACATAAATCTATTATCCCTTCTCCAGTTCTAGCTGATATCTCAAAAATTTTTATATCTTTATTTAGAGAGTAAATATCTTTATAAAATTCATCTAAATCAAAATCAGTAAAATTCAAAATATCTACCTTATTTAACACTACAACATCTGATTGTTGAAAAATAAATGGATATTTAAGCGGCTTATCATTTCCCTCTGCTATGCTTAATACTGTCATTCTACTATTTTCCCCTAAATCATATGATGCAGGACAAACTAAATTTCCTACATTTTCTATAAGAATCAAATCTAGCTTATCTATATCCAAAGCCTTAATCGATTTTTCTATCATAGATGCATCTAAATGACATGCTCCACAGGTATTGACTTGAACAACAGGAATTCCATACTTTTCAATTCTCTCGCCATCCCTAGTTGTATATAAATCGCCCTCGATTACTGCTAGTGATATTTTATCTTTTAATGTCTTTATTATTTTTTCAAGCATTGAAGTTTTTCCAGAACCAGGTGATCCAAATATATTCATAGTAAATATACCTTTTTCCATTAGCAGCTTCCTATTATTATCTGCGAATTCAGTGTTAGATTGTAATATCCTTTTCTGTACTGCTATGCTCTTCATACTCTTCCCCCTCTATCCCTTCAATTAATAATTCAAAACCTTTAACTGGCTTTATTACTATTTTTGCCCCATCACAAATTGTTCCTTTACTTATTGCCTTAAATGCAAATTTAAGTGAACTTTCGTTTATTCCATTGTAATTTCCAACTACGATAGATATTGAGATTACATTTTTAAGATTGTAGTTTTTTATATTTTCATCAACTATTTTATATATCTCAAAAGCTATAGATGCCTCATGCATTACTTTTTCCTTCCTTATAACATTCCAAACTTTTCTCCTTAATTATTCTAAAAACCGCATTACATATTTCAGAAAATTTTCTTTCCAATCCATCTGAAATTTTTATGCCAAATTTAATATCATGGATCTCTATTCCTAAAATTATTCCTTTTACATCTACGCCCATATTGTTAATTAACCATATTAGATTCATATTATGAGCAGAAAGCAAATGTTTTGAATATTTATCCACTTTGTTTAAAGAAATTTGCGTAATTTGTCCACAATTTAAATTAAATAATGTACTATCTACAATAAATATAAAATCTCCACATTCTATATTATCTAGTGCAAAATTAAAATCAGTTTCAGCTTTTACACACTTTATCCCCAGTTTCTCTAAATCTTCATGAATATTATCAACTACCTTAATTGCAATCCCATCATCACTCATCAATGTATTTCCTATTGCTATAACCTTAATCATCATACAACCCTTATACTAAAGTCCTTGAATTTGTCGCTTATTATATGAGTGGCGCACGAAACACAAGGATCAAAGGATCTTACTACACGACCAACTTCAACTGGATTTTTAACATCTTCCACATAAGTCCCAATTAATGCTCTTTCTATAACCCCCTTATTACCTTTAGAGTCTGTTGGCGATAAGTTCCATCCTGATGGAGTTATTATTGTATAATTTTTTATCTTTTTATTTTCTATAGTTATCCAATGTGCTAAAGCTCCTCTTGAAGTATCTCTAAGTCCTACCCCATTAGCCACTTCTGAAACTTCCCACTTTTCTTGTGAATTTACTGTAACTTCTAATTTATTTATAAGATCCTCAACTATATTACATATTTTTTTTGCTTCTAAAATTCTTGCAATAGTCCTATCTAAAGTTGATATTCCATTAATGTATTCTCCAGATATCCACATTCTTGCTAATGGGCCTACTTCCATAGGAATGCCATCATATCTTGCTGCTTTAACCCAACTATAAGCATCTTTCTTACTTGTGTCTGCTTCAAAATTATTATCTTCATCTAGATTTTTCTTTATATTTGAATAATAAGAATGAGTAATATCTTCATTTATCTTATTTCTATCAAAACTTTTTTTTACATTGTTAATAAACACTCCGCTTTTTACATAAATCATAGGTTCATTTAGATACTCATGAAAAGCTCCATAACTTAAAAAATTACCATACCCTTTTCCATTTTCAAAGTCTTCCAAATAATACTTTGATATTGCACTTATATCTTCTAACATAATATTATTAATAAAATCTTTAATAGAATATAATATAGACTTAAGTTCAATTATTTTTGTAGCATCAATATTAGATGTTGCACCTCCTACGAAAATCCCATGATTGTGAGGAGCTTTCCCCCCTAAAAGAGCTAGCATTTTATGAGCATCTCTACTGTATTTGAATGCTTCTTTGTAATGCTCACTTAACCTTTTATTAGTATCACTAGGCAACTTATACTTTCTTTCACGTCCTTCATCTGCTGGATTAACTTCAATCTGTACATAGTCTGGCATTGTAAATTGATAAAAATGTCTTATATGATTTTGCAGAAATTCACATCCATGAATTATCTGCCTTAGCATACTTCCATTTTTATCAGGTTTAACATTTAATGCATTCTCTAAAGCTGTAGCAGAAACTATTCCATGAGCAGTTGAACATATACCGCATATTCTCTCAGTAAAATAAATAGCATCAAAAGGTGATCTTCCTCTTAACATTTCTTCAAATCCTCTAAATAAGAATCCACTACTTTTAGCATCTATCACTATATTCTTTTCTATAGTTACCTCTATCTGCAAAAAACCACTTATCCTTGTTATAGGATTTATAACAATCTTATCTGTCATAATTTTTTCTCCAATTTATTGATTAAAAAAAGGTTCCATCCCATCAGGAAATCCACTATTTACGCAGCCAATACAAGGAGTATTATCTTCCACAGGCCAATTTACTCTATCATTCCATTTACCAATAGCACAATCTGCCCTTGTAATAGGCCCTCTGCAACCTAGATTAAACATACATTCCTTATCTCCCAATTTTGAAGCAAATATTTTTTTATCAAAATAAGATCTTCTTGAACAATTTGTATGTATTGTTTCTCCATATAAGAATAAAGGTCGTCCATCTGAGTCTAATTCTGGTATTCCGTAAGAAATCAAATGTGCTATAGTACTAATTACCCATCTAGGATTTGCTGGACACCCTGGTACCCTTATTACTTTATAATTATTAATAAAATCAGGTACACTTTCGCTGCCTGACGGATTTGGTCTAGCAGCTGATGGACCTCCATAAGATGCACAGGTACCAACTGATATAATATATTTTGCTTTTCCAGCTGCCAAATTTACTGCCTCTGCTCCTGAAATGAGTTTACCATTATGTTCAGCAACTATATTATAAATTCCATTATCTTTAGTTGTTATTGCACCTTCTACAACTAAAATAAATTCTGTATCTAATGTTTCTAGAAAGTTATCAAAGGCCCTTTCTCCTTCTGCTCCCATAATGCTATTATTATAAGTCATATTGACCATCTTAGTTAAAAAGTAAGGAACATCTGGATCATTTGCATCTAAAAGAGAAATAATATTTCCTGAACATCCGCAAGCCTCTAACCAAATTAAATTTATTTTTTTTAAATTGTTTTCTTTAATCCTACGAAATGTTGAATTTATTATACCTCTAGGACATTTTTTTATTGACAATTTAGCACCTTCAAATACTTACTCAATGTTAAATCTTATTCTAAATAAAATTATTTTATTCTTAATAATCTTTGCATTAATTAATCTCTAGCGTATATTTCTATAGAAAAAGCCATCTAAATTCCGCAATTTAGCTCCCAAAAATCCCTGAAATGAATGCTTGTATAAATAAAGATTTATACTTCATTCTTTCACTCCTTTGTAGAACACTAAAATAACTAAATAAAAATAAGACTATTAGTATAGATAGAATAATATTTGTCCTATCTATGTTAATAGTCTCACTTACTCAACAGCAAAAACATATAAATTATTTATCTCTGTGTTACACGCTGAATATGTATAGTTAAATATAATTGCTCTTCTTCTGATAATGTCATTTCTAAATACTTTTCTATTTTAAGCATACATTCATATGCCTTTTTATATTTTGATTTAACTTGTTTTAATAAAAAGTCATCTTCTGATTCTATAATTTGTTTTTTATTTAGCCTCTGAAAGAAAAATCTTAAATGTGTAACAAATCTTTCATAGTTTAAGGAATTTTCATCAAGGGTAATATTATATGTATATTTAACAATATTTAATATATCTTGAACCATTTTTGTTTGATGTGCAATATCCTCTACTTTGCTAGTTGAATTATTGACTTGTGCATTTATTAAATGAAGTGCAATATTTCCTGCTTCGTCTTCTGGCAATCTCTTACCAAGTTCACTCTCAATAAATTCTAATGCCTTTACCCCTATTGCAAATTCCTTTTGATAAAACTTTTTTATTTCCCATATTAATACATTTGAATTTTTAATATTTTCATCAAACATTTTTATTGCATAACTAATATGGTCAGTTAAAGTTACGTAAATATAATCATTTAATTCAACACCCAATATATTCTTTGCGTATTCAATAATATCGTAACAAAGCGAAACATGTTCTGTTGGAACATCTTCTAATAGTAATTTAAATTTCTCTGAAGCATCTTTATGTTTAAGGATAAATGTTTTTTCTATCAATGATTCATCAACCTTATCACCAACATTTTTCTTAAATGCTATTCCACATCCCATTACAACGAACTCATGTCTATTTGTATCCTTTGCCAATATGGCGTTATTATTAAATATTTTTTTTATTACCATTCCTATCCTCCCATCTGTTATATTATGTTACCATATAATATAAAAACCTCAACCAATAAAAAGAAATATCATGAATTTCTATTCATCAATTAAGGTATCGCCTGATCGAATCAGTAACAATCTCAATATCCGTTTGTAAGCGTTTAAATTTTAATTTAATGATACATTTATTTATTCCTATTGTCAACATATTTCACTTATTTTCTACTATTTTTTTATCAAATTAAATTAAAAAACATAATCACTAAAAAAACATTACTTCCTAGTGATTATATTTTGTTATTTTGCAGTTAACTTTTTATTCTTTATTGCTATTAATATACCTATTAAAGAAAGCATCATCATTAGCACAATTTTATTTATGTCTAGCAAATCCCCTGTTTTAGGCATAACTTCTCTCATACTCTTATCTAAAGCTGAGTCTGCTATTATAAATTTTGAAAAATGGATTGTCTTAAAAATAACATTATCTCCTTCAACTCTAGTTTCTAAAGCTTCAAATTTATTACTAGACTCATTATAATAAAATACTGATAAGTTATTTCTATCTAACTCCTTCATTTCTTCATCAGTTAAGACAATAGTTATTTCAGCTTGACCTTCGTTAAATCCATGAATTGGTGTCTTACTATCTCCATTAACAACTGATAAATTGAAAACAAATATCTTTTTAAGACCTGTTATATTTCTTGTTATATCTGAATTTTCCTCAACATTAAAATCAAACACTATCTTAGCTCCATTAACCAACAACTTATCATCAATTACTGAAAATGGTAATCTAACAATGTTGTTTTCCGCAACTATTTCAAATGAGCCTTTTCCATCTTTAACTGATTGAACATCAGCTATTTCAACTCTTACTCCACTTTTAAAATCTGGATTATTTATAGTTATCTTATTCACTCCATCTTTATTAGTTATATTACTAACTATATTCTGTGATGAAGTAGAGTTATTATTAAAACCACCTACCGCTTCTTTAGATTGCGAAAATAACCAACTCATCATTTCTTTATTATTTAAAGTAGGTACCCAAGAACCATGAAGAAGCCCACCATATAATTTTAATGAATTCATATATTCTGTAGAATATATTGTAAGCTTAGACTTATCATTTCCCAATCCTTGTAGCTTATTGTAGATATCTTTACTTATTGTACTGCTATTTGTTCCATCTTCTTCTGCATGAAATAACCATATTGGAATATTTGAAATTGTATTCAATTCAGATAAATCTTTTACCGTTCCTCTACTAGCTATTGCAACAGAGGCTGCGAAAAGATTTGGCTTTTCTAATAAAAATCTTAATGTTAATCCGCCTCCCATTGAAGCTCCTGTAAGATATATTCTATTTTTATCTACTTTTCCCTCAGTAACTAACTTATTAATTAATTCTTCATATGCATTAAAGAAATTTTTCATATCTTTTAATTCTGTATCTGTAAGTTCTACTGAAAATTTATATGGATATTGTGCTGCTATAACATTTGTTGCATATCCTGATTCTGCAAATGCTACCGCTCCTCTATTTGCAGTTATTGGTTTAAAATTATCTATTCCCACTTCACCTGATCCATGCATCCATATTACTAACGGTTCTGGCTTTCCTGTATTTACAGTACGTAATCTATACGGAATAGTTACACCGTTACTTCCTTTGAATGTTAGATTTTCAAATTCATCTACAGTACGTGTATTAACCTTTGTAACATTTGTTTGAGTAAAAGATAATTCTGGATACTTGTTGCAAACTACTCCAAAATTAGATACATTTCCTCCTGGATATTTAAATGGTTTAAATGATAACTTAATCTTATTCCCTTCCACTGTAAGATTAATTTCGTCATTAGTATAATTATCTTGTGAAACTTTGCCTTCTGAATTTAACGGGTATCCATCATAATTCCCTGTTATATCAAAATCTGTCGCCTGTAAATCTGCTGTTTTTGACATATCATTAACATCTATTTCAAAAGAATCAACCATTACTCCCATATCACCAACATAGGTATTTGCAGTAATAGCTTGTACAGAAATAGTCTCTGTTATAATTGACTCTGTTGCTGCTTTAATCCTTGTAGATGGTAAAACAAAATTTGTAGTAGCTGCAATTATTGCTAGAGTTGTAAATATCTTTTTAAGATTTTTATTCATTTTTTCTCCCCCTCGTTACTAGATTCACTATATTATTTTACAAACATTTTCATTTTTACCTCATAACATCCCCTCCTTTTGTATATTAATAAAGCAACTCAAAATAAATATTTATAGCAATTTTAAGAAAATAAAAGCCTTAATTAATCGGAAAACGTTTCTTCCAATCAATTAAGGTCTTGCCTAGTCTAACTAGTAACAATCCAACCGCCGTTGTAATCGTTTAATTTTTGTTGATTTTATAATACATTTTCCTATTCCATTTGTCAATAAATTAAAAAATATAATTCAAAATACCTTTGGTTCATAATAGTATATTTTCTACGTATTGACAAAAAATCAAAAGTAATATATCATAAACTATACTAATTAGGTATAGTTTAAGGAGTAGATATTATGAACATAAATCAAGAATCTGATTATGCATTTAGAATAATACTTATGCTCTCAAAAGAAGGTTTAGATAATAGACTAGATGCTAAATCCCTATCGGAAAAAGGAAACATCCCTCTTAGATTTTTATTAAAATTGACTAGAAAACTTACCCAATCAGGAATAGTTAAATCTTTTAGAGGAGTGAATGGAGGTTATGCTCTTGCAAAGGCTCCGATAAATATAACTTTAAAAGATGTAGTTGAAGCTATACAGGGCCCTATTATAGTAACTAGATGCGTTTATGATAAAGAATCATGCAGTGCAAATAAACTGGGTCATTGTTCCATACATAAAGCTTTAATCAATATTCAAAGTACAATGGTTGAAAAATTAGAAAAAGTTAATTTTGAAGATTTAAAAAATGATCCTTGGTAACTTTAAATAATTATCCAAAATATATTAGGCTTTGCCTTTTATATTTTATCTCAAAGTATACCTAGTTAGTATACTTTAAATTTTAATATCTATAGAATCATTAATTTTGTTATAAAACCAATGATTTTTTATAAAAAACTAAAAGGAGTGAATTATTATGTCTATGTGTCAATCAGCAGATTGCAAATTATGTGAATTTTTATCAACTAAAGAAGATGTAGAAACATCTTTCAATAGAGTAGAAACTCAAAAGGCTAAATGTAAATTTGGGAAAGAAGGTATATGTTGTAAGCTTTGTTCAAATGGACCTTGTAAGATAACACCTAAATCTCCTAGAGGAGTTTGTGGAGCCGATGCTGACACTATTGTTGCAAGAAACTTTTTAAGAGCAATAGCTGCAGGCTCTGCATGTTACCTTCATGTAGTAGAAAATACAGCAAGAAACTTAAAAAATATAGGTGAAGGCAAAGGAAATCTTAAAATCAAAAGTCCAGAGACATTAGATAAAATTGCAGAAATCTTTGATATTAAAGAAAATGATATAAATCAAAAAGCAATTAAAGTTGCTGATGAAGTTTTAAAAGATTTATACAAACCAAGATTCGAAAAAATGGAACTAGTAAAAAAACTATCGTATACTCCTAGATTTAAAAGATGGGAAGAATTAAATATACTGCCTGGTGGAGCTAAATCAGAAGTTTTCGATGCCATAGTAAAAACATCAACAAATTTAAACAGTGATCCTATTGATATGTTGCTAAATTCTTTAAGCCTTGGTGTTGCCACAGGTGTGTATGGTCTAATGTTAACAAACTTATTAAATGATGTTATTTTAGGCGCGCCGAAAATAAGACAGGCAAAAGTAGGCTTTAAAGTTATAGACGCCAATTATATAAACATTATGGTAACAGGACATCAACATTCTGATATATCACATCTTCAAGATAGATTAATTGATAAAGATATAAAAGATAAAGCTATAGCTTTAGGTGCAAAAGGTTTTAGGTTAGTTGGATGCACATGTGTTGGTCAAGATTTGCAATTAAGAGGAGAACACTATACTGAAGTATTCTCAGGACATGCTGGAAACAACTACACAAGTGAAGCAGTTCTTGCAACAGGAGGAATAGACTTAATAGTATCTGAATTCAATTGTACGATACCAGGACTTGAGCCTGTAGCAGAAAGATTTAATGTGAAAATGCTTTGTATCGATGATGTAGCTAAAAAGAAAACTGCTGATTTTATAGATTTTAATACAATTAACATAGAAGATTTAAGCGAAAGAATTATAAATGAGGCATTAGAAAGTTATAAAAATAGAAGAAACTCAGTTACTATTGATATTCCTAAAGATCATGGTCATGATGATGTAATTACAGGAGTTAGTGAAGGTTCATTAAAGGAATTTTTAGGTGGCAATTGGAAACCTCTTATAGATTTAATAGCACAAGGAAAAATAAAAGGCATAGCTGGAGTTGTTGGTTGTTCAAACTTAACTGCTAAAGGTCATGATGTATTTACAGTAGAACTTACTAAAGAATTAATAAAAAGAGATATTTTAGTTCTATCAGCTGGATGTTCTTCAGGAGGACTTGAGAATGTTGGACTAATGTCTCCTGGAGCTGCTGAACTTGCTGGTGATAATTTAAAAGCTGTATGCAAATCGCTAGGTATTCCACCTGTTTTAAACTTTGGACCATGCCTTGCTATTGGAAGACTTGAAATGGTCGCAACTGAACTTGCTGAAAATTTACGGATAGATATCCCAGAACTTCCACTTGTATTATCAGCTCCTCAATGGCTTGAAGAACAAGCATTAGCTGATGCTGCTTTTGGATTATCATTAGGATTACCGCTACATGTTGCCATTTCTCCATTTATTGATGGAAGTGAAGTTGTAACTAAAGTTCTAAAAGAAGATTTAGTAAATATTACTGGTGGTAGACTTATCGTTGAAGAAGATGTTATTAAAGCTGCTGACGAATTAGAAAAAATAATTAAAAATAGACGTATTGGAATTAATATTTAAAACTAAAAGAAGTTGCAGAAAACTACCCAATTTATCTAGTATTCTGCAACTTCTTATTTGTAATATGCTTATAATGCAACTTTACCATTTTCATCATCTTCTTGAAACCCATTAATATTTTCTTCTTCTAAAGAAAATTCTTCAGCGTTTTTCTCTATATAAATTTGATGCCAAATGCAAAAAATAAATATAACCCAAATTTTTCTGGAATTATCCCTTTTATGATTCTGATGATCTTCTAGTAACTTTAAAACATACTCTTTATCTATATAATTATTAACTTTTGCATTTATTATTGTTTCCTTAACAATTTGTCCCAATCTTTGATTTAACCACACTCTAATAGGTGTTGGAAACCCAAGTTTTTTTCTATTTACAACATGTTTAGGAACTATCCCTTCAAAAGCTTCTCTTAGTAGTAATTTAGTGTTTTCTTTAGATACTCTTTTATTTAAAGGAATTTTTTCAGCAACTTCAAGCACCTCTCTATCTAAAAATGGTACCCTAAGCTCTATAGAATTTGCCATAGCCATTTTATCTCCCTTAGCTAAAATATCGCCTTCTAACCAAGTGTTGATATCTACATTTTGCATTGTAGTAACATAATTATAGCCTTTTATATTGCTTTCATCAAAAATTCCTTTCACAACATTTTTAAATCCATACTCATCTTTATAATTTACTAAAACCTTCTTGCTCTCTTCATCATCAAAAATTTTTGCGTTGCCTATATATCTTTCCCTAAGTGGTGTAGTACCTCTAATTAAATAATTTTTACCCTTTTTATTAGGTAGCTTCTTTGCTATATAGTTAATAAATTTTTGTATTATCCTTGGAAGCATGAAAATTGGCTTTAATGAAAAATATTCTTTATAAATATTATATCCTCCAAATAACTCATCAGAACCTTCTCCAGATAAAACTACCTTAACATGTTTACTCGCTTCTTTGGTTAAATAATACACTCCTATTGCTGAAGGGTCTGCTACTGGGTCGTCAAATTTATAGACTACCTCCTTAATAGCTTTTATATAATCATCCTCTGTTATATTAATATGAATATTTTCTATATCTAAAATTTCACTGGTCTTTTTTGCAATATCTATTTCATCATAACCAGGTACATCAAAACCTACTGTAAAAGATTTTACTTTGGGATTAGTCTTTTTAACTAAGGCTGCTATTATAGAAGAATCTACTCCACCGGATAAAAAAGTTCCTACTTCCACATCCGAAATCAAATGAGAATTAACAGAATCCTCCATAACTTTATATACATCTTCTTTACTTATATCTTGTTCATTAAAATCAATAGTATGGTATTTCTTAAAAACAAGCTTATTATCTTCAATCTTAAAATAATGAGCAGGTGGAATTTTCTTAATACCTTCTATCATAGTTCTATCACCTGGAACATACTGAAATGATAGATATTCTTGTAGACTTTTTTCATCCACTTTCAGCTCTTTGATAAGTGGCATTAACGCCTTATACTCTGATGCAAAAGCTACAAAATCTTCGTTATCTATATAATATAATGGTTTTATTCCAAACTGATCTCTAGCCCCAAACACTTCCTTTGTATTTTTGTTATATATAATAAATGTAAACATTCCTCTTAAGTCATATATTGATTTTTCTTTTTTTTCAATGTAATTAGTAAGCAACACCTCTGTATCAGAATTAGTTTTAAAATCATAGCCTTTTAATTCCAAATTTTCTTTTATAGATTTATAATTATAAATTTCTCCATTAAACACAATTTCATATGAATCTTTTTCAAAAGGTTGATGACCATTAGCTAAATCAATAATACTTAGCCTCCTAAAGCCTAAAATGGCTTCTTCATCATTATAAATACCTTCATCATCAGGTCCTCTATGAACTATATTATCTAAGCATCTCCTTATTTTGTTTTCATCTATTTTACTTGAATGATTTTTTTTAAAGACTGAAATAAATCCACACATTTTACTACTCCTTTTCTTTTGCTCAACACAAATGAAAAATATTTTCTATTTTATACTCTAGTTATCAAGAGTAACTATATAAGTGCTTATCTTGTAATCACCTGTATTTGAACTTCCATAAGTAAAGGAAAATGATCTACTTGAATCATCCCAATTAATATTGGATATATTCCCAAATACAGTTTTCTCACTAGTTTTCCCAGTATACCCTGTATTTTTATCAATTAAACCCGAATCTTTAATTATTTCTTTTATCTCACCAGTTTTTATGTCTACGACTTTAACTGCAAAATCTTTATCTTTATTACCTAAATTTATCCCATTTGGCCCTTCTACATAAACTGCTTTACTCCCATCTGGTGACAACACATAAGATGTTGACATTCTTCCCATAGGCAAATCTATACTTTTAGTGATCTCACCTGAATCATCAATAATATTGAGTCCAAAACTTCTATTCAAATACACTCCATTAGAAGATTTTTTTCCATTATTCTTATAATAATCTGCTATAATATTTTTCCCTTTTTTATCAGCATAGAAAATCATGTCATTTTTGTATATCATTTTTGTATTTCTAGTTATTATATCTATTGAACATATTTTAGCAGTATTTTTTTCATTATCTATTTGTGTATAGTAAAACTTACCACTTATATTATCTCCAGAGTTTTTTATATCATCTACACCTGTTAGCCGCGCATATCCTGAATTGTTTTCGTAATTACCTTCTATATTAACTTCCCCATCTAAATTAATTATTGCCCACTTATTTAAATAGTTCACTAAAATGTAATTTCCACTTAACCACCTAAGCTCAGCATTGCCATTAGCCATCTCTGTATCAACATCTGTAATTTCACCTGTAAATAAATCCAACGCTTTTATATTCTTATGAAAATTACCTTCTAAATTAATAATTTTTTCACCATAGAGTACATATCTCTTATCTTCTGATACTCCTAAAAAATCAGCTATATCCACATCTTGAAAGTCTTTATGCATCTTAGTATTTAAATTATAAATACTGCAATAACTTATATCTTTAGCCCTTACATCATCCTTTTCTTGTCCATCTTTGCTAGTCAAGGTTAATACTTCATTATTACTTAACCAAGCAATACTTTTAATCTTTTCATACTTATCAATCTGATATCCTCTTTCATTTACTTCCGCAGAAGGTATATATGCCATTACCTTCATTTTTTCTTCATAATCACTTAACACCAGATATTTAGTTATAATAAAACTCATGGTAATTGTAATTCCTAAAGTCAAGATTATAAGTAGAACCTTTTTCCTATTCATCTAATTTTCTCCTTTACCATTCCTATGTTAACAAATATTAATCACAGAAATATAATAAGAATGTCACAATTTTGTAAACTCTATATAGGAAATTCCATAGAAAAAGTAGTTCCTTCATTTATATTGGATTCTACTTCTATAGTTCCATTTAATTTTTCTACTAAAGATTTTACTAATGCTAATCCAAGTCCTACGCCACCTGATTCCCTACTTCTATGACTTTCAACTCTATAAAATGGCTGAAAAATTTTACCTAAAGCTTCTTCTTTAATCCCTATCCCAGTATCTGAAACACTTAACACTATCCTGTCATAATTTTTGTAACATCTAATTTCTATATTTCCTCCCGGCTTATTGTATTTTATTGCATTATCAATTAAGTTAATTACAATATGCCTTATATTTTCTTCATCTACTGTAACTACAATATCCTCAATATCATAGTTCATAGTAAGATTATTCTTTCTAACCTTTACCATCATTCTTTCACAAATATCATGAAAAGCTTCCTTTATATTCACTTCACTCTTTATTACCTCAAAATCATATTTTTCCAAAGCAGATAAATTTAAAACACTATCTACCATCGACGTTAATCTGTCACACTCTTTAGAAATATTTACTGATCCTTCATTAATTAAACTTAAATCGTTGTTGTACATTCCAATTAAATCTGCATATGCTTTTATTGTAGTGATAGGTGTTTTAAATTCGTGAGTTACATTTCCTATAAATTCTTTTTGTTGTTTGTCCATTTCTTCTAATTTATTTACAGCCATACTTAAATAGTCTCTTTCTACTTTTAATTCTGCAATATTCTTTTCAATAGTATTGCTCATAAATAATAATCCTTCACTAAGTTCTCCCAATTCATCATTACGATGCACCTGTTCAACCTTATTGAATTCTCCATTTTGAATGCTTTTTATTGAATTTTTCATTTTATAAATATCTCTTGTAAAATTAAAGAAATAAATAATACCAATTAGTATTCCAAGAATTAATGCCATAAGACCAGTTCCATAAAATAAGTTTTTAATTTTATTATAGAATAGACCATTTTCTTTAACTGAATATTCAAGTTCTAAAATTGCTACAATATCATTTCTATACTTAATAGGTGAATAAAAATAGATTACATCATTAACCTTTATATAAGACACTTTTCCATCAATAGCTACTTTAATCATTTCTTCTTTATCTTTATTCTCATTGAATTTCCCATTTGATTTAAATCCTGAAAGTAATTCTCCCTTTGTATCATATACACTAGCGGGTATTGTTCTAAGCCAAGGTTTATTAAAAATACTTCCTCTAACTGATTGTTGCATCTTATTATTAATCCCATTATTTTCAGCATCAGAGCTTTCACTAAAATATTGTTCAAACATATCTTTTTGTTTAAACAAAGTAGATTCCGCCTCTTTATTTTGGTAATTTTTAATTCCGCTCAGTACCAGAATACTTAAAAAAGATATAACAAGTAGTAGTACTAAAGCTGTAAATGATATAAGTTTAAACTTGATTCCTATCTTCACTTATTTGTTCAACCCCTTTATACCCTACTCCATGAACAGTTTGTATCAAATTTTGATAATCCTCCCCTAACTTTTTTCTTATCCTTTGAACATGTGTATCTACAGTCCTTGTCCCCCCAATATAATTAATTCCCCATACTTTATCTAAAAGCTGTTCTCTAGAATAAGCCACCTCTAAATTAGATAACAATAAATATATCAAATCAAATTCCATTGCAGTAAAATCTATCTTTACTTCTTTTATACTCACAGTTCTTTGCGTTTTGTTAACATATAAATCTCCTATTTTAATTATATTTTTATCTTGTTTTTCGTTACTATTTTTCTTTACTCTTCTTGATAATGATTTTATCCTCGCAAGTACTTCTCTTATATCAAAAGGTTTTGTTAGATAATCATCTGCTCCTAATTCTAATCCTAGTATTTTATCAACAATATCATTTTTTGCTGTAAGCATAATAATTCCTATATTTTTATGTTCTAATTTCTTGCAAACATCATAACCATTAATTACAGGAAGCATTAAATCTAAAATTATAATCTGTGGATTAAAACTTTCTACTTTATTAAGAGCTTCTTGTCCATCATAGGCTCTTTCTACTATGTAACCTTCCTTTTTTAATGCATAGGTTAATACATTTAAAATACTTTTTTCATCATCTACAATAAGTATTTTTTCATTCATATTAGCACCCCCATATCCTATGTTAAATTATAACAAAAGTTATTGGCTATATACAAATATAGCTAAATTAGTTTTTTACAAGTAAAAAAACTATTTCAATTTTTCCACAAAAGGAATATACTTATAGTGTTTGAGTATGTATAAATTGTATTCCTATATTATACGAAGGAGTGACCATATGTTTAATAGTAATCAAAAAGAAGACAAATTCTTTAAAATGTTTTCAGATTCAGCTAAAAATGTAAATGAAGCTGCGCTAATATTAAGAGCAAATCTAGACTCTTTAGCCAATAAGGAAGATGATGTAATAAAAACTGAAAACTTAGAAGACAAGGGAGATGAGTTAGTTCGTAGTGTAATTAAAGAATTAAACGAAGCTTTTATTACTCCCATAGACAGAGAAGATATATATGAAATCGTAAACGAAATGGATAACATATTAGATTTAATTAACTCAACTATGCACAGATTCATAATGTTTAATATAGAAGAATGTACTGATGGATCTAAAATTATTGGTGATTTATTAGTACAAGCTACTAAAGGTCTTGTAGAACTAATGGATGAACTAAGAATACATGGATATAAATCCAAGCATATTCCAGAACAAATTTCAAACATAAGTAAGTATGAAAGTGAAGCAGATAAAATAGGTAGAATAACTATAGCAGAGTTATTTCAAAAAGACACAGATCCATTAACCGTTATTAAATGGAAAGAAATATATCAAATCTTAGAAAACACTATAGACAACTGTGAAAAAGTTGCCAATATTGTAGAGGGAGTTGTCATTAAGAATGCATAGCACCATCATCTTAACAATATTTATAGTAGTATTCACTCTAGCATTTGATTTTATAAACGGATTTCACGATACAGCAACTGCTGTTGCTACTTCTATTACTACTAAAGCCCTAAAACCAAAGAACGCAATACTTTTATGTGCCATATTTAATTTTATTGGTGCCTTTACTGGTACAGCAGTTGCTAAAACTGTAGGTGATGACATAGTAAGCAGTAAAGCTATTCCACAATGGGTTATTCTATGTGTGCTAATCGCAGCTATAATATGGAACTTAATCACTTGGTATTTCGGTATTCCAAGTAGTTCTTCTCATGCCTTAATCGGCGCCTTAGTAGGTGCAGGCATAGCTTATACTTCATCATTTAATATTGTAAACTGGTATAATCTTTTTCATAATGTTGTATTATGGCTATTTCTATCTCCTGTTATTGGTTTTATCGTTGGATATATATTAATGCTACTCCTTAACTGGATTTTAAAGCCATTTAGAATTGGTATAGTAAATAGAATATTCTTAAAGCTTCAGGTAGTTGCTGCTGCTTTTGTTGCCCTGAACCATGGTGGAAATGATGCACAAAAATCTATGGGAATTGTTACAATGTCACTGTTAAGTGGTGGTTTTATAAGCACTTTTGACGTTCCTGTATGGGTTATGGCTTGTTGCGCTTTATCCATGGCACTTGGAACTTCTTTAGGCGGGAAAAGAATAATTAAAACTATGGGAACAGGTGTTGCAAAATTAAATCCTGTAAGTGGGTTTGCAGCTCAAACCGGAGCTGCCTCTGTAATCCTAAGCGCTTCCCTATTTCATGCCCCTGTTAGCACAACTCATATAATGACAACAACTATAATGGGTGTTGGAGCATCAAGAAATTTCAAATCAGTTAAATGGGGAGTTGCTAAAAATATAGTTTGGGCTTGGATTTTAACTATACCTGTAACTGCAAGTATTTCAGCACTTATAATATTAGTGGCAAAGCAATTTGTATAAGATAAATACTAACTAGTTTAATATACATATAAATCGAGTAGGAGGTAGATAATTATTTTATCTACCGACCTCTCACACCACCGTACGTACCGTTCGGTATACGGCGGT
>NZ_JACSRA010000070.1 GCF_014836335.1 Clostridium cibarium
CCCCCTTTCCCATAGGGCGAACGATGATTGATTTATGTCAATCATATAGTGAGTTATCATCTTGACAGAATAATCTTAACAGATTACTCTTAAATCAAGGAATAATATGCCAAGATTATGGAGGAAAAGATGATATGAGCTACTCGGTTTTTAGGGTTGAAGGAATAAAAAATACTGGAGCATTGGTTGGCCTCGGAAAGCATAATCAAGAAAGGATTAGTCATACAAATCCGGATATCGATAAAAACAGATCTAACCAAAACATTGAACTAATTAAATGTGCAGGTACTTATAATCAAAAATTCAATGAAATAACCAGGGACTTAAGAAAAGCACATGAAGAACGTATGCAGAATATGAGGACCGATAGAATTAAGACATTTGAAAAGAGCATTAATGATGATAAGACAGATATTGCTTGTGAGATGCTCTTCACAAGCGATGAGGAGTTCTTTAAAGGTATGAATAGACAAGATATAACTAAATGGGCTCAAACCTCCTTAGAATTCGTTACAAAGAATATAGGAATATCTTCTAAGGATATAATCCATGCAACGGTCCATATGGACGAGAAGACACCACATCTTCATGTTGTGGCTGTTCCGCTAACCAAAGTTTATGATGGTAGAAGGAAAGAAGAAGTCTTAAAAATAAGTAGAGCCAAATTTATAGGGGGTAAATTGCACTTATCCAAGCTACAGGACGCTTACAATGAGTTAATGAATATAAATGGCTTTAATTTAGAAAGAGGGGTTAGGGGGGCAAATAAAGAGCATAAAAGCACTATCACTTATAAAAAAGAACAACTTGCTAAATTAGATGTTGAATTAGTTCGTACTAGTAAAGCTTTATCCCAAAATTTAAGTGAACTAAAAGACATAAAAGCTTCAGATCATGACATTGATTCCATCCCATATAAAACAACCTTTATGGATAAGAACAATGTTGTTTTGAATAAAAATGATTTTGAGAAGTTAAAAGAATTATCTAAGAAAGCTATAGTTAGTTCAAATACAGTCAAAGATCTAGAGCGTAAATATGAAAATCTTAGTGATAACTTTTCTGCAGTAAAATTAAATTTATCTAAGTATGCCGACAAAAACGTTAAGTTGAAAAAAGATTTAGCTGCAGCACAAAAAAATATAAATACATTAATGATCCAACGAAAAGCGTTAACATTTGTCGTTAAGGAAAATAACCTGATTGATAAAGCTACTGAAAAATTAAAAGAACTAAGTAAACCAGTTGAAAAAATCATAAAAAGTAAAAGCTTTGATATGGAAAG
>NZ_JACSRA010000071.1 GCF_014836335.1 Clostridium cibarium
CCAGGATCAAACTCTCAATAAAAAGTTTAATCTACTCAAAAAACTTACTCTAAAAGAATTGCTGGTTTTTAACTTATCCATATCTGTTCAATTTTCAAAGATCTCATCGCTCAATAGCGACTTGTTAATATTATCACTCATAAAGATTACTGTCAACACTTTTTTTGTACTATTTCAACATTTCTTCGTGTTTTTTGTTTCTTTTTCTTGAGGACATTGACTATTCTATCATAGCCTGTATATATTACTTTGAATTTATGTTGCATTATGAAATATTATATGGTATTTTCTCTTATTTTCTTGTATTTACACTCTATTTCTATTATTGATACACTCGGATGAGTTTTTCTTCTTTCTATATATAGAACAATATATACTAACGTATAATACTTATAATACAGCCTTATAAAATAACCATTGAACATATGAAAATTACTTTGGCGAACAAGTTGAATTTAGATAGAGTTATTAAAATTACCTTCTGAGAAAAATTCTATAGGATTAAAATATGTATTTATTACAGAAATGAAATTTAATATTTTAAATAGCATAATGAATATAGATTGATATTTAAGAAAAAATAATGGTACTCCTACCCCGATTCGAACGGGGCCATCAGGATTCGAAGTCCTGCACTCTATCCACCTGAGTTATAGGAGCATATATTTAATTATACTATATAACAAAAAATTATCCACATATTTCTTTGTTTTTTAATATAAAATGTGGATAACTTCTTTTTTATACACAAGATCTACAAAAAAATAAAAGCAACCAATATTAGTTGCTTTTTCTGGAGCGGGTAGTGGGAATCGAACCCACCTTTCCAGCTTGGAAGGCTGGAGTATTACCGATATACGATACCCGCATGGTGCAGATGAAGGGAGTCGAACCCCCACGCCTAAGGCGCTAGATCCTAAGTCTAGTGCGTCTGCCAATTCCGCC
>NZ_JACSRA010000072.1 GCF_014836335.1 Clostridium cibarium
TTTGTTTTACATAAGGCAATAATTAGTAGATGTAATATTTTTAATTTTAAAGCTTTAACCAAAGATGATATAAAGGTTGGTATAGTAAAGAGTATTGATAGAGCAAATGATAATGAATTGAATATAAAATATACAGATGAAGCTGTTTCATATATTGCAGAAATATCACAAGGCGATTATAGAAAAGCATATAATATTTTAGAGCTAGCTATTAATTCACAATTGAGCTCTACTATAAATATTACTGTTGAATATGTAGAAGGTTTAGAACAATCACATATGTTGTCAGATTCTTCAGGGGATGAATATTACAATCTTTTAAGTGCTCTTCAAAAAAGCATTAGGGGGAGCGATCCTGATGCAGCTGTGCATTATTTAGCTAGATTAATTAAAGGGGGGAATCTTACAGCAATTATTAGAAGAATTTCAGTAATTGTAGCTGAAGATATAGGATTAGCCTTTCCAAGTGCCCTGACTGTTGTTAATTCTGGTATTGAATTAGCCCTTAAAGTTGGGCTTCCAGAAGCTCAAATAATATTAAGTGAATTAGTAATTTATTTAGCTACATTACCAAAATCTAATAGTGCATATTTAGCAATAAAAGATGCTATGAATGATTTGGAGAAT
>NZ_JACSRA010000073.1 GCF_014836335.1 Clostridium cibarium
CGTTAAAATTATAGACTTCGCAAAAATACCATTTAGCGAAATCATAAAGTGTTTATGCTATAATTAATATACAAAAAATACCACAAGGATGGGGTGCAGTGGTTTGAGAGGGAGATAGGATATGGCTTCTAGTCAAGAATATTTAGATTTTATTATTGAACAATTATATATACTTGATAATATTTCTTACAAAAAAATGATGGGAGAATATATTTTATATTATCGAGAAAAAATTTTTGGAGGAATATATGATAATCGTTTTTTGGTTAAGATAACCAATTCAAGTAGAAAATTAATGCCAGAGGCAATTGAAGAGTTGCCTTATGATGGTGCAAAGCCAATGCTTTTGGTTGATAGCATTGATAATAAAGAGTTCCTATATGAACTGATTATGAATATGTATGAGGAACTTCCTAATTCAAAAGTAAAAAAGAAACAATAATTTTTAAATTCCACTTTGTAGTGAAGTCTTAATGGACAATATTCTTAAACATAGTCCAAATTAAAAGTATAATTATTTCACTAAAGT
>NZ_JACSRA010000074.1 GCF_014836335.1 Clostridium cibarium
CTGGTCGGGGTGACAGGTCTCGAACCTGCGACCTCATGGTCCCAAACCATGCGCGCTACCATCTGCGCCACACCCCGAAATGGTGCGTCTTAAGAGATTCGAACTCCTGGCCCACGCCTTAGAAGGGCGTTGCTCTATCCAGCTGAGCTAAAGACGCTTATTTCATTTATAAATATGAAATTATTGGAGCGGGTAGTGGGAATCGAACCCACCTTTCCAGCTTGGAAGGCTGGAGTATTACCGATATACGATACCCGCTTATTTGGAGCGGAAGACGGGACTCGAACCCGCAACATCCACCTTGGCAAGGTGGCGCTCTACCATTGAGCCACTTCCGCATATGGTGCAGATGAAGGGAGTCGAACCCCCACGCCTAAGGCGCTAGATCCTAAGTCTAGTGCGTCTGCCAATTCCGCCACATCTGCATTTAATTATTTTTTTGGTGGCTTACCGGGGAATCGAACCCCGGACACCTTGATTAAAAGTCAAGTGCTCTACCGACTGAGCTAGTAAAC
>NZ_JACSRA010000075.1 GCF_014836335.1 Clostridium cibarium
AAAAGTGCTGGATATAATATATCTGAAGAAAACGACGATTATGTATGTTTATCTCAATCTGTTACTATAGGATACACGCAGAGATATGAAAACCGGTAACTTGCTGTGATTTTATGCCATCAAGTTACCGGTTTTATTATTTGATAAGGTACACCTTTTTAAATAGAATAGTTGTTTAGATATGTATTTGCCCGAATCGTTGCCGTCCCCCCATAAGGTGTATTATCAATGTTAAATTGAGTAAAACATCTTCCCATTCATCCCACTTAAATTCGGTATATGTATATGTATATATACATATACCCCATTATCTATATGGTAGCAAAAACCATATAAGCTATTAATTTAACTATATTTCTATAATGGGAATTTTATTTTTATTAAAAACCAAAACATTCCCACCAATATTCCCACCTTTACACATTAAAAATAACCTTAACTTTTTCAGCATTGACCATACTTAAATTTTAGTGTACCCTTGTACCAGAACCATGGTACAAGGAGGAACT
>NZ_JACSRA010000076.1 GCF_014836335.1 Clostridium cibarium
AAAAGTGCTGGATATAATATATCTGAAGAAAACGACGATTATGTATGTTTATCTCAATCTGTTACTATAGGATACACTCAGAGATACGAAAACCGGTAACTTGATGGCAAAATCACATCAAGTTACCGGTTTTATTATTTTATAAGGTACACCTTTTTAAATAGAATAGTTGTTTATATATGTATTTGCCCGAATCGTTGCCGTCCCCCCATAAGGTGTATTATCAATGTTAAATTGAGTAAACCTTCTTCCCATTCATCCCACTTAAATTCGGTATATGTATATGTATATATACATATACCCCATTATCTATACGGTAGCAGAAGACACATAAACCATTAATTTAACTATATTTCTATAGTGGGAATTTTATTTTTATTAAAAATTAGAACATTCCCACCAATATTCCCACCCTTACACATTAAAAATGACCTTAACTTTTTCAGCATTGACCATACTTAAATTTTAGTGTACCCTTGTACCAGAACCATGGTACAAGGAGGAACT
>NZ_JACSRA010000007.1:0-152104 GCF_014836335.1 Clostridium cibarium
CAGGAAAGTTAAGCTCTACAGCGCTGATGGTACTGCATGGGAGACTGTGTGGGAGAGTAAGACGTTGCCAGGTAAATTCGGATCTTTAGCTCAGTTGGTTAGAGCAACCGGCTCATAACCGGTAGGTCTGGGGTTCGAGTCCCTGAAGGTCCACCATTTTGGGGGTATAGCTCAGTTGGGAGAGCACCTGCCTTGCACGCAGGGGGTCAAGAGTTCGAATCTCTTTATCTCCACCATATAAAGAAGTTATGAATGATAAATTCATAACTTCTTTTTTTAGTTTACTTAGAATGGTAGATAACTTAATGAATATAGAAACTACACTTTTAACATTGAAACTTGAATGTTAATACTAAAGTAAATTTAGCAAGTATATAAAATTGATAATATATGTTCATAATGTTATTATTAATAATAGATAATTAGTATTAGGAGAGATCATTACTATGGTTATATATAGAGTTAAACAATTTATGTGGGCAATTGCATCTAAGTTTAAACCAATAGATATAAGTGTTATTAAGAAGTATTTAAATAACGATGAAGAAAATTTGTTTAATAAATTGAGTAAATCAGAAAAACATCATTCAATAAGAGTATGTAAAGATGCCTTAAGCAAATCCATCTTAAGGGATGTAGATAAGGAAAAACTAGCTAAAATAGCTTTACTACATGATGTTGGAAAATCGTTAGGAAACTTAAATATAATAGATAAATCATTAATTGTTATTCTTGATAAGATGACCAAAGGGAGATTAAAAAGATATAATTTTAGTAAAAAAATAGATATATATTATAACCATCCAAAAAAATCAGTTGAGTTGTTAAGAAATATACATAAGTATGATGATGAATTTATAGAGGCTATTAGAAAACATCATGGGAAAGATATAGGAACAAATGTATATTTGAAGATAGTAAAAGAATGTGATGATAGTAATTAGTTAATGAGGGAAGGTAATTAATTATGAATTCGAATGATAGAAGAGAGCAAATATTAAAAAACTTAATAGAAAGTAATAAGCCAATTAAAGGGACTGAATTAGCTATAAAATATAATGTAACAAGGCAAATTATTGTTAAGGATGTAGCGATACTAAGAGCAAAAGGCAATAAAATAATAGCAACCCCGGACGGATACATAATAGGTAGAGAAGAAAATAGGGTGAAGGAAATAATAGCAGTAGTACATGATGATAGTCGATTAGCAGAAGAACTTAATATTATAATAAAATATGGAGGGATTGTCGAGGATGTTATAGTTGAACATCCATTATACGGTGAAATTAAAGGGATGTTAATGATAAAAAACTTAAATGAATTAGATAAGTTCTTGGTAAAATACAGAAGCAATGAGGCCAAATTATTATCTTTACTAACAGATGGAATTCATATTCATACTATATCAACTGATACAAAAGAGAATATGAGTAATATTTTAAAAGAACTAAAAATGAATGGTTTTATTATAGAATAGCTAAATTTGACGTTTATGTGGAGGTATATTATGGATTATGATGTATTAATTTTAGGTGGAGGAATAATAGGGTGTTCAGTGGCTTATGAAATGTCAAAGTATAATTTAAATATAGCACTCATTGAAAAGGATTATGATATAGCAGATGATATATCATTTGTAAATACATCAGTAGTCTACGATGGATCAGAAACTTCAGATCCTGTGATGGCATCATTAGAAAACATAGGGAGTAGACTAATAGAAAAAGCCTGTTCTAAATTTAAAGTGCCATATAAAAAAATAGGCGCATTAAGAGTAACTGATAGTGAAATTGCCATTAAAGGGATAGAACAGATGTATGAAAGGGCTAAGAATAGAAAAATAAGCAATGTTGAATTAGTGGATGGAAAAGAAGCATTGGAGATAGACAACAATTTAAAAATAGCTGTAAAGAAGGCATTGTATTCGGAAAATGTTGCTATAATAGCTCCATATGATTTAGCAATAGCATATGCCGAAGTTGCTGCTGAGAATGGAGTTAACTTTAGATTTGAGGAAGAAGTAATAGAAATAAGTAACATTAATAAGGGATTCAAAGTGACCACAAATAAAAATAAATTTACTTGTAGAGTAGTAGTTGATACTATAGCGAATGAAATGTATGTTGACGGAAAAAGTATAAAGAAAAATGATATTATAGATGAT
Source organism: Clostridium cibarium (assembly GCF_014836335.1). Taxonomy (GTDB): domain Bacteria; phylum Bacillota; class Clostridia; order Clostridiales; family Clostridiaceae; genus Clostridium; species Clostridium cibarium. The sequence goes on from NZ_JACSRA010000007.1 coordinate 2,165, forward strand.
AAAGAAGATTCAAAAAACATGAGTTATTATTTAATAGATGATAACATGGATAATCCTTTAGATAAAGTTGTAATAAAGGTATTAGACGAGAAAACATTTGTAATTAATATACCAAACTTATCTGGAGGATCTATTATAGGAATAAAGAATCCTAGAGCAGTAAATATAGATGATGGCATAGATTATGCCAATATGATAGTTCCTGGGATGGATAAAAGTAATGTAAATAATATATTTAGTGATACGTATAAGAAAGATTCTATGGTTATAGATGATAAGCATTTAAGCAATGGATATATAAGAGTAACAGGTACTCATTATGGGAAAATAACACTTGCACCTGCAATAGCACAAAGCATAAGTATATCCATAGCATATAATTTGAAAACTACTGAAAAAAAGGATTTCATAGATAAAAGAAGAGAAATATACAGATTTAGAGATATGAATAATGAAGAAAGAAATGAGTTAATATCAGTAGATAAGAGGTATGGAAATATAGTTTGTGTATGTAATGAAATAACTGAAGGAGAGATTATTGATTCAATAAGAAGACCTCTAGGAGCTAGAACAGTTCAAGGTATTAAAAGAAGAACAGGTGCAGCATTAGGAAATTGTCATGGATCATATTGTGTGAGGAAAATAATAAATATTTTAGCTAGAGAGATGGATAAAAGGCCAACCGATATAGTGGAGGATTCAAAGGATTCTAAGGTTTGGCTTAATAGGATAAAAGAATTTGATGAAGTATAAATACTTATAATAAGGGGGATATCTATATTGAAAGAAGTATTTACTAGTTTAGTTAGAATAAAGGGAGATAGTAAACATAGAGTTGTTTCTATAAAAAGTAGCGAAGCAGTTGACAGAGAACTATTTGTTCAGTTTTCCAAGGTATTGGGTAGAATATATGTAGGCACTCCAATATATATAGGAGATGTTATATGTAGAAATATACTTAATACTGGGGTCGATATAATATCTACTAAAAATATTGAAAAACAATAAAATGCCTTAGTAAAATATTGACAAGGACTAGAAAAGTGTTATATAGTTAATATAATAAAATAGTAAACCTTTGAAAAGGCTAGTAGTAATGATTTAATTTTAAGAGAGTTAGTGTTTGGTGCAAACTAATAATTTGTTATTATGAATCCACCTTGGAGGGTCTGTGATGAGCAGAACGGGAAATCGTTAAATTAATTAAGAGGATAGGATAAATTTATTCTATCAATTAGGGTGGCAACGCGGAGTCTTTCGTCCCTTTTTTAAGGGAAGGGGCTCTTTTTTTATATTTATTTTAGTAATTTGAGGAGGAAAAAGAATGTTAGACTTAAAAAGAATTAGAACTAATCCAGAAGGAATTAAAAAGGCATTAACAAATAGAGGAGAAGATTTTGATTCTTCAGTAATAGATGAAGTAATTTCTTTAGATGAAGAAAGAAGAAAAATACTAGTAAAAGTTGAAGAATTAAAAGGAAGAAGAAATCAAGTTTCAGCTGAAATACCTAAAAGGAAAAAGGCTGGAGAAGATGTTACATCTGTAATGGAAGAAATGAGAGAATTAGGTGATGAAATTAAGGCTTTTGATATAAAAGTGGCCGAAATTGACGAAAGAATAAAATATATCATGTTAAGAATACCTAATATTCCGAATCCAGAAGTTCCAGAAGGGGAAACAGATGAAGATAATGTTGAAATAAAAACTTGGGGAGAGATAACTAAGTTTAAGTTTGAACCAAAAGCACACTGGGATATAGGAACAGAATTAAATATTTTAGATTTTGAAAGAGGGGGCAAGGTAGCTGGTTCAAGATTTACTATTTATAAGGGTCTTGGAGCTAGACTTGAAAGGTCTATAATTAGCTATTTTCTAGATAAACATACAATAGAGAATGGATATACAGAAGTACTTCCTCCTTATATGGTTAATAGAGATAGTATGACAGGGACTGGACAATTACCAAAGTTTGAGGAAGATGCATTTAAGGTTGAGAATAATGGATATTTCTTAATTCCAACTGCAGAAGTTCCAGTGACTAATATGTATAGAAATGAAGTTTTAATAGGGGATGATCTTCCAATTAAGCATGCAGCTTATTCAGCTTGTTTTAGAGCAGAAGCAGGGTCTGCTGGAAGAGATACTAGAGGATTAATAAGACAACATCAATTTAATAAAGTTGAGTTAGTTAAGTTCTGTAAGCCAGAAGATAGTTATGAAGAACTTAATAAGCTTGTAGAAGATGCTGAATCAGTACTTCAAGGATTAGGACTACCTTATAGAATAGTTAGAATATGCAAAGGGGATTTAGGATTTACAGCAGCGTTAAAGTATGATATAGAAGTATGGATGCCTAGCTATGGTAGATATGTTGAAATTTCAAGTTGTTCTAATTTTGAAGACTTCCAAGCAAGAAGGGCAAATATTAAGTACAAAGAAACTCCAAAAGATAAACCACAGTTTGTACATACTCTAAACGGGTCAGGTGTGGCCATTGGAAGAACAGTTGCAGCTATATTAGAAAACTATCAACAAGAAGATGGAAGTGTTTTAGTTCCAGAGGTGTTAAAGTCATACTTAAGATGTGATGTAATAAAATAGTAATGATTAATTAGCCAGTTTTTATTATAAAAATAAAAGCTGGTTTTTTATATTGAAATACATATATAAATATGTTAAATTCTAAGAGTGGGTGGTATTTTTATAGAAAGCTACACCAGATAATGATTTGTTATTTTAGACAGCTCATATCCATATAGGAATGGGACTAGAAAGTGTCACACTCTAGTTTTGGAGGTGATAACATAAAGATAGGGTTTATAGGAGCAGGAAAAGTAGGATTTTCCTTAGGAAAGTATTTTAGTATAAATAACTTAATGGTTGTTGGGTACTATAGCAAAAATTCAGATTCTGCAAAAGAAGCAGCAAGATTTACAAGTACTAAGTTCTTTGAAAATATGGAAGAACTTATAGAAGAATGTGATACTATTTTCATTACGACTCCAGATGGAGTTATAGAAGAAATATGGGATAGCATAGATAAGTTGTCGATTAAAAATAAAATCATTTGCCACTGTAGTGGATCATTATCTTCAGGAGTATTTTCTAATATTGAAAGCCATAACGCATTTGGCTATTCAATCCATCCAATGTTCGCAATCAGCGATAAATATAATTCTCATAAAAGATTAAAAGAAGCATTTATAACAATTGAGGGGTCGGTTAAATATATCAATTTAGTTAATGATATGTTTGTCAGGTTAGGGAATAAGACTAAAATTATTACAAATAAAGATAAAGCAAGGTATCATCTAGCTTCCGTAGTTGCAAGTAATCATTTTATAGCTCTTGTGGAAGAGGCTGTTACTCTTTTAAGTGAATATGGATTTAATGAAAAGGAGGCTATTGAAGCATTGTATCCATTAATTAATAATAATGTCTCTAACATTCGATCTAAAGGTATAATTAATAGTTTGACAGGACCTGTTGAAAGAAATGATATAGGCACAATTGAGAAGCATATAAATCATTTAAATAATGAAGATAGAGAATTATATAAATTAATGTCAAAAAAATTGTTAAAAATAGCAATGATAAAAAATCAAGATAAGTGCTATGAAAAGATAGAAAATATGATTGGAGAATAGATTATGAAGAATACTAGTATAACGTTTAAGGAATCTAAACAAAGAAATGAAAAGATAACAATGTTAACAGCTTATGATTATTCAACAGCGAAGGTAATTGATGAAGCGGGAATTAATGGGATTTTAGTTGGAGATTCATTAGGAATGGTTTGTTTAGGATATGAGGATACTCTATCTGTAACAATGGAAGATATGATACATCATTCAAGAGCTGTTGCAAAAGGGACAAAGAACGCATTAGTAGTTACAGACATGCCTTTTATGTCTTATCAAGCCTCAGTTTATGATGCAGTTATTAATGCAGGTAGATTAATAAAAGAAGGACGAGCTCAAGCAGTAAAACTTGAGGGAGGAAAAGAAGTTGCAGAAAGCGTTAGAGCAATAGTTAATGCATCAATACCTGTTATGGGACATATAGGACTTACTCCACAGTCTGTAAATGCATTTGGAGGATTTAAGGTACAAGGAAAAAGTGAAGAGACAGCTAAGAAACTTTTAGAAGATGCAAAAGCTGTAGAAGAAGCAGGGGCTTTTGCTGTAGTACTAGAATGTGTGCCAGCAAAATTAACAAAGCTTATTTCTAGTCAATTATCTATACCAACTATAGGAATAGGTGCTGGAGTTCATTGTGATGGTCAGATATTAGTTTATCAAGACATGTTAGGTTTATTTTCTGATTTTACACCGAAGTTTGTTAAAAAATACTCAAACGTAGGTGAAGTAATGAAAAATGCTTTTAAAAGTTACGATCAAGAAGTCAAAGATGGAGTTTTTCCAGCAGAAATTCATAGTTTCAAAATAGATGAAGATGTTATAGAAAAGTTGTATTAGGGGTGAGAAGTATGAAGGTAGTAAGTACTATTAAAGAAGTTAGAGATGCTGTAAGAGAGTGGAGAAAAGAAGGTTTAACTGTAGGTTTTGTGCCAACAATGGGATATTTACATGAAGGACATAAGAGCCTTATCGATAAGGCAGTAGAAGAAAATGATAGGGTTGTAGTAAGTATTTTTGTTAATCCTACTCAATTTGGACCAAATGAAGACTTAGAAAGTTATCCTAGAGATTTAGAAAGGGATAGTAGCTTATGTTCTGATTCAGGAGTAAATGTTATTTTTACACCTCAAAGAGAAGAAATGTATCCAGAAGGGTTTTGTACATCAATTAACATGACAGGACTTACTGAGAACTTATGTGGAAAAAGTAGACCAGTGCATTTTGGTGGAGTTTGTACAGTTGTAACTAAATTATTTAATATAGTAGCTCCAGATAAAGCTTATTTTGGACAAAAAGATGCACAACAATTAGCCATTATAAAGAGAATGGTTAGTGATTTAAATTTAAATATTGAAGTTGTTGGTTGTCCAATAATAAGAGAAGAGGATGGATTAGCTAAGAGTTCTAGAAATACTTATTTAAGTAAAGAAGAAAGAAGAGCCGCTGTAATATTAAGTAAGTCATTAAAGTTAGGATTAGAAGCTATAAACTCAGGAGAAAGAAATAGTAGAAATATTATAGAGTTGATAAAGGGAAATATAGAGAGTGAGAAATTAGCAAAGATAGACTATGTTCAAATAGTCGATTTATTATCAATGAAGGATGTTGAAACTATAGAAAAGCCTGTGTTGGTAGCTATTGCTGTATATATTGGAAAAACTAGATTAATAGATAACTTTATTTTTGAAATATAGTGGGGGTTATAGAAATGAACGTAACAATGTTAAAAGGGAAAATACACAGAGCAAAGGTGGTACAAGCTGAACTAGATTATGTAGGAAGTATTACTGTAGATATGGATTTATTAGATGCAGCAGGAATTTTAGAATATGAAAAAGTCCAAATAGTAGATATAGATAATGGACAAAGGTTTGAAACATATACAATAGCAGGAGAAAGAGGTAGTGGTTTAATTTGCTTAAATGGAGCTGCGGCTAGATGTGTTCAAGTTGGAGACAGAATAATTATAATGGCTTATTGTGAAATGAATAATGAAGAGGCTAAAACTCATAAGCCACATGTTGTATTTGTTGACGATGAAAATAAGATAAATAAAATATCCAGATATGAAAAGCATGGAAAGTTAGAGGATAATTAATATTCTTAAATGGATTTTTCTAAATAGTTAAGCTTTATATTAGAATTATTTAGATAAAATCCATTTTAAATTTTATGGAATAAAAATATTGACAAATAGTATAAAATATTAGTATAATAGCAAAGTAAGTTATGGAGAGATGGTCGAGTTGGTTTAAGGCACCGGTCTTGAAAACCGGCGTACCTTCGCGGGTACCCAGGGTTCGAATCCCTGTCTCTCCGCCAAAAAACCTCAACAATTAATGTTGAGGTTTTTTTTATTATAAACTATTTAAAAATTTTGCTACGGAATCATCTAAATTGCTTTCAATTACTGAAGTTGAAATATTTTTAAGTTCATCAACAGCATTATTAACAGCATAACACTCATCCGAAATTCTGAACATTGGAATATCATTTAAGTTATCTCCAAAGGATATAAGCTTGTCAAAATAGAAATAGTTCTTTAAATAGTTTATTGCATTAGCTTTTGATGCAGAGCTATGATATATTTCAAGATTCATAATTTTTTTATCGTAAGTATCTCTATATTTAACTAAAGATAAGCCAGGAATATGTTGTATTCTAGAATAAAGAGAATTAATTTTATCTTCATAGTCCATAATAGTAAAGTAAAGTATATCTAGGTTTTCAGGAGGTGCTTTTTGTACAAAAGTTTTATAAATTGTGTTTTTTCTTTCTTCATAAAATTTTATTTGATAAGGGTGCTTTAAAATATTATGATACACGAAAATATGATCATCTTTTATTGAGTATATAAAGGCATTTAAATTTTCTTCTGCAATAATATTTTGTAATGTAGAAATTAATTTTCTTTCAATAGTCAAATAATAAAAATATTTATTAGTTTTAATATCATAGATAGTAGCCCCATTCATAGTTACTATAGGAAGGGTTATATTTATACCTTTTAATATATTAACAACAGTAGCAGGTGTACGTGCGGTAGCTATTGTAAAATTAATTCCTTTATTTAGAGCCCTATTTAAAATGTTCTTGCTATTATCTGAAACTAATGCTTCAGAGTTAAGTAAGGTTCCATCTAAATCTGAAATATATAAATTCATAATTACCTCCTTAAATTACTGATACTTTATTATATAATAGAAAAGTATTGTAGATAAGAATAATTTGAAAAAATATTAATAAATGTGTTGACATAAGGTTAGAATGTTGGTACAATAGCTAAGTAAGTTATGGAGAGATGGTCGAGTTGGTTTAAGGCACCGGTCTTGAAAACCGGCGTACCTTCACGGGTACCCAGGGTTCGAATCCCTGTCTCTCCGCCATAATTTATTTGGAGAATTACTCAAGTGGCTCAAGAGGCTCCCCTGCTAAGGGAGTAGGCCGGGAAACTGGTGCGAGGGTTCGAATCCCTTGTTCTCCGCCAAAAAGCATCTATATAAATAGGTGCTTTTTATTTTTAATAATTATGTATTATAAAATAGAAAAGTAGTAAAATAGAATTATAATTAGTTTAGAGTCCTTTAATAGGACTCTTTTATTTTTAGGAAAAAGTATAAGTTTTAGGAGTTAATGCTATGGGAATAAGGTTTATCTATGGAAGAGCAGGATGTGGGAAGAGTTATTTTTGCTTAAAGGAAATTAAAAAGAAAATAGAAAGCATAGAAGAAAATAAGTTAATATATATAGTTCCTGAACAATATACATTTCAGAGAGAAACATTGCTTCTTAGAAATGTTGGAGAGAAAGCTTTACTTAGGACAGAAGTTTTAAGCTTTAAAAGAATGGCTCAAAGAATTTTTGAACAATGTGGTGGCAGAGTTAACGATAGAATGAAAGATTCAGGTCGAAGTATGCTTATTCATAAAATTCTTCAGCAGTCAGATGAAAAGTTATTATATTTTAATAGAATATCTAAGGAACAAGGTTTTACAGATATAATATCAGATACTATAAGTGAGTTTAAAAAGTATAATATTACTCCAGAGATAATTAGAGATAATTTGAAAAATGTTGAAGATAGAGAACTTCATGATAAGTTAGAAGATTTATCAGTAATTTATGAAAGTTTTAATAGAAATATAGATGAAAACTTAATTGATGGAGATGATGAGGTAACAATATTAGCAGAAAAACTTAGAAGCTGTAATGTATATGAAGGAGCCGAAATATGGATAGATGAATTTACTACATTCACTCCACAGCAGATGGAGGTAATAAAAAGGTTGGCTAGCCAATGCAAAATTGTGAACATTACTCTATGCATGGATGAGTTAAATAAGGGAAATAGCAGCGAAATTACGGATATATTTAATGTTATTAAGTCAACCGAGCTAAGAATACTAAATATGATGAAGGAAAACAATATTGGATATCTTAAGCCAATTAATCTTAATGAAGAAGAGCCTTATAGATTTAGAAATAGCAAAGAACTTAGTCATTTGGAAAGATATTTTTTTACCTATCCATTTAAGGGATATATAAGTCCTATGGAGGATATAAGGCTTTACAAAGCTAATAACTCTTATGATGAGATAGAAACTGTTTCAAAAGAGATAATTAGGTTGGTTAGAGATGAAAACTATAGATATAGAGATATTTCTTTAGTGTGCAGAAATATAGATGAATACGAGAAAATTGCTAGTGTAATATTTAATGAGTATGAAATTCCATATTTCTTAGATAAAAAAATAGATATCTTAGATAACCCAATGGTTGTAATAATGTTATCAGCATTTGAAGTATATCTAAAAAATTGGTCTTATGAAAGTGTATTTAAATATCTAAAGAGTGGATTAACTGATATAGATAGAGAAGAGATAGATATACTAGAGAATTATGTGTTGGCTAATGGAATAAAAGGATTTAAGTGGACTGGTAATTTAAATTTTCATGAAGAATCAGAAGAAAATGAAATCATTGAAATTATGGAAAGGGTTAGAAGACCTCTTATAAAGTTTCATAAAGATATGGAAAAAAGTAAGAGTATAAGAGAGGTTTGCAAATCAGTATATGAATTTTTAGTTAGTTTAGATATCTTTAATAGAATAGAATCTTGGATAAAAGATTTTGAAGATAAGGGGATAAATAATAAAGTTAAGGAATATGAACAAGTTTCTGAAATTGTTTTAGATGTTTTAAATCAAGCTGTAGAAGTAATGGGGCAAGATAATTTGAGTATAGAAGAATTTTATAAAATAATAAATTCTGGGTTTGCGAGTAAAGAGATAGGAGTTATACCAGTAGCGTTAGATCAAGTAAATATCGGAGATATAGCTAGGATTAAAGGGAGAGAAGTAAAAGCTTTATTTATCGTGGGGGTAAATGATGGAGTTTTACCTGCTGCTAATAAAGAAGAGGGAATACTCTCAGATAGAGATAGAGATATATTAAAAGACATTGGAGTAGAATTATCATCAACTACTAAGTCAAAGGTGTTTGAAGAACAATTTATGGTGTATACTGCATTAACTTTAGCTAGTAACTATTTAATGATTAGTTATCCAATGGCTGATTTTGAAGGAAAATCTTTAAGACCATCTATAATAGTTCCTAAGATGAAGAGAATTTTTACAAAGTTAATTGAAGAAAGTGATTTATATAATTTAAGAGATAAGAAAGACAAGTATGCTAATGTTGTTGCCCCCATTCCGACATTTAACAATCTTATATTAGCCTTGAGAAAAAACTATGAAATGGAAGAAATTGAGGATTATTGGGATCAGGTATATGCTTGGTATAAAGATAAAGAGGAATTTGAAAATAAGTCAGGAAATATACTTAATGGGTTGGATTATAACAATGCAGCAGAAGTTATGTCTACAAGCAAGATAAAAGATTTATATAGTACAGATAGTGGAAGACTATTATTTAGTGTCTCTAGGCTTGAAATGTATGCAGAATGCCCGTTTTCCTATTTCGTTCAATATGGTCTTAAAGCAAAGGATAGAAAGGTATATGAGTTTTCAGCTCCTGATTTAGGTTCATTTATGCATGATATACTGGATGAATTTACTAAACGTGTAAAAGGTGAGAAGATATCGTGGTCCGAGTTAAATGCAGATAAGTGTAGAATTATAGTTGGTGAACTTGTTCAAGCAAAGCTAAAGGAGAATAGTAATTCTATATTAAATAGTAGTAAAAGATATAAGTATTTTACAGACAGATTTAAGAGAGTTATCACTAAGTCTGTATCAATAATAGCAGAACAAATGAGAAAAGGGCAATTTGAGATATTTAGTAATGAATTTGTGTTTGGAAGTTTTAATGATGGAGCTCCAATTAAAATAAGTTTACCTTCAGGAGAAGATGTGTTTTTAACTGGTAGAGTTGATAGAATAGATTCTTTAGACATGAATGGAAACACTTATATAAGAATAATAGATTACAAATCCGGAGCAAAGAAATTTGATTTAAATGAATTATATTATGGATTACAAATTCAACTTTTAGTGTATTTAGATGCAATAATTAAGAATTCTAAGTATATACTGAATAAGCAGGCTATTCCAGGGGCTATATTATATTTTAGGATAGATGATCCTATTATTAAAAGCAAAGGTGATCTTGAGGAAGATCAAGTAAGAGAGCAAGTGCTTCAAAAACTTAAAATGAATGGGTTATTACTTAAAGATGCTGAATTGGTTAGATCAATGGATAATGATATGGAGACTTATTCATTGGTTATTCCTGCTACATTTAAAAAGGATGGGGATTTTTCATCAAATAGTTCAGTGATTACAGAGGAGCAGTTTAGTATATTAAGGGATTATGTAAATGAGAAAATGATAGAATTATGTGAGGATATGTTAAGTGGAGTAATAAGAATAGAGCCTTGTAAGAACTTGACAACAGCATATTGTGATTATTGTGATTATTCTGCTATATGTCAGTTTGATACAAGTATAAAAGACAATAAATATAAGTTAGTCTTGAAAAAGAATGAAGATGAAGTCTGGAATATGATAAAAAGTACAGTAGAAGGAGGCTATGGTAATGGGGGAAACTAAATGGACTAAAGAGCAGTTAGATGCAATTGAAACTAGAAATTGCAACTTATTAGTAGCTGCAGCTGCTGGATCTGGAAAAACTGCAGTTTTAGTAGAAAGAATAATACAAATTATAACAAATGAAGAGAACCCTGTGGATATAGATAGATTATTAGTCGTTACTTTTACTAGTGCAGCAGCTTCAGAGATGCGAGAGAGGATAGCAGGTGCTATAACTAAGGCCTTAGAAAGAAAACCAAACTCAAAAAATCTTCAAAAACAATTAACTTTATTAAGTAGATCTAATATAACGACAATGCATTCATTTTGTCTAGATGTTATAAAGAATAATTTTCATGTAATAGACATAGATCCTGGATTTAGAGTACTAAATGAAACAGAAGGTGTTCTTTTAAAAGGTGAAGTAATAGATGAACTTTTTGAAGATAAGTATGAAGAAGAAGATAATGAATTTTTAACATTAGTTGAAGCATATAGCGGTTCAAGGGACGATAGAAAACTTAAAGATATAATATTAGATTTATATAGATTTTCAATGAGTGGACCTTGGCCAGAAGTATGGCTTAGAGAAAAAGCAGAAGATTTTAATGTTAAAGATAAAGAAGAACTTTCTAAAAGTAATTGGGTTGAGGTTCTTAAAGAAACTCTTAAAATTGAAGTTAATGGATTAATAAGTATGGTTTATAAGTCTATTCAGATATGTAATGATACAGTAGGTTTGGAGCCGTATTTGGAAAATTTAGAATCAGATAGATTAATATTAGAAGAAATTTATGAATCTTTAGATAAGGATTTAGATACTATTTATGATAAGTTATTTAATGTAAGTTTTTCAAAGCTTAAAACAATAAAAAAAGGTGCTATTGAGGATGATAGTATAAAAGAAACTGTTAAGTTAATTAGGAATGACATAAAGAAGAAGATTGGAAAAATAAGAGAAGATATATTTTCAGCGAATCCAGATGAAATGTTAAAAAGTGTACAGAGGTCATATACTTACATGAAAGAACTTACAAACCTTGTAATTGAGTTTCAAGAGAGATTCTCTAAGGCCAAAAAGAGTAAAGGAGCATTAGATTTTAATGATCTTGAACATTTATGTTTAAGAATATTAACTAATGAAGAGGTTAATGTTAAAGAGAATTTTAAAGATCATTTTGATGAAGTTTTAGTTGATGAGTATCAAGATTCAAATAATGTTCAAGAAGCTATTATTGATTTAGTATCAAGAAAAAACAGTGATAACCCTAATGTATTTATGGTTGGTGACGTTAAGCAAAGTATTTATAGATTTAGACAGGCAAAACCAGAGTTGTTTTTAGAAAAGTATAATACTTATTCTAAGAATGAAGGTAAAAATAGAAAAATACAATTATATAAGAATTTTAGAAGTAGATTTGAAGTAATTAGTGGAGTTAATTTTGTATTTAAAGAGCTAATGTCCAAGGTTGTTGGAGAATTAGATTACACAGATGAAGAGGCACTAAATTTAGGAGCTGATTATAAGTTGTTGGAGGAGACAGGGGTTACTGGAGGAGATGTTGAACTTCATGTGTTTGATAAATCTTCTTGTATTGATGAAAGTAGCAAAGAAGAGGTTGCAAGTGAGGAACTAGAAGAAGATGTTGGGGCAATTAATATAGAAGCTAGAATTGTAGCGAAAAGAATAAAGAAATTACTGTCTAGAAAAGAAAAGGAAACTTTTAAGGTATTAGATAAAGAAACAGGAGAATATAGACCAGTTACATATAAGGATATTGTTATACTCTTAAGAGCAACTAAGAATTGGTCAGAAATATTCTTAGATGAATTAGGAGCACAAGGTATTCCTGTATATTCAGATACTGGCTCAGGATATTTTGAATCAATAGAAATAAGAACTGTTATGTCGCTTTTAAAGGTTATTGATAATCCAATGCAAGATGTGCCTTTAATTGCATCATTAAGGTCACCTATATTAAATTTTACAGTAGAAGAGTTAGCCAATATAAGATTAATTAATAAAGAAGGCTATTTCTATGAAAATATAAAGTTAATATGTACTGATGAATATAAAGAAGATATTGTATTAAAAGAAAAGTGCTTACGTTTTATTAAAAAACTTAATGAATGGAGAGATAAGTCGGTATATATGCCGATAGATGAATTGATATGGTACTTGTATATGGATACTGCTTACTATGGGTATGTAGGAGCTATGCCTAATGGAGTATTAAGACAGGCAAATCTTAGGATACTATTTCAGAGGGCGGAAGTGTATGAAAAAACAAGTTTTAAAGGATTGTTTAACTTCATTAATTTCATAAACAGGCTTAGAAAATCATCAGGAGATATGGGAAGCGCAAAAATTTTAGGGGAAAATGAAGATGTAGTTAGGATTATGAGTATTCATAAGAGTAAGGGATTAGAATTTCCTATAGTATTTTTATCTGGATCTGGAAAACAGTTTAATTTAATGGACTTGAATAAGAATATACTATATCATGAAGAACTTGGATTAGGTCCTGAATTTATTGATCTGGAAAAGAGGGTAAGTTATAGCACTTTGCCAAAAGAAGCAATAAAGCAAAGGATTAGACTTGAAACTTTATCAGAAGAAATGAGAATATTATATGTAGCATTTACAAGAGCAAAGGAAAAGCTTATAATTACAGGCTCAGCATCAGATTTAGAGAAATGGGCAAAGAAATGTTGTAATGCAGCTAATTTAGATAAAGAGGTCATACAATCTTCAGAGGTCCTTAAAGGAAAATCATACTTAGAGTGGATTGGGATGGCATTAGCTAAACATAAAGATGGAGAAGTGATTAGAGATTTAGTAGGAATTTTAGGTATAGAAATAAAAGAAAGTCTATCATCTTGGAATATTAAGTTTTGGAGTAAATCAGAATTAGTTAATGAAAATACATTAGAAATCATAGATGAAACAAGAAAAGAAAATCTTTTTATAAATTCAACTTGTGAAATGATAGATGAAGAGATTGAAAGAAGGTTAGGGTTTAGATATAAATTTAAAGAAGCGACTAATATCAGAAGTAATTTTTCTGTATCAGATTTAAAAAAGAAGAATTTTGAAGAGTTGGATACTAACGAGGGTAGTGAATTTTTTAAAGATAAAATAGACATAATTCCTAAATTTCTTAAAGAGGAAAAAGGTATTACTTCTGCTGAAAAAGGAACTGCAATTCATTTTGTTATGCAGAGGATTGACTTCAATAGGGTTAATACAGTTGATGAAATAAAAGAGCAATTAAATGAATTATTAATCAATGACCTTTTAAGTGAGGCTGAACATAAGGCAATTAATCCTACAAAGATATTTAATTTTTTTAGAAGTAACTTAGGAAAAAGATTGTTGAAAGCTTTTAAAGATGGAAGTAAGGTGTATAAAGAGCTACCTTTTTACACTGAAATAAGTCCATTAGAAATAGATAATGAACTATCAAATAATATCGAGAAAGAAAAAGTAAGACTCCAAGGTGTTATAGATTGTTTCTTTTACGAAATGGATAATATAATTTTAGTAGATTATAAGACTGATTATGTACAAGAAGGAAATGAAGAGGATATGATAAAGAAATATTCTGTACAAATAAAGTATTATAAAGAAGCTCTAAAAAAAATAACAGGAAAAACAGTTTCAGAATCCTATTTATATTTATTTTATTTAGATAAAGAGATAAGTATTTAAAAGTAAGCAATTCACAGCATTTTATTTAAAGAGTGCTATGAATTGCTTACTTCTTAGCAATTGAAATTTTTATTTCCTGAGAAATAATCTACTAAGGTTAGATACTATTAAATGAAGGTAGTTATTGAATTATTACTTTACTTCCTCTAGGAATGTTATCAAATAACCATTTTGAATCTGATTCTCCAAGACGAACACAACCATGGGAGGCAGGTTTACCTAGGGTAAAGTCAACTATCTTGCTTTTATCTTCGTTATAAGGTAGTGAGTGGAATAAATAGTCTCCATTAAATTGAACCCAGTACTTTCCACCTTGTTTATAGCTGTTAGAGAAAAACCATTTACCTTTTTCTTTTATAGTGTAAGTTCCTTTAGGAGTTTCTTCTCCATTAATTCCAGTAGAACAACAAAAAGACTTAACTAAGTTCCAAGAATTTTTTTTGCCTTTATAAATGTTAGTCTTTTGATTGCTCAAATCAACTTGGATTAAGTAAGGTGTATTACTATCCAAAGAAAGTGTATTTATATTTGATATAGTTATATTAGCAACTTTTGAAGAGGTTGGTTGAGTTGCATTAGCATTGGAGTTTGAATAACTTTGATAAGCTTTAATCTCCTCAATTTTAGATACAATAGATTCATTATCACCAACAATATAATTTACACTATCTAACAATGATAATGCCTTATCATAATCTTTCACATTAATAAGAGCAGTTGACTTTGATATTATGCCAGAAATTATATGCTCTTTACATTTTCTAATATATTCAACAGCGCTAGGATAATTATCATCAGTGTATTTTATATTTGAAAAGACATTATAAGCATAAATATATTTTCCAGAGTCAAATAAGGCAACTCCAGAGTTATAGGAATTGTCTAAGTTAGTTATAGAATTATTAGAACTATCTAGTGGAATATCATATCTCTTTATTTCATTAATTAATTCTAATATAGATTGTTCATTTATGTTTTCAACTTCAACTTCATGAGAGAGTGTATTTAACTTTTGGGAAAAGTAATTTTTCAAGTCACTTTTTAGTAGAATTGACTTAAACGGGTTAAGTGTTTCTTCTTTAAGCAATATGTTATTAGCATTGGAAAACTTCTTTTGATCAAAGTTAGATGAAAAGTCATTAAATAAAGTTTTATAATTTAAGTATTCACAAAGTGTTAGTGTGCTTACTAACATAAAAAGTAAAACAATAAATATTTTAAGTTTTAAGCTACTTTTTTTTGTGATGTTTCTACTAAAGTTAAATTGTGATTTTTTCATCTAAATAAAAACCTCCTAACAATGCAATATACATATAATATTGACATTATTTGTACAACTTAAACAATAAATCGATAAATTAGGTTGTAATAATGGAGATAGTATGGTTAAAATTATAATATATGTAACCATGATAATTTAAACAAATTAGAATAGGAGTGTAAAATGACTAAAGGAGATAATATTTTTAAAAAAATCATTAATTCGATATATAACTTAAAAGAATTTCCGAGTTACAGAAAAGAAGGAATAAAAAAAGCTATTTTATATGCCCTTATTTTAACTATTTTTATTGGTGGAATAAAAGGAATAATTAAGAGTATAGGTTTTAATAATTCTAGCAATGAAACAATTAGAATTATAAGTGATGAAAAATATAAATTTTCTATTGTTAATGGACAGTTAAATTTGGTAAATACACCTTTAAAAATCGAAGAAAATAATATGATCATTTATATGGATAAAGATATAACTATAAGTGAAAGTGCCAAGCTAAGTAATTCTACAATAGTTAATGAAGGCACATATATATTAATGCTGAATGATGGGATTGTTGTAAATTCAAATAACTCAGGAATTAGTCAAATGAAGTATAATTATAATGAATTAGGTATAATGAATGGATTTGATAATAAAACATTAATAGATATGATTCGAAATATAAAACTTCCTATCATGGTGTTAATTGCTATAGTTTATATTATACAAGAATTTATATTCTACTTGATGGTAGCATTGATGATAGGTGTTTTATCATTAATTCCAAGCAAATTATTCAAGTTAAACATGGAACTTGAGGAGCTATTCTCATTAGCAATATATACAGCAACTTTTCCAAACATTTTAATATTGATATTAACTATATTAGTTCCGAACGTTCCATTTGATACAGCTGGTATGGTTGGAACAATAATATTTACTTACATAATATTAAATGATTTAAGAAAAGAAATAAATTTATAATAAAAAGTGGCTATGCCACTTTTTATTATATTACAGATTCAGATAATAATTAGGAGGATTAATCATGAAGATAATTCATACTGGAGACTGGCATATAGGAAAGATTGTAAATGAATTTTCTATGATAGAAGATCAAAAATATGTTTTGAATAAGTTGATAGAACTAATAAAAAAAGAAAAACCAGATGTGTTAATAATTGCAGGAGATATATATGATAGATCTATTCCTCCTGTTGAAGCAGTAGAATTGTTAAATGAAACACTTAAAAGAATTTTAATTGAAAATAAAGTTAAGATAGTTGCGATTTCAGGGAATCATGACAGTGGCGAAAGACTTGCTTTTGGAAGTGAAATACTAGAAAGAGAAGGTTTATATATAGCTGGTGTACTAGAAGAAGATATAAAGGTTGTAAATTTAAAGGATAAAAATGAAGAGGTTAATTTTTATTTAATTCCGTATGTGGATCCAGCAGTGATAAGGAAAAGATATAATGATTCAAACATAAGAAGTCATAATGATGCTATGAAAGCTATAATCTCTAGAATTGAAGAGAAGTTTAATAGGGATTCTACAAATATAATTGTAGCTCATGGATATGTTACAGGAAAGAGAGAAGAAGCCATAAACAGTGAAGATGAAGATAAGTATAAGATAGCTGAGATACAGACATCAGATTCAGAAAGACCTTTATCAATTGGTGGGACGGATTTGATTGATGGAGAAGTATTTAAAAGTTTTGATTATGTTGCATTAGGACACCTACATGGAAGGCAAAAAGTGGGACGGGAAGGTATTAGATATTCAGGGTCGCTGCTAAAGTATTCCTTTTCAGAAGTAAATCATAAAAAAGGTGTAACCATAATTGAAACAAAAGAAAATAAAAAACTAATTATTAGACAAGAAGAAATAAAACCACTTAGAGAAATGAGGATAATTAAAGGACCTATAGAAGAATTGATAAAGGTTGCAAAGAATGAGGATAGTACTTGTGAAGATTATATTCAAGCTATATTAACTGATGAAGGAGAATTGTTAGATCCAATAGGAAAACTTAGATCTGTATATCCTAATATAATGTTACTTAAAAGGGAAGAGAGAAAAAGTATAGGAGAGAGTGCTACAGCAGCATCGGAAGGATATAGAAATAAATCGGAAATAGATTTATTTAAAGAATATTATGATAGTCTTGGTGATGGAGAATTTACAAAGGAAAAAGAAACTATTATAAAAGATGTTATAAATGAGGTTCTTAGGAAGGAGGAATTTTAATTGAGACCTTTGAAACTAATTATATCTGCATTTGGACCATATGCAAAAGAGGAAGTTATAGATTTTCAATTATTAAATGGAAAGAATATTTTTTTGATTACAGGTTCTACAGGAGCAGGAAAAACAACTATATTTGATGCTATAAGCTATGCTTTATTTGGAGAAGCTAGCGGGAGTGCAAGAGAAAATGATTCATTAAGAAGTGATTTTTCAGCAGCTGATAGATTAACATTTGTAGAATTAGATTTTGAGTTAAGAGGGCAAAAGTACCATATTAGAAGAATTCCTCAACAATTAAAACCTAAAGTTAAGGGAGAAGGATTTACTACTCAAAGTTCAGAGGCAGAATTAATACTACCTGATGGTAAAGTTAAGACTGGGAATAATAATGTTAGTAACAAGATAAATGAACTTTTAGGTATAAATAAAGAACAGTTTAAACAGATAGTTATGTTGCCTCAAGGGGAATTTAAAAAACTTCTTTTAGCAGATTCTAAAGAGAGAGAAATTATATTTAGAAAGATATTTGGTACATACACATATGAGAAAATTCAAACTCTCTTATATGATAGGGCTAGAATTATTTATAAGGAATTAGAAAGTTCAAAAGAAAGAGTAAAGGCATACGTTAAAAATGTTAGGTGTGAAGAGAAAATAGACGTAGGTGATTATGTAGAATTTGATGCTATAATACAAATACTTGAAAAGTTAATTAAAGAAAGTAAAGCAAAATATGATGAAACTCAGAAAAGATTAAATAGAGTTAAAAAAGAAATTGATAGATTTAGTGAAGAAAAGATCAATGGACAAAATATCAATAAATTAATAGAAGAAAAAAATAACACTAAAGCAACTTTAGAAAAAATGACAAATGAAAAAGAATTTATAAAAGAAAAAGAAATACTTTGGGATAAGTTAAATAGGGCGAGAGAAATTACCTATATTGAAGAGGAGCTATTAAAACAAATAAATAATAAAGAAATAAAAATTACTGATAATATTGAATGTAATAACGCAATTATAGATATAAAAGAGAAATTAGATGAGGCTAAAAATTCTTTAAAGGTTGAAGAGAATAGAGAAGAAGAAAGATCAAAGTTATCAGAGCAAATAAATTCACTAAGTGAAAAGAGACCCAAAATAATTGAATTTGATAATAAGATTAATAATATTAATGATTTAAGTATAAAGTTGAAAAAAAATATTGAATTAACTAAGAAAGAAAAAGAATCTATTGAATTCCTTAAAATAGAGAAAAAAGAAAAAGAAAACTTGATTAAAGAAATATCTGAGTTTGAGAAGAGAAAGATAATTTTAGAAAAGGATATAGAAGAGAATAATAAGAAAATTCAAGAAGTTAGAGATTTATATAAAGGAATTACCAAGTTTAAGGAATTGAACAAGATCCATGAAGAATTAAGTGTAAAGTTTTTATCTAAGGAACAGGTGTATATTGAGAAAAAGAAGGAGTTTGAAGAAAAAGAGGAATTATATATGAAAGAACAAGCTGGAATATTAGCTATGAAGCTTGTAGATGAATCTCCTTGTCCTGTTTGTGGATCAGTGAAACATCCAAATCCAGCTAAAAGGTTGAATAATGTACCTACAGAAGATGAGTTAGAAGCTAGCAAAAAGATCTTCGAATTTCATCAAAAAGAATATAATGAGAGTTTGTTAGAATTAACAAAGATAAGGTCGTCAGCTGATAATTTGTTGGATGAAGTAATTAATAAGAAGTTATATAATTTATCAGAAGTTATAGAGTGTAGTAAAAGTTTTAATGAATATACAGAGGAAAAGGTATTAGTATCAGGGAAAAGTATAGGAAATAAGATTAATGAACTGAAGGAAGAGGTAGAGGCAATCAATAAAGAAATATCTAAAAAAGAGTCTATAAATTTTAGGTTAGTTAAAATAGATGAAGAACTTAAAGTAAAAGAAAAATTGTTAGAAGATATAAATAGTGAGCATACAACAATTTACGGCAGCCTTAAGGGAGAAGAAGAAACTTTGAAGTCATTAGAAAGTGATTTGCCAAAAGATATAAAATCTATTACAGAATTAGATGATAGAATAAATAAACTTAAAGATAAGTTAAATAAGTATAATGAACAATTAAAATTAGCTTTGGAAAGTGTAAATAAATATAATAATGAATTAACTTCAAAAGAAACAAAAGCTAAGGGAATTGAAAAGATAATAAAAGAATTGGAAGAAGAAATACAAACTAAAAAATCTTTGCTAGAAGAAAAAATACAAACATGTGGATTTAATAATTATGAAGATTATAAAAGCATTACAAATTTAATTGGTAAGGAGGAAGTTCTTAAAAGTGAGATCAATAAGTTTAACGAGGAGTTCAAATCAATTAGGGATAAATTTATAGAGCTACAAGATAAAACGAAGGATATGGAAGTAATTGATATAAACGAAATAGAAGAAAGCATAAAGAAGCTTAGATTAATAGAGAATGATGTCTATAATGAAGAAAAAGAAATATACTCAATTACAACAAATAATTCTAATGTATTAAAGGAAATAAAGGAAATCAAATATAAATTTGAAGATAGAGAATCGAGGTACAAAACAATAGGAGAACTTGCTACTTTAGCAAGTGGAAAGAAAAGTCCTTACGTTACATTTGAAAGGTTCGTTTTAGCATCATATTTCCAAGAAATAATAGATGCTGCAAACTTGCGACTAAGTAAGATGACAGGGGATCGGTTTGCGCTAAAGAGGAAGGAGGATAAAGGAAAAGGAAGTTATCAGCAAGGATTAGAGCTTGAGGTTTATGATAACTACACAGGAAAGTGTAGGCATGTAAAAACACTATCAGGTGGTGAAAGTTTTAAAGCTTCATTATCATTGGCTCTAGGGTTATCAGATGTAGTTCAAACAAATGCTGGAGGAATATCATTAGACACTATTTTTATTGATGAAGGTTTTGGTACTTTAGACTCTGAATCATTAGACAATGCTATCAATTCATTAATTGAGTTGCAGAGAGGGGGAAGATTAGTAGGGATAATTTCACACGTTCCTGAATTAAAAGAGAGAATAGAGTCAAAATTAGAAATAACTATATCGGCTACTGGAAGTAGTGCGAACTTTAGCGTTAATTAATAAAAAGATACTCTTAAAATACTAATTAATTTATATAAAAAACCATATATTTACAAAAAAGGTTGTCTGTAAACAAAAACTGTGATATTATATAAGTATCGTATTTGAAATAAATGGAAAATATAACACATAATGGTATAGAGGGAGATTGAGATGGAATTAAATAATAGATTAGAAAAAAGCAATTTTGAAAGTATGAGCAAATTTGAGTTAGTACAGTTACTAAATGAATTGAGAGAGGCTAAAGACTTGCAAGATAAATTCCTATTAAATATTTCACATGACTTAAGAAATCCTATAAACGTAATATTAAGTGTTTTACAATGCTTAAAATATGATGATAATAATGATAAAAAGTTAGTTGATAAACGAAAAGAATATAGAGATATAATAAGAAGAAACAGTCTGAAAATAGTAAAACTTATAGATAACATAATAGATTCATCGAAATTAGAAAAAAACTATTATAATTTAAAAAGATCTAATATAGAGATAATTAGCATGTTAGAAAATACAGTTACATCTGTAGAAAAGTATGCTGAGGAAAAAGGAATAAGGATAATTTTTGATACAAATGTTGAAGAATTTATATGTGCAGTGGATCCGGAAGCAATAGATAGAATAGTAATGAATTTATTATCAAATGCTATTAAATTTTCTCCAAGTGAATCACAAATATTAGTATCAGTATTCATAGATGAGAAAGAAATAAGTATATCGGTACAAGATGAAGGTGAAGGTATATCAGAAGAAGATCAAAAGGTAATATTCAATAGATTTGTGCAAGCAACTAAACGAAAGAATAATGAGCATTCAGGAAGTGGTATAGGATTAGATTTAGTTAATTATTTAAGTGTGGCACATGGTGGAAAAGTTTCGCTTTATAGTAAGGAAGGAGAAGGATCTAGATTTGATGTGAAACTTCCTATACTTCTATTAGAAGATGAAGAGATTAATTATGAACTAGGGGGAAGAAGTAAGGTTGAGCAACTAGAAGTAGAATTTTCAGACATATATCTATAATATGGAATATATTTAACAAATATACTTGCGATATTTTTGTCTTTGTGATAAGATAAGTCTGTTATTTAGTTATGGGGTGTTAGTTAAACGGATATAACTTACCGCTACGGACGGTACATTATGGGTTCGATTCCTATACGCCCTGCCATTTTTAGACTTAGCCAGTAAGGCTAAGTCTTTTTTTGATTATTTTTAGTAGGAAGTGGTTAAATTAATATAGTAATAAATTTAAAAGGATGTTATTTATGATGTTTAATACACTTGTATGCTTATTTGATGAACATAATGAAGTAAATATATTATTAGTAGAAAAGTTTAAAATTAAAAATTTGGTTTTGCTGGTTTCAGAATATGATAAAGATTCAAAAAAGATTTATTCACAAATGTTTCCTGATTGTATAGTTGAAATAAGAAAAGTAGAAAATCAAGATATAGAAAGTATAAAGATGATACTAGAAAAATATAAAAATGTACTTGTCAATTTGACTGGAGGAGAGAAGTTGGATTCTTTAATATTATCAAGAGCTGCTTCAGAACTTAATATAGATAGTATTTATGTAGATTTAGTAAATAAAAAAAGATATATATTTACTAATGATTTTAGAATAGTTAGTGAACCTTTAAAAGATATATCTATCAAAGAAATAACTGAACTTTCAGGAGTTAAAATAATAGATGAATCATCATATCTAATAGAAAAAAGTGAAATTTTAAATATAACTAAAATAATACAGAGTAACATAGAGATATGGCATAAACATAAACAAAAACTATATGACAATAATACTTTTATACATAATTATAGGGATTCTTATAGAGTTATAATAAATAGGAGAAATTTAGAAGAAGAAGAAGTAAAACTTGTGGATACTTCACTTAAGTATTTAAGTGATATTAATGGGATAGAATATTTTGAAGAAAATGATCAAATAGTAGTTGATTTCAAAAATAATTATTTAAAGGGATTCTTGTTTAAGAGTGGAACATGGTTAGAAGTGCTTACGCACTTAATAGTTAAAGAAATAGATCAAGTAGATGAAACAAAAAGTGGAGTGATATTCTGTTGGAGTAATAATGCTAAAGAGGTAAGAAATGAACTAGATGTAATTGCAATTAGAGATTCAGTGCTCGTATGTATATCTTGTAAGGATAGTGAAAAGTATGATGAGGATGCATTAAATGAATTAAAAGTTTATAGTGATAGGTTAGGAGGAGAAGATGCAATTAAGATACTAGTAGCTACTAAAAAGCCGTCAAAAGTTACTGTTAATAATAGGGCTAAGGAAATGGGAATTAATTTGGTTATTATGGGAAAAGATATAGAAATGTTCAAGAAAAAGATAGAAAATATTATAACTGAAAAAAAATACCCTCTATAATTTTTTATAGAGGGTATTTTTTTATTTTTTGTTTCCTATTGTTTCACCCATTGAAACCTTGCATTCGAATCCTAGGGAACTTTGAATTAAAATATCATCAGATATGGATATAGTATCTTTTTTAAAGAACAATATTGTAGTAGAGCCACCAAATTTAAAATAGCCTTTTTCTTCGCCTTTTTTAACTTTTTGTCCAGGAGTATAAGTTTGAACTATTGTGCCTACACAAGTTGCTCCTACTTCTACATGAATTATATCTCCAAAGTTATCTGATTTAAATAGTGACCATTCTCGTTTGTTTTGGCAGTAAAGTTTAGGGATTCTTTCTAATGCAGTTGGATTTACTGAATAATAAGATCCATTAATAAATTTGCTTTTGCCAGGAATTCCAGAATCAACGAAGTGGAATCTATGATAATCAGTAGGGCATAATCTTAATACAATGCAAATTCCACCTTCGTACTCTTGAGCAATCTTATCATCACCTAAGAGTTCAGATAAGCTATAGGTAAGGTTTTTCACCTGAATAAGTTTATTCATAGATATATTATCATAAGCTAATAATCTACCATCACCAGGGGAAATTAAAGTTTTAATATCAGTGTTAAAAGGCCTAGCCTCATTAGTTAATTGTCTAATGAAAAAATCATTAAAAGAAGAAAATTCATCTAACTTTTTAGTTGTTATACCCATATCTATATCAAAATCATCAATAAAAGTCTTAATTTTTCTTTTGCTTAATTTAGTATCACAGTATTTCCCATACAACTTTGAAACTAATTTTTTCTTAATTAGGAGTTCTGTTAAGCTTTTTCCAATAGGAGAAGCATAACACCAAGTTATGTATTTACCTCCAGCAACTTTTTCTTCTTCGTAAGTGTTTGTTTTTCTATTATAAACTTTGATCATAATTACCTCACTTAATTAGTTCTTTAGTTTAGTATAATACTCATTTTAGGATATTACCATTAAAAAGTCTATCACATAGTTATATTCTATACAATTAGTATAAAATTATTTAGCATATTGTTAATGCTAAAGTAGAATGTAATAGTTGATTGATAAGTAATTAACAATTGTCAGAAAATTAATGTTTATCTCTAATTATATGATAAACTAGTAACTAGTAAGGATTATATCAAAAATGCAAATATTTATAGAGATAAGTTAGGGAGGATTAAAGGCGTGAAAAGTGTTATTATTAATGAACAATCATACCAAGTAGAAGAGGGAACTACTATTCTTGATGCAGCTAGACAAAATGGGATTGACATACCAACTTTATGCTATTTAAAAGAATGTGGAAATGTAGGAAAATGTGGAGTTTGTGCTGTAGAAGTAGAAGGAAAAAACAATCTATCTCTAGCTTGTTTAACTAAGGTAGAAGATGGAATGGTTATCAAAACTGATACAGAAAAAGTTCAGGAAAGAGTAAAAACAAGAGTTTCTACTTTACTTAATAAGCATGAATTTAAATGTGGTCAATGTAATAGAAAAGAAAATTGTGAATTGTTAAAATTAGTTATTAAGTCAAAAGGAAGAGCTACTACTCCTTTTGTAGTTGAAGATAAGAGTGAATATGTAGATGAAAGAAGTAAATCAATAGTTATAGATAGAACAAAATGTGTTCTTTGCGGAAGATGTCAAGCTTCGTGTAAAGAAAAGACAGCAACTGAATCAATTAAACTAGCAAACGTTGATGGAAAGAGAATGGTTACAACTACAGATCAAAAATGTTTTGATGAAACAAATTGTCTATTATGTGGTCAATGTGTAGCTGCATGTCCTGTAGCTGCGTTAAGTGAAAAGAGTCATATAGATAGAGTTAAGCAAGCCTTAGCAGATGAAGATAAGCATGTAATAGTAGCTATGGCACCATCTGTAAGAACAGCAATGGGTGAATTGTTTAAGATGGGTTATGGTCAAGATGTAACAGGAAAGATATATGCATCATTAAGAAAATTAGGTTTTGATAAAGTTTTCGATATAAATTTTGGTGCAGATATGACAATAATGGAGGAAGCTACAGAGCTTATTCAAAGAATTGAAAAGAATGGTCCATTCCCAATGTTTACATCATGTTGTCCAGGTTGGGTTAGACAAGTTGAAAACTATTATCCAGAGTTATTAGATAATTTATCATCAGCTAAGTCACCACAACAAATATTTGGAACAGCGACAAAGACATATTATCCACATATCTCGGATATAGACCCAGCAAAAGTCTTTACAGTTACTATAATGCCTTGTACAGCAAAGAAATATGAAGCTGATAGACCAGAGATGGAAATCAACGGATTAAGACAAATAGATGCAGTATTAACAACTAGAGAATTAGGAAAATTAATAAAAGATGCAAAAATTGATTTTGCTAAACTTGAAGATGAAGTTGCAGATCCAGCAATGGGTGAGTATAGTGGTGCTGGAACTATATTTGGAGCTACTGGTGGAGTTATGGAAGCTGCAATAAGAACAGCTAAGGATTTTGTAGAGAAAAAAGATTTAGATAAGGTTGATTATACTGAAGTAAGAGGTTTAGACGGAATTAAGGAAGCAACAATCAATATTGGTGGAAATGACTATAACGTTGCTGTCGTAAATGGTGCAGCAAACTTGGCTGAATTTGTAAATAGTGGTAAAATGAATAGTAAAGAATATCACTTTATTGAAGTTATGACATGTCCAGGGGGATGTGTAAATGGTGGAGGACAACCACATGTAAATAACTTAGATAGAGAAAAGATTGATATAAAGACAGTTAGAGCATCTGTTCTGTATAACCAAGATAAGAATGCTGGTATAAGAAAATCACATGAAAACTCAGCAATTAAGAAGATGTATGAAACATATATGGGTGAACCAGGACATGGAAAAGCTCATGAACTATTACACTTAAAATATACTAAGTAATTAATATAATTAAAATAAGATGGATATGTTATTTTAAAGAGTTTCTTTAAGTAACATATCCATTTTATTATTTATAAAAAGCATAGGAGGTTTTGGAATTAGACTTTGATGTGTTAATTTTGCAAAGTTGGCCCATTTATTATAGTTTTATATGAATATAAATTAAAAGAATACCTATAGATTCAATACTTATAAAAAGTATTTTGTCTATAGGTATTGCTATAAAGTAATAATTTGAGAGAATGAAAATTATTTCTCAGAATTATTTATTTCATTAATTATTGTTTTTAGCAAACTCTAAGTATTCATCATAAGTCATAGTTCTGTCAACTATAGAACCATCATCTTTAATATCAATTATTCTAGTAGCTATAGTTTCAATGAATTGGTGGTCATGAGAAGCAAATAAAACATTGCTGTTAAAGTCCTTTAATCCATTATTTACAGCTGTAATTGATTCAAGATCAAGGTGGTTAGTTGGTTGATCTAGCATTAATACATTTGCATTTGAAAGCATCATTCTAGATAACATACATCTTACCTTTTCGCCTCCAGATAAAACATTAGCTTCTTTTAAAGCCTCTTCTCCAGAGAATAACATTCTTCCTAGGAAGCCTCTTATGTAACTTTCAGATTTTTCTTCAGAGAATTGTCTAAGCCAATCTACTAAAGATAAGTTGCAATCATTGAAGTATTCAGAATTATCATTAGGGAAATAAGATGTTGTAATAGTAATTCCCCATTTATAGCTTCCGTTATCTGGTTCCATCTCACCAGCTAATATTTTAAATAATGTAGTTACTGCTATTTCGTTACCGATTAAAGCGATTTTATCACCCTTATTAACCATAAAGTTTACATTGTCTAAAACTTTAACCCCATCAATAGTCTTTGAAAGATCTTTAACAGTAAGGATATCATTACCTACTTCCCTCTCAGATTTGAATCCTACGAAAGGATATCTTCTGCTTGAAGGTTGAATATCATCTAATGTAATCTTATCTAATAACTTTTTACGAGATGTAGCTTGCTTAGATTTAGAAGCATTAGCACTGAATCTTGCAATAAAGTCTTGAAGCTCTTTGATCTTTTCTTCTTTCTTCTTGTTTTGGTCTTTAGACATTTGAAGAGCAAGTTGACTTGATTCATACCAGAAATCATAGTTACCAACATAAATCTTAATCTTACCAAAATCAACATCTGCCATTTGTGTACAAACTGCGTTTAAGAAGTGTCTATCATGGGATACAACTATAACAGTTCCTTCAAAGTTGATTAGGAATTCTTCAAGCCAATTAACAGATTTCAAATCAAGATGGTTAGTAGGTTCGTCTAGAACTAGAACTCCAGGATTACCAAATAAAGCTTGAGCTAAAAGAACTTTAACTTTTTCTCCACCAGTAAGTTCAGAAACCTTTTTGTAGTGGGATTCTGTTCCAATTCCTAAACCTTGCAATAACGAGGAGGCTTCAGATTCAGCTTCCCATCCGTTAAGATCAGCAAATTCCCCTTCTAATTCAGAAGCTTTAATACCATCTTCATCAGAAAAATCAGGTTTTGCATATAAAGCATCTTTTTCTTTCATTATTTGATATAGTCTTTCATTTCCCATAATTACTGTTTCTAAAACTTCAAAATCATCATATTTATAGTGATCTTGTTTTAAAACAGACATTCTAACATTTGGAGCTAGAGAAACTTCACCAGTATTAGGTTCAACCTCTCCAGATAAAATCTTTAAGAAAGTACTCTTACCAGCACCGTTTGCACCAATGACACCATAGCAGTTACCAGGAGTAAACTTTAAATTAACATCTTCGAATAATTTACGTCCGCCATATCTTAAACTTACATTTGATACAGTTATCAATTAATTCTACCTCATTTCATTTTTTATTCATTTCGTTATTATACCATATAACTAATAGATAAAGAACAGTCAGAGTTTTTTTAACAAGATAGATTGTTTACAAATTTGTCAATTAAGGTATAAAATAAAGGAAATCATGCTTGGAGTTTTAACAAACGTAGTAGTTGTAATTTAACTGCAAATAAAGGAGGGATAAATTAATGCAAAAAACTAATGCAATGAGATTATTAGAAAAAAGTAATATTGATTATAATATAATAACTTATGAGAATAAAGATGGAAAAATAGATGGGGTTGCTGTTGCAGCAAAGATAGGTAAAGATGTAAACTCTGTATTTAAAACATTAGTTACACAAGGACATTCGAAAGAATTATATGTATTTGTAATACCAGTTAGTGAAGAATTAGATCTAAAAAAAGCAGCTAAAGCAGCTGGTGAAAAGAATGTAGAAATGATACATGTTAAAGATATAAATAAATATACAGGATATATTAGAGGAGGATGTTCTCCATTAGCCATGAAAAAACTTTATAAAACATTTATACATAATTCAGCAAAGGACCTTAACAGTATAGTATTTAGTGCTGGAAAGATAGGACTTCAAATTGAAGCAAATCCTTTAGATATAGCTACTATAATTGGAGCAAAGTTTGAGCCTATAATAGTATAGTTTATGAAAATAGAAGTTTTTAAGAGAACATAATTTTAAATTCGGAGTAAGCTTTAGTACAAATTAATTGAATATAATTTTTTTGTACTATATTGCCTGGGCAATTATATGATAACAGGGGTTTTTATTGCAAATGTATTTAGTAATGATGATTTAGAATCTTCTAAATTAATACACTTTACTTTCTTTAGAAGAGTAGATTCAATGAATCTTTAAAATGAAGTAGAATCTAAATAAAATTAATTTATATAATATAAAAAGCAAAGGGCAATGGAGGTTGCACCTTTGCTTTTTTTAATTCATTAAAAAGAGGAAAATGTTTCTTTTTAATGAAGAGCAGGCAAATTATAATACATAATTAAATACACAAAAGAAATGACATAGAGTTCCTAGCATTATAAAAATATGAAATATTTCATGCCCACCAAAGGAACCAATTCTGATTTTTTCTGATTTTAAAGCATATATAACTCCACCTATTGTATACATTATCCCTCCTAGAACTAATAAAAATATACCAGTGGAAGCTAACACTTTTGATAAAGGATAAATTGCAAATATAGCAAACCATCCAATTCCTATATAAATAGTGCTACTAACCCATTTTGGGCAAGTAACCCAGCAAATCTTAAATACTATTCCAATAACAGCTGCAATGGCCACAGTTACAAATAGCGTGTGCCCAATAGAGTTTTGCAATGCTATCAAACAAAGTGGTGCGTATGAGCCAGCTATAAGAATGAAAATCATGGAATGATCGATTTTCTTCAAAACTTTAATAACTGAATCACTAGAAATAACAGAATGATAAGTTGCTGATGCACTATAAAGTAGTATCATACTTACACCAAAACTTACAATAGCAACATAATGAATTAGTGTTCCATTAGAAGATGCTACTTTAATAATTAGAGCAATTAGTCCTAAGAGTGATAAAATAGCACCTGTTAAATGAGTTAACCCGTTTATAGGTTCTCTTAAATGTTTTGTCATTTTTTGCACCTCCGTAAAACGATATGTAGTTTTTATAACTACATCATGTTATATTGAAATTATCATATATATGTATAAGTAAGTCAAATCCAAATTTAGCCGATTTGACAATTATATATTTATATCTTACCCAATTTTCTTGAAATATCTCGTAAATACTATTAATATTATATATATAAAACAATATATAGTTTTTAAAACTATGTTAAGGAGTGGTAATGTGAATAAAGAGAATACAATAGATTTAATTCAAAATATGAATATAGATGAGAAGATAGGATTAGATGATATACCAGAAATAGATTTATATATGGATCAGGTTATTCAATTATTCGAAAGTAAGTTATCAAAGTTAAAACGTAAAGAAGAGGATAAGGTCTTAACAAAAACTATGATAAATAATTATGCAAAGGCAAAGCTATTAATGTCTGTGAAAAATAAGAAATATTCAAAAGAGCATTTAATATTAATGAGTTTTATTTACAATTTTAAAGGAGCTATATCTATTAACGATATTAAGCTTATGTTAGAAACTATAGTTAATAAGTATGAGAATGGTGAGGAATATGATTTAAGAAGTCTATATGAAAGATATTTAAAAGTAACTACAGCAGATAGTAATGAGCTAGAAGATTCGGTTAAAAAGAAGGTAGATAAATTAAGTGATATATCAAAGGAGGATGATTTTGAAGAGAAATTTCTGCTTGTATCTTCTATGATATCGATGAGTAATATGTACAGGAGAATTGGGGAACAGTTAATTGATAAATTTTTTGGGGAGGAATCAAAATAAATGAAGAACTTCAATGATTTAAAGAAAGATATTTATAGTATAGATGGAAGGGGATATAAAGCTTATAAATCGCTAGAAGGACAATATGATTTTAATAAATATATTTTATCCATAGACCATGTTCAGGGAGATCCTTTTGCAGCTCCTTCAAAAGTTAGAATAATCATGGATCAAAGAGTTTCTAAGATACCTAAAGAATTATTTAATAAATATCATAAAAAGGTGGCTGTACAAGATTTTTTAACAAGGGCATTTTATAGAAATATAAATGCTTATACCAGAAGAGTATATGGTTCAGGGAAAAGTGGACTAATATTGATAAGTAAATGTCCACAGGAAATATTAGACAGAACAGCTATTATTATAAACGAGAAAGAGATACAGGTGAGGATAGAAGTTGGGTTCCCGGCTAGGGGAAGAAGCGTTCTTGCTAGGGAGCTAGAAAAGATATTATATGATTTTCTGCCACTAATAATTGATAACTCAATTATATATGAAAATATAGATAAGGAAAGTCTTATGAATAGAGTAAGACTTGTTGAGGATCAAGCGCATATAAGAAATGAACTTTCAAGAAAAGGATTAATATCTTTCGTAGCTAATGGCTCAATATTACCTAGGGAAAGTGGAGTATCAACAAAACCTTTGAAGGATGGTAAAAAGTTTGTATCTCCCCAAAGTCTAGAGGTAACTTTTAATCTCCCTAATAGAGGAGAAATAAAAGGAATGGGAATTCGATGTGGTGTAAGCTTAATCGTTGGTGGAGGTTACCATGGAAAGTCAACATTATTAAGGGCTTTAGAGCTTGGAGTATATAATCATATAGAAGGAGATGGAAGAGAATTTGTTATTACTGATGATACAGCACTAAAGGTAAGAGCAGAAGATGGAAGAGTAATTCATAAGGATGATATATCTTTATTTATAAATAATTTGCCAAATGGAAAAGATACAAAATCATTTTGTAGCGAAAATGCAAGTGGAAGTACATCACAAGCAGCTAATATAGTAGAAGGGATAGAAAGTGGAACAAACTTGTTTTTGATAGATGAAGATACATCTGCAACAAACTTTATGATTAGAGATGATGTAATGCAAAGTTTAGTTTCAAGAGAAAAGGAACCTATAACACCTTTTATTGAAGTAGTGAGGCCTTTGTATGAGAAGAAGGGAATATCAACTATTATAGTTGTAGGTAGCTCAGGAGACTTTTTCGATGTGGCAGATACTGTTATCCAAATGGATGCTTATGAACCTAATGATGTTACTAAAAAGGCAAAGGAATTAAGTACAGGAAAGATTCTAGCACGAGTACAAGATAAAGATGTAAAAATTAAATTTAATAGAGTAATAAGAAAGGGAAGTATTGAAAGAGGACCTAAGGGAGTAAAGATTAAGACATTAGGAATAGATGGCTTGGATATAAATAAGGAAAAGATAGAACTGAGAGCTGTAGAACAGATCGTAGATCATGAGCAAGTTACATCAATTGGGCATATTATGAAGTGGGCAGAAGAAAATATAGTGAATGGAAAGTTAGATATAGTGGAAGTAGTAGATGAAATACTAAAAACAATTAAAAGTAGAGGGCTAATTAGCTTTAGTGGAAATGGAAATTTAGCTATGCCTAGAAAACAAGAGATAATGTCAGCATTTAATAGATATAGAAAACTAAAACTTCAAGAAGTGTAAAAGGAAGGTAAGTTCATGTGAGAGTAGCGCTTTGTCAAACAGATATTATTTGGGAAGATAAGTTAGAAAATTATAAAGTAGCAAAATCTTATATTGAAGAGGCGGCATTGAAAGAATCAGATGTCATATTGTTTCCAGAAATGAGTTTCACAGGCTTTTCTATGAATATAGAAAAAATTAAAGAATCAAATTATGAAAGTATTAAGGTTTTTAAAAAATGTGCTAAAGAAAATCTGATTAATATTGGATTTGGATGGGTCAAAGGGAATGGGAGCAAGGCTGAAAATCATTATACTATTATTAATTCTAGTGGAAAAGTTATATTGGACTATATAAAAATTCATCCTTTTAGTTATGCATATGAAGATAAGTATTTTATTTCAGGAAATGAAATTAAAAAGTGTAGTATAAAGGAATTTGAATTAAGTACTTTTATTTGTTATGACTTAAGATTTCCAGAAGTATTTCAAGCTGTATCGAAAGATGTTTCAATAATTATTGTTCCAGCTAACTGGCCAGAAAAAAGGCGAGAGCACTGGAAGTGTTTGTTAAAGGCACGAGCTATTGAAAATCAAGTTTATATTTTAGGAGTAAATTGTATTGGAGAAAAGGACGGATTATATTATTCTGGAGATAGTTGTATTATTGATCCTTTAGGAAGGGTACTTCAAAGTTTATCCTATGATGAAGGGCTTCTTATACAGGATATTGAAGACGATATAAAAGATTTTAGAAGAAATTTTCCGATTAAAGTTGATCGGAAAATTGATTTATACAAGCAATTGATATGAATATTTTTTACTTAAGGGCAGTAAATAGAAAGCTATTTACTGCTTTTTGACTGGAGCTTAGCTTGAAGTTGTATGGGTACAGGTTAAAGATTTAATAATCTAGATTTTTAGAGAGATAAATTAAAATATAATTATGCAGATTAGTACGTACAGTATAAAAAAATGATTTTGAACCAATATGGCAATGATTTATTATGTTTTTTATGATAAGACAACAAGTTCCAAATAACTCTACAATATGATATTAATACGTATAATTTGACATGTTATTGAAAACAATGCTTTAATTATTTATAGAAGATGAAGTATGTGCTAGTAGGAGTTATAATAAATACTCTTTCGGTATTATTTGGAGTAGCATCAATGTCACATTTGTGGATAATACTTTTATAGTTATTTAAGAAATGGAGGAATTATATGATAAAAATTATTGCTTCTGATATGGATGGAACATTATTAAATAGTAATCATGAAATATCTAAAGAAAATTTAGAAGCTGTAAAAAAGGCACAAGAATTAGGAGTACATTTTACAATATCAACAGGAAGAGATATTGATGGAGTTTTACCAGTACTTAAGAGTTATGGATTGAAGTGTGAGTGTATATTATCTAATGGAGCTGAATATAGAGACGAGGATTTCAATATATTAGAAACAATAAATATAGAAAAAGATATAGTTAAAAAAGTTATAGAGATGATGAATAAAGTTGGTATAAAAGCTCAGTTATTCACTGATAGAGGCATTTTTACTACCGATAGCCAAGAAGAAGCTTTGAAGGGATTGGCATATATGGTTCAATCATTTCAAAAGATAGAGTCATTTGAAGAAGCTTTGGAAGTAGCTAGAAATCAAGAGCATTTTAATAATTTGAAATATATTGAGAATCTTGAAAAGTTTTTAGAAACATCAGTAGAAATCAGAAAGATATTTGCATTTTATAATGATACGAATGTAATAAGAAATATGAAATTTAGGTTAGATGAAATAGAGGAATTAGCAGTCTCTTCATCATTTAGAGATAATATAGAAATAACCAACAAAATGGCTCAAAAAGGGATTATATTGGCAAAGGTTGCTAAAAAGATGGGCGTAAAAAGAGATGAGGTTATGGTAATTGGAGATAGTTTTAATGATTATTCTATGTTTACTGAGTTTACTGAATCTTTTGCCATGGAGAATGCTATAGATGAAATAAAAAAGGTTGCTAAATATATAACTGATACTAACGATAATGCAGGGGTAGCAAAAGCTATTTATAAGGCATTAGGATTAAAATAATGTTAGAGCTTATTCTAAGTAGAAAATTTGTTTCTATTTTGAATAAACTCTATATTTTTTATAAAACTTTATTATTAAATAAATTTATAATTAAGAATGAATTAATATGTGAAAGGTTAAAATACTCATAGTAAATTATTAATTCAAGAATAAAAGATAATAGGATGGTTAATCTGTACAGGTACAATTAAGTTATTATGATATATAAAAATGTAAATATTTGTACTAATATTTAGGGTATAAATACTAAGAGATGATTAGGAGGAATAGACATGTTTCATAAAGAATTAAAGGCTTTTCCGAAAAACTTCTTATGGGGAGCTTCAACATCGGCATATCAAGTGGAAGGTGCTTACAATGAAGATGGCAAGGGATTATCAGTTCAGGATACAAAGGATGTAATTGAAGGCACACCAGACTTTAAAGTAGCAAGTGATCATTATCATCATTATAAAGAGGATATAGCATTATTTGCAGAAATGGGATTTAAAGCATATAGGTTCTCCATATCGTGGTCAAGGGTAATACCAGATGGCGATGGGGAGGTAAATTTAAAAGGAATAGAATTTTATAATAATTTAATAGATGAATTAATAGCACATGATATAGAGCCAATAGTAACTATGTATCATTTTGATTTACCATATGCACTTCAATTAAAAGGTGGTTGGTCAAATAGAGAAACAATTGATGCATTTGTTAGATATTCTAAGGTGTTATTTGAGAATTTCGGAGATAGAGTGAGGTATTGGTTAACTATTAATGAAGAAAATATGATGATACTTCATGGAGCTGCAATAGGTATAGGTGATTCTCAAAATGATAACATTCAAAAAGATTTATATCAGCAAAATCATCATATGCTATTAGCGCAAGCAAAAGCTATGCAGATATGTCATACAATTTGTATGAATGCTAAAATCGGTCCTGCACCTAATATTACTTCTATATATCCTAAAACATCTAAACCAGAAGATGTATTAGCAGCACAAACATTTTCAGCTATTAGAAATTGGTTGTATTTAGATGTAGCTGTTTATGGGAAATATAATGATATTGCATGGAGCTATATGGTTGAAAAAGGAATTGAGCCAAATATGGAAGATGGAGACTTTAGAATATTAAGGGAAGCTAAACCAGATTTTATAGCTTTCAACTATTATTGTACAGGGACTGTTGCTGAAAGTAAAATAGGTGAGACAGATTTAAAAACTGGAGGAGATCAACAAATTTCCGTCGGAGAGTATGGAGTTTATAAAGGAACACAAAATGAGAACCTTCAAAAAACTGAATTTGGTTGGGAAATTGACCCTATTGGGTTTAGAATTACGTTAAGAGAAATATATGATAGATATCATCTTCCTCTTATAGTTACGGAGAATGGATTAGGAGCATATGATAAGTTGGAGGAAGATGGAACTATAAATGATGATTATAGAATAGATTATTTAAAAAAGCATATAGAACAAGCGAGATTAGCTATAACAGATGGAGTTGATTTACTAGGATATTGTCCTTGGTCTGCTATAGATTTAATTAGCACTCATCAAGGTTTTAAGAAAAGATATGGATTTATATATGTAAATAGAGATGAGTTTGATCTTAAAGATCTAAACCGCATAAGGAAAAAGAGTTTTTATTGGTATAAAGATGTTATAGCATCTAATGGTGAAAAAATATAGAAAAGTGTGTATAGCTTTGCGAGATGACAAAGTAAAAAATTAACGCTGTAAATTTTCTTGAAGATGGTGTAAAATATAATAGTAAAATGCTAAGGAATAAACAAACCCCTAAGTAGTACCCCCCAGATACTACATTATGTAAATTTCCAAAGCAAAAACAAAGAACGAAGTCAGCTTAGAGCTAACTTCGTTTTTATTTTTTGCATAATTATATTTATAATTTAGAATTAACATCATCAATTTGGATAAACTAACCTTAGACTAAGGGGTGTTGTTATGGTAAGAAAAAAAGTTATTATAAATTTAGTTATAGCAAATTTAATTCTTATTTTTTTATTTATGTTAAAAAAATTTCAAGTAATTAATCAATTAATACAGGTAATAGTATGGGTAATATTTGCTCCTATCATTTTTGGCGTATTTCTATTTTATATTTTAAAACCTATAAATAATTTTTTTGTTAAGAAAGGTTATAAATCTTCAATGTCAGCAACCATTATAATATTAGTTTCATTTGCTATATTAGGAGGGATAGGAACGTACTTTGGAAAGTATTTAATGGAGCAAGTTATGCAATTGAAAAAAGTAATTATAATGACGATTAATAATAAGGATGTTTTAGACATAGCTCAAGATTATCTTAAGGATAGTAGTATCAAAACTTTTGTTCAGAATATTTCTTCTGAACTTATGACATATGTGAATTTTATATTTGCGAACATTAAAGACATATTCGATAAAGGCATGATGATTTTTTCTAATATATTGCTAATTATATTGGTAACATTCTTTCTACTTAGAGATGGGGCTAACTTTAAGCCTACAGTATTAAAGTATATACCTAAAAAATATAAAGAAGTATCAGATGATATATTAAGCGAGGGAGATACGGTACTATCAACTTATATAATTGGGCAGGCAACAGTAGCTTTATCTTTAGCAACAATGGTCTTTATAGGATATAAAATTATTAAAATGCCAAGTGCATTATTATTAGCATATAGTACATTTATACTAGCATTTATTCCTTTTATAGGTTTTTTTATTTCTATGATAATCCCATATATAATTGCAACAGTGGTTGGATTTGATATGCTTGTAAAATTAACTGTAATGTTTATAACCGCCCAAACACTAAAGGGAAGAGTTATTGTTCCATTAATAATGGGAAGAGCTATGAAGATACATCCTATTACAGATATATTTCTTGTTGTAGGGGCTTCTACTATAGGCGGACCTTTAGCTGCTTTTTGTATAGTACCTATATATTCGTTGTTAAAATTGGCTTATAGGAATTTAGTCAAAAAGGGGATCTTAACTGATTTTAGTAATGTTGATAAGAGAAGTAAGGTATAGTAATATAGATATTAGAATAATAGAGAAATAAGGGGCTGTAAATATGGGTTTTCATGAAAGTTTAAAGTATGCTAATAGAATAGTAGTCAAAGTAGGTACATCAACATTAACTTATGATAATGGAAATATTAATTTAGGAAGAATTGAGAAGTTAGCTAGGGTTTTATCAGATATCCAAAACTCAGGAAGAGAAGTTGTTCTTGTTTCATCAGGAGCAATTGGGGTTGGTGTGAGCAAGTTAAAACTCAGAGAGAAGCCAAAAAGTATAAGAGAAAAGCAAGCAGTTGCAGCAGTAGGACAATGTGAGCTTATGCACATATACAGTAAGTTTTTCGGGGAGTATAGTCATACCGTTGGGCAAGTTTTATTAACTAGAGATGTTGTTGAGGATGATCATGTTAGAAGTAATGTATGTAATACTTTTGAAACATTATTAGAAAATAAAATAGTCCCTATAGTAAATGAAAATGATACTGTTTCAATAGATGAGATAGAAAATATTGTGAGGTTTGGAGATAATGATAATTTATCTGCTATAGTAGCAGGATTGTGTAAAGCAGATTTATTAATAATATTATCAGATATAGATGGCTTTTATGATGGAGATCCGAGAAGCAATAAGGATGCAAAAATGTTAAGAGTAGTAGAAGAAGTAACACAAGAACTTGAAGAATGTGCTGGTGGGGCTGGTACTAATTTGGGAACTGGTGGGATGATTACAAAACTAGCTGCTGCTAAAACTGCAGCTAGTGAAGGAGTAGATATGGTTCTGGCAAATGGTAGTGAACCATCTATACTGTTAAAAATATTGGACGGAGAAGAAGTGGGAACTTTATTTTTAGGAAGAAAGGGGCAAAGTAAATGAACAAATTAATTAGTTTAGGTCAAAGAGCGAAGGAAGCATCATATGACCTTATGAATTTAAGTACTACTGAAAAAGATAAAGCATTAATTAAAATGGCGGATAAATTATTACTACACTATGAAAACATATTAAAAGAAAACAAAAAAGATTTAGAGAATGCTATTAAAAAGGGAACTTCAAAAGCAATGTTAGATAGACTTTCTTTAGATAAAGGGAGAATTGAAGATATGGCTGATGGACTTAAACAAGTAGCCTTGTTATCAGATCCAGTTGGGGAAATTACATCTATGTGGAGAAGACCTAATGGATTACAAATAGGAAAGCAAAGAGTGCCTTTGGGGGTAATTGGAATAATATATGAGGCAAGACCAAATGTTACTTGTGATGCAGCTGGACTTTGCTTAAAAACCGGTAATGCAGTTATTTTAAGAGGCGGTAGTGAAGCAATCAATTCAAATAAAGCTATAGTTGAAGCTTTATCAGAAGGTATAAAAGAAGCTGGGTTGCCTGAAAGATCTGTTCAACTTGTTGAAGATACTAGTAGGGAAGTTGTAACTGAAATGATGAAATTGAATAATTATATAGATGTTCTTATTCCTAGAGGTGGGGCAGGACTTATACAATCTGTAGTGAAGAATGCAACTGTACCAGTGATAGAGACTGGAACCGGAAATTGTCATGTATACGTAGATGATGAATCAGATTTAGAGATGGCAAGAGATATTGTAATAAATGCTAAAACAAGTAGACCATCTGTTTGTAATGCAGAAGAGAAACTTTTAGTGCATGAAAAAATAGCAAATAAGTTTTTGCCGGTGATAATTTCAGCATTAAAAAATGAGAATGTTGAGGTTAGAGGAGATGAAAGGACTATGAAAATAGTTGATAACATCAATGAAGCTACAGAAGAAGATTGGGGAAAGGAATATAATGATTATATTATAAG
Source organism: Clostridium cibarium (assembly GCF_014836335.1). Classification (GTDB taxonomy): domain Bacteria; phylum Bacillota; class Clostridia; order Clostridiales; family Clostridiaceae; genus Clostridium; species Clostridium cibarium. The sequence continues at coordinate 41,455 of NZ_JACSRA010000007.1, forward strand.
TGTAAAAATTGTAAGTAGTATTGATGAAGCTATAGTACATATAAATAAATATGGAACAGGTCATTCAGAGGCTATAGTAACTAATAACTATGAAAATTCCCAAAAGTTTTTACAACGAATTGATGCAGCAGCTGTATATGTTAACGCATCTACGAGGTTTACTGATGGATATGAGTTTGGGTTCGGGGCTGAAATAGGAATTAGTACTCAAAAGCTTCATGCAAGAGGACCTATGGGACTTAATGAATTAACTACTACAAAATATATAATTTATGGAAATGGACAAATAAGATAAGGGAAAAGAATATATATGAGCAAAGTGAAGAAAGTTTTATTAATTATAATAAGTGTTGTTTTGGTGTTAGCTTTAGCTACTATAGGTGTGGCAGGAAATTATTTTTATAATTTAGCTTTAAACCCTAAAACTTCAAAGGAGAAAGTATTTGGAACTAAAGATAAGTCTGTTGAGGCTAGTAATGTTGCAGTTAGTAATTGGATAACTGATAAGTCGGGGTATAAGGATGCGTTTATAGATTCAATAGATGATTTGCAACTTCACGGATATGAAATAATAAATACAAATCCATCTAAAACTTGGGTTATAACTGTACATGGTTACATGGGACAAGGCAAGGAGATGGAAGGGTATGCAAATGCATTTTATAATATGGGATATAATGTGTTGGTTCCAGATTTAAGAGGACATGGAAAAAGTGAAGGTAAATATATAGGAATGGGATGGGATGATAGGAAAGACATCTTAAGTTGGATTGACTATATATTGCAAAAAGACAGTGATGCTAACATTGTACTGCATGGAGTTTCTATGGGTGGTGGAACTGTAATGATGACATCAGGAGAAGATTTGCCAGGCAATGTAAAAGCTATAATAGAAGATTGTGGATATACATCAGTTTGGGACGAGTTCTCATATCAACTTGATTCTTTGTTTGGGTTACCAGAATTTCCTGTGCTACAATCTGCAAGTCTAGTTAGCAAAATACGAGCGGGATATTGGCTTCAAGATGCATCAGCAATAGAACAACTTGCTAAATCAAAAACACCAATGTTATTTATTCATGGTGATAAGGATACATTTGTTCCCTACTCTATGTTAGATAAGGTTTATAATTCAGCAAATGTGGAAAAGGAAAAGTTAGTAGTTGAAGGTGCAGCTCATGCACAAGCATCAAAAACTAATCCGCAACTTTATTGGGGTACTATTAGTAAGTTTATAAAGAATTATATAGCAAATTAATTAAGAAAATTACTGTAAAGAAACACGCATTAGATTTGAGCAATGCGTGTTTCTTTATAGTAATGATACATGTATTAATGAAAACAATATAATAAGTAAAATAGAATATAAGGAATGATAGTATGAGTGAGAATAACAGGTATACATTAATAACAGGTGGTACTGAAGGAATCGGGTTAGAACTATCCAGGTTATTTGCTAAAGATAAACATAATTTAATAATTGTCGCAAGAAATAAGGAGAGGCTAGAAAAGGTTAAGAAGGAAGTTGAAAAAGAATTCAATATAGTAGCTAGAATTTTATCAATAGACTTATCTGTGAATAACTCCTGTGAAGAAATTTATAGATTTGTGGAAAAAAATAATTTCGTTGTGGATAACTTAATAAATAATGCTGGTATTGGGAGTTTTGGTTCTTTTCATGAGCTAGATATGGAAAAGGAGGAAAAACTAATTGAAATAAATATAAGATCTTTGACCAAGTTAACCAATTATTTTTTAAAGAAAATGATTGATGAAAAAACTGGTGGAATTTTAAATGTGGCATCAACTGCTGCATTTTTAGCTGGGCCTAAAATGAATATATATTATGCATCAAAGGCATATGTGTTATCATTAACAGAGGCTATACATGAAGAAGTTAAGGACTATGGAATTAGAGTAAGTTGCTTATGTCCTGGAGCCGTACAAACTGCCTTTCAAAACAAGGCTGGCATAATGAAGAATGACAAAACTAAAGGGCTAATGATGAGTCCTAAAGAAGTTGCTAGAATTGCATATAGAGATTTTAAAAAGGGAAAAGTCATTATAATTCCTGGATTCAAAAATAAGTTATTGGTATTGGGAAATAAGTTGGCATCAAGAAGTTTAGGAAGAAAAATAGTGATGCATTCAAACAAAAGCAAATAGGGGGAACTTAAGTTGGAGAAGATTTTTGAAGGATATTTATTAGTTTCAGATATGGATGGGACATTACTGAATAGCAAAAAGCAAATATCAAAGGAAAATAAGGAAGCTATAAAATACTTTGTTGAAAGAGGAGGAAAATTCACTGTAGCTACAGGAAGAATGCTTTCATCAGTAGAAGAATTTATAGATGAATTAAGTATTGATATGCCTGCAATATTACATAATGGAGCAAAGATATATGACTATAGAGAAGAAAAAGTAATATCAGAACATTCTATAGAATCTTATAGAAAAGAAGCAATAAAAAGGATTTATGAAGATTACCCTCATATTGGAATAGAAGTATTTTCAGATGAGATTGTATATATTTATAGAAGTTGTTACTTAACAGAGAGATATAAGAAGCATGACTTTAAGGTAGTATATAGTTTGCCAGATGAAATATGGGAAAAGGATTGGACAAAGGTACTACTAATAGGTAATGAAGAAGAATTAGATGCTTTAGAAGAAGAGTATAGAATGAAATATGATAAGGGAAATGCTTTTAGAAGCGGGCCAAGTTATTTTGATATAGTAGCAAATGGAATAACTAAAGGAAGGGCAGTAGAAGAACTAGTACAAATAGAAAAAATTGATCCCCAAAATGTTATAGCTGTAGGGGATAATATGAATGATATAGAAATGTTAGAGGTAGCTAGCTATGGATTTTGTATAAAAACTGGAGCAAAGAGAGCATTAGAAAAGGCAAAATATATTGCACCATCTAATGATGATCATCCTATAGCTTATGTTATTAGTTATGTAGAAGAAAAAATAAAAAAATAGAGAATTTATAAGGCTAATTTTACTAATACTAAGTTTAAATATATTAAGGAGTGTTAGTATGGATTGGCTTTTATATTTTACATTTGTTTTTGAGGTTTATTGTTTTTTAGGATGGTGCTTAGAGGAAGGATATAGTTATTACATAATGGGGCATTTTAAAAAAGATGGTTTTCTAAAAGGTCCATTTAAACCTATGTACGGGTTTGCTATATGTATTTTAATTTATTTCTATTATGTGAGAGAAGTTAGCTATATATCGTTAGCTATATTATTTATAGTAGTTCCAACGTTAATAGAATATATAAGTGGACACTTGTTAAAAAAATGTTTTGGAAAAGTGTATTGGGATTATAGCAAGATTAAATACAATTTTCAGGGAGTAATATGTGCAAGGTTTTCAATATGTTGGGCAATTTTAGTGTTTTTTACGCTAATTATATTAAATCCATTAATAGATCACATATATTTTGATTTTCTTGGTGTATTAAGCAAAGTTGTACCAGCAATAGGTATATATATGATTATAGATACTTACTTTACAGTTATACAAATATCTTATAGTAAAATTAATGCGTCCTAGAATAGAAAAGTATACTCTAATTAAGATAATTAATTAGAGTATACTTTTTTTATAAATCTAAAAGTTTTCCCTTGCTTTTTAAATGAGAAATTAATTTATTTGGGTCATTCATAATTAATTCATTTGGAAAGTTAATAGAATTAAGAAGTTCTATTGCACCATCAAAATTTCCTATACTAAAGTTTATGTGTGCATCAGAACTTAAAATTATTTTAGTTCCATGCTTCATACATAATTCAGCTATTCTTTTACAATTAACAGAACTACCTTTTCTAGAACTACCTGCGATTGAAGAATTATTCATTTCAATCATTATATTCTTTTCTCTAGCCTTTATTACTAGAGCTTCATAATCTAGTTCATAGGAAGGGTTTCCGAGATGCCCCATTATTTCAATTAATGGATTTTTATCTATTGCATTAATCATTGCTTTTGTATTTTCTTCTAAAGACATTGGGGTAAATACAGGTTCATGAAAGGATGCAATCATATAGTCTAAGAATCTTGAAGCTTCAGAAGGTAAGTCAATGTTTCCATCTACATCTGTTATGTTTGCCTCGCAGCCCTTTAATATAGTAACTCCATTTATTATTCTAGGAACGACTTTCAAGTTGCCAAAATACCAAGCATGTGGAGCGCCAGGCATTGATGGAGCATGTTCAGATGTTCCAAGAATTTTTATTCCTTTTTCAGCACAGTAATTTACGTTTTCTAAAAGAGTGGTATATGCATGACCGCTTACAATTGAATGTGTATGTAAATCTGATAAGTAATTCATATTATCCTCCTTTGATTGTTGTATACATATTTAGTATAAATCAATTGAAAATAATAATCCAATATTTAAAGAGTTCAATACTATATATAATATGTTGGAAGAACATAAACAAATTGGTCTTAATTAATTTAGCATTTACCTTGACAGTAAATAAGTAATAAACTAAAATAATAAATAGGATAAAATTAAATAAGAGGTAAAGATACACTTTAACTTGGTCCCGTGAGGCCAGAAAGGAGTCTGCAACTATGAATAGTTTTAAAAGAAATTTCATAGCTTTGTCTTTAAAGGCATTGAAAAATAATATATATAAGTATAATGGGATAGTGATGAGACCAGACTTTCTGTAGTCTCTTTATTATCCTTTTCTTTATATTCAAAAAACAATGTCGTTTAAAGTGTATTTTCCTTAAACATAATATAAGGAGGGCTAGGCATGAAAGCAAAGCTAGTTTTAGAAAATGGAATGATTTTTGAAGGTAAAGCCTTTGGATACCTAAAAGATAGCGTTGGGGAAGTAGTATTTACAACAGGTATGACAGGCTATCAAGAAATATTAACAGATCCTTCATACTATGGTCAAATAGTAACAATGACATATCCGCTAATAGGAAACTATGGAATAAACCTTGAAGATATGGAGTCGAATGGTCCAAAGGTTAAGGGATTTATAGTAAGAGAAAAATGTAATTTGCCTAATAACTTTAGATGTGAATTGGAATTAGATGACTTCTTGAAGCAAAATAAAATTGTTGGACTTGAAGGGATAGACACTAGAGCTCTTACTAAGGTTCTTAGAAATAACGGAACTATGCGAGGAATTATTGTAGTTGATGAAATAGATAGTGAAGATTTAGATAAGAAAATAAAAGAGTTCTCAACTGTAGATGCAGTTAAGAATGTTACAACAAAGAGTAACTATACAATTGATGGAGATGGAAAACATGTTGCTATAATGGATTTTGGTATAAAGCAAAATATAATAAGATGTTTTCAAAAGAGAGGATGTAAGATTACTGTTTTCAGTGCTAGTACGACAGCAGAAGAAGTTCTAGCAGTTAAACCTGATTTGGTTTTCTTATCAAATGGACCTGGAGATCCAGAAGATTTACCAGATGTTATAGAAAATATAAAAAAATTAGCTGACAAAAAGCCTTTAGTAGGAATATGTTTAGGACATCAACTTCTAGCATTAGCTTTAGGTGGAAAAACAGTGAAGTTGAAATTTGGGCATAGAGGATGTAACCATCCAGTCAAGGATTTAGAAACAAATAAGGTAACGATAACTTCGCAAAATCATGGGTATGTTGTAGAAACTTTACCAGAAGAAGTAGTAGCTACGCATATGAATATTAATGATGGGACAATTGAAGGAATGAAGCACAAGAAATTGCCAATATTCTCAGTTCAATTCCATCCAGAAGCATCAGCTGGACCTAAGGACAGTGAATATATATTTGATAAATTCATGAAATATGCATTATAGGAGGTTTTTCATATGCCATTAAATAAAGAAATAAAAAAGGTTTTAGTTATAGGGTCAGGTCCAATCATAATAGGGCAGGCGGCAGAATTCGATTATTCTGGAACGCAAGCATGTCAAGCACTTAAAGAAGAAGGAATTGAAGTTGTTCTAGTTAATTCCAATCCAGCTACTATAATGACAGATAGTGAGGTAGCAGATAAAGTTTACTTAGAACCTCTAACTATAGAATTCGTAGAAAAAGTAATAGCTAAGGAGAAACCAGATAGTTTGCTAGCTGGAATGGGTGGTCAGACAGGGCTAAATTTAGCAGTTGAATTACATGATAATGGAATTTTAGATAAATATAATGTTAAAGTAATTGGTACTTCAATAGATTCAATTAAGGAAGGTGAAGATAGAGAATTATTTAGAAATATGATGAACAGGATAGAAGAACCTGTAATCAAATCAGAAATAGTTACTGATATGCAAGCGGGGTTAGACTTTGCTGCAAAAATAGGTTATCCAGTCATAGTTAGGCCAGCATATACACTAGGAGGAACTGGTGGTGGAATTGCTGAAACTAAGGAAGAATTAGAAGAGATTTTAGAATCAGGATTACAATTAAGTACAATAGGGCAAGTACTTCTTGAAAAGTCTGTTAAGGGTTGGAAAGAAGTTGAGTATGAAGTTATGAGAGATTCTTACGGAAACTGTATTACTGTATGTAATATGGAGAATATAGATCCAGTAGGAATACATACAGGAGATAGTATAGTTGTAGCGCCATCACAAACTTTATCAGATAAGGAATATCAAATGCTTAGAACTGCATCAATAAATATAATAAATGCAGTTCAAATAGAAGGTGGTTGTAACGTTCAATTCGCTTTAAATCCAAATTCCTTTGAATATGCTGTAATTGAAATTAATCCTAGAGTATCTAGAAGTTCAGCTTTAGCATCAAAGGCAACAGGTTATCCAATAGCTAAGCTTGCAGCTAAAATAGCTTTAGGATATGGATTAGATGAAATAAAGAATGCAGTAACGCAAAAGACTTATGCATGCTTTGAGCCAGCTTTAGATTATGTAGTATGTAAGATTCCAAAGTGGCCATTTGATAAATTTTTTGGAGCAGATAGAGCACTAGGAACAAAGATGATGGCAACTGGGGAAGTGATGGCTATAGGGTCTAACTTAGAGCAGGCACTACTTAAAGGTATAAGAAGTTTAGAAATTGGGAAGTATTCTTTAGAACATAAAAAGTTTAGAGAACTTAGCATGCAAAAGTTGAAAGAAAGAGTAGTAACGCCAGATGATGAAAGAATATTTGCTTTAGCAGAGATGCTTAGAAGAGATTATAGAGTGGATAAGATATCTAAAATAACAGGAATAGATATATTCTTTATTGAAAAATTCAAGTGGATAGTTGAGGAAGAACAAAGATTAAAACTTTCTAATATAGAAGATTTAGATAAAGAATGGTTACTAAAATTAAAGAAAAAAGGTTTTTCAGATAAAGCAATTGCAGATATGTTAAAAGTAAGTCCTGAAGATGTGTACAGATTAAGAGATATATGGAACATAAAACCTTCATATAAAATGGTTGATACATGCGCAGGGGAGTTTGAAGCTTTATCACCATACTATTATTCTACTTATGATGAATATGATGAAGTAGAAGTTTCAGATAAGAAGAAGGTTATGGTAATAGGTTCAGGGCCGATTAGAATAGGGCAAGGTATAGAATTTGATTATGCATCGGTTCACTGTGTATTAGCTTTAAAGAAGATGGGAATAGAAACTGTAATAGTTAATAATAACCCTGAAACTGTAAGTACAGATTTTAATATATCAGATAAATTATATTTTGAACCATTAACGGAAGAAGATGTGTTTAATATAATAGAAAAAGAAAATCCAGATGGGGTTATTCTTCAATTTGGTGGTCAAACAGCTATTAAGCTTGCAAATTTTATGAAAGAAAAGGGAATTCCAACGCTTGGAACAACTGCAGATCAAATAGATATGGCTGAGGACAGAGAAAAGTTCGATGAATTACTTGAAAAACTTCATATTGCTAGACCTAAGGGTAAAGGTATTTGGTCAGTAGAAGAAGGGTTAGAAGAAGCTAGAAGGTTAAGGTTCCCAGTACTTGTTAGACCTTCATATGTAATTGGGGGGCAAGGTATGGAGATAACCCATGATGAAGAAGAATTAACTTATTACTTAGAAAATGCTTTTGAGAAAGATTCAAAAAATCCAATACTGATAGACAAGTATTTAATGGGAAGAGAGATAGAAGTTGATGCTATTTCAGATGGGGAAAATGTATTGATTCCAGGCATAATGGAACATTTAGAAAGAGCTGGAGTTCATTCAGGGGATAGCGTAACCATGTATCCAAGTCAAAATATCAGTGGTGATATAAAAGATAAAATATTAGAATATACTAAAAAGTTAGCTTTAGCAATTGGGATAAAAGGTATGATAAATATTCAATTCATAGAGTTTGAGGGAGAACTTTATGTAATAGAAGTTAATCCAAGAGCATCAAGAACTGTGCCATATATTAGTAAGGTAAGTAAGGTTCCAATAGTGGATCTTGCAACCAAGGTAATGCTTGGATCAAAGCTTTTAGACTTGGGATATGGAGTAGATGTGTATAAAGAACCAGAACTTGTATCAGTTAAGGTTCCAGTATTCTCGACTCAGAAGTTGCCAAATGTAGAAGTTTCATTAGGACCAGAAATGAAGTCTACAGGGGAAGTTTTAGGGGTAGGAAGAAATATTAAAGAGGCATTATATAAAGGATTTATAGCAGCGGGAATGTTACCAGGAAAAGGAGATATTCTTACAACTATAAATAAACATAATAAAGCCGAATTTTTACCAATGGCAATGGAGCTTGCTAAGCTTGGATACAAGTTTGTAGCAACAGAAGGTACATGTAATTTGCTTAAGGAAGCTGGAATAGATGCAAAAGTAGTTAGAAAACTTGATGAAAAAAGCCCTAATATACTTGATGTAATAAAAAATCAAGAGGTTGATTTAGTTGTTAATACTCCAACTAAGGGAAATGACTCAAAGAGAGATGGGTTCCTTATTAGACGAGCTGCTGTTGAAAGAAATATTGGAGTTATAACAGCATTAGATACTTTAAGAGCTATAGTTGAAGTAAAGTCAGAGGGATTAGAAAGTAATAAAGATTTAGAAGTATTTAATATAGCTGAATAAGCATTGAGCATAAAGTAATTAAAAGTTTAGGAATAAAAAATTCCTAAACTTTTTTTATTGACATGCGAACAAAGGTTCGAATATAATGAACATATAGAACAAATGTTTGGAAAGAGGCGTTTATATGAATAAAAGTGATGTTTTTGTAAAATTAAGTTTAAAAAATATCGGTGAGGTTAGAAGCCTTATTGTAGATAAAGACGGTATTGAAGGTGGTCAAAGCGGCAAATATATGATGTGTGCGGGGAAGTATGATAAAAATGGTTGGACTATAGTTTTCAAGGCCAAGGATTATAAAGAAGCTGAATATATAATTGATCACACACCATTAAATAAAAAAGAGATATACTCTAAAGAAATTATGACAATTCCTTTAAATGTGGTATGCTAACTCAACAAATAAGGGTATAAGTTTATCATCAAACATTATCCCTGAATTATTTGATATATAAGTTAATACATCATTTGTACATAAAGCAACTTTATATGGACGTGTTGAATTTAGAGCATCATAAACGTCTGCTATAGATACAATTTTAGAAAGATAATAAATTTCAGCAGAATTAAGATTATATGGGTATCCTTTTCCATCGATTCTTTCATGGTGCTGAAGGATTATAAGTGTATATTGGGAATCTATCTTTAAGTTTTTCTTCAAATAATTATATCCTATTATGGGATGCTTTTTTATGAATTGAAATTCTTCTGAAGTGAGAGAGGAGGATTTGTTTATAATATGCTTAGGAATAAATAGTTTACCAATGTCGTGAAGCAATGCTCCAATAAATAAGTCTTTTAAGTTTATCTCATCTAGACCTAGTTTTATTCCAATAATAAGAGAAATAACAGCAACATTTATACAATGCTTATAAGTGTAATTGTCCATGTTTTTAATATCTAGTAGATTATTTATCAATAGTTCATCATTTACAACATAATTTAATAAGTTTTGTGAAACTATATCAAAAAAGTTAAAGCTTTCAAACTTTCTTTCAAGTGTAGATTTAATCATATATTGGATTTCTTTTTTGCAATAAGGTTCTATTATATAAAGTGATGAAATGTTTGAGTCTTTTATTCTATTTAAAATATCGCTATTCAATAACATACCTTCCTTGAAGAGCAATCTACCATTATTATCAAAGATTGTTTTTCCTAAGAGAGAACCATTAGGTACAGATTTTACTGGAACAATTCGCATACAAACACCTCAATACTAATTAATATAGAGGATTATATCATATATTTTACAATTTTTCTATTGAGATACATAAAATGATTATATTATAGCGGGAAATGAATTCGCCTTTAATACATAATATGATTTATGATTAATAAATTAGTATATTATATAGATTTATTAATCATAAAGTAATAAAATGATTATAGAAAAAGTAATTGGAGTGATATACCTTGAATAGAAATAATATGCCAATAGGTTTTTTTGACTCAGGAGTAGGTGGACTTAGTGTATTAAGAGAAGCCATAAAACTTCTACCAAATGAGCATTTTATATATTTTGGAGATTCGAAAAATGCTCCATATGGTGTAAAAAAGGTAGAAGAGGTAAGAGAACTTACACATAAAGCAGTCGAATTTTTAATTGATAAAGGCGCTAAAGCTATTGTAATTGCATGTAATACAGCTACAAGTGCAGCAATTTCCACATTAAGAGAAACTTATACGTCAATGCCTGTAATAGGAATTGAACCAGCATTAAAACCAGCTGTAAAGTTACACAGAGATGGAGCAGTAGTTATAATGGCGACACCAGTAACATTACAAGAAAAGAAGTTTATTAATCTTATGGAGAAGTATAAAGATGAATCCGAAATAGTATCTATGCCATGTCCGGGATTAGTGGAATTTATAGAAAAGGGAAATATAGATGGAGAAGAAGTAAGACAGTATTTAGAAGAAAAGTTTAAGATATATAAAAATATTGAGATAGGATCTATAGTTTTAGGGTGTACTCATTATCCTTTTGTTAAGAATTTAATAAAAGATATATTAGGTTATGATGTACCTATAATAGATGGTGGATTTGGAACCTCTAAGGAATTAAAAAGGAAGTTAGAGGAGTTAAAGGTGTTAAGTGGTTCGGAAGAAAAAGGTGATGTGAAAATTTACAATTCGCTTGAGGGAGATAACATAATAAAAATAAGTAACAAACTATTATATAGTTAATAAAAGCATAGGGTATTTTGATAAATAAATTTTTCAAAAAAACTTTGTTAAAATGTTGACAAATAATTCTGGAGTTGCTATTATAATAGTAGAGAGAATTATCAGAATATTTAGAAATGTTTAGGGGTGAAGTTTAATGGAAATTAAGGTTAAAGAATATCTTGGAGAAAGTTTTAGCATAGAAGATGCAATATTGTTAAGAGAAACGATTATGAAAAATGAAGGGAAGAATATCACTTTAGACTTTGCAGGAATAAATTCAGTTCCTTCTACTTTTTTTAATTGCTTATTTGGAGAGCTTCTTTACAAAAGGCAAAGGAGAGAAATTTTTGACAGAATTGATGTTAAAAATTTATCAAATCCTAGCGATTATTCTAGAGTTGTTTTAGGAACTGCATTTGTAAGTTAAGATATAAATTGAGGATAGTTAGGTTGAAAAATTTAATAAAAATATAAAAATCACTATTTAGCAGGGTTAAATAGTGATTTTTTAATCTATAGAAATTAATGTGTAAAAGGTTTTAAATTATAAAATTAGATATGATTGAGCTAACAGTTATAGATCCTAAAATGGCTAGTAGCAATATAATTAATATTTCTTTATTGCTAATTGTTTTCTTAAAATTAAGTGTTTTTTCTAGGTTTGTTTTTATTATGATAGTTGATATTAAGAATAAACTAATTGATATAATGTAACTTGGCAATATTATTTTAATTGGAATTAAGATAATTAAAGGCAACAGTACGATTAAAAATATAATAAGTGATATACATATTGTATTTTTTATTTTTTCAATTCTAAACTTTTTAAAATCTTTAGGTCCATAAAAAAATATAACTTTTGATTCATCATTTTTTAATAAGTTCATATAAATCATTATAAATGAGCAAGTAAAAGATAATATGCAACTTAATAGTAAATCACTACTAGAGTTAAATGTATTTTTTACTGATACATTAGTTAATAAAATGACTAATATAGGGTCTAATAAAAGGTTTTTTCTTATTATAAATAACAAATCTTTATCATTAAATAAGAACAACATTTTTTTTGATAGTCCCATGAAATAGACAGAGTTTCCCTTAATATCATTTGGGTTTATATGTTTGAAATTTTTAAAAGTTAAATATATTGAGATAACTATAAAAATAATTATACTATACTGGTTCAAAATTTTTTCAAATGGTATTGTAATAAAGTTTTTCATATATAGGATTGTAAAGATAAGGCAACCTATATTCATACAGTTTACTAATGATAAATATTTGTTTTTATTTAATTTATTTTTAAATAAAATTATTATAAATATCAATATATTCATAACAGCTAAATAGAATGTAAATATTCCTAAATCTTGTATGGAGGTAGGAAAGATAACATATGTAACAGCAACATAAAAAGTTATTAAGTTTTTATACATATAGTAATTTTCTATATCTTTAACATTTAGCAAGGTAAAATATGTTCTATGTCTTTGAACATTTCTATCAAAATTAGATGGAATTACATGTTTTCCGCAAGCGACATATATGAAGTTTATTAAAAACAAAGTAATTTCTTTATAGTATCCAAATTTATGTTCAAGAAATTTTATTCCAAATAGTAATCCTAAGAGTACAAAGCACAAACTAATAATGTTAAAAAGGCCATATATAGAAAATCTTTTCCTTATTAGTTCTATATTTAATTTAAATACTTCTATCAAATATTTCACGCTCCATACTTGCAATATTTCTATCATTTACAATAGATTTTTTTATACTTCCTTTTTCAATTAATATAAATTTGTCGCAGATATCTACTAAGGTATCTAAAATGTGTGAAGAGATTAAAATAGTTGTTGATGATTTAATTAAACATAAATATTTTTTTAGTTTATAAATATAATTCATATCTATGCTATTAAATGGTTCATCCAATATTACAAAATCATATTTTTTTATAAACATAGGGACAAGTGTAAGTTTCTTTCTCATTCCTTGTGATAATTCTTCAATTAATGTATCTTTTTTATCTGTTAAGTCTAATTGTTCTAATATATCATTTATAGAGGTGTCGGTTTTGGAGTATTTATGTACAAAAAAAATAAATTCTTCTACAGTAAGATACTCATATATATCAATTTCCGATGGAATAAATAATATGTCCTTGGATTGCCAGTCATCTATTTGAAATGCTTCATTAGCTTTCATATAGCCAGAAAATAAGTTCATTAATGTACTCTTGCCAGCACCATTTTCTCCTACGAGGCCAATTATTGTATTTTCCTTGATTTCGATGTTTTCAATGCTTAAATGAAAATTTTCATAGTTGTGCTCTATTTTATTGATTACCATATATATACCTCCTGAATATTAGAATACCTATATTTTGTGGAAAGTTACCACAAATGGTTTAATTTTGAATTTATAGTTATATTATATAAAAAAATAAAACTATAAGTATATACCTATAATTTTATTTTTTTATATAATGATTAAATCACAATAATTCTTAATAAATTAATATATGAAATTTTTGTGATTTAATCAATATTTAATATGTTTTGAACTAATTGTTACCTAATGCTTGTTGAATTATTTGGTAAGCAGCAGCACCAGCAGAAATTAATTCTCCTTTATGCTTCCAAGCCCATTTTATTCCTCTAATACCCCATTTTCCAGCGAATTTAAGAATACTTGCCCACATAATAGCACCTCCTATTAAATATAAATAATAAAATTTGTTAACGCGTTTACAAGAGTAAGTATAATTCAATAATTGTAAAAAATATAATTATTTTCATAATATTTTTTATAATTAAAATATTTAATTATTTGTTCGTTAAAACTTAATAATGTATATAAATGAAAGGAGAAAATAGAGAATACACCTCTTTGAATTAGTTATTATTTTAAATGAACATATTTTAAAGATAAGTATTAAATAGTGAAAGTAAAAAATATTATTATAATAATATTTGCCATAGTATATTTTGATTTGACTGTACAATGAACATACACATTTCGTCTTATATTCTATGATTGTTACAATAATTAACAAAAAAGTAATGACATAAATTTGTCTTTTTGTTATTATATTGCTATAAAGGGGGCGGCATAATGGATAGTGTTGGGGGCAAGATAAGAAAAGTACGAAAAGTCAGAGGGTATAGCCAACAAAGTTTATCAGATGGAATTTGTTCACAAAGTGAGTTAAGTAAAATTGAAAATAATCAATTACTACCAAGCGCTGATTTATGCTACAAAATAGCAAATAAGTTGGATATAAATATAAGCGAATTATTAGATGATAATTTACAGGGAATAGAGATATATAAATTTAAAAATTTAACGGAATTATATTATATGAGAAAATTTGAAGAATGTTTAAATATTATAGAAACATTGGATAAAGAAAGTCTTTTAAAATACGAGCAACTGGTGAGTTATTTAAAAGGGGGATGTTACTATCATCTTAAGAAAGATTTAAAAGAAGCAACAAAATTACTAGAAAATGGGTTATTTATGACTTACACGGAATTTAAGCTAAATCCAATGCCAATAGAAATACATTTTATAAATTTGCTTGGTGTTCTATATGCGGAGAATAATAATAACATGGCAGATACTTATTTAAGCAAATGTCTAATATTAATACAAAAAAATTTGTATCAAGATATCCATTATATCAATTTTTCTAAGTGTTATTATAACATCGCAAAATATCATCTAATAAAAAAAAGATTAATAGAGGCAGAGAATGCAGCATCTAAAGGAATTGAATGGTGCTTAAAAAATCAAACACTATATAATTTGTTAGATTTATATAATTTGTTTATTGAAATATATAATAAAAGTGACAAACAGAAGTTATCTAGTAAAATGCAAAGATTAGCTAGAGCTTTAACGTCAATATATAAAATATACAAAATATAATTATACTAGTCTTTAGAATTAAATTATCTTCAATTTTATGTAATCACTAGAAAATCAAATTAGCTTAGCAAAAAATCTTCCTTATTGTGCATTGAAAATAAGCAGTTATATATATATAATAAGTATAATGAATTTATAAGGATAAATATGATAATACTAGTTATTATCAGAATTGAAGGGAGAAAAGTATTATGAAAAAACCAATAGTTACTATAAGTATGGAGAATGGTGGAATTGTTAAAGCAGAGCTTTATCCAGAAATAGCTCCAAATACAGTAAATAATTTTATAGATTTAATTAAAAGAGGATTTTATGATGGGGTAATATTCCACAGGGTGATTCCAGGTTTTATGATTCAAGGGGGTTGTCCAGAAGGAACAGGAATGGGAGGCCCTGGATATAGTATAAAAGGGGAATTTTCACGTAATGGGTTCAAAAATGAATTAAAGCATTCAAGAGGTGTTTTATCAATGGCTAGAACAATGGATCCAAATTCAGCAGGAAGTCAATTTTTTATTATGGTTAAAGATGCTCCACATTTAGATGATCAATATGCTTCATTTGGTAAAGTGATTGAGGGTATGGAAGTAGCAGATGAAATAGTAAATACAAAAAGAGATTATAATGATAAGCCATATGAAGATCAAGTTATAAAATCTATGACAGTTGAGACTTTTGGAGAAGAATATAAAGAACCAGAAATAATTGAATAGTTGAGGTGAAAGGTGTGCTAGAAAATAGTAAGTGTATTTTAGTTTATGGACTTAGTAATGAAGAACTAGAAAAACTTAAGATGGCAAACCTGAAATTTATTAATGTAACACCAGATATGGCAGATATGAAGGTTAAGGATATAATTAGTGGGATTAAGATAATAAATTATAATGAAAGTATATCTAAAGAAAGATTAATTTTATTTAATAATTGTGAATCAAAGGAATTATCCGTATTAATACCATATGCCAGGAAGATTGTTGTTGGAGTTATATTAGCTGTAGTAACACCATTAACAGAGAATTGGACATTTAAATATCTCTTAGAACATTTAATAGGAGAAAGAGAATGGATTGAAAGTAGGCAGGAAGGAAGATAGAACTATGAGTAGAGTTGGGGAGAAAATAAAGGACGCAAGATTAAAATCTGGACTTACACAAAAGGCATTAGCTAAGAAATTAGGAGTATCTGATAAATATATAAATGAAGTTGAAATTGGTAGAAAAGTGGTACCGGAAAGTTTTATTGATAAAGCAGCAAAAGTACTTAATGCTAATTTAAACGATATAAATATGGTAGTCACTGATGATGCACTAATGGAAGAAAGAAAGCAGGAAGTGGTAAAAGCTAAAGTAAGTAAAGTTTCTTCAAGAACTTTAGGAGAGACTTCAGAAGTTTGGACAGATGCTTTTTCATCAGTTTTAAAGAGAGTAAATATTTATGACTATAGTTTAAATGATATATTAGGAGGCAAAGAGTTACCTAATTACTCTAATAAGGTTGAAGGATATGTTGCTGATAAAGTTCTATACTTAAAGATAGAAGATAATGATATGTCTGGATTTAGAATTATGAAAGATGATATAGCATTTTCTCATTTAGTCAAGGAAGTAAGTAATGGGATATTCCTAATTGAGCATAAGGGTAAAAGAATTATTAGACAAATTAAACTAATAGGTAATGCGAGAGCTCTTCTTATTAGTAATGGTGGGTCTGTAATTACTGAGACAATTGAATTAAATAATATTAAAGTTATAGCGAAATTAGAAAGATTAGAGATATCTTTATAAATGCGTAAAAGAGTTGTTTAGAATAAAATTCTAAACAACTTTTTTTCTTAGTAATTAATTTAGATTTCTATAATAATTTATGGATTATAGTGAAACATATACTTGGCTTTTTTCATATATTGATATTATTAATTTATTGGAGGCCTATGTGGAAAACTCAAGTAATACAACAAATTTGATAAAAAATGTTCCTGAAAGTATATTAAGTAAATTGAACTTTATGTCAAAGGTAAGTAAGAATGCAAGTGAAGTTATAGAAGTAATTGTACTATATGGAGAAAATTTTGAAAGAGTAAATGAATATGTAAATAGCATTGGAGCCAAGTTACAAGATTTAGGATATGGGTATGGGATAGTAACAATAAAGGCTACAGATGTTGATAAGTTAGCTCAGAATCCGGATCTTCAATATATTGAGCTACCTGCTAGTCTTTATTTCTCAGATGCAGCTAGCAATAGAGCTTCTTGCATTGATAGATCACGTAGTACTTATGATGTATCTGGAAGAGGAATTATAATAGGCTTTGTTGATTCAGGAATAGATTATACTCATCCTGCATTCAGAAATGAAGATGGAACTACTAGAATTGAATATATCTATGACTTAAGTTTAGAGGGAGCTATTTACGATAAAAATCAAATAAACCAGGCTTTAAAAAATCAAGATCCTTTTTCAATTGTTCCATCTTATGATGTTATTGAACATGGTACTCATGTAGCTGGAATAGCTTGTGCTGGAGGAAAAATAGATGCTAAATATTATGGAGTAGCACCCAATTCATCTATTATTATGGTGAAAAGTGCAAGAGGAAATTTCACATTAAGTACTCAAGTAATGAGAGGATTAAAGTTCTTAGTTGATAAAGCTAATGAGTTAAAGATGCCACTTGTAGTTAATTTAAGTTTAAGTACAAATGATGGTGCACATAAGGGAACTAGCCTTTTAGAACAATATATAAATACAGTATCAACTTTAGAAAGAATAACCATAGTAGTTGCTGCAGGAAATGAAGGAAGTGCAGCTCACCATGTAGGAGGGGTTATAGAAGAAGAAAATATAATAAAGTTTAATGTAGCAGAAGATGAAACAGCAGTAGTTATAAATTTATATAAATCTATACTTTCTAAAATAAGTATAGAATTAATCACACCAGTAGGAGGGACAACAGGAGCGGTTATAGTTGAGGAAGGTTATAAAGAAGGCGTAATATCAAGAAATAGATATCAAATTTATAATACCGGGCCAAGGCCCTTTGATATTAATGGAGAAATAGGTATATCTTTAATTAGTGGAGGCAACTTTATATTGTCTGGAGAATGGACAATTATAATTAGACTGATAGATAAGTACAAGGGTATTTATCAGATGTGGTTACCTATAGCAGAAGGACTTAATGAAAAAACTAAGTTTTTAAGTCCTACAATTACAAATACATTAGGTATTCCTGCAACTGTAAATTCAGTTATTTCTGTAGGGAGTTACAACTATGTTACAAGGATGATATCACCATTTAGTGGGAGAGGAGTTCCTACAATTTATGGAGAAGTAAAGCCGGATGTGGTAGCTCCAGGGGAAGGGATAACATCTGCAATTCCTAATGAATCTTTTGATACAAAAACAGGGACATCAATGGCGGCACCGCATGTAGCAGGCATTTGTGGATTGATGATGGAATGGGGAATAATTAAGGAAAATGATCCATTCTTATATGGGAATCGTCTTAAGTATTATTTAATTATGGGAGCGAGAAGAGATCGAGCAGATGTTGTTTATCCAGATATTAGTTGGGGATATGGTGAGGTGTGTGCAAGTAATAGTTTCGAGGAAGTAATAGATGCTTTAAACATAATAAGTACAGCTGGCCCGCAATTTAGAGAAGAAAAAGTATTAACCCAGTATAATGAGTATAACATAGGTAAATTATTTATTCGGAGGCCACATATGTGACATTCACAAATAGGGTGGTTATTGCATAAAATGTATATGAAGTAATATACTAGGAGAAACAAATGGCAGAAGGTCAATTAAAGGTTCAGTGTTATAAAGGTCAAAGTTATGTACCTGTAGATGGTAGTAAAGTAACAATAAATCCTTCAAACAGTAATGCGAGAATGGACTATTTAAGGGTTGATTTAACTACAGATGCTACTGGGCAGACAGCGCCAATAAGCTTAAGCGCACCACCAATAGAGTATTCAAATGAACCAACAGATAATGCTCCATATAGTTTGTATGATATAAGGGTTGAGAGAGATGGGTTTCAAGACGCTATTATAAGAGAAGTGCAAGTGTTCCCTGAACAGACAGCATTGCAGAGAATAAATTTAATAGAAAGGGCTAATAAGCCTAGTACCGTTGAGGAGATAGTTGTGTTACCTAACACTTTGTTTGGAGATTATCCAGAGAAGATTCCAGAAGATCCAGAAAAACCTCTTCCGCCTCCATCTAGTGGAGTGGTTTTACCAAATCCAGTAGTACCAGAATTTATTACAGTACATCAAGGTGGTCCTAATGAGGCAGGACCCAATTTTAGGGTTCCTTATAAGGAATATGTTAAAAATGTTGCATCTAGTGAAATATACTCAACTTGGTCATCAAATACTATAAGAGCTAATGTATTTTGTATAATATCTTTTACTTTAAATAGAATATATACAGAGTGGTATAGAGGAAAAGGAAAGAATTTTGATATAACTAATTCAACTGCATATGATCATGCTTTTAATTATGGAAGAAATATTTATGATAACATAAGTGTTATAGTAGATGAGTTATTTGCAACTTACGTAAGAAGATTTGGAAGAAAACAACCTTTGTTAACTCAATATTGTGATGGAAAGAATGTTCAGTGTCCACAGTGGTTGAGTCAATGGGGTAGCAAAACATTAGGGGATCAAGGAAGGCCACCGTATGAAATTTTAACCAATTATTATGGAAGTGACCTTGAATTAAAAACTGCAGAACAGGTCAAAGGTAGCCCAAGTTCTTATCCAGGATATGATTTAAGAGTAGGGTCAAGGGGGGAACCGGTAAGAGTGATACAAGGACAACTAAACAGAATATCTGAGAATTACCCACTTATACCAAAGCTTGCAGTAGATGGAGTGTTTGGTAGAAAAACTGAGGAATCTGTAAAGGTATTTCAAAGTGTATTCAACTTACCACAAACAGGAATAGTAGATTATAAAACATGGTATAAAATTTCAGATGTTTATGTGGGAGTAACAAGGATAGCAGAACTTAGAGGAGAGAATAATATATTTTATCCAGTAAATGATATAGGATATAGAAGTGAGGAAGAACCTCATTTTAAATATCCAAAGTAAAACTAAATTTAAATGCATAATGTATCAAAATTTATAGAAGTTTATTTTGAGTACATTATGCATTGTTTATACTCCTTCAAAGTTAAATGTAGGAATGTAATTTTTATTATTTGTTCCATTCTCCTGAATAAAGCCATTACTAACCCCTATAGATGCCGCATAATCTATTAAGGAATTGTAGTGATTGGGATTTAATGGCTTGTTTATTTCTGGATAACTTGATGCAGTATGCATAGGTGTATATTGATTCATTATGCTTATATAAACCTTGTTACCAAAGGTGTTGTATATTGCATCTATAATTTTCTTTGAGTCAAACAATAGCCCTGGTAGCATGAGATGCCTTATCATAACACCCTTGAGTATTTTGCCGTCTGAATCAAATAATGGTTCCCCTACTTGATTAAGCATTTCCTTTAGAATAGGAATGATATTATCTACATAATGTGTAATTTTCGAATATTTAAGTGCATATTTATCATTAAAATATTTAAAGTCAGGAAGATAAACATCAATATATCCATCTAGAGATTTAATAGTTTCTAAAGAGTCATATCCATTAGTGTTATAAAGGATGGGTAATGTTAAGCCATCTCTTTTAGCTATTTCAATAGCTTCTTTTATTAGTGGAACATAGTGTGTTGGGGTTACTAAGTTTATATTGCTAGCTCCTTTATCTTGAAGTTCTAAAAATATCTCACTTAATCTTTCCACTGTTATATATTTTCCTTTAAATTCTTGACTTATATCATGGTTTTGGCAAAATACACATTTTAAATTGCAATGTGAAAAGAATACTGTTCCTGAACCTTTTCCCAAAGATATAGGAGGCTCTTCCCAAAGATGAAGATAAGCTTTAGCTATCTTTATCCTACTATCGGCAGCACAAGCACCTAATTCGCCTTTAATTCTGTTTACATTACAGTTTCGTCTGCATAAGTTGCAGTTTATGAGTTCTTTAGAATATTTCAAAAGAGCACCTCCTGTTTAAGTATTCAATAAATTATAAGTCTAATAGGAGGCGATTACAAGAAGTTAATTTGACATTTTATCTTTATGCTTATAGTAGAAAATTAAGCACTGAATTATAAATATTAAGCTTAGAACACCAAATAAAGGATACAGAGTAGATATTAAGTTAGTAAAACCGATTTGAGATATAGGCAAAGCTATGACTAATACTAAAAAAATACCTCTTTCAAATTTTATATTAAAGGTTTGTTCAAGAGTTTTACTTATTGAATATACATCTGAAACTTCTGTTGAGAACATTTCTAACCAAATGATTATTAAAAGTAAAGCTTGTATAACTGGACCAAATCTTTGAGCAACGAACAATAGTGGTATTTCGTATTCGTAAATATAAGGTTGATTAATCATAAGCATAAGATTAATCATACAGCAAAGTAGAGTGAGACCTATAGCGCCAAAGAAAATACCTATAATCATTGTTTTTGATTTTTTCATTTGCGTACTTAAAGGAACTAGTACACCAGAGGAGCAGAGAATATTATATCCAGCATATAGAATAGTTGAGAGCAAAATCCCTTCTCTTTTAGGCTTAAAACTGGCTATATTGTCGATAGTGACCATTTCTCTGCAAAATAAAAAGTATAGGATGGTAATTATAGTTATGGTAGTTATTAAGGCTGGGACAATAAAAGAATTTACTTCAATTAAGCCATCTGTTCCTCTAATTAAAAAAAATGAAGCTAAAGCAATCATAATTAATGAACCGGCAATTTTAGGTATACCAAAAAATTGATTAATTAAAGCACCACTTCCAGCTATTATTATTGATGCACTTGATATTAAATAAAGTGTGGTTATAACTCCGGTAAGTTTACCTAAAAGGTTAGGACTTATTATTTTCATTACATCACTATAAGAGTTAAGATTATAGTTAACACTTATTTTTGAAATAATAGATCCCATTATTATGTAGAATGTACCACATAAAATTATCCCTAAGAAACTCTTTACACTAAATGAGGTGAAGAATTGGGTTATTTCCTTGCCAGAGGCTAGTCCAGCACCAACGATAGTGCCAATAAAAACTACAGCTATCTGAAATATTTTAGTAATCTCTTTATTCACAATATATTTCCTTTCTAAGTTGTTTCTAATAACAAATATATTAATGATGTATATGTATTTATTCTAATTCAATGGTATAAGGAGAATTTTCTAAGGAAAACTAAACTTATTAGTATCTAGTAATAAGAAAGAGGAGTTTTTTATGAAAAAATTTATAGTGTTTGTTTTAATATTAGTTTTACCAATTAACATTATTGGTTGTGAAAGGTCAGCGAAAGAAGTGTCATTGTACTTATTTAATATTAATGAAGCAATAGAGTCAGGGAACAATTTTATGAAGGGTTTGGCGAATGATGATATTAATGAAGCTAATAAGTATTGTAGAAATGAGACTATAGATGAAAATGAAATTAATAAAATAAGAGAAAATAAAATAGATTCATATAAAATTGATTTAGTATCAGAAGGATCAAATTATGCATATATAAGATATCTATTAATAAGGGGAAGTAAGAATGTTGTAAGGGCTGATCTTGAAAGTCTAGATTTAAAAGTAGTTAAAGTAGATGATAAGTATTTAATAGATGACGTAAATATTAAGAGCTTGAAACAAGTATATAAAGATGGAACTTCTTTAAGATTGATAGATGAAGAAACTGGGAAGAGTCAATTGCTTTTAAGAAGAAGAGATTTACCTAAGCAAGTATTCCCTAAAGATGGGAAGGTAGTGATAACCAAAGAAGATGTACCAGAAAGTGAAATTTCTTTTATCAACATAGGTTTTCAGGGAGAATCTATAGCTATGACTGCGACACGTGGGAATAATGCAATAATAGCTTTAGCTTTGGTGAATAAAACTAAAAAGGCATATGGAGAAGCAAAAGGAGAAGGAAAAGGAGGACAACAGGATGTAAATGTTGATGAAAATATAGAGAAGTTTTTAGAAAAACCGATAGCAGAAGATATAATGGGGTATGATGTACTAAAGAATGTAGATGTCCAAAAGCTATTGTTCTCTGATAGTGATGGAGAATTAATTGTACAGTTTATAGAGGAAGGAAAGGGATCAACTATCAGGATATATAAAAATCCAACAGGAGAATTATTGCCATTAAAGTTTGATGTAGTCTTTCCAAGTGATAAATATTCTCTAGATATTCTTAGAGTTACAGATAGAGGAGTGTTTGTGAAATCTACAGGAATGAAGGGAGATAAAGATTCTGAAGGAACTTATTTAGTGGATTTGAAGGATATGAGAATAATAAAGAAAGAAATGGAGAAATAGTGTTTTAGCATTTTTAATTTTAATCTGTTATTATAAGTATGATATTTTTATTTGGAGGAGGATGACTATGGGGAAAGAATGGAATGGGAAAAGATATCATAGCTTAAATCACTTTTTAAGAGAAAAGTTTGGAGAAAAAGTTTTTAAAATATCTTTAGATGGAGGTTTTTCTTGCCCTAATAGAGATGGAACTATAAGTAGTGGTGGATGTTTATTTTGCAGTGAAAGAGGATCAGGAGATTTTGCTGGGGATAGAGATTTTTCTATTGGGATGCAATTTGATCATGTAAAGAAGATGATGTTAAAGAAGTGGAATGGTAGCAAATATATTGCTTATTTCCAGGCTTACACTAATACTTATGCATCTATAGAAGTTTTAAGAGAAAAATATGAAGAAGCACTTAAACAGGAAGGCGTGGTGGCTTTAGCTATAGCTACAAGACCTGATTGTTTAGGTGAAGATGTATTAGATTTGTTAGAAGAAATAAATAAAAAATTTTATGTTTGGATAGAGCTTGGGTTACAAACTTGTAATGATGAATCAGCTAAAAAAATAAATAGAGGATATAAGTTAGAAGTTTTTGAAAAATCTATAGAGGAGTTAAAAATAAGAAATATAGATTTTGTTGTTCATAGCATTTTTGGATTACCAGGTGAAACTAAAGATGATATGCTTAAAACAGTGAAATATATTGCTCATTCAGGAGCAAAAGGAGTAAAGTTTCATTTACTTCATTTAATGAAAAATACTCCTTTGGTTAAGTTATATGAAAGAGGGGAATTAGAATTTTTATCTCAGGAAGAGTATATAGATTTATTGTGTAAGTCAGTTGAAATGATACCGGAAGATATGGTTGTACATAGGTTAACCGGTGATGCTCCAAGGGATTTGTTAATTGGACCTATGTGGAGTCTAAAGAAATGGGAAGTTTTAAATGCTATAGATAAAGCTATGGAAGATAATGATATATATCAAGGGGAAAAATTTAAGGAAGGTATGAATTTATGAAGATTGATGTTATTATTTCAGCAGACTACATAAGAGAAGATATAATTAAGGATAATATTGTTGTGGTAATAGATATGCTTAGAGCAACTTCAGTCATTACAACAGCTTTAATGAATGGTTGCAAAGAAGTAATACCCTTATTAACTGTAGAAGAAGCATTTGAGATGAGAAAAAGGTTAGGAAAAGAAAATTGTATTTTAGGAGGAGAGAGAAGGGCTGTTAGAATCGATGGATTTGATTTATCCAATTCTCCTTTAGAGTACACAAAGGAACAAGTTTTTGGTAAGACGATAATAATTACAACAACTAATGGAACAAGAACTTTAACTAATTGTACAGCTGCAGATAAAATATTTGTTGGATGTATGCTTAATGCAAGAGCTCTAGCTAATAGGTTGATGGAGGTTAACAAGGATTTAGTTATAGTTAATGCTGGAACGAATGGCCAATTTTCTATGGATGATTATATATGTACAGGCCTTATTATTAACGAAATTAAAAAAATTAATAATAATGTGGAGCTAACAGATATAGCATTTACAGCAGAGAAGTTATATGAAGAATCTACTAATGTATTAGAATATATAAGTAATGCAAGGCATTATAATGTTATGATTAATTTAGGGTTAGAAAAAGATATCAATTATTGTGTTCAGAAAAACATAACTAATATAGTACCCGAATACAGTGAAGGACATATTATAGGAATAAGTTAAAACATTATTAAATATTAATTAGTAATCTGGTATAAAAGGGGAATGACTATGTGTAGATGCAAGTATCCTAAATCTGTTATTAAAAAGGGTATTAATGTTACTGAGGATGAAAGAGGAGAAAGGTGTTATAAAGTTTCATTTAACCTTGGTAAAAAAGGAAGTCACGTTCTAGTTATATCTAGAGCTCCTAAGGGAGTAGAGGAAGATAGTTGCAATAGCCTATATAAGAGAATAGTTAAGTTTATGGAAGAAAACAAGGATGAGTTTAAAGGAATACAAAAACTAACGATAGTAAATCTTTTTACAGTATATGAATATTCAAGAGAGGATTTATATGAGGAGTGTATTTTAAGAGGTAGAGAATATATAGAAGGAAACGAGGATATTCTTTATAATGATGAAGTAATAGCTGAAGAAATACATGATGCTGATTATATAATTGCTGCTTGGGGAGAACCTTTAGAGGGTTTAGATGAAATATATATAAGCAGAGTGGAATTAATATTAAAGTCTTTAAGGTATGAAATGATGAATAATTCTCAGAAAAAGCATATCTTGAGAGTTGGGGAAGTAAGTAAGAAAGGGTATCCTAAGCATTGTTTGGCTTGGTCATATAAAGATAAACTTGAAAATTTATTTGAATGAAAAAGATTTATAGTAAGCAGTATTTTATGTTTTTATGCATAAAATACTGCTTTAAATATTTAAAGCGGTATAAAGGAAAAGGGTAAATATTGCGTTTTCATGGAGTGTGATAATTGAATATATTCTATTTGTGGGTCATTAAAGGACAAG
Source organism: Clostridium cibarium (assembly GCF_014836335.1). Lineage (GTDB taxonomy): Bacteria > Bacillota > Clostridia > Clostridiales > Clostridiaceae > Clostridium > Clostridium cibarium. The sequence continues at coordinate 67,564 of NZ_JACSRA010000007.1, forward strand.
TATCTCATTTTATTTATTAATATCTTTTGTGGAAAAAATTTCTCTCAAGGTTTACAATGAGAACATATGTTTGGTTATTGTATATGTAGTTCTTATTTAGGGGGGATTTTATGAGGTTAATAGAATTACTAATAAACTCTGATAAAAACTTTGATGCAATCTATTCAAGGTTTAATAAGAAAATTGAGTTTTTAACCATGAGTTTTCAACTTGAGTTGTATAAAAATTACATTGTATTATTTCTTTGGCAACTTACTAAGAAAATAAATATTTCTAATTTTAAATCAGAAGAGGAGTTATACAAGTATATATCTGTTTCATTAAAAAATTATTGTATAAACATTTATTATAAACAAGCTAAAAATAAGAATGTTACATATAATTCAATGCTTACAAATATAGAAATTGATAAAAAGTATTCTTGTAATCCTATGGATAATTCGTCTTTAGCTTTTGATGAATTGATTTCAAGTTTATCAGATAAACAGAAAAAAGTTATAACTATGAGATATAAATACTGTTTATCAGATTGTGAAATTGCTAATTTTTTAAGTATATCAAGACAAGCTGTATATAAAAGCAGAAAATCTGCGTTAAGCATTTTAGAAAAGACTTATAGAAATGCCCTAAGTTAAATAATATAGCTAAAAATCGGGGGTAAGTTTATAAATATGATTGTTTTTTATTGAAATAAGAGGGAGATGTTAATGATGGTAGATGAAGCGGTAAAAATAACTCAACGATGGCTAAATAGAACGTATAGTGGAAAGAAGGGATATATTGTAATAGATGAAGATGGGATAACCGGAGGAAATACAATAAAGGCACTTACAATAGCTTTACAAATAGAGCTTGGAATAACTGAGCCTAATGGTAATTTTGGACCGGCAACTACTAGTGCGTTTAAGGATATAGCAATTTGGTCCGATAAAGCAAATCAAGTTTACATTTTGCAAGGTGCGTTATTTTGCAAAGGGTACAATCCAACAGGATTTACTGGGACGTTTGGGGAAAATACAAAAAATGCAGTAATAGAGTTTCAATCAGATGCAGGATTAACGAATTTAACAGGAGTTGTAGATTCACTTTTAATGAAAGCATTGCTAAATATGGATTCTTTTAAGCTTTTAGGAGATTCTAAGATTCGTAAAGTTCAACAAAACTTAAATAGGGATTATTCTTCTAATGGGTATTTTAGAGCTAACATAGGGTTGGTTCCATGTGATGGAATTTATGAAAGAATAACTAATAAGGCGTTAATTTATGCTTTGCAGATCGAAGAAGGAATAGTTGAGCCTAATGGCAATTTTGGACCAGCAACAAAAGCAAGGTGTCCTAGATTAAGATTAGGTAGCAGACAAAGTAAACTTATATATTTGTTACAATATGCTTTGTATGTGAACGGTTTTGATTCAAGTGGATTTGATGGATTGTATGGAGAGAATACAAAGAAAGCAGTAACGGATTTTCAGAGGTTCTCTAGCTTGGATGAAACTGGAGTAGCTGGTATGCAAACGTGGGCATCACTGCTAGTAAGTAAAGGAGATGAAAGCAGAAAAGGAACAATTTGTGATTGTTCAACAACAATTACCCCTGCAATAGCTAAAGCATTAAGGAGTAATGGATATATATCAGTAGGGAGATACCTTACTGGTAATTATAAAATCACACCTAGTGAATTGAATATTATCTTTGAGGAGGGATTGAACTTTGTTCCCATATTTGAAACCTTTGGAAACAAAGGTGATTATTTTAGCACATTCCAAGGAAGTAATGATGCAAAGGATGTAATTGAGGCAGTAAATAATCTTAGGTTAAAGCAAGGAATTATATATTTTGCAGTAGATTTTGATGCTCTAGATAAGTATATAAAGGGAGTTTTAGAGTATTTTGCTGAAATTTATAAGGTGTTTAATGATATTGGAACAAGTTTTAAAGTAGGAATATATGCTCCAAGAAAAATTAGCAGTATAGTTAGCAAGGCTGGTTATACTTGTAGTAGTTTTGTCTGTGATATGTCAACAGAATTTAGCGGGAATATTGGATACCCATTACCTAAAGATTGGGCTATAGATCAGATATCAACGATCTCGATAGAAATTATAGATGGAAATATAAAAATAGATAATAGTATTAGCTCAGGGAGAGATATAGGAATATCAAGATAAATTAAGTAGAACCCATCATTTTGATGAGTTCTAAATTTATATAAGGTTACATGCCTAACATTTCTAAATCTTCATATGATAATTCATTACTTATTGAGTCTAGACGGCTATGGTATTTTTGGGTTAAGTGTTCAACACTACTAGATAAATTGATCTTTTTGTAAGATTTATTATGAATTTTCTTATAAATAATATTAGTATGATCCAATAAGTATACAATATGATCAAAGGTTTTTTCTGAAAATCTTAATTTATATAATATAAAATTGTCATTTGATGAATCTACTATATCTTTATTATCAATATATATATTATCATTTATCTTATGGTTGGTTTGGAAAAAAATATCTCCACATAAAACAACTCCAGATTCTTCATAGAATATTGTAATTAGGATACCATCTCTAATAAATAATGCTCTAGTAATATTAGAGATACCAGTATTAGTCTTTTCTATAATTATTATCTTAAATTTTTCATGAGTTAACTTATTGTAAAGTGATGTAATTTGGTTGTTTTCATTGGATGGACCAAGTAACATATCGAAAAGTTCTTTATCAAAATTCATAATTCTATCAATTTTAATGGAACTTACATTATCATTTGTTTTACATAATGATAAGTCTTTCATGGATAGGAAAATTAACTTATCTAAATGTATTAATTCATACAATGTTAAGTTCCACTTTAGAAGCATACTATTAGTTGAAATAATATTTAGTACATGTTCCAACAAATCATCAAAGGAACTTTCATTATCTAAGTTATATGTATAAGAAACAAACTCATGATTTATGTCAAAATACATCATAGTAGCATTTATTATATCTGTAGATAGGTCAATTGTTAAGACTAGACCACTCTTATAAAAAATATGATATTCATCTTTTTCGTATGATGCTGCAGATAATTCAAAATGCTCTTCTTTTAATACAGAATAAATTAAATTCATTTTTTGTGTTACCATATCAATCCCCCCATTTCGCAAGTGGTTAATTTCTTATTATATTATATCACATAAAAGGAAAAAAATGCAAAAAGTAGGTTAGTGAATAGGTAAAGAGTATTATTTTTATCATTAATACAGAGAATAAAAAAAGTAACCTTATAACAAGGTTACTTTTTTAATTTCAAAGAATTAAGACTTATTTTTAATAACTTTTCTTTAGGCTTCTTACCAGCAGAACCTAACTTAACATTTAATAGATCTAAAATAAACATGAGAAGAGGTATGCCAAGAAGCAGTCCCCAGACTCCCATGAAGTGTTCAGATATTAATAGAGTGATAAAAACGATAAAAACAGGAAGTTCGGTTTTATCAGCCATAAATCTAGGATTCAATACATAACTTTCTAGAGCGTGTAAAACAGCTATCAGAATAAGAATATAAAAAACTGTTTTAAATCCGCCTATAGTATAAGCTATTATACAAAGAGGAATTAATGAAGCGATAGTACCGGCAACTGGAACCAAGCTGAATATAAAAATCATAACCCCAAGCCCCAAAACTTGAGGAAAGTGAAACAAGAATAGTGCTATTGTAGATAAAATACTATTTACAAAAGCGATAATTAATTGAGCTTGCACTACTTTACCAAATGAGTTTAAAAAATTAGTTCCAAAGTCCAATGTGTATTTATAGACCATAGAAATTTTGCTATCTTCAAATTTAAAAAAGAATTCTTTAATTTTATCTTTTTCAAGTAAAAAGAATAAACTTAATATTGAAGCTATAAAAACATTGAATCCCCAAGCTCCTAGGTTTGAGGCATATCTTAAAATCTGATCTAATCCAGCCCCTTTTATGATTGATATAAAGTCAATTTCATGAATATATTTTCTTACATAAGGAGAGAGAAATCCAATATTAATTGAATCAAAGTTAAAGTTAGTTATTTCTGAAATTATCTCACCTAGCTGTTTGATAATTATTGGAATATATGTAGACACAAAAAATACGATTGCAGTTGATAAGATTAAATACAAGAATAATGTTATTATTGTTGGATTTATTTTAATATACTTATCTAATTTGTCGGTAATCCCTTTTTGAAAACTATATGTTATGTAGGTGAATATAAATGTTAGTAAGAACAGATTAAGCATTGATTTTAGTATGAAGAAGAAAAAGATAATTATAAATAAGACAATAAGTCTTTTGGTTATATCTTTTTTTAGTAAGTCTTTCAAAAAATTCATCCTGAAGTCACCTCTTTAGAAATATTTTTAGAAAAAGTAGTAACGGTAGACTTTTTGTATGTCACTACTTTTTAAATTTAAATTTACACAACTTGAAATACAAAGAATTTCAAGTAATAACTTTCATCTGAATTCCATAGTATTGGATGATCTGCAGATTGGGTTCTAAATTCAACTTGCCTTAATATTCTGTGAGCATCATGTGCAGCTTCATTTATTGTGGACTTTAGTAAATCTTCGCTCATGTAGTGTGAGCATGAGCAAGTTACAAAGTATCCTCCAGGCTTAACCATTTTCAGCCCTCTAAGATTAATTTCTTTATATCCTCTTTTAGCTCCATTAATAGTGTTTCTAGATTTAGTGAAAGCTGGAGGATCTAAAATAACTACATCAAACTTTCTTACTTCCTTTGACCATGTAGATAATACATCAAAGGCATTATGACATTCGAATTTAACAGTATCCTGTAAGCCATTAAGTTCAGCGTTTTTTGTCGCACATTCAATGGCATGTTCTGATACGTCTATACCAAGTACTGATTTTGCACCTGCAATGCCAGCATTTAATGCAAAGGAGCCGGTATGTGTAAAGCAATCTAAAACTTCCCTGTTTTTACATATCCTATGAATAGCAGCTCGATTTTCTTTTTGATCTAAGAAAAATCCGGTCTTTTGACCATTTTCAATATCAACTATGTACTTAACTCCGTTTTCAATAATTTGAATATTGGTATCAAATTCATCAGTTAAAAAGCCTTTTCTTTGCTCAAGTCCTTCAATCTCACGAGTAGCTATATCACTTCTTTCATATACTCCTTTAGCATTGAAATCATTAACAAGAAGATGAACTATAATATCTCTATATTTATCCATTCCCAAAGTTGAAATTTGTATAACATAGTAATCTTCAAACTTGTCAATAGTTAATCCAGGAAGTAAATCAGCTTCACCAAAAACCAATCTACAAGAAGATGTGTCTATAACAGTTTTTCTATATTCAAAAGCAGCTTTTAATCTGTTTTTAAAGAATTCTTTATCTATTTCTTCATCCTTATCTCTAGTCATGATTCTAATAGTTATTTTACTTCTATCATTAATATAGCCTTTTCCTATAAAATATCCTTTGTGATTATATACTTCGACTATATCACCATTTTCATAATCACCATCATATTCATTTATTTCATCTATATATATCCATGGACGTCCGCCTTCAGCTCTTTTATTTTTTCCTTTATGTAAATAAAATTTGCTAGTCATAATTATCTCCTTTCAAAAAGACTCTTCTAAGATTATAACAGTATTTATAGGGAAAATGGTATCTTTATTTAACATAATTAAGAATAATTAAGAATACTTAATATTAATTAAAGAATATAGAAATGTAATTTTAAAAAAAGACGAAAATTTATGTAAAAACTATTGAAAAAAATTCGAAAGTTGATAGAATAGGCATTAGAAAATTAAATATATTGGGGGCAAAAAAATGAATTCTGTAGTAGTTACAAAATTTGGAGGAAGTTCACTTGCAGATGCATCACAGTTCAGCAAAGTTAAAGAAATAGTATTTGCAGATAGCAATAGGCGATATGTGGTTCCATCGGCACCAGGAAAAAGAAATGCAAAAGATACAAAGATAACAGATTTATTATATCTTTGTCATGCACATGTTATGACTGGAATTTCATTAGACGATGTTTTTAAGCATGTTTATGAAAGGTATACTGGAATTGTCAATGACTTGGGATTAGATTTTGATATCCAAAAACACTTAGGTATCGTAAAGAAAGATCTTGAAGCTGGTGCTTCGAAAGAATATGCAGCTAGTAGAGGAGAGTACCTAAATGGGTTGATATTAGCTAAGTATTTAGGATATGAATTTGTTGATGCAAAAAATGTTATTGTGTTTAATAATGATGGAACTTTAAATTCAAAAGAAACAGATGAATTATTAAGAAATACTTTAAGAAATGTTGAAAAGGCTGTTATTCCTGGATTTTATGGGGCAGATAAAGAAGGGAATATAATTACATTTTCAAGAGGTGGATCAGACGTAACTGGTGCATTAATAGCAGCTAGTATAGAAGCTGATTTATATGAAAACTGGACTGATGTTTCAGGATTTTTAATGGCAGATCCAAGGATAGTAGAAAATCCTAAGGCTATAAGCCGTATTACGTATAAAGAATTAAGGGAATTATCATATATGGGAGCATCTGTACTTCATGAGGAAGCAATATTCCCAGTGAGAAGAATGGGTATTCCAATAAATATTAAAAATACTAATAGACCTGAAGATGAAGGTACATATATAGTACAAGATACAGATGAAAAGGAGTGTAAGACAATAACAGGAATAGCAGGTAAAAAAGATTTTACTGTTATATCTATTGAGAAAGCTATGATGAATTCAGAACTTGGATTCTGTAGGAAGGTACTTTCAGTGTTAGAAATGAATAACGTATCATTTGAAAATATGCCTTCTGGAATTGATACAGTATGTGTTGTTATTTCAGATAGTGAGCTTAAGAATAAGACTGACAAGATAGTTGAGGAAATTCGCAGAGCATGTGACCCAGATTCCGTAGTGGTACATCCTAATATGGCGTTAATAGCTACAGTAGGAAAGGGAATGGCAAAAAGAAAGGGTGTCGCAACTAGAATTTTTAGCGCATTAACAAATGCAAATGTAAATATAAGAATGATAGATCAAGGTTCATCGGAAATGAATATATTAGTAGGTATTGAAAATGATGATTTTGAAAGAACTATAAGAGCTATTTATGGAGCTTTCAATTAGATAGTTAAAGGGAGGCATATAGCCTCCCTTTTTTATAATCTCATTTGGAAGTTTATTCATCTTCTTCTTCGGAATTATTATTTGAACTAGCTGCTATAGCTAATAATATTTCAGAATCTGTTATTAGAGATATTCCCTTAGGTAATGTTATATTGCTTGCTAGAACTTTATCTTCAAAATTCATGTTACTTACATCAAATTCTAAAGTTTCAGGCATACTTGAAGCAACGCCTTGGACTTCTATTTCAGGAGAAAAAGTTTCTAAAACTAATCTCTTAGTTTCTAAGTTTTCTTCACCTAAAAATGTTACAGGAATTTTCAATCTTATAACTTCATTTTTTCTAACAGCTTGAAAATCAGCATGAATAACTTTTCCATAAACATCTTTTTGAACTTCTTTTATTACACAAGTTTTGGTTTTTCCGTTGATTTTTAAAGGAATTAAGGAACTTGATGTGTTTGAACTAATAAGTTTAATCAATTCGATCTTTTTAATTTTTATAGGAATTGCTTTTTCTAAACTTCCTCCGTAAATTATACAAGGAACTTGTCCATTTTTTCTTAATAGGTTTGATTTTTCATTAGATTCTCTTTCAATAACTTCAAATGCTAGATTTGTCATTATAAAGCCTTCTTTCATTAAATTATTTATACTTTACTAATGTACTCTATAGCAATTAAGCTGCTTGTAATCTTATGCGTTAGGATTAAGCGACCTACTTCCTATAGAGTTTGTAGGTTATTTCCCTTATCGCATTCGCCTCCTTTAATGAAATACAATTTAAGTATATCACTAGAAAAAATATATTTAAAGCAAAGTTGCAAGATAATTGACAGATATTGAGGTGTTGATATATAATGATAAACAAAAGCTATGATTAGGAAAAGTACTTAAATCTTCTACTTTAAGAGAGCAACTGGTTGGTGGAAAGTTGTATAGAGTTTAAAGGAAAATCACCTAGGAGTTGGAAATTGAAAGGCTTAAGCTTAGTAGGTTTTCCCGTAAGCCTGCGTTAAAGGATAGAGTATGAAAGTACTTGAAAAGAGCATCTTGAAATATTTAGATGCATTTGCCATAGGTGGTATAGCGAATATAACTTCGTCCTTTTGGATGGAGTTTTTTTTATTTTTATAAAAAGTTATTAATAAATTTATAAAGGTAAATAACCTAAAAAAGTTAACTATAGGAAATAAGAGAGGAGTATCTTTAGAATGTACAAAAAAGTAGAAATGCCAAAAGGTTTTGTAGGCATGGAAAAAGAAGTCGCAGATTTTTGGAAAGCAAAAAGTGTAATTAAAAAGAATTTTGATATGAATAAAGATGGTGAGTATTTCACTTTCTATGATGGACCTCCAACAGCAAATGGAAAGCCTCATGTAGGGCATATTTTAACAAGAGTTATGAAGGATATTATCCCAAGATATAAGGTTATGAAGGGATATAAAGTTATAAGAAAAGCTGGTTGGGATACACATGGTTTACCAGTTGAACTTGAAATAGAAAAGAAACTTGGAATCTCAGGTAAGGAACAAATTGAAGAATATGGCGTTGAAAAATTCGTTACTGAATGTAAGGAAAGCGTATTTAAATATGTTTCAATGTGGGAAGATATGACTAATAAAATTGGATATTGGGTTGATATGGATGAGCCATATGTAACTTATCACAATTCTTATATAGAATCAGTATGGTGGGCATTAAAACAAATGTGGGAAAAAGGTCTTTTATATGAAGGACACAAGGTTATGCCATACTGCCCAAGATGTGGGACAGCTCTTTCATCTCATGAAGTAGCTCAAGGGTATAAAGATGTTAAAGATTTAACTGCAACTGTTAAGTTTAAGGTAGAAGGGGAAGAAAATAAGTATATATTAGCGTGGACAACAACTCCTTGGACATTGCCATCAAACTTAGCTATATCTGTAAATAAGGCTTACACTTATATAGAAGCAAAAGTTGGAGAAGAAATTTTAATCCTTGCAAAAGATTTAGCAGGAAAAGTTCTTGGTGAAGATTATGAAATAGTTAGAGAATTTAAGGGAACAGAACTTGTTGGTCTTAAATATGAACAATTAATGCCTTTTGCAAAAGTAGAAGGAAAAGCATTTGAAATAATTCATGGTGATTATGTTACTTTATCAGATGGTACAGGAATAGTTCACATTGCACCAGCTTATGGTGAAGAGGATAGTTTAGTTGCAAAGGCTAATGGAATCACGTTTATTAATTTAGTTGATAAAGAAGGTAAATTCGTAGAAGAAGTTACTCCATGGGCAGGTAAATTCGTTAAAAAGTGTGATGAAAGCATCTGTAAATGGTTAGAAGAAAATAATAAGTTATTCAAAGCAGAAAAACACCTTCACTCATATCCACATTGTTGGAGATGTGACACACCACTTCTTTACTATCCAAAGGAAAGCTGGTTTGTTAGAATGACAACTCTAAGAGATAAACTTTTAGAGAACAATAATAAGATTAATTGGTATCCAGATAACATTAGAACAGGTAGATTTGGTAAGTTCTTAGAAAATGTTATTGATTGGGGTATTTCAAGAGATAGATATTGGGGAACTCCACTTCCAATATGGGAATGTGAATGTGGGCATAAGGAATGTGTTGGCAGCATTGAGGAATTAAAAGAAAAAGGAAGAAATGTGCCAGAAGATATAGAACTTCATAAGCCATATATTGATAATGTTAAATTAAAATGTCCTCACTGTGGTAAAGAAATGGTTAGAACTAGAGAAGTTATTGACTGTTGGTTTGATTCAGGGTCAATGCCATTTGCCCAATTACATTATCCATTTGAAAATAAAGAGTTATTTGAACAAAACTATCCAGCCCAATTTATATCAGAAGCTGTTGATCAAACTAGAGGTTGGTTCTATACACTATTAGCTATTTCAACTGCTATTTTTGATAGAAATCCATTTGAAAATTGTATAGTTTTAGGGCATGTTTTAGATAAAAAGGGATTAAAGATGTCTAAGTCAAAAGGAAATGTAGTCGATCCATTTGAGGTGTTAGATGCTCAAGGTGCAGATGCTACAAGATGGCATTTTTATACAGCTAGTGCACCATGGTTACCAACAAGGTTCTCAGTTGATGATGTTGGTGAAGCTCAAAGAAAGTTCTTAAGCACATTATGGAATGTATACTCATTCTATGTTTTATATGCAGATATAGATGGATTTAATCCATTAGATTATACTGATTTCAAATCAGAAAATGTTATGGATAAATGGATTATGTCTAAGTTAAACACTTTAGTTAAGGATGTAGATGATAAGTTAAACGCTTATGATATAACAAATGCAGCTCTTCAAATAGAAGATTTTACAGATGAGTTATCAAACTGGTATGTAAGAAGAAATAGATCTAGATACTGGTCAGAAACTTTAACTGACGATAAGATAGGAGCTTATGTGACTTTATACAAAGTTCTTGTAACTTTATCAAAGGTTGCAGCGCCATTTGTGCCATTTATAACAGAAGAAATTTATCAAAACTTAGTAGTTAATTTAGATTCAAAAGCGGAAGAAAGTATTCACTTATGCAATTGGCCACAAGTTGATGAAAAGGCAATAAACAAAGAATTAGAAAAAGAGATGGATCTAGCTTATACAATAGTTAAGCTTGGAAGAAGTGCTAGAAACGGAGCTAACATTAAGAATAGACAGCCGCTTTCAGAAATACTAGTTTCAGTTGCATCAATTCCAGAATATTATGGAGATATCATAACTGATGAGTTAAATATCAAGAGTATAAAGTTTGGTGCGGATTTATCAGAACATGTTAATTTTGAGCTTAAGCCAAATCTGCCTGTACTTGGTAAAAGTTATGGAAAGTTAATTCCAGCTATAAGAAAAGAAATAGCATCTAGAAATCAAATGGAATTAGCTCAAAAGATTAAGAGTGGCAACGTTGAAGTTATAAATATAGACGGAACTGAGATTGAATTAAATTCAAATAGTATTCTTGTTACAATGCAAGGATTAGATGGTTATGCTTTTGCAGGTGAAGGAGAAATTGGAGTGGTTCTTGATACTCATATTACAGAAGAATTAAAAGAAGAAGGTCACTTAAGAGAAATGATTTCTAAAATTCAAAATATGAGAAAAGAAAAAGGCTTTGAAGTTGCTGACAAGATTAACTTATATGTTAGAAATAATGACATGTTGATGAATGTAATCAAGAAGTTTGAAGATATAATTAAAAGAGACACTTTAACAGTTGAAGTTATATACGGAGCAGAAAATTGCGATTATATGGAAACAACAATAAATGGTGAAAAATTAGATATTGATGTTAAAGTAATTAGATAATATTTAAATATGAATGCACAATTTAGGGTAGAATTAGTAATATATATTCTAAATTGTGCATCATTTATTATGTGCAAAAAGAACAATGTTTTAAGAAAAACTATAAATAAAAAAGATAACTGCTTGTTATTGCGCTAATATATATGTATAATTAATAATTAGAATATATAAAAATGGGAGTGATAAATAAATGGCAACTTCTATTAAAGACGTAGCAAAAGAGGCTGGCGTATCTATTGCGACCGTATCAAGAGTGTTAAACGATATCGATGTTGTAAATGAAGACACAAAGAAAAAGGTTTTAGACGCCATTAAGAAGTTAGGTTATAGACCTAACATTGTAGCAAGAAGTTTGAAAACTCAAAGAACTAAAACTATAGGTATACTAATTCCAGATATATCAAGTCAATTTTATCCTGAAATCGTAAGAGGAGCAGAGGATGTTTCACATATATACGATTACAATGTAATACTATGTAATTCTGATTTCGATGCAGAAAAAGAGAAAGAATATTTAAGAGTTCTTAAGGAAAAGATGGTGGACGGAGTCATTTATATGAGTAGTTCACTTAATGAAGATATCTTAGATTTAATTAACGAGTTAGATTTAAAAACCGTATTGGTTGAGACAAAAGATAAGGATGGTGCTTTCCCAAGCGTTACTATAGATAACGTAAGTGCTGTACATGATGGAGCTAAATATCTTATTGAACAAGGAATAAAGAATTTAGGTTTTATTGGTGTAAAAAATGATGGTATGAATGCATGGGGAGAGAGATACATAGGATTTGAGAATGCTTTAAAGGAAGCTAATTTATCAGTATTAGATGATCTAGTTTGCTTTGATACATTAAGAGTAAAATCAGGAGCAAAAGGTGTAAAACAATTTATAGAAAGTGGTAAGAAATTCGATGGAATTGTTTGTGCATCAGATGAAATTGCAATGGGTGCAATAAATGAACTTAGAGATAATGGAATTAAGGTACCAGAGGATGTAAGTGTAATAGGGTTTAATAACAACTATGCTGCTTCAATTTTCTATCCTAAAATATCAACTATTACCCAACCAAGTTATGATATGGGATCAGTTGCTATGAGAATGCTTATAAAAATTCTTAATAAGAAAGATTTGGAACAAGATCAATATGTTCTTGATTATGAATTGATTAAGAGAGACAGTACAAAATAAAAAATAATACCTATAGGCTAATATTTTTGTAAGTTTTAGCTTATAGGTATTTTTATCTTAATGTATGGGAAAGTATAAAAAATTCAAGGGGCTGTATCAGATTGAGTTAAAAAAACTTCAATCTGATATAGCCTCTCTTACTTGATTTTTTTATATGAAATTTTACTTAATCAATAAGCTAAACCATCGTTTTTAGAAGCTTAGTTCAAATTATATTTAGTGAAATTATTATTTTTTAAAACTACAATTTATATCCAATAGAATATAATGCAGCTTGCTCACCATGGATTAAAGTAGTATCAAACAATGGTATTTTAGTGTCTTTTTGTTGAATTAATAATCCAATCTCTGTACAACCTAATATAGTTCCTTGAGCACCTTGTTTTGCTAACTTATTTATAATATTTAGATAAATCTGCTTTGAATGTTCGGATATAATTCCTAAACACAATTCATCATAAATAATTGTATTTATAAGATTTATATCTTCTGCATCAGGTATTAATACGTCAATTCCATTTTCAATTAACTTAGACTTATAAAAATCCTGCTCCATTGTATATTTTGTTCCTAATAATGCAACCTTGTTAATACAGCTTTTCTTTAATTCCTGTGCAGTTACATCTGCAATATGTAATATAGGAATATTAATAGCTTCTTGAATTTGATTTGCTACTTTATGCATAGTATTAGTGCATATAACTATAAACTCTGCACCTGCTTTTTCTAGACTCTGTGCAGCTTCTGATAAAATTTGCGCACTCTTCTCCCAATTCCCAGTTGATTGACATTTCTCAATTTCATGAAAATCAACACTATATAATAAACACTTTGCTGAATGTAACTCTCCAAGTTGATCTTTGATAACATTGTTCACAACTTGATAATAGGTAACCGTGCTTTCCCAGCTCATACCCCCAATTAAACCAATTAGTTTCACTTCTGTTCACCCTTCCAATTTGATGATTTTATGTTATATATTTTAGTTATAACTAAATTATACCATATGATAAGTAAATAACTAGAAATAGATATGGATATTAATCTATATATTTAATAATTTTAACGGAAGGTATAGTGTTATTGTTGATGATTCTGGTATGTAAGATAAATTAAAATACCGAAGGTCATCGGTATATGTCTAGGACTACAAAGTGCATCGGTAGTTAACTTTGGTAACCTTGTTATTGGTGGAGTGTTTATTTTAATTCCTTAATATGTTTTTTATAAAAAAGCAGTTTGTTATTAAAGTGCAACTTTTTGTATTAAATAATCACTAATGTTGTTCGAAATTTGACATTTAGGAATAATAAATGTAAAATAATACAATATAATAATATTATTGTAAAAAATGTATCAATATACTTGGCAAGTAATTGAATAAGTATCAGGGGGGGGTATATGGAGCAAAATATATATACAAAAAAAATATGTTATGAAAATGTAAAAACATTCATAAGTAAATGTATGAATGAAGTATTTTCATTATCAAAAGAAATGAATTTTAATCTTATTCAAGAACACTATAATTATATTTTTGATAGTATATATAATTTAGTGATTGAAGATTTATTAGCTTTTGTAAATAATGATCCTGCTTGCAATGGAAATTTAGATTTAGTATTAAATTCATATAGATCATTTAAATGTATCGTTTTATATAGAATCGCAAATTGTATTTATTATAGTAATAATATTGATAGTTATAATAAATTAATTTTAGCTCGAATGATTTCCGAATATGCAAAAGTACAAACGGGTATAGAAATACACCCTGCCGCAAAAATTGGGAAACAGTTTGTTATTGACCATGGAATTGGAACAGTAATAGGTGAAACATGCGAGATAGGAGAACAATGTTATCTATTACAAGGAGTTATATTAGGATCTAAAGGTATCTCTGCAAATGAAGCGGGAAAAAGACATCCTACTTTAGGGAACAATGTAGAAATAGGAGCTTTTAGTAGAATACTTGGTCCAATTACTATTGGGAATAACGTTAAAATTAGTCCACACACAGTATTGACAAGTGACATACCTAGCAATTCAAAAGTTATTATTCAAAATGAATTACAAATTCTAAAAGAACGAAATTGTATTAATTCAATTAGTATAACTAATATAAAATATGACGGTGAATTGTTATTGTCTATATATGGGGAAAACTTAAAAGATACTTCTATTGAAGTTTTAGATAAAGATTTTAATTCTATCAATTATATAGAATACAACGTACTGATGATGAAAAATGATATCATAAAAATTAAATTTAAAACAACTAATAAAAGTTTATTAAAAGAAATCAAAAATATCTTTTTGTTAAAAATATTTAATCAATATAATAATGAAGTAATACTAGCAAATTGTATAGCAATGAAATTAATGTTCAAAGATATTATAACTTGATAGTAGAAATTTTTTAAAATTCCATTTATGCAATGAAGAAAATAATATATTAGGAGGATAAGTATATGGATAAATATTCACTTGTAAATTGTATTGGAAATACTCCAATTGTTAAGTTAAACCAAATAGTACCTAAAGATTCTGCAGATATATATGTAAAGCTTGAAGGGTTTAATCCAGGAGGCAGTCATAAAACTAGAATTGCATTAAATATGATAGAAGAAGCTGAGAAAAGTGGTATTTTAGTTCCTAATAGTGGACAAACAATAATAGAAGGAACAGGTGGTAATACAGGTACTGGACTAGCAATTGCCGGTTGCTTAAAAGGCTATAAAGTAGTATTGGTAATTCCAAAGCATTATATTACCAAAGATAGAATGTCTATGTTGCATGCTTATGGAGCAAAGGTAATAGTTTGTGAAAGTGCTTTTGGTGCACACATTGAGACGGCAAAAAGACTTTGTAATGAAAATCCTGATTATGTATATTTAAACCAATTCATTAACCCTTCAAATCCTAATACACATTACAAATATACAGGTAAAGAAATTATAGAACAAATTTCTAGTCCCATAGATGGATTTGTATGTGGTGTTGGTACTGGAGGAACATTATCTGGAATAGCAAAGAGAATTAAAGAAGCTTATCCATCAGTAATAATAGCAGCAATGCAACCTAAAGGATGTGAGGTTTTAAAAGGAATAGCTGTTCCACATGAAATTAAAGGTAATGTATCTGCAGAAGGAATTCCAGAAACGTTTGAAGTCTCTCTTGTAGATACCTCAATATCCGTTTCATTTGATAGAGTTAAAGAAATTGCTAAATTATTATCAACCAAAGAAGGCCTTTTCTTAGGAATTTCATCATGTGCAAATATAGTTGCTGCCATTGAGCTGGCGAAGACATTAGGAAGTGGAAAAACTATTGTTACAATATCTCATGACTTTGGAAACAATTATGTGGATTTTTACAATGAACTATTTTCAAATTAAAATTTCTATAAGAAAATGAAAAAACAACAAAATTATATTATAAAGATATGTATAATGTAAGATTTAAAGCTAAAATCATAGATTTATTCTTAGATCAAACCATTGCGTTTCCGGGAGGCGATACTGGAGGCATC
Organism: Clostridium cibarium; assembly: GCF_014836335.1. GTDB lineage: Bacteria > Bacillota > Clostridia > Clostridiales > Clostridiaceae > Clostridium > Clostridium cibarium. The sequence continues at coordinate 83,777 of NZ_JACSRA010000007.1, forward strand.
TATGTTAATTATAACGGTGAGGAGATAAAAATTCCATTTACCAATATGCAGAAGTTAACAAGGAAGGTGTTTGGGGCGATATAGAAAAAAATATAAGTTGCTTTTGCTTATAACAAATTATCTTTAATTATATCATAGATAATATTTTTTATAACAAAATTAAGATTTTATAAAGGAGAAAATATTATGGATGAGAAATTAAAAGCCCTTACGGCAGCTTTTAAAGAAACGATACCAGTTTTAACTGGATTTACATTCTTAGGAATGGCGTATGGAATATTAATGAGTACAAAAGGATATGCATTTTATTGGTCTACATTAATGAGTGCTATTGTTTTTGCGGGAAGTATGCAATATATTGCTATTACTACTTTATTAACAGTAGCATTTAATCCTTTATACGCATTATTTTTAACACTAATGATAAATGCAAGGCATTTATTTTATGGAATATCCATGTTAAAAAGATTCAAAGGAATAGGTAAAGTCAAACCTTTTTTGATTTTTTATATGTGTGATGAAACATTTTCTATAATTTTTAATAAAAAAGCACCAAAGGGAGTAAAAGAAAATTACTTCTTTTTCTTCATAGCTTTCTTAGATTATTTATATTGGGTAATTGCATCAACAATAGGAGGATTATTAGGTAAAATAGTTAACTTCAATACTGAAGGAATTGATTTTGTTTTAACAGCTTTATTTATAGTTATGTTTTTAGAACAGTGGAAGAATTCTGAAAGTCATAAAGCTGCCATAATAGGACTAGTATGCTCTATTATTTCTTTAGTTATATTTGGGGAAAATAATTTTATTATTCCAGCTATGATATGCATTTTAATAATATTAACTCTGTTTAAAACTAAACTAGAAAGGAGTAATTTAATAAATGACATTAACACCAATTCAGATTCTTATAACTATTAATGTTATTGCCTTTGGAACTATCATTACGAGATTTTTACCATTTATAATCTTTAGAGATAATAAAAAAATGCCTAAGTATATTGAATATTTAGGTGATATATTGCCTTATTCAGTTATTAGTTTATTAGTTATATATTGTTTGAAATCAGTATCATTAACAAGTAGTCCTTATTCTTTGCCAGAACTACTATCAATTATTACAATAGTAGCTTTACATAAGTGGAAGAATAGTACGCTATTAAGTATTGCCGGAGGAACTATCATTTATATGATATTAGTTCAATGTATATTTTAGAAATCAGGAGGCGTATCATTATGATATACCTCCTGATTTTTTAGTAAGGAATCGACATAATAAATACACTATTTCCACTCATTATGGTTTCAGAATTAAGTTTAGCCGATTTCATGTAAGGAAAAGTTAGTAGTCAATTATAATGATAATTAATTAAAGAATATGTGGAATATTAAAGATATGTAATTTTTATATGAAAACATATATAGTTCTAAATGTATTTCTAATTTTAGATAAACAATAAAAATATTAGGCATGAAGAAAATAAAGTAGTTATAGAAACTATCCAGGCATATGGATTTATTAAGAGATTAATAAAGATGAAATTATTTAGCAATTTCCCTGTTCTTCATGTGAAAAATGGGGAGGAATAATGAGAATGATAAAACATAATGGATTGTATTGGGAAGGTTATAAATCGTAAAGTAAAAGCATAGGTTTTTATTGGGGCCTATGCTTTTAATTCTAGTTTGTAAAGTCTTTTCACGAAGGGAGCTCGTTTCGGAGCCGTTCTTTTATAATTAAATTATGCCTTCATTTTTTAATATGTTTTCTAAATTTTTTACTTTTTCATTTAATGTTACAAACTTTTCTCTTAATAGTTCTTTTGACAAGTTTTCTTCGTTTGCAACTTTTTCTAGATCTTTTACAGTTTCTAAGGCATCGTTAATATCTTGTTGAGCCATTTTTAAGTTAGTGTCTTCCATATAGCTTCTCCTTTTTAGGTAAAAAATAAAATATATAATAATCCTATCACTACTAAAAGAGTAGTGCAAGGCATATATTTTATTAAGTAATAAGGTATGTGGAGGAAAAATGATAAATTATATTTGGTTTGGACTTATATTTTTAGGACTTCTAGTGTCATTGATTACTGGAAAGGGAGGAGACATATCAAGCAGTATAGTTAATTCAGCTGATAATACTGTAAAATTGATTATTGGACTTGTAGGAGTTATGTGCTTTTGGTGTGGAGTTATGAAGGTTGCAGAAAAAAGTGGATTGACTGAAAAATTGGCCAAGCTTATGAGGCCCATCTTAAAAATTCTATTTAAAGATGCAGCGAAAGATGAAAAGGCTCTTGGTGCGATAGTTATGAATTTAACAGCCAATATGATGGGGTTATCAAATGCAGCAACACCATTTGGAATAAAAGCTATGGAGGAAATGGACAGACTTAATCCGAAGAAAGGGAGGGCTAGTGATGATATGGCTCTTTTTTTAGTTATGAATGCAGCGTGTATTCAATTAGTTCCTTCAACTGTTATGTCAATTAGAGCAGCTTGTAATTCTCAGAGTCCTGGAATAATTATAATACCTGCTATAATATCAACGGCAACAGCAGCTGTGGTAGGAATTATTTGTTGTAAAATACTTCAAAGGTACTTTTAGGGGGTAATTTATGGATGGATATATAACTAAAAGTATAATAGGATTTATCGTTATATTAATAATTGGATATGGCATGATTAAAGGTGGCAAAGTTTATGAATGGTTTATAGAAGGTGCAAAGGATGGTTTAAAGGTATGTCTTAATATATTTCCTTATCTTTTGGCTATGATTGTAGCTGTCGAAATATTTAAACAGGCTACACTTTTAGATATTCTAAATAATTTTATAGCTCCAATAGCAGGATTAATAGGACTTCCGAAGGAAATAATACCATTGATATTAATAAAGCCTTTATCAGGAAGTGGTGCAGTAGGGATTTTTACTAATATTGTTCAAGCATATGGACCAGATAGTGCTATAGGGTTAATAGCATCAGTAATTATGGGAACTACAGAAACTATTTTTTATACAGTAACAGTATATTTTGGAGCAGTTAAGGTTAAGAAAGTTAGACATACTGTTTGGGCAGCTATTATGGCAGATTTAGTTGCTATAATAACGGCTGTAACAGTTGTAAGATTGTTCTTATTAAGTTAAATTTAAGAATAGGGTATATTAATTTGGAAAATTTAGTGATAATATATTTCTATGATGATACTTGGAGGTGAAGTTCAGTGATAAAAGTTGATGCTATAACAAAAAGTTATAATGGGGAATATAAGGCTGTAAATAATCTGAATCTGGAAATAAATGATGGAGAAATATTTGGATTATTGGGGCCAAATGGAGCTGGAAAAACAACAACTATTAAAATGATAACAGGAATTATTGAGCCTACTGTAGGGAACATAGAAATTAATGGTATAAGTATTTTAAAGGATCCAGTAAAAGCTAAAGAACAATTTGGGTATGTACCAGATAATCCAGATATGTTTTTAAGGTTAACAGGTTTAGAGTATCTAAACTTTATGGCAGATGTTTATGGTGTAGATACTAACATTAGAAAAGATAAGATAAAAGAATTAACAGAGAGATTTGAAATGACTACTGCACTTGGGGATAAGATTCAATCTTACTCACATGGTATGAGGCAAAAGATAATAGTTATGGGAGTATTAATTCATGATCCGAAAGTTTGGATACTTGATGAGCCACTAACAGGATTAGATCCAAAGTCTGCATTTACATTAAAAGAGATGATGAGAGAGCATGCTGATGCTGGAAATGTTGTGCTTTTTTCAACTCATGTATTAGAAGTAGCGGAAAAACTATGTGATAAGGTTGCTATTATTAATAAGGGGCAATTGATATTTAACGGAACCTTACAAAATCTTAGAAATGAATTTAAAGAAAATGAATCATTAGAAGATATGTTCTTGGAGCTTACAAGTAATGAGAAGGCTTAAATTAATAACAAAGTACTTTATGAAAAATGCCCTTGAAAGTAACTTTGGTAATAAAAATATGAAACCATGGTTGAGTGTATTGCTAATGCTATTTGTGGTAGGCTGCATATCTTCACCACTTGCACTTATGGTGTCAGTTTCTTACAAACCATTAGAAGCTATGGGACAAGAAGGTTTTTTATTAACTACTATATTGATATTAGGAACATTGGTTACTTTTGTTTTTGGTATAAATACAATATTAAATGTTTTTTATTTTTCTAATGATGTAGAGCATATTTTACCATTACCTTTTAAAAGTTCACATATAGTTTTTGGTAAGTTTTTAGCCGCTTTACTTGATATGTATTTTTATTCGCTCATATTACTATTTCCATTAATAGCGTATGGAATAGCAAGTAATGCTGGAGTGGTATATTATATATATGTTTTATTATCTATTCTAGTTATTCCTATACTTCCTATGATAATTGGAGCTCTTATATGTATGTTACTAATGAGATTTACATCATTATCTAAACATAAAGATGCCTTTAGGATGTTTGCTGGAACCCTTATGTTAGTTTTATTCGTTGCATTTAATTTTTTTAGTCAATCATCTGGAAGTAATGATGAGGTTTTAGTTAAGTTAGCAGCAGAGCAAGGAAATAATAGTTTAATGAACGGCATTAGCAATGTGTTAATTACAAATAAGTTAGCATCTTATGGATTGTTATATAATAAAGAGTTAAGAGGATTATTATTTATTCTAGCAGCAATAGTTATTGCAGCTGCTTTATTTGGTGTGTATTACATCATAGGGGGAAGCTTATACTATAAGGGGATTATAGGTGCTTCAGAGACATATAGTAAGAGGGAAAATGTTCTAGAGACTAAAAATGCAGATAAACTTATAAGGGCAAATTCACCTATAAAGGCGTTGGTATTAAAGGATATAAAACTTTTATTTAGGACACCACAATTCTTTATTAATTGTATAGCTATGATGTTTTATATGCCTGCTATATTTGGATTAGCTTTCTTTGCTAAAGGTTCTGATTATTTAGGGGAAAAACTTGTAGGAAAAGAAAATCTTTATGGATATGTAATTGTAGCTATATTAGTTTTTTCAATAATGTCTATATTATCAGGTGGAGCTGCATCAACAGCGATATCGAGAGAGGGAAAAGATTTAATAGTATCACAGTACATTCCTGTATCTGGTAAAGATTTTATTATGTCTAAAATTATATCTTCAATTTTGATAAATGAAATCAGTGCGATAATAGTGATAGCACTTATGATATTTTTAAAGCTACCAGTAATAATTATTGCTTTAGGAAGTGTAATTTCATTAGGTTCAGTAGCTGTAATATCACTAGTTGAGCTATATTTAGATTACAAATCTCCAAAGTTAGAGTGGGAAAATGAAAGAGATATGTTTAAAAAGAATTATATGCCATTGGTGTTAATGTTAACAGCATTAGTTCTAGGAGGAATATTCTTATTATTAACATTTGTTTTGAAAAGTTATTTAATAACATTTTTAGCTATGGTAATTGTAATAGTTGTTGTAGGTGTTGTTGTTTTAAATATGTTAAATAAGGCGTGTAAAGATTCAATTATTTAAATTATAAATAAATCTATCTTAAAGTATTTATTAAGTTACTTTGAGGTGGATTTTTTTGTATCTATATTAATTATATGAAATATAAAGAGTATAATAAACTTATATAAAGAAAAAGGGTGGTAGTTTACATGGAAAAAGGTGTTTTAAGGAAAAATAGAGATAAATTAATGAAAAATTTAGAAGATAATTCTATGGTTATATTATTTGCTGGAAGTGCACCTAAGAAAAGTGCTGATGAGATGTATGAGTTTACTCCTAATAGGAACTTTTACTACTTTACAGGAATAGAAGAAGAAGATCATATTATGATATTAACAAAATTTAAGAAAGAAGTTAAAGAGTATTTATTTCTCAAAGAAATAGATGAAGATGAAGAGAGATGGAGTGGAAAGACCTTAAGGAAAGAAGAAGGAATAGAGATTTCAGGTATAGAAAATGGATTGTATTTGAATGAATTAGAAGGATTTTTAAATAAAACTTTTAATGGACAGGAAGAAATGAATATTTACTTAGACATGGAGAGGGATTCTTTCAGTGAGTTAGATACTATTGTGGGGAGATTCGCTAATGGTATTATAGAAAAATATCCTTATTTAAGAATAAAGAATGTTTATCCAAAGATAGTTCCTTTAAGACTTATAAAGTCTGATGAAGAAGTAGAAGAAATTAAAAAGGCAATAGATATTACAATTGAAGGAGTTAAATCTCTTATGAAAAATGCTAAGGTTGGAATGAGGGAATATGAATTAGAAGCATTTTTTGACTTTACTTGTAAAAGCAATGGAATAAGGGATTATGCATTTAAAACAATAGCTGCGGCAGGAAAGAATGCAACTATATTACATTATGCAGATAATAATTGTGAGATTAAAGATGGGGATTTAATTCTATTTGATCTAGGGGCTCAATATAAATATTATAATGGTGATATTTCTAGAACTTTTCCTGTGAATGGCAAGTTTACAGATAGACAGAAGGAAGTTTATGAAGCAGTGCTTAGAGTTAACGAAGCTGTAATTAAAGAAATAAAGCCAGAAGTTAAATTTTTAGAGTTAAATAAAAAAGCAAGAACAATGATAGCTGAGGAATGTAAAAAACTTGGACTAATAAAAGCAGAAGAAGAAGTTTCAAAGTATTATTGGCATAGTATTGGACATAGTTTAGGTTTAGATACCCATGATGTTGATTCGCCAGATAGAGATACTGTATTTAAAAAAGGAATGGTATGGACAGTAGAACCAGGAATATATATAGAAGAGGAAGGGATAGGTATTAGGATAGAAGATGATGTTTTAGTAACTGATACAGGTGTAGAGGTATTAACTAAGAATATGATAAAGAGTATTGAAGATATAGAAAATTATATGTCTAAAAATTAGTATATATCATCTTATATAAGGAAAAAATAAAAGAAATACTTAAATTCAAACATTTTGATACGGGGTGATTTTATGGTCAATGATGCAAAAAAGATATTTTTAGCAGGTGTTGGAGCAGCGGCTATGACTTATGAAAAAGCAAGTGAAGTTGTGTCAACATTAGTTGAAAAAGGTAAACTTACAGTAGATGAAGGAAAAGAGTTGTCAGAAGAACTAAAGAGAGAAGTTAAAAGTTCAGCAGAAGAAGTTAAAGAAAAAGTAGCAGAAAAGATAAAACCATTAACAAGAGAAGATTTAAGATGCATTTTAGAGGAAATGAATTATGCAACTAAATCTGAAATTTTAGAATTACAAAGAAGAATAGAGGTTTTAGAACAAAAAAATAACTAACGTGGAATCCCTTGCTTAAACATTTAAGTAAGGGAATTTCTTTAGGAGTTGAAGTTATGAGAAATAAATCTACAGAACGATTTAATGAAATTATTAAGGTTTTTGCATTTTATGGATTTGGAGTAATAATAGATAATAAAGTAACCCATAGTAAGAAATCAGCAGAGAATTTAAGAAAAGTATTTGAAACACTTGGACCTACTTTTATTAAAATTGGACAAATACTAAGTACTAGAACAGATATATTACCTAATGAATATATAAATGAGCTTATTAAGTTACAAGATTCGGCGAAAGAAGAAAGTTATGATTTAATTAAAGAAGTTATTGAAATATCTTTAAATAAGAGTATAGAAAATTATTTTTCATACTTTAGTAAGGAGCCAATTGCAGCGGCATCAGTTTCACAAGTCCACGAAGGAATATTAAAAGATGGAAGAAATGTTGTTGTTAAGGTCCAAAGGCCTAATATTTATGAAAAAATGAGGATAGATATATCCATTTTAAAGAGGATGGTTAGGTTTACTAGATTTAAGTTAGAAATACCGGGAATTGATATTTTAGAAGTACTTGAGGAGCTTGAAGAAAGCTTAAAAAAAGAATTGAATTTTATACTTGAAGGGGAGAATATAAAAAGATTTAAAGAAAATAATGAGAATGTAGTAGTCTTGCATGTTCCTGAAGTGATAGATGAACTTTGGAGTATGAAAGTTTTAACCCTTGAAAAGATAGATGGCTTTAAAATAAATAATACAAAAAAGATTAAGGAAGAAGGTTATTCTAATAGGGATATAGCAAGAAAATTGGCATTATGCTATTGTAAACAAGTATTTGAAGATGGTTTCTTTCATGGAGATCCTCATCCAGGAAATATATTGATTTCTGAAGGAAAATTATGTTTTATTGACTTTGGAATTATGGGAGAATTAAATGAAACATTAAGAAATTGGTTGAATTATGCTATGTTTGCTTTGGCAACTGCAGATAAGAAAAAATTAAGTGAATTTATTTTAGCTGTAGGTATCAAAAGAGGAAAAATCGATAAGGGATTATTATATGAGGATATAAGTTATCTATTTGATAGTTATGTAACAACTAGTTTAAAGAATATAAAAATAGAGATATTATTTCGAGAGGTTTTTACAATTGCAAAAAAGAATAATATACAATTACCCAGGAAATTAGTTAGCTTAGTTAGAGGAATTATAATATTGGAAGGAGTAATTGCTGAAGTAGATCCAGAGTTTGATATTTTTTCTATAGCAATATCCTTCGTTAAATCGAAAAGTAAAACGGCACTTTTAAAGGAGTTAAAAGGTGAAGAATTAATATTAGCAACCTATTCATTTATGAGAGACCTTATAAGAATCCCAACAGAGACTTTAGAAGTACTAAATAGTATAGAAAATGGTAGAAGTAAAATAAATTTGCATATAACTGATTTAAATAAGACTATATCTAATATGCAAAACATGGTTAACAGATTGACCGGAGGACTTTTGGTTTCATCTCTTATAATATCTTCATCACTTATAATATGTAATAAGGTAGGTCCTACATATAGAGATTTATCTTTACTTGGGGTTGTTGGATATTTGGTATCAGGGATATTTGCTATCTTATTATTAGTTTCTATGATTAGAGCTGGGGATTTTAAGAGAAGGAATAAATAATATTTGACATAGAAATTTTTTTGATTTATCATAAGTATGGAAATGCTATGAAAAGAAGAGTAATAAAGGAATGTGTTTGAAGAGAGCTGATATTTGGTGAAAATCAGTAACAGAAAACTTTATGAAGATGGTCTTGGAGCAGAACTATTGAGCTGGATCTTAGTTAGATAGTTACGGGAGCAACCGTTATATTGCAAGGTGATGATAGTCAGCTAAAGAGTTTCTTATCGTGAGGTAAGAGAGAAATAGAGTGGTAACACGTAATTTAAGTTTAATACGTCTCTATATAGGTAAAATACCTATATAGAGACTTTTTTTATAAAGATATTTTAATAGAGGAGGAAAAGATATGAGTAAGAAACCATATTATATAACTACGCCAATTTATTATCCATCAACTAAATTACATATAGGGAATACCTATACAACAGTTGCAGCTGATGCAATTTCAAGATTCAAGAGATTAACAGGTTACGATGTAATGTTTTTAACAGGAACAGATGAACATGGTCAAAAGATCCAAAGGGTAGCAGAAGAAAAGGGCATAACTCCAAAGGAACATGTAGATGAAATAGTAGCTGGGATTAAAGATTTATGGAGCATGATGAATATAAGCTATGATAAATTCATAAGAACTACTGATGATTATCATATGAAAGCTGTTCAAGATATATTTAAGAAACTTTATGATCAAGGAGATATATATAAGAGTTCATATGAAGGATGGTATTGTACACCTTGTGAATCATTTTGGACAGAAACTCAACTAGTAAATAGTAATTGCCCAGATTGTGGTAGGCCTGTTGAGAGATCAAAAGAAGAAGCTTATTTCTTTAAAATGAGTAAGTATGCTGATAAATTAATTCAATATATAGAAGAACATCCTGATTTTATCCAGCCAGAATCAAGAAAAAATGAAATGTTAAATAACTTCTTAAGACCAGGATTACAAGATCTTTGTGTTTCAAGAACAAGTTTTAATTGGGGAATTCCAGTAACATTTGATGAAAGTCATGTAATTTATGTTTGGATAGATGCATTATCAAACTACATAACTGCTTTAGGTTATGGAAATGATGATACAGAATTATATAAAAAGTTCTGGCCAGCGGATGTTCATTTAATTGGAAAAGATATTTTAAGATTCCACACAATATATTGGCCAATTATGTTGATGGCTTTAGGATTACCTTTACCAAAGCAAGTATTTGGGCATGGATGGTTACTTGTTGATGGAGGCAAAATGTCAAAGTCAAAGGGAAATGTAGTAGATCCAGTGACTCTTGTAAATAGCTTTGGAGTAGATCCTGTTAGGTATTATTTATTAAGAGAAATTCCTTTTGGATCAGATGGATTGTTTAACAACGAAATATTTATAAAGAAGATTAATTCAGATTTGTGTAATGATCTTGGTAATCTTTTATCAAGAACTGTAGCTATGGTTGAAAAGTATTTTGGAGGAGTAATTCCTGCTCAGTCAGTGAAGGAAGGCATAGATGATGAATTAATAAATCTTGCTTTAGAAACACCAAAAAAGGTTGAAGAAAGCATAAATGAACTAAAGATTCCAGAAGCTTTAGAAGCTATATTTGACTTAATTGGAAGAGCAAATAAATATATAGATGAAACAACTCCTTGGATATTGGCTAAAGATGAAGCTAAAAAGGATAGGCTTGGAACTGTTTTGTATAATTTGTCAGAAGCCCTAAGATTTGTTTCAATACTAATATCTTCATTTTTACCAGATACAGCGAAGAAGATAAATGAACAAATAGCTACAACTAATGTTGAGTGGGATTCTTTAAAAGAATTTAACGGAACAGTTGTAGGAACTAAGGTGGTTAAGGGTGATAACTTATTCCCAAGAATAGATGTAGATGCAAAATTAGCTGAATTAGAAGCATTAAAAGAAGCTGAATCGAAATCAAGTAAAAGAGAAATAATACCTATAAAAGAGGAAATAACTATAGATGATTTCTCGAAAATAGATCTTAGGGTAGTTAAGGTTATAGCTTGTGAACCTGTAAAAGGTGCTAAAAAATTACTTAAATTAAAGGTTGATTTAGGCAACGAAGAAAGACAGGTTGTATCAGGTATAGCAAAGGATTATAAACCGGAAGAATTGGTAGGGAAAAATGTCGTTTTAGTAGCTAACTTAAAGCCAGTAAAATTAAGAGGTGAATTATCACAAGGAATGATACTAGCTGCATCAACAGATGATGATAGTATATTAAAGGTAGTTGATCCAGGTGAATTACCAACAGGTAGTGTTGTAAGATAATTTAAATATTATTAAGAGTTCAGGAAACTGGACTCTTAATCTTAATATAAGAGGTAGAGTATGAATGTAATTATAGGTAATGCATGGCCATATGCTAATGGGCCACTTCATTTAGGAAGAATAGCAGTATTAATGCCGGGGGATGTTTTAGCGAGATACCATAGATTAATGGGTGATGATGTGGTATTTATTTCAGGAAGTGATTCCCATGGAACACCTGTAGATATGAAGGCCAAGGAAGAAGGAATATCACCTCTAGAGGTAGCAGAAAAGTATCATGAGGAGTTTTGCAGGTGTTTTAACAAGTTAGGTTTTTCTTTTGATTTATTTACTAAAACTCATACCGAATATCATAGTAGAAAAGTACAAGAATTTATATTGGATTTATATGAAAAAGGTTATATTTACGAAAAAGAGGTAGAACAAACTTTTTGTGAAAAATGTAATGAGTATTTACTAGATAAATATATAGAAGGGAAATGTCCACATTGTGGAGAAATTGCTTCAGGAGATCAATGTACTGAATGTTCAGAGATATTTGAAACGGAAGATTTAAAAGATAAAAGATGCAAGATTTGTGGATCTGAGCCAGTGGTTAAAAAAACTAAACATCTATTTTTTGCCTTATCAAAGTTTGAAAATGATGTTAGAAGGATATACATAAAGCAAAAAGGTTGGAGGGAAAATGCGGAGGTTATAACTAAAAGGTATTTAGACGAAGGCTTGAGAGATAGAGCTGTAACTAGAGATTTTAATTGGGGGATTGATGTTCCACTAGTTGGGTATGAAGATAAAAAGATATATGTGTGGATTGAAGCTGTAATGGGGTATTTAACAGCTAGCATGATGTGCATAGAGAAAAGAAATGAAAATTATATGGATTATTGGAATGGAGAGGATAGTAGAATATACTTTGTCCATGGTAAAGATAACATACCATTTCATACAATAATTTTTCCTAGTTTGTTAGCTGGATTGGGAATAAAAAATCCATGTATAAGAGAAATATCTAGCGAGTATTTGAAGTTAGAAGGTAAAAAGTTTTCTACCACTAAGAACTGGGCCATATGGATAGATTATTTAACTGATAATTATAATACAGATTTAATAAGATACTATTTAATTCTAAATGGACCTGAAAAACGAGATTCAGACTTTGTTTGGAAAGATTTTATTAGTACTAATAATAACGACTTAGTAGGTTTGTATGGGAATTTTGTTAATAGAACATTAACTTTTTTACAGAACAATTTTAACGGGAAAGTCCCAGAGGGAAAAATGCCGCAAAAATTAAAAGATGAATTGTTTAATGTTTATTTTGATGTTGGAGATAGAATTGAAGAAGGCAGATTTAAAGATGGACTTCAGCAAATTATAAATGTAGTAAAAAAGGCTAATAAGTTTTTTGATGAAGAAAAGCCTTGGGAAAGGTTGGCCGATGATAAAAAGAAGTGTGCTGAAACAATTTATATTTGTATTCAAATTATTGCAAACTTATCAAATTTGTTTGAACCATTTATGCCTTATTCATCTAAGAAAATAAGAGAATACTTAAATATAGATGAGGCCGCATGGAGTTATGTGGAAAAGAAGACTGGCAATATAAATAAAGTTGATGTCCTGTTTGAAAAAATAGATAAAAAGAATATTACGAAAGAAGTATTAAGATTAAAAAATAAGGTTATATAAAAGTTTTAGATTATTTATGAAAATATAATGTGATAATCTTATTAAGTTCGGAAACTTGTGTTTTTAATAATAATACTATAATGGAAAAAACCAGAGTATCTGCAATAGGGGATGAGATACTCTGGCCAACCATTCACACGAGAATGGTTTAGGGGTAAATAATAATGCTTTAACTACTTTACATGTATTACTATAATATACGTATATGACAATTCTGTGTCAAAAAAATTAAAAAAGAGTGTATAACAAATTTACTTATGTAAGAGAATACCTATTAAGAGGTGAAAAAAATGAGTAACAATGAGAATGTTATACATGAAATGAATAAGTTTTTAAAGGGAATTCATATGGGTGGAACCACATTTAAAGATTATTTGGAAAAAGCTAAAACACTCAAGTTAAAGCAAGAATTAGTTGAAATAATAGAGTCATTTAAACGTCATGAAGAAGCTATAACAAAGAGAGTAAATCAGTTAGGTGGTAATGCTTCTGATAGTGTTGGATTGATGGGAATGATGGGTGAGTTTTTTGAAAAAGTTAAACTAATGCCAGTAGAAACTGATGAGGAAGTTGTAGAACATGCTATTAATGCAATGAATATGGGAATTAAAAATGGAAATAAATTCATAGATGAACATAAAGATTTAGAAGAAAGTTTGTTAAAAGAAGTTAAGGCAGTTGTTGATGATTATGATGGGCATTTAATAAAATTAAAAAAACTTCTTTGATTTATTAGAAAGCTCCAATGGAGTTTTCTTTTTTATATTGAAAAACAAAAAAATAAGTTTGTTCCTTATTAATATAAAGAAGTATAATAATTATGTAAAAAGTTGAGAAATGGAGTGATTTTATGGCAAATAAGTATAAGATATTTGATAGTCATGCTCATTATGATGATGGAGCATTTGACATAGATAGAGATGAGCTGATTGAAAATCTAAATGAAGCTGGAGTAATAGGTATATTAAATTGTTCTTCAAGCTACGAAAGTATAAGAAAAACTTGTGAAATTATTAACAAGTGGAGTTTTATTTATGGAGCTGTAGGTATACATCCAGAAAATGCAAATGAATTAACGGGAAATAGATTAGAAGAAATTAAGGATATAATAAAAAGTAATCCTAAAGTTATAGCAGTAGGAGAGATAGGATTAGATTACTACTGGGAGGAAAATCCACCAAGGGATGTACAGAAAGAAGTGTTTAGGAAACACATGATTATAGCTAAGGAATTAAATTTACCTGTTATTATTCATGATAGAGATGCACATAAAGATACTTTAAGCATAATGAAGGAGTTCCCAGAAGTGAAAGGCATAGTTCATTGCTTTTCAGGGAGTGTAGAATTTGCTAGAGAATGTTTAAAATTAGGCTATTATATTGGAGTTACTGGAGTTGTAACTTTTAAGAATGCTAAGAAGTTAGTTGAAGTAATTAAAGAAGTGCCGGTTGATCGATTATTAGTAGAAACAGATTGTCCATATATGGCTCCAGAGCCTAATAGAGGTAAAAGGAACAAATCAGATTATATTGAGTATATAATAGAACGAATTGCCTTAATCAAGGAAATTGATCCTAAACAATTAAATTTGAGAGTTAACGAAAACTTTTATAGGTTGATGAAATTGGAAAAATATAGTAAAATGTAGTTTGTACAGCGAATAAAAATTTAATATGTGGGAATAATAGGAATGTGGGACTTATTATATTTTTAGAGATCTTCACCAATTAGTACCTAGATGAATTGAGAATATTAGCTATTATAAATATTATTTATTTTTTTATGCATAATGTGCATTTTATTACAATTCATCATATGCAAGAGTATAGAAATTTGACAAATTAGTAATTTCTAATATATAATGCAAAAGACGCTCTTGCCAAAGGAGGGGAATAAATGGTAGAAAAATTCAGGGAATACTTGAAGAGAAGTTTTTCTAACGGTCCGAAGGCAAAGATAATGTTGGGACTAATAATTTGTATAGCGTGTATAGTCACGATTTTAGTCTCTATGAGGAAGACAGTTAATATAAGTATAGACGGAAAAGACGAAACAATTATCACATATAAAGGGACTGTTAAAGATGTGTTGCAAGAAAGAGGCTACGAAATAGTAGAAAAAGATAAAGTGCAACCATCCTTAGAATCCAATATTACGAATGATGAAACAATATCGATTAAGAAAGCTGTACCAGTTAAGGTTGTTATAGCAGGTGAAGAGCGAAATATATTAACAGCCGAAAACACAATAGAGGACATGCTACTTGCAGAAGCAGATAATCTTGCAGAAGATGGGATATACTATAAAGATACAGATATAGTTAGTCCAAGCAAAGATACTGAAATTGCACCAGATATGGACATTCAAGTAGTTAATGTTAAAGAAGAAGAAGTACAGGATATGGAGGATATACCATTCGATACGGAACAAACTATTGATTATAATAAAATTAATACCTATAGAGAGGTAACTAAAGCTGGAGAAACTGGTAAGAAAGCAGTTACTTATAAAGTTGTTAAACATAATGATGAAGTTATTGCTAAATTAAGAGTTAGTGAAACTCCAGTAAAAGACCCACAAACAGAGCATGTTACAGTTGGTGGTGCAATTCAAAAAACAAGTAGAAGTGGAGAAACTTATCTATCGAAAAAAACTTTGTATATGGAAGCTACAGCTTATTCTGGTGGTGGAAGAACTGCTACAGGAAGAACGGTAACTTATAATCCTGATGGTATAAGTACAATTGCTGTAGATCCAAGAGTAATACCTCTTGGAAGTTTAGTAGAAGTAAGTGGATATGGGCTAGCGATTGCATCGGATACAGGTGGTGTAATTAAAGGGGACATTATTGATGTTTACTTTGATTCAAACGGTGAATGTACAAGCTGGGGAAGAAAGTATAATGTTGAAGTTAACATAAAAGCATACCCAGGCGAATGGTAGAAAATGATTAAGAACTGTCTCGAAATATGAGACAGTTCTTTTATTTATTTGACATTATACAGTTATATAGGTAAATTAAGAATATATTAAAATGGAAGGAAGAATTATTTTGATTAAAGAAGTGATAGTAGTAGAAGGTAGGGATGACATAACAGCTGTAAAAAAAGCAGTTGATGCAGAAATTATAGCTACTAGTGGATTTGGTATAAATGCTAAGATTATAGATAGAATAAAAGAAGCACAAAAAAGGAAAGGTGTTATAGTCTTAACGGATCCTGATTTTGCTGGAGAGAAAATAAGAAGCATAATAGCAAAAAGAGTAAAGGGTGTAAAGCATGCATATATAGCGCAAGAAGATGGGCTAAAAGATGGAGATATAGGAGTTGAAAATGCAACACCTGAGGTTATACTAAAGGCTTTGGAAGGAGCAAAAGTAACTTTAGAAGAGAAAAGTGAAAATTTTACTATGGACGATATGTTTTATTGTAAACTAACAGGGCAAGCAGATTCGAAAAAAAGACGAATAATACTAGGCAAGGAACTAGGGATTGGATACGGAAATGCTAATCAGATGTTATCAAGATTAAATAACTATGGTATTACAGAAGAGGAATTTGTAAAGGCTATAAATAAAATAAAAGAGGAATTAGGAGATAGCTAATGGATATAAAAGATTATAAGACACAAGAGCTAGTAAAGAAATATAATTTTAAATTTTCAAAGAGTTTAGGACAAAATTTTTTAATAGATGATTCAGTGCTAAATGATATTGTAGATGGTGCAGATGTTCAGGAAGATGATTTAGTAATAGAAATAGGACCGGGAGTAGGATCTTTGACAGCTCAGCTTATAGATAAAGCTAAGAAGGTGGTATCTATAGAACTAGATAATGATCTTATTCCTATATTAGAAACAGAACTTGGTCAGTATGAGAATTTCTCATTAATACATAATGACGCGTTAAAGGTGGATTTTAATGAAATTATTGGAGAAGAAAATAGTGTTAAGTTAGTAGCAAATCTTCCTTATTACGTTACAACTCCTATTATTGTAAGACTACTTAAAGAGGGATATAAATTTAAATCTCTTACTATAATGATACAAAAGGAAGTTGCAGAGAGAATAGATGCTGAGCCAAATTGTAAGGAATATGGCTCTTTATCACTATTGGTTCAATATTATTGTAATACTAGAATAATAAGAACTGTAACACCTAGTTGTTTTATTCCTAGGCCTAAGGTTGATTCTATAGTAATTAGATTAGATAGATTAGATGAGCCGAAGGTGAAAGTTAAAGATGAAAATTTGATGTTTGAAATAATAAGAAATGCTTTTAATATGAGAAGAAAAACTCTTTGGAATGGAACAAAGTTTATAGGTATGCCAAAAGAGAAGCTTTTAGAAGCTTATGAGAAAGCAGGAATTGACCCAAAAAGAAGAGGAGAAACATTAAGTTTACAAGAGTTTGCAACGTTATCAGATTGTGTTAGTGAATTAAGATAGAAAATAGCATAATTATTAGTACTTCGCATATAATGTATTGAAATAATTTATGTGGAGGAATAGGCTTGGCACATAATAAATTGTATAGAAATTTTATAATTTTACAGGAGGATGAAAAAAGCCATGGTATTTCAGGGGAAAAGCCTCTATCGGGATATGCAAAAATAGAAGCAAAGAGCGACAAGTGCAAAATATCATTTTATGCTCAAAATTTAAATAAAGATGATAAATACACCATAGTACTTATTTGCTACAAGAAAGATATGAAACAGATAGTAGACTTAGGCTCCTTGGAAGTAACAGACGTAGGTAAAGGAGAGGCTTGTAAGGAATACTATATAAATAACATAGCAGGCTTGGATTTTTCTTATGAAAAGATATCAGGAGCTGCAATATGTAAATACAAAGATGGTGAATTATCATTTTTAATGTATGGCTTTATGAATGGAGAAAACATAAAGGATGGCTGGAAAAAGTGTAAAGTGATAAAATACGCAGATAAAGAAGATAAAACCTTTAAGAAAGATTTCAAGAAGATAGAGAAGAACTTTGATGATAAGGGTTTGAATAAAGTAGAAGATCATCATGTTGAATACCATAAGGCTGAATATGATGATAAACATGGAAAAGATTTAGAAAAACATCATAAAGAAAATAATGATGCTTACAAAGAAGATAAATGTGAGGATGAACATAAGGACTATCATAAAGAGAAACATGAAGATTATCATGATAAAAAAGAAGAATATGAAGGTGGTAAAGAAGAGCATCATAGTGAAAAATATAAAGATTTAAATATAGATGAAGATAAAGATTATCATGAAGAAGAGCATCATGAACATCACCATGAGGAACATCATGATGAAGAAAATAAGTATAAACATAGTTGCAAAGAAGAAAATGATTATTATGATGATGAAGGTTATGGGGCTGTCGGAGAAAAATGTAGTAACATAATGGAAAAAGAATCAAAGTTTGATCAGTATGAGAAAAGTATTGAAAAGACTAAGAATAGAGAAACTATTTCAGATAAATTTGAGTTAAGTGGAGACATGGGAAAATTCTTCAATGAAATTGTTAATGGATTTGAAGAATATAGAAGTAAAGCTAATGATATAAAATATTGTAAGTGGTACAAGGTTAATGTAAATAGTTTAGATGATATGTGCAATATAAATAATTATAATAAGTATACAGTAGCTTATTATCCTATGTTGAATTATTACCCTTATATAAAGAAATATGGTTATTTTATGCTTGGGTATAAATGTGATTCTAAAGGTAATTTAAAGTATATAGTTTATGGCGTTCCAGGAAAGAAAGATGAGGATGAACAACCTTATGCAGGAAAGACAGGTTTTGTTACTTGGATGGAACTGGATAGTGGAAACGAAGGTTGTTGGTTAATGTTTTATGATTTTAGAAACTCAACAATAGTAGTGCCAATGAAGTAAGGTAAGGTTTATGAATAAAAAACAATTAACTATGACTTTAATATTAGGAGCGCTTATGCTTCTTTTAATATTTACCCAGAGATTTTTTGATAATAACTTTAAGAAAGTA
Source organism: Clostridium cibarium (assembly GCF_014836335.1). Lineage (GTDB taxonomy): Bacteria > Bacillota > Clostridia > Clostridiales > Clostridiaceae > Clostridium > Clostridium cibarium. The sequence goes on from NZ_JACSRA010000007.1 coordinate 102,765, forward strand.
GCATTAACGAATAGCAATATGGGGGAATTAAAGGAATATTCAATGGTTAATGGGCAATTTGCTTATTCTATACCCAGCAAGTGGAGTTTAAAAGATATAAATTCAGATGACTATGATGTCTTTAAGGCAGAATTTAAAGGTAATGATATAATGGGATATATCGAATTAATTAACAATAATGATGATGTAGTTTCAGTGGCACAAAAAGATTTAGATAACTTGATACTTTCTCATGATAAGGAGAAAATAGATAGATATAAGTCAGGCAAAAGAAATTGCATAAAAGTTATTTATAAGACTAAGATAAAAAATGGATATACATTTGTTAATATAAATTATTATATTCCTTTAAATGAAGGCAAGATAGGTAAAGTTACTTTTATTGTTAAAGAAGATTCTTATAAGGATGATATGTCTGTGGTTTTCAATTCTATTGTAGATAATTATATATGCAAATAAGAGTTTGCCATTAGTTCATTAAAGTATTATAATTTATATGTATATTAGGGGAAGCTAATAAGCTTCTCCTAATTAATTATATAAGTTATTATGAAGGAGAGTATTACAATTGAAGAAAAATAAATTCTTAATTATAGGATTAATAATTATTATTATAACAACTTCTCTTTCGGGATGTAGTTTAATAGACAAAGGTTTGGAAAAATTAAATTTTAAAAATAGTGACTTTGAATATATACATCAAAGTAAGGTAGATAAAATAGTTATTCAGAGTGCGCGAGATTCAGGATTTAAATTTGTTATAACTGATAATAATGCTATTAATGATATATACAATATATTAAGTAAAGGTAAAGTAAAAAGTGAGAAGACTTCTTTAGATCCAGATTATAATTTTGAAGTCTACATGGGAGACGAAGTAAAATCATATAAATATGCTGTAAGTGTTGATGAAAGAGGCGTAGGAAATTTTTATGATGATAATACTGCATATTTAATTTCGAAAGATTTAGATGATACTATCATGCAGAATTTATCTACAACAAGAAAACCTAGAGATTTTGAGGATATATATTATAATAGTATATTACAAGTAATTAACAAGAAAAAAGATGAGTTGACATCATCGGATAATAAAGTTGGAGTTAATATAAGTGGAGATGTAGATTGTTTAAAATATATGTTTTCCGTAGATCTTAAGAATTTTGAGAAAAATTTAAATAAAGCAGTACCAGGAATTAAACTTATTAATAATGATATATCTGATTTTGATACTGTTATTACAGTAAAAAATAGAGGATATAGTAGTAAAGTATTTAAAACAAGTATAGTTGTAGATAATAAGAAAGCTAAGAGTTATGAAACTTATTATGTTCAAGGAGCTTATGAATATAAGAATTGGAAAATAACTGTGAGTGAACCAAATGAAAAGCCAAAGAGTTGGTAGAGATTAAGGAGGACAAAATGGGAAGTTGTGATAATTGTGCTAGCAAGGAGCAATGTGCTTCAAAGGGAATTACATCATGTGAAACTTCAATTAAGGTATTACCTAAGTATGGGAATATAAAAAATGTAATTGGAGTGATTAGTGGTAAAGGTGGAGTGGGAAAATCTACAATAACAGGGATAATGGCTACGATGTTAAGAAAAAGAGGTTACACTGTTGGGGTTTTGGATGCAGATATTACAGGTCCTTCTATGCCTAGATTTTTTGGAATTAACAATCAAAGAGCACAGATAACACCTATAAATGAAAATGCTGTGAAGTTTTCACCGGTAGAGACTAAAAGTGGAATAAAAGTTATGTCTATGAATTTAATTACACAGGTAGAGGATCAACCAGTTATATGGAGAGGGCCGGTAATCACTGGAGTACTAAATCAAATGTATATAGATACTGAATGGGGAGAATTAGACTACTTATTAATAGATATGCCACCAGGGACAGGAGATATTGCTTTAACTGTTATGCAAGATTTCCCTATAAAAGAATTGGTGATAGTATCTACGCCTCAAAGTATGGTATCTATGATAGTTAAAAAAGTTGTTATAATGGCAGAAAAAGTTGGAATAAAAATAAGAGGGGTAGTAGAAAATATGTCTTACATAGTGTGTACTGGCTGCGAGAAGAAGGTGCATGTATTTAGTAAGAAATCAGCAGAAGAACATGCTGATTATCTAGGAATTCCTTTAATAGGGGAATTACCTATTGATTTAGAATTTACAGAAGCTTTAGAAGAAGGCAAAGCTGAAGAGTATGTATTAAGTAATTCTTTATATTCATTAATCTTTGAAGGGCTATATTAATAATTTTCATTTCTTTGGAGATAATACTTTATGAAAGTATTCTAAAGGAAGGGGAATTAAATATGAAAGCAAAAGTAGATCAAGAAGCTTGCGTTGGATGTGGATTATGTCCATCAATATGTGAAGAGGTATTTCAATTGGGGGATGATGGAAAAGCACACGCAATTGTTGATACAGTTCCAGCAAATGTTGAAGATGCAGCTAAAGATGCAGAATCTAGTTGCCCTGTTGATGCTATAGAATGTGAATAATGATATTAAAAAAGAACCTTTAATAAAGGTTCTTTTTTAATATCAAGCTTTTGCTTCTTTTAAAAATATATTTAATGGAAGTAAAGCGATTACTATAACACAGATTATTGCATCAGCAGCTACCATTGGACCATTTACAACTGCAGAGTATATCCATGGGTGCATTCCGGCAGATAGAGCATCTGATGAGAAGAATACTACTCCTGATATAAAGTGACAAACAAATTTTACGACAAACGCCATTATTGTGGCTGGAATAGGTTTATCTCTTAAATATCCTGCTAATCCTATTGCTAAAGATGGTAATGGATAATCAAATAAAATTTGAACTGGATGAACAAAATATGGATCAAGGAATAAATTTAAAAGACCATATAAAAATCCAGTTAGCATCCCTATTTCAGGACCGTAAATAAAGGCAATTAATAAAATAGGAACCATTCCTCCAAGGGTGACGCTTCCACCCATAGGAAAGTGATATATTCTAAATACTTGTAGCACGCAAGCTAAAGCTAAAGCTATTCCTATACGGCTAATCATTTTAGCATCAAGTTTTACTTTTTTAAATCTAATTAAGGCAACAATAATTATTGCTAATCCGATTAATCCAATAAATAAACTTGGATTATTAATAAGTGTTTGTGATTTATCAGAAAAACCAGTAAAATAGTTTCTTAGTCTATCCGACCAATCGCTTAAAAAATTCATAAAAAAACCTCCTAGTAATTCTGCTAGAAGGCCTAAAGCTTAATAATATAATAATTATAATTGCTTTCCTACGCTGGTATTAACCAGATCAGGTACAAGGGTTAACGATATACATTTCTCAGCCTTTAGGCACCCCTAGCAGATATTTTCATTTCTGCTTTTATTTTATGTCTTGCATTAGAAAAAGTCAATTAATTTATTGACAACCATGCTAGACGAATTTGGGGCAGTTGGACTACATACTATATTTTCATTAGGGATATTGATGGTATCTCCTATATTGAAGTTAGATATTTGATTTAAAGGAATTGATGTTATTCTTCCATCTTCAAGGGAAACATATGCATCAATACTGTTTTTATCAATAATTATTGCTTTCATTTATATGTACCTCCTATATAATAGGATGGCTATAAAAGAAAAAGATATACCTAAGTATATCTAATAAAGATCATTATAAATAATTTTGAAAACCTCTAAGGATTCTTCAATTTTAGATTTTAATAATTTTTTTTTGCTTTCAAAATTGATTCTTCCTTCTTTAGTTAATGTATATATTTTTTGAAACTTTTTCTTTGGATCGTTCCACTCGCCTATAATATCTCCTTGTTTCTCTAGTTTCTTTAAAATAGGGTATATTCCACCAGTACTAGGCACCCATAGTCCATTAGTTTTTTCACCTATTTTATGAGATATATCATTTCCATTTGACGGATTTAAACTTAAGATATAAAGAATATAAATTGGAAGCAATCCTTTTGTAAAAACCTGCCCTACGGCTTCATTTTCTTTTTTTATTTTTTTTAAATCAGCAAGTTTTTGTTTATATTCTTCATATAATCGTTTCTCCTCGGCTTTAAGATCCTTTTCATTCATGATTAGATTTAGAGTTCTTCTATAATGAAGCCTAATAATCCAGGACCAGTGTGGACTCCTAATGCAGGGCCTACAGTGGCAGTGGAAATTTCATTTATATTTTCATTTGTTTTTAAAGCATTAAGAATGGCATTACTTTCCTCGATAGCATTTCCTTCGATAATCCAAATGTTGCATTTGTTTTTGCTTAAATAGCCTTCTACAATTTCCTTTAATTTATTTATAGATTGTTTACGGCCTCTAGCTTTAGCATATGTTTGATAAATACCGTCATCTCCAACAAAAACTATTGGTTTTAAATTTAGAAGTTCTCCAATTGTTCCAGCAACTCTTCCTATTCTTCCGCCTTTTTTTAGATATTCAAGTGTATTCAATGTGAAATAGGTATGTACACTTTTTCGGTAAGTTGGAAGCAGTGATATAATTTCTTCAAAGGTTTTTCCTTCTTTAACAAGCTTTGAAGCTGATAATACAATAGAGCCTTGTGCCATGCTTAATGTTTTAGAGTCATAAACATAACTTGTTAGGTTAGGGTGGTCTTCTAAAGCCAATCTAACAGAATTACTTGTACCAGAAAGAGCACTTGATATATGTATAGCAATAACATGTGTATAGCCTTCTTCTTCAAGGTTAGTTAATATACTCTCTATTTTCTTCATACAAGGCAAAGAAGTAGTAGGTATTTCTTTTTCTAATGAGTCATATAGTTCATATGGTGTTATACTTACTCCATCTTCATATTCATTATCAGAATATATAATTCTAAAAGGAAGGGAAAATATATTATGTTCTTTTAGTAAATCTGATGATAAATCAGATCCGCTATCGGTTATTATTGCGATCTTCTGCATAGTAATACCTCCAATATATGTAACAAAATTATTATCAATAGTGATAATGTTAACTATATCAGAAGTGATAATGTTAGGCAATAAAAATATTGGACTACCTGACTTCCATAATGGAAAGTATAGTTAGCCCAACATTTAGCTAGTTTTCTGCAATATTATCATTTAGAAGGAGTTCCTATGGATATATCATTTTTTTTATCAACTATATGCCAAATTGTTTTTCCAGGAGAAAGGGGAACCTTGTTTCCTGATTTGTCATATAATATAGTTCTTGAGCCTTTGGCTGACTTTTCCCAAGTTACATCTATAACCTTACCTCCAGATAAAACATATCCCTCTCCTTTGCCTAAGAGGTCTATATTTAAATGTAAGTTATCACTGCTTAGATTTATATTTGTTTTTTGTATTACTATATTTGAAAAATTTAATTGATTATTATTTAATGCATCAATAGAAATTTTGCCATCCATAGACTTTGTATACAGACCATCCTTATAGTTATATGATGTGTTGTATCCTTTATTAATAGTGATACTTAAATTGTTTGCTTCAGTAAATTCTGAATTAGAATAATATTCACTATTAAAACTTAAAAAGGGTTTGTTTTTAATTTCTAAATTCTTACTAATAATATATTTAGTTATGTTTTCCGAGGAAGTATATAAATTGTGAGGAGCTTTTCTTTTATTATCTCTCCAGAAATAGGAGCCTTCAGAAATTTCATTTATGCTCATTAAATTTTTATCATTTGAAATTCTATTTAATGCATCTTCTGAGCCGCCGCAATGAGCAAAGGGGAGTTCAAGTTCCTCGGCAATATCTATGAAGTATGGGCGAACACTCCTTATAGGACCGATTACTTCTGGCAAATTATCATGGAATAAAGCTATAAATCTAGGAATTCCACCTTCAGCAGAAGTTTCATAGATAATATCTGCATATGAAATTCCGCTTTGTGGACGAGCTTGTGAAGAATTTCCAATCATTCCCATGAAAGAAGGTTTGTTGTTATCGTCAGCGGTACATTCCTTACCGGTATAGTAACTGTAATATTTTTCTTCTGGTTTTTCTTTAATATTATCTGTAGAAGATATGGTTTTATTTTGACAACCTATAAGTAAAACTGATAATGAAAAAATAATTAAAAAAATTTTTTTCATATTTAGCCTCCTAAAGTATTTTTGAAGTGGCGGTATAGTTTAATTCTAATGCAAACAGGAAATAAATTCCATAGAATCTAATTAAAATATTGGTCATAAAAGTAGAATACTCTAAAAAAGTGAGAAAAGAAGAACAATATAGTAATAAATAATGATATAGATGATTAATTGATTTTTTCAGTAATTTGATATATGTAATTTTATGAAGTATAATAACATTTGTGGTTTAAACCACTACTATATATTGTGTAGCGGGGGTGTAGCTGTTGCTATATGTTGTGAAGAGAGACGGAAGAGAAGTTGAGTTTAATGCTGACAAAATAACTCATGCTATAAAAGGTGCTTCCGGAGAAGAAGGTCTTAACTTAAAAACAAGTGAAATTTATGAAGCTGTACAGAAGGTCGTTATGTATATAGAGATGACTGAAAAAAATAAAATTACAGTGGAAGAAATTCAAAATTATGTTGAGAAAGCATTAGAGGATACTAATCATAAGGAAATTGCTTTAGCATATTCCAATTATAGAAAAGAAAGAACAAAGATTAGAGATATTAAGTCAGATTTAATGAAAGCAATACAAAAAATTGGTGTTGAAACAGATAGGGATAATGCTAATGTAGGAAATAATTTCAGTTCAAAACTTTTGAGAATAGCATCAGAGTCAAATAAGTGGCATAATCTTTCAGCTATGCCAAAGTATTTAGCGAAAGCTCATGAAACTGGAGATTTATATTATCATGATTTAGATAGTTACAATTTAACAACAAACTGTCTACATATACCTACTAGAGAATTATTGGAACATGGATTTAATACAGGATATGGGACTATAAATGTACCAAAAAGAATTGAGAGTGCTGCTGAGCTCTCATGTATACTTTTACAATCAACTCAAAACGATATGTTTGGAGGTCAATCACATCCGGATTTTGATAATGATATGGCTGTTTTTGTAGAACCTACAAGACAAGAAATCATAAATGAATTAAAAAGCCTAGGAGTTCAGGAAGAAAAAATAAATGAAGTGGTTGAAACAAAATTAAAGGAAAGAGTTCATCAGGCTATGCAAGGGGTTGTTTACAACCTAAATACAATGCATTCAAGAGCAGGTTCTCAAGTTCCATTTAGTTCAGTAAACTTGGGTATTCCAACTTCAAAGGATGCAGCTTTAGTATGTGAAGCTTTTTTAGAAGAATACGATAAAGGATTAGGTAAAGGGGAGCAACCAATATTCCCAAACATAATTTTTAGAGTAAAAGAAGGCGTTAATAGAGAAGAGAATGATCCATATCATTATTTATATAAGTTAGCTTGCAAGGTTGCAGCAAAGAGGATGAATCCAACATTTATGAATATAGATTCTGATTTTAATAAAGAATATTATGAAAAAGGATATATGCCTGCAACAATGGGATGCAGAACTTATCTTATGAAAAATGTTAATGGAGAGCCAGGTTGTAAGGGAAGAGGAAATATTGCTCCTACAACAATAAATTTGCCAAGAATAGGTATATTAGCTAAGAAAGATATTGATGTATTTTTTAAGTTATTTCAAGAGAAAATTGATTTGGCTAAAGAATCATTATTGCATAGATATAATGTTTTAAAGAATTTGAGGGTTAAAGATTTACCATTCGTAGCAGGACAATACTTAATGAAAGGTTCTGAAAATTTAGATCAAAATGATTCGATAGAACCAATTTTAAAACAAGGAACATGGGGAATTGGATTTATAGGCCTTGCAGAAACACTTGTTGCTTTAACAGGAAAGCATCATGGAGAAAGCGATGAAGCAAGAGAATTAGGGTATAAAATTATTTCTTACTTAAGGGAACAAGTAGATAAAATGACAGAGGAAACTCAGTTGAATTGGAGTACATATGCAACTCCAGCAGAAGGGTTATCTGGAAAGTTTATAAAGCAAGATCAAAAGCTATTTGGAATAATACCAGGAGTAACCGATAAAGAATATTATACAAATAGTTATCATGTACCAGTAGGATATGCAATATCAATTAAGAGAAAAATTGATATTGAAGCACCATATCATAAGCTATGTAATGGAGGACATATTAGTTATATAGAAGTTGATGACAATCCTACAGGCGAAGGTATAATGGATATAATTAATTATGCATACAAAAATACAAATATAAGCTATATGGGAGTGAATTTTCATATAAGATATTGTAAGGAATGTGGAGAATCGCTTCATAGTCATGAAGCAAAATGTCCTAAATGTAGTAGTACTAATATTCAAGGAATTTCAAGGGTAACTGGATATTTAAGTCTTGATGAAAGATTCGGAGCAGGAAAATCTCATGAAAGAGAAGATAGAGTTACACATACAGACAATCATGTAAATACTTACAAGGTATAAATCAATAAAAAATGTATTTAAGCTAAGTTGGGTAAAACTAACTTAGCTTTTTTAATTTTTATGAAAAAAAGATACGACATTATATTTGATTTAAGGTGACGCTTAAAGGACAAGGATGCAATTTTTTTTAAAAAACTTGCAACAATTAATATGTTAATGCAGAAAAATTAAAAAAAACACAACGATATTGAATGGAGTGTAACGATATCTTGCAAAAAAATAAATATTTCCTATCTTTTGATATTGTTATTTAATGCACTATATGATAAAATTAGTGCATAAAAATAAATTTAATATATGGAATCTTTTTTGATGTGATTGGGGAATTTATCTTAAAAGAAAAAATATATTTATAAGCAATAATTAAAAACGGGGGGATTATATATGACTGTAAAAAGGTCTAGTGATGGAAAAAGAATATATATTGTAGACACAACCCTTAGAGATGGAGAACAGACAGCGGGGGTTGTTTTTGCTAATGAAGAAAAAATTGCAATTGCTACCATGTTAAGTGATTTAGGTGTAGATCAACTTGAGGTTGGAATTCCAACAATGGGTGGAGATGAAAAGCAGGCTATTAAAGATATAGTTAAGAGAAATCTTAAGAGCAGTATCATGGCTTGGAATAGACCTGTAATATCTGATATTAACGAATCTATTGATTGTGGTGTAGATGCCGTGGCAATCTCGATATCAGTATCAGATATACACATAAAAAACAAATTAAAAAAGTCTAGAGAATGGGTACTAGAAAAGATGGTAGAAGGTGTTGAACACGCTAAGAAAAATGGATTATATGTATCTGTAAATGGAGAAGATGCTTCAAGAGCTGATAAAGATTTTTTGATTCAATTTATGAATACAGCTAAACAAGCAGGAGCAGATAGATTTAGATATTGTGATACAGTAGGGGTTATGGGGCCATTTCAAATTGAAGAGCAAATTAAATACCTTTATGAAAAAACAGGCTTTGATATAGAAATGCATACCCATAATGATTTTGGTATGGCAACAGCAAATGCTATTGCAGGCATTAGAGCTGGAGCTAACTATGTAGGGTTAACAGTAAATGGATTAGGAGAAAGAGCAGGAAATGCAGCTTTAGAAGAAGTTCTAATGGCATTGAAATATGTTTATGGAATGGAAATAGATATTGATACTACAATGTTTAGGGAAATATCTCAATATGTATCTAGAGCAGCAGGAAGAGAACTCCCAATATGGAAAGCTATTGTTGGAACAAATATGTTTGCTCATGAGTCAGGAATTCATGCAGATGGAGCTATAAAAAATCCTAAGAATTATGAAGCTTTTGATCCAAGAGTTGTAGGACTTGAAAGGCAGATAGTAATAGGTAAACACTCAGGTAAGGCTGCTATAGTGAATAAGTTTAAAGAATATAATATAGATTTAACAGATGAAGAAGCTACAGGAATTTTAGAGATGGTAAGAGCCACATCAGTAAGGCTTAAGAGAAGTCTCTTTGATAAGGAAATTGTGCAAATGTACAAAGAGTACAAAAGATTAGCTAATTCAAAATAATATTAATTATAAAAAAGCAATAAGTAGGGGGAAAAAGATGGGCGATAATTTAGTATATAAAATTCTAAAAAGTCATATTGTTGAAGGAGAATTAAAGGCATTAGAACCTATTGCTATTAAAATAGATCAGACCTTAACACAAGATTCAACTGGAACAATGGCATATTTACAACTTGAGGCAATGGGAATAGATAGAGTTAAGACTAAGAGATCTGTAGCATTTATAGATCATAATATGTTACAACAAGGATTTGAGAATGCAGATGACCATAAGTTTATACAAACAGTTGCTTCAAAATATGGAGTGCATTTTTCAAAACCAGGTAATGGAATCTGTCATCAAGTATTTTTAGAAAGATTTGCAAGGCCAACAGAAACATTAATTGGATCTGATAGTCATACACCAACAGCTGGTGGAGTGGGAATGCTTGCAATGGGTGCTGGTGGATTAGATGTTGCTCTTGCAATGGGTGGAGGAGCTTATAACATAAATACACCTAAAGTAGTTAAGATTAATCTTGTTGGAAAATTAAAAAGAATGGTAGCATCTAAAGACATTATCCTTGAAGTTTTAAGAAGATTATCTGTAAAAGGTGGAGTTAATAGAGTATTTGAATATGCAGGAGAAGGTGTTAAGACACTTTCAGTTCCAGAAAGAGCTACCATAACTAATATGGGAGCAGAACTTGGAGCTACAACTTCTATTTTTCCAAGTGATGAAAGAACTTTAGAATTCTTCAAAGCTCAAGGAAGAGAAGAAGATTGGGTAGAATTTAAACCAGATGCGGATGCGGTATATGATGAAGAAATTGAAATTAATTTAAGCGAATTAAAACCTCTTACAGCTAAACCACATAGCCCAGACAATGTTGTTCAAGTTAAAGAAGCTGGTAAGATAAAGGTTGATCAAGTATTTATAGGAAGCTGTACAAATTCTTCATATGAAGACTTAATGAAGGTTGCAAAAATACTTAAAGGAAATAAGGTTAATCCTAATGTAAGTTTAGTAATTGGACCAGGGTCAAGACAAGTTATGGAGATGATAGCTAGAAATGGAGCTTTAGCAGATATTATAAGCTCTGGAGCTAGAATACTTGAAAATTCTTGTGGACCATGTATTGGTATGGGGCAAGCACCTGGAACAAATGGAATTTCGCTTAGAACAGTAAATAGAAACTTCTATGGAAGAAGTGGAACATTAACAGGGCAAATCTATATAGTTAGTCCAGAGACAGCAGCAGTATCTGCTATTAATGGAGTTTTAACTGATCCAACAGAAAAGGATATAGATTTAACTATAGAAATGCCAGAGAAGTTTATTATAGATGACTCCATGATTTTAGCACCAGCTGAGACAAATGCTGAGGTTGAAGTTGTTAGAGGACCAAATATTAAGCCATTCCCAATAGGAAAAGAATTAGGCAATGAAGTGGATGGAAAAGTAATAATAAAGGTTGAAGATAACATTACTACTGATCACATTATGCCTTCAAATTCAAAATTACTTCCATTTAGATCTAATATTCCTTATCTTTCAGAATTCTGTTTTAATACAGTAGATACAGAATTCCCTAAGAGAGCTAAAGAGAATAATGGTGGATTTATTATTGCAGGAAGTAACTATGGGCAAGGGTCTTCAAGAGAGCATGCAGCTTTAGCACCTCTTTATTTAGGGGTTAAAGCAGTTGTTGCAAAATCTTTTGCTAGAATTCATAAGGCTAACTTAATCAACAATGGAATAATTCCTATTGATTTCAAAGATGAAGGGGATTATGACAATATTGATTTACTTGATGAATTAGTTATAGAAGGAATTCAAGATGCTTTAAGCACAGGAATAGTTAAAATAAAGAATTTAACTAAGAATGTAGAATTTGAAGCGGTTGTTGATTTAACAGAGAAAGAGATTGAAGTAATTAAAGCTGGCGGAAGACTTAATTATGTAAAGAATATGTAATATTATAAAGGCACCAAAGTCTCTTTGACGTTGGTGTCTTTAAATTTATAATCAGGGGGCAAAAAAATGAAGAGAGAAGAAAGAATAAAGTTAAATTTGGATTCGTTATGTGTGTATAAGGGGATATTTTCAGAAAAAGTTGGGGATAAATTTAAAACCCTTGTGGATAAGTTAGTTAATAGTAACACTTTGGGAGAATGCATTGTAGCCTATAATGAATTTACATATGAATTATTTAAGGAAAATAAGGACCTATCATTTAAAGAAGTTATAGTTGAAAACATGTTACTTGAAAACAACCCATTTAATATTTTTTTAGAGGAAAAAGAACAAGTTCCTGATTTTATTGTTAATGGAATTAGAGGAGAACTTGAAGTTTTATCTCAAATAGCATCAGTTAATAGTAAGGATATAAAGGACTGTCTTTTAGATAAATATGATGAGCAAGAATCGATTAAAAAAAGAATAGATTCATTGCTAGATTGGGGAGTAGGAGAAAAAAGTTATATACCAAAGAAGTGTATTGACTTTGAGGCTTTAAAAACATTATTAATTAATGGTATAGATTGGAGAGAATATACGGAAAATTTAATTGGTTTTCATAAGAAAAATGGGACAGGTAGAGCTACTGCATATGGAGCTTTTGTGTGGGAACGATTTGACAATGAGGAAGAAGGGCATTTAAGAGAAATAATCGATCCAGATCCTATTAGATTATCTAATTTAATAGGTTACGAAAGTCAAAAGAAAGAAATTGTAAGTAATACAGTTCATTTTTTAAAGGGAGTTCCAGCAAATAATCTTTTACTTTATGGATCAAGGGGGACAGGAAAGTCATCAACAGTAAAGGCGATATTAAATGAATATTACGAAGAGGGATTAAGATTAATAGAAGTAGATAAAAAACAACTTAGCGATTTTACTAGAATAATAAGGCTTCTTAAGAATAAGAAGCAGAGGTTTATTATATTTGTTGATGATTTAGTTTTTGATGAAAATGAAGATAGTTATTCTGCTTTAAAGACTATATTAGAGGGTAGAATTGAAAATAGGCCAAGTAATATATTGATTTATGCAACTACTAATAGAAGACATTTGGTTCAAGAAAAATTTTCCGATAGAGACGAAGTTAATTCTAAGGATACTATGGAAGAAAAGTTATCTCTGGCAGATAGATTTGGAATTACCATAAGCTTTTTTGCTCCAAATCAGAAAGAATTTTTAACTATAGTAGATGGAATAGTTAAAGATAGAGGATTATACATTAAGGAAGAGGAACTTCATAGAGAAGCTTTGAAATGGGAAAAGTGGCATAATGGAAGATCACCTAGATCAGCTACTCAATTTGTTGATTGGTTAGAAGGAGAATTATCTATTCTTAATAATACGGTGTTATAATATTAATATAAACTATAGATTAGGAAGTGGACATTTTGGGAAAGATGATACGATTAGCAGGAATAGCATATGAAAGTTTAGTTAATGGACCTGGACTTAGAAGGGTATTTTTCTCTCAAGGATGCAAGCATAACTGCAGAGGATGTTTTAATCCTGATACTCATGATTTTTCTAGTGGAGAAGAAAGAGATATGGATGAGTTAATTCAGGATGTAGTAGAAAATCCTATGATTAAAGGGGTAACCTTTAGCGGAGGAGATCCTTTTGAAAGAGCTCAAGAATTTGCATATATGGCGAAGAAGTTTAAGGAACATGGGTTAAATATTTGGAGTTATACTGGGTATACATATGAATATATATTAGAAAATATTGATAAAGTTCCAGGGTGGAAGGAGCTTATGGGTAACTTAGATGTTATAGTTGATGGTAGATTTGAAGAGGATAAAAAGGAAGATGGATTAAGATTTAGAGGATCAAATAATCAGAGAATTATAGATGTGAAGAAAAGCCTAAAGCTTAAGAAAGTGATAACAGTAGATTGTTAAGTAAAATTAGTTACTAGTCGATGAAAAAGTGGATTCATTAATTTGAATCCATTTTTTTATATAATTTTTACATAAAAAAATATTTACTAATTTATCAAGGAAGAGCTAAAGTTCAGATGATGGATTTAAGCCTGTTGGTAGTTGAGGGTAATTTTCTAGAGGATGTTACTTAGGTAACATGTTTCAGTTGGTATATTTACTTTTATGATGCCAAGTGTTATGATAGCTTAAATATTCAACTGGTTTATAATGGAAAATATGGCTCCTAACATATAAATCAAAGTGGAAGGAGGGAAGATGGAATAATGTTATGTGGGGGAAGTATATGAAACAGTTGAATTTGAAAAGAATTTTTGAGGAGGTAAAGTGTATGAAAAAAGTTTTAACATTTATGTTATCCATTATGGTAATGTTGGCTTCAATGTCAGCAATTGCAGCATCTGCAGTTAATAATGTAACTGTAGACAGTGCAAGCGTAATAAGGGATGTAACTCATTGTGCAAGTGGTTCGCTTTATGGAATAACTGAAACAGTACCAGCAGATATTAACAGTCTTGTAGCTCCACTTAAGCCGTATGTAATGAGAAATCCGGCTCGATCAGGTTCAGGCACTCAGCATTGGTTTGGTGCTGCTGCAATACCTGTTTCGAAAAGACTTGCTGGAATTCCCAGTGCAAAGGTCTCAATTGACTTGGCGGATATGTTGCCTGGTTGGCCATACCAATTTAAAAGTATGACAGATTGGCTTAATAAGGTAAAAGCTTTTATAGATGACAAGAAAGTATCTGGTCGCACCAATTATTATGGTTATGAAATATGGAACGAACCTGACGGTACATGGAACAATGCTAATGGGTCATTCGAAAATATGTGGCTACAAACATTCAAAACTATCCGTGCAAATGATCCAACTGAGAAGATTATAGGGCCTTGCTACAGCTACTATAATCATAATACTTTAAGTAAATTTTTGAGTTTCTGCAAGGCGAACAATTGCCTTCCAGATATAATGAGTTGGCATGAGCTTAGTGGAATCCAAAATGTATCAAATAATCTGAAAGATTATAGAACATTGGAATCTTCTCTTGGAATAAGTGCTAGGCCTATATCTATAAATGAGTATTGTGATGCAAATCATAATCTTGAGGGGCAGCCTGGATCAGCAGCACAGTTTATTGGGAAATTTGAACGTTATAAGGTAGATAGTGCATGTATATCCTGGTGGTTTGTTCCTAAGCCAGGCAGACTGGGGAGTCTCCTTGCTACTGACACACAAAAGGGAGCCGGATGGTATTTGTTTAAGTGGTATGGAGATATGACAGGTAAAATGGTGAATGTCACACCTCCAAAAGATGCCAGCACCCTTGTGGATGGAGCTGCATGTGTTGATGCAGGTGCCAAGTATATGAGCTTTATCTTCGGTGGGGGCAATGATGGTACCATAAATACAACATTTAAGAACATTCCATCTTTTATCGGATCAACTGCATCAGTTAAGGTTGAGAAGATTGATTGGACAAGCAAGGATACAGTATCTCATGGACCATCTACAATATCAACTTCTAATTATTCTGTGGTAAACGGGCAGATTACAGTAACATTGAAAGGTTGCAATGCTAGTTCAGGATATCGTATATATATTACTCCAGGAACTAGTAGTGGTAATGAAATTGTATCTGGAAAGACATACAAGCTTATCAACCGAAACAGTGGCAAGTTGCTTGATGTAGATAACAAATCAACTGCAGATGGGGGAAATGTTATTCAGTGGGCTGATAATGGTGGAAACAACCAGAGATGGGTTATTGTAAGCACAGACAATGGTTATATTCTAAAAAACGTCAATAGCAATAAATTGCTTGATGTAGATAATGGCTCAACTGCAGATGGAGGAAACGTTATCCAGTGGACAACCAATGGGAATAACAATCAAAAGTGGAATATTTTTAACTTAGGTAATGGATATTACAAACTACTTAATATTAATAGTGGGAAAGCACTAGATGTTTATAATAATTCGACTACAGATGGGGCAGATGTTGTTCAATGGACTGATAATTCGGGAACTAATCAGCAGTGGCAGCTTGTACAGCAATAATATAAAATATGTTTATTATTCTATAACTTGAGGTGGCTTCAGTGAAATAGTAATTTGTTAAAGTAAAATTTAATTTTTGTAAATTATAAGTGCTATATTATTAAAATTAGCACTTATAATTTTAATTTTCACAAAGAGTTGTTTTATCATTTCTTTAGTTCATTAATTCTATCATTTGAAAGAAAACCATATCTAAATTTATTTATATATAGTCTTTATACAATCTTAATACTATAGGATATATTTCTAACACCATCTTAATTTTTTCTGCAATATAATAATAGGCGAAAGGGAGGTGGTAATTTATGAGTATTATTATTCAATTAATAGGAATAGTAGCGTTAATGCTATTAGTTTATCTTTGTTATGTTTTATTAAGGAGTGATAAGGTATGATTAATGTAATTTTACAGTATGCTTTGTATTTATTAATTTTAGTTATACTAGCTATTCCATTAGGTAAATATATTGGAAAGATTATGAATGGAGAAAAGGTGTTTTTATCTAAGGTACTAGTTCCGATAGAAAATTTTATATACAAGATATTAAGAGTACATAAAAATGAACAAATGAATTGGAAAAAGTATGGAGTATCAGTAATAGCATTTAGTGCTTTTGGATTTATAGTACTATTTTTACTTAATACTATACAAGGCATTATGTTTTTAAATCCAGAAGGGGTTAAAGGAACTTCCTGGCATTTAAGTTTTAATACTGCTGTTAGTTTTATAACCAATACAAATTGGCAAGCCTATTCTGGAGAAAGCCAATTAAGTTATTTAACTCAGATGCTTGGTCTTACAGTTCAAAACTTTGTTTCAGCAGGTGTTGGGATAGCTGTTCTATTTGCTCTTATAAGAGGATTTGTTAAGGTAAAGGAAGAAGGATTGGGGAGTTTTTGGGTAGATATTACAAGAATAATTTTATATGTACTCATGCCATTATCAATAACTCTTTCATTAGTATTAGTATCTCAAGGAGTAGTACAAAACTTTTCTTCATATGAAAAGGTAGAGCTTATAGAGCCAATTACTCTTGAAGACGGTTCTGTGGTAACAAGTGAGGTTGTACCGGAAGGACCTGCAGCAAGTCAAATATCTATTAAGCAGCTAGGGACTAATGGTGGTGGATTCTTTGGAGTTAATTCAGCCCATCCTTTTGAAAATCCTAATGCTTTTACAAATTTATTAGAGTTAATTTCAATATTATTAATACCGGCAGCTTTATGTTTCACATTTGGAAGAAATGTTAAAGATAAAAGGCAAGGAATAGCTATATTTATAGCCATGTTTGCTATGTTAGTTGTAGCACTTGCAGTAATTGCAATTAGTGAAGCTAACTCAACACCACAGCTTTCGCAAAATGGAGCAGTTGATATATCTACGATAAATCAAGCTGGTGGAAACATGGAGGGTAAAGAAAGTAGATTTGGAATTGCTGGATCAACTACATGGGCAGCATTTACAACAGCAGCATCTAACGGGTCGGTAAATTCTATGCATGATAGCTATACTCCAATTGGAGGAATGATGACAATGCTCTTAATGCAAGTTGGAGAAGTTGTATTTGGCGGAGTAGGATGTGGACTTTATGGGATGCTTGCGTTTGCTATCGTTACAGTATTTATTGCAGGATTAATGGTAGGAAGAACTCCAGAATATTTAGGAAAGAAAATAGAACCATTTGAAATGAAAATGGCAATGCTTATGTGTTTAGCAACTCCTATAGCTATACTTATAGGAAGTGGAATAGCAGCAATGGTTCCTGAAGTTAGAGATAGTTTAAATAATTCAGGAGCACATGGTTTTTCAGAAATGCTTTATGCTTATTCATCAACAGGTGGGAATAATGGATCAGCATTTGCTGGATTTGGAGCTAATACTGCATTTATTAATGTTACAACAGGGATAGTAATGTTGTTTGCAAGGTTTGTACCTATGATAGCAACGCTAGCTATTGCAGGATCTTTGGTTAAGAAAAAGAAGGTAGCAACAAGTGTTGGAACATTACCAACTCATAATGGACTATTTATTGGACTTCTTATAATGATTGTAATCCTGGTAGGAGCATTAAGCTTTTTTCCGGCACTTGCATTAGGACCAATAGTAGAATATTTTCAAATGATATTGTAGGAGGGATGGGCATGAGTAGTAAGAAAGAAAATTCATTTGCTGATAAAAAAATGTTAAAAAGGGCCATAAAGGATTCCTTTATTAAGTTAAAGCCAAAGACTCAAATTCAAAATCCAGTAATGTTCATAGTTTACGTAGCAGCAGCTCTTACCACTGTTCTTTTTGTTCTTTCAGTATTTGGAATTAAGGATAATTCATCAGAGTTTATTTTTGGTATAGCAATATTATTATGGTTTACTGTATTATTTGCAAACTTTGCAGAAGCAATTGCAGAAGGTCGTGGAAAAGCACAGGCAGATGCTCTTCGTTCTGCAAAGAAAGATGTATTAGCAAATAAAATAAAGTCCGTGGAAGAAAAAGATAAGATAACTAAGGTTAATTCTACAGTGCTTAGAAAAGGTGATATTGTTATAGTTTATGCTGGAGAACAAATTCCAGCAGATGGAGAAGTTATAGAAGGAGCTTCTTCTGTTGATGAAAGTGCTATAACAGGAGAATCAGCACCTGTTATAAGAGAAAGTGGTGGAGATAGAAGTGCTGTAACTGGAGGGACAACGGTAATTTCAGATTGGATAATAATAAGGATTACCAATGATCCGGGAGAAAGCTTTATGGATAAAATGATTGCCATGGTAGAGGGGGCTTCAAGGAAGAAAACTCCTAATGAAATGGCTCTTCAAATTTTATTAGTTTCTCTTACTATTATATTTTTAATTGTAACAGTTACTTTATATGCTTATTCTGATTTTTCATTTAAAGAATTAAACCAAACTAATAATACTTCTGTTACGTCTTTACTAGCACTTTTAGTATGTTTAGCACCAACAACTATTGGTGCATTACTATCAGCAATAGGAATTGCAGGAATGAGTAGACTTAATGAGGCAAATGTACTAGCTATGAGCGGTAGAGCGATTGAGGCTGCTGGAGATGTTGATATATTAATGTTAGATAAAACAGGAACGATTACTCTTGGAAATCGTGAAGCTAGTGAATTTGTTCCAGTTGATGGAGTGGATATAAAGGAACTTGCAGATGCAGCACAATTATCATCTCTTGCAGATGAAACTCCAGAAGGGAGAAGTGTTGTAATACTTGCAAAAGAACAATTTGGTATAAGAGGTCGTAAAATGAGTGAGCTTAATGCAGAATTTATACCTTTCACAGCTAAAACGAGGATGAGTGGTGTTGATTTTGGAGGTAATGAAATTAGAAAAGGAGCAGCTGAGGCTATAAAACAATATGTATTATCTAAAGGTGAAAAGTACTCGCAAGAATGTGATGAAGTTGTTAAATCAGTATCTAATTTAGGTGGAACTCCTTTAGTAGTAGCTAAAAATGGCAAGGTATTAGGAGTAATCTATTTAAAGGATATAGTAAAACAAGGTGTGAAAGAAAAGTTTTCTGATCTAAGAAAGATGGGAATAAAGACTATTATGATAACTGGAGATAATCCACTTACAGCAGCAGCTATTGCAGCAGAGGCTGGAGTTGATGACTTTCTAGCTGAAGCTACTCCAGAAGGGAAGCTTGAAATGATTAGAGAATTTCAAAGAAAAGGACATCTTGTTGCCATGACAGGTGACGGCACTAATGATGCACCAGCACTTGCACAAGCAGATGTGGCCGTAGCTATGAATACAGGAACTCAAGCTGCTAAAGAGGCAGGTAATATGGTGGATCTAGATTCTTCGCCAACAAAGCTAATAGATATAGTAAGAATAGGAAAACAACTTCTTATGACAAGAGGATCATTAACTACATTTAGTATAGCAAATGATATAGCAAAGTATTTTGCGATTATACCGCCACTTTTTATAGGACTTTATCCCGAACTAAATATACTTAATATTATGAGGCTTCATAGTTCAGAAAGTGCTATATTTTCAGCTGTTATATATAATGCATTAATAATAGTTATGCTTATTCCGCTTGCATTAAAAGGAGTGAAGTATAGAGAAGTTCCAGCCAGTAAATTATTATCAAGAAATATGCTAGTATATGGACTTGGAGGGATTATAGCTCCATTTATTGCAATAAAAGTTATTGATTTAGTAATTACCTTTATAGGTATAGTATAAGGGGGAATATATATGAAACAAGTAAAATCAGTTGCAGCAAAAGCAGGTATTCTCTTATTAGTATTTACAGCTCTATGTGGGATAATCTATCCAATATTTATTACAGGAATTTCACAAATGTTTTTTAAAAATAAAGCAAATGGTAGTATTATAGAAATAGATGGGAAAAAGTATGGTAGTGTACTTTTAGAACAAAAGTTTACTAGAAATGAATACTTATGGGGACGTATAATGAATATAGATACGAGTACTTTTAAAGATGATGATGGAGCTTTGCTTATGTATTCGGCACCATCAAATTTAAGTCCAGCTAGTGATGAATATAAAAAACTTGTAGTTGAAAGAGTTGAAAAAATAGAGAAATCTAATCCAGAGGAAATAGATAAGGCGATTCCAGTAGATCTTGTAACTTGTTCAGGAAGTGGACTTGATCCACATATTTCAGTAGCAGCTGCTGAATACCAAGTTGAAAGAATTGCTAAAAGCAGAGGTATTAGTAGTGATGAAGTTAGAAAAATAATTAAGAAGTATACAAAGGGAAGGTTCCTTGGAGTGTTTGGAGAAGAGACAGTTAATGTATTAGAGGTCAATTTAGCTCTTGATGGGATATTAAAATAGTGAGGTGTTGAAGTTTATGAGTTATATGCGTCCAAATCCAGATGAATTATTGAAACAAATTAATAGTTCTGAAAGAGCCAGTAGAAGAGGAAGATTAAAGATTTTCTTTGGTTATGCAGCTGGAGTAGGAAAAACTTATGCGATGTTGGACGCAGCTCATGCGGCTCAAAGAGCAGGAATAGATGTAGTAGTTGGCTATATAGAACCACATGCAAGAAAAGATACACAAGCTTTGCTTGAGGGGTTGAAATTTATTCCTCCTCTAATAATTCCTTATAAAGGCATAAATTTAAATGAATTTAACTTAGATGCAGCTTTAGAAAGAAAGCCAAAAGTAATCTTGGTTGATGAACTTGCTCATACAAATCCACAGGGATTAAGGCATACAAAGAGATATAGTGATATAGAAGAACTTCTTGATGCTGGAATTGATGTGTATACTACAGTTAATGTACAGCATATAGAAAGCTTAAATGATATTGTAGCTTCAATCACACATATAGTAGTTAGAGAACGTATTCCAGATAGAATTTTTGATGAAGCTGACCAAGTAGAATTAATAGATGTAGAGCCTGAAGATTTGATAGAAAGATTAAATGAAGGCAAGATATATAAAGAAAAGCAAAGTAAAAAAGCACTAAGTAATTTTTTCGCAAAGGAAAATTTAGTAGCTTTACGTGAAATTGCATTAAGAAAGACAGCTGATAGGGTTAACAAAGAGGTAATTACAAATAAAAATGAAGGTAATAGTAGCTATCACACAAATGAACATATTTTAGTGTGCCTTAGTTCATCTCCGTCCAATCCAAAGGTTATAAGAACAGCAGCTAGAATGGCAGATGCATTTCATGGGAAGTTTACAGCTTTATTTGTACAAACTACTCATTCAAAAGACCTGGAAGATAAAAATATTAGTGCGATTAGGGCAAATTTAAAACTTGCAGAAGAATTGGGAGCAGAGATTACTACAACTTATGGAGATGATGTGCCATATCAAATTGCTGAATATGCTAAGGTAAGTGGAATATCAAAGGTAATATTAGGTAGAACTAATACAAGAAAGATTTTTAGGACTAAATTAGGTTTTGTTGATAAACTTGTGAGTTTAGCTCCTGATATAGATATTTACGTTATTCCAGACAAGGATACGCATAAGTATTCATTTAGAAAAAGGCATTTAACCAACTTAAAATTTTCATGTGTAGATTTTTTCAAGATGATTGGAATAATGGGGTTATCAAATATTACAAGTTTATATGTAGATAGTGTAGGTTTTAGTGAAGCTAATATAATAACTATTTTTATATTAGGAGTTTTACTTACTTCAAGTAAGACAAATGGAAAAGTGTATGGAGTAATATCATCTATTATAGGGGTTTTATCATTTGATTTTTTCTTTATAGAACCTAAGCTTACATTTACTGCTTACGATTCACAGTATCTTATTACATTTTTAATAATGCTTATTGCATCAATAATAACAAGTACTCTTACAAGTAAGGTGAAGGAACAAGCAGATACGTCAGCTATTATAGCTTATCGAACAAATATACTACTGGATGCCAGCAGGGAACTTCAGAAGGCTAATAGTTTAGAAGAAATTGCAATGAAGTCTCAGATTCAAATATATAAATTACTTAATAAGCCAATTATTTTTTATGTGGTGAAAGATGAGAAGATAGTTAAAACATATACTTATAGAGATGAAAATAATTCTAAGCTTGAAGATGAGTATCTAGAAGCAGATGAGAGGGCAGTTGCAACTTGGGTAATAAGAAATAGGAAAAAAGCAGGTGCAGGGACAGAGACTCTTCCGGGTTCAAAATCTTTGTATATACCTTTAATTGGACAAGACAAGGTGTTAGCAGTTGTAGGAATTGTTATGAAAAATAATAAGGATATAGATAGTGGCGAAAAATCCTTATATAGGGCAATGCTTAATCAAATATCCTTTGCTTTGGAGAAATATAATCTTAATGAAGTGCAAAAATTAACATTAATGCAAGCAGAAAAAGAGAGGTTTAGAGCAAATTTATTAAGAGCTGTTTCTCATGATTTAAGAACACCTCTTACAAGTATATCTGGATCAGCTAATTTATTATTGACAAATACCATTGATGAAGAATCAAGGAAACAACTAACTTTAGATATATATGATGATTCTCTTTGGCTTATTAATTTGGTTGAAAATTTATTATCGGTTTCTAGAATTGATAAAGATGGAGTTAATTTACGCACAGAACCTCAATTAGTTAGAGAAATTATAACTGAAGCATTGAATCATATAAATAGAAAAGCTAGTGAGCATATTATAAAGGTGAATTTAAAAGACGAGTTATTAATGGTTGATGTGGATGTGAGGTTGATAATCCAAGTTATAATAAATATTGTGGATAATGCTATAAAGTATACAGAAGAAGGATCAGAGATAAATATAAATGTTTGTGTTAATGGTAAAAAGGTAATTATTGAAATTGCAGATAATGGACAAGGAATTAGTAAACACAATAAAGAATGTATATTTGATATGTTCTTTACGGTTAATGGAAATAAAGGGGATAGCAGAAGAGGTCTTGGTCTTGGTCTTGCTTTGTGCAAATCAATTATAGTTGCCCACGGAGGGAAAATATATGTTAGAGATAATAACCCTCAAGGAACAATATTCGGGTTTACATTATCATTAGTGGAGGTTAGAGGCAATGAAAACATCGATTTTAGTAGTAGAGGATGATAAGGCAATAAAAAACTTTATATCAACAGCGTTAGATGCAAACTCTTATAATTGTTTAACTGCAGAGAATGGAAAGCAGGCAATATTAACAACAACCTCTAAAAGACCAGATATTATTATATTGGATTTAGGTCTTCCAGATATAGATGGAGTGGAGATAGTAAAGAAGGTAAGAAGTTGGTCAATTTGTCCTATTATAGTGGTTAGTGCTAGAAGTGAAGATAAAGATAAAATTGAAGCTTTAGATGCAGGTGCTGATGACTATTTAACTAAACCTTTTAGTGTTGATGAACTTTTAGCTAGAATAAGAGTAGCAATTAGAAAAATGAATTATGATAGTAAATCAAATAAGGAAACTAATATTTTTGTGAATGGGGATTTAAAGATAGACTATAGTGCTGGGTGTGTATTTCTTAATGATGAAGAAGTGCATTTAACTCCAATAGAATATAGACTTTTATCTGTACTTGCTAAAAATGTTGGAAAGGTCCTTACTCACTCTTACATATTAAAGGAAACCTGGGGACAGAGCTATGAAAATGAAGTGTCTTCTTTAAGAGTATTTATGGCGACCTTGAGGAAAAAGATTGAGAAGGATACAAATGATCCTGTTTATATTCAAACTCACATAGGAGTGGGATATAGAATGATAAGGGTTCAAGAAGATAGGGAGTAGTTTAAGTTAAACTATTCCTTTTTTATATGCTAAAATAATTCTGGTTTTAATGGATTTTTTATTGAGGATTTTCTTAAGTCCGCATTTTGCCAGCATATTCTTAAGAATATAAGAATATTACCATATTTATGGAGAAGAATATAAGAATATTATGCATTTTTATAATTAGGTGTTATTATGAGGTTGTTTTTTTATATCTAGCGCGAAATTTCAGATGAATTATAGCATAGAAAGATTTTGTATAGAATCAATTTTAATCAAGTTTTTAGGAATTTATCATAAACCAAAAAAGGTTGGAGTTTATAATTCTCTCCAACCTTAAAATATATTTTTCTAGAAATCAGATTGTCCTGTAGTTCTAGGGAATGGTATTACGTCTCTAATATTACCCATACCAGTAACATACATAATCAATCTTTCAAATCCTAAACCAAAACCAGCGTGCTTAGTTTCTCCATATTTTCTAAGTTCTAAGTACCACCAGTAATCTTCTTCTTTAAGACCTAATTCAGCCATTCTTGATTTTAATACATCAAGTCTTTCTTCTCTTTGGCTACCACCGATGATTTCTCCGATACCAGGAACTAGACAGTCACAAGCTGCAACGGTTTTGTTATCATCATTCATTCTCATATAGAATGCTTTAATTTCTTTTGGATAATCAGTAACGAATACTGGTTTCTTAAAGTATTCTTCAGTTAAGTATCTTTCATGTTCTGTTTGAAGATCGATACCCCATTCTACTGGATAGTCAAATTCCTTCTTGCAGTTCTTTAAGATTTCAACAGCTTCAGTATAAGTAACCTTACCAAAGTCTGAGTTTATAACGTGATTTAGTCTATCTAATAATCCTTTATCAACGAATTGATTAAAGAAAGCCATTTCTTCAGGACACTCATCTATAACATATTTTATAACATATTTAAGCATGTCTTCAGCAAGTTCCATGTCGTCAGCTAAATCGGCAAAAGCTATTTCAGGTTCAATCATCCAAAATTCAGCTGCATGCCTTGTTGTATTTGAGTTTTCAGCTCTAAATGTAGGACCAAATGTATAGATATTTCTAAAAGCTAAAGCGAAGGTTTCAGCATTTAATTGACCTGATACAGTAAGGTTAGTTTCTTTACCAAAGAAATCTTCGCTATAATCAATAGCACCTTCTTCAGTTTTTGGAACATTATTAAGGTCAAGCGTAGTTACTCTAAACATTTCTCCAGCACCTTCGCAGTCACTTCCGGTTAAAATTGGAGTGTGAGTGTATACAAACCCTTGATCTTGGAAGAACTTGTGGATTGCATAAGCTGCCACTGAACGAACTCTAAATACTGCTGAGAAAGCATTACTTCTCGGTCTTAAATGTGCTATTGTTCTTAAGTATTCAAAAGTGTGTCTTTTCTTTTGTAATGGATAGTCAGAGTGAGACATTCCTTCTATTATAACTTCTTTAGCTTGAATTTCGAAGGGTTGTTTAGCATCTGGCGTTTCAACTAAAGTCCCTACTACAGTAATAGATGAGCTTATTGGAAGTTTTGACACATCTTTAAAGTTATCTATCTTATTATCAAATACAATTTGAATATTTTTAAAGAATGATCCATCATTTACTTCGATAAAACCAAAGGCATTTGAAGCTCTTAGTGTTCTAATCCAACCAGAGATTCTTACATCTTTTGATGCATATTCCTTTGTATTTCTGTAAATTGATTTTACTAATACAGATTTATTCATAATTTTCCTCCTAAAAGTAATAAGGTATTACATTAATTTTGATTTTACAATACTTTACTAACAAATGCAACATATCAAACATACACTATATAGATCACGAATTTTGGAGGATTCTATGTTTCAAGAAAGGATACTTAACAATAAACTAAAGGAGCTTTGTGATTTAAAATCAAAGCTGGCATCTAGGAGTGAAGAAAATAAAGAAGAAGTAGTGGAGGAAATAAAGAAAAACGTTGATGATTTGGAATTTATCTTAAGATATTTTCATTATATTGGAGGAGAGGAAGAAACTAAAAGTAGAGAATTAAAAAAGTTTACCTTGGAGGACTTAGACCAATATAATGGGGAGAATGGAATGCCTGCTTATGTAGTAGAAAATGAAACTGTTTATGATATTACAGATTTAATTAAAGATGAGGATAGAGAGAAGTGTTCTTGTCAATGCCACAATAAGACACAGGACATTACTAAACAGGCAAAGGTAGTTGGAATGTTAATAGAATAAAAAATGTACGGTGTATATAGCACCGTACATTTTTTTATTCCATACCTTCCTCAAAGCTGCGTATTAAGTTGTTAGGGAAGTTTAAGATTTGCATTTCCTTAACTAACCCCTTAAGTTCATAAGATACACGTCTTATTGAAGCTTTTGAATTTCCATTCTTATCAACATCTAAAATGCAGTAGGTAGATTCAGGAGTGCCTATTTTAGGTTTTCCTACACTACCGTCATTTATAAATAGTTTATTACCAAATTGCTTAACGGATGGAACATGGGTATGAGCACAAATTAAAATATCCTCCTCTAGTAATTCCATAACTTTAGATGTATTTTCATCATCTTCTAAAAGATATTCATTAAGAGCATTTGGGCTACCATGAACAAGTTTTATTTTCTTTCCGTTGAAATCTAAAGTCATAGATGTTGGAAGATTGTCTAAGTAGTATTTATTAGCGGCTCTTACCTCGTTAACAGCCCATGGAAGAGAAAAAGAATTAATTGTTGTTTCTCTTATATAAGTATAGCTTCCATCTACTACTGAAGCATCATAATTTCCTTTAATACAAGGGATATTCTTTCTCTTTATCATAGATACTACTTCGTTTGGATGTGGACCATATCCAACTAAGTCTCCTAAACAAACTGTAAGGTCAACCTTTTGGTCTTCTATATCCTCCAATACCTTCATTAGTGCATAAAGATTACCATGTATATCTGATATAATTGCTAACTTCATTAAAAATCCTCCTATACACTCATATTAAATTTATTATAACATAGTAGGTACAAATAATTACTCTATTGTAAATAATACTTAAAGAGCTTTGATAAGAGAACGCATAAGATTCATGAATTTGTCTTTAACCATGTTAGAGGTGCTTATAACTTCCTCATGATTTAATGGTTGTTCTAATATTCCAGCAGCCATGTTCGTTAAGCAAGAAATACCTATTACTTTCATTTTACAGTGATTTGCAACTATAACTTCAGGAACTGTAGACATTCCTACAGCATCTCCGCCCAAAATACGAACCATTCTTATTTCGGCTGGAGTTTCATAAGTTGGACCAGTCATTAAAGTATAAACCCCTTGTTCTATTTCGATATTTAGGTTTTTTGCCACGTTCTTAGTTAATGCAATTAATTCTGAGTCATATGCGGTTGACATATCAGGGAATCTTGGCCCGAACTTATCAAGATTTCTTCCAATAAGAGGACTATCACCAGAAAGATTTATATGGTCATTTATTATCATTAAATCACCTGGTTTGAAATTTGTGTTAACTGCACCAGCAGCATTTGTTACTATGATTGTTTCAACACCTAAAAGTTTCATAACTCTTACTGGAAATGTTACTTCTTGCATCTTGTAACCTTCATAGTAGTGAAATCTTCCTTGCATAGCAACGACAGTTTTACCTTGTAATGTTCCTAGTACAAGTCTACCTTCGTGCCCTTCTACTGTTGATACTGGAAAGTTTGGTATTTCCTCATAAGGGAAAAACTCAGGATTTTCAATAAGATCTGCAAGTGAGCCAAGTCCTGATCCTAGTATTAAGCCTATTTTTGGTGAATACTTGCTTTTGCTAAGTATATATTCTGAGGATGCTTCAATGTTTTTTAATAAGTCCATGTAAATCACTCCTAAATTATTTAGTTAAGTATTTTTCTCCTACGATAACTACATCTCCAGCTCCAACGGTCAATATTAAATCACCAGCTGTAGCTACTTTTTCTAAGTATGCAGTTCCTTCATCGTGGGAATGAACATTTGTACATTTTAAACCCGTCTTTCTAATAGCATCCCCTAATTCGTCAGAAGATACTAAGCCAGTGTTTTTTTCTCTAGCCGCATATATATCCATTAATATAAGTTCATCAGCATCACTAAAGGCAGTTGTAAATTCATCAAATAAAGTCTTAGTTCTTGTATAGGTATGTGGTTGGAATACACAATAGACTTTATTATGTTTTATTTTTTTAGCTGTGCTTAATGTAGCTTTTATTTCAGTAGGATGATGAGCATAATCATCAATTACAGTAACTCCATTTTTTTCACCCTTATACTCAAATCTTTTATGTGCTCCCTTGCATTTTTTTAGACCAGTGATGATATCATCATAAGGAATGTTAAAAATAAGACTAACAGCAATTGTAGAAAGTGCATTTAAAATATTGTGTTTTCCTGGATTGTTTAATATGACTTCAAATAAATCCTTGCCGTTTTCACATAAAGTGAATGTAGCACAACCTTTATTATCAAAAGATATATTTTTCGCAACTAAATTTTCGTCATCAAATCCATAAGTCACAGTGTTACAATTTGCTTTTGAGAGTATATTTTTAACTCTTTCATCACCACCATAACCAATGAGATAACCATTTTCAGGAATTAGGTGAGAAAACTTTTCGAAGGTTTCAGTAATATGATCTATGTCTCTATAATAATCTAGATGATCAGCATCAATATTCAATATTATTCCTACGTATGGAGGGAACTTTAAAAATGATTCTTTATATTCGCAAGCTTCTGTGATGAAGTACTCACTTTCACCAATTCTGTAATTTCCTCCAATTAGATCTAATTCTCCACCAACTAAAATAGTTGGATCTAAGTTTGCTTCTAAAGTAACATGAGAAATCATTGATGTACAAGTTGTTTTACCATGAGTACCAGAAATGGCTACATTATACTTATGACCTTTCATTATTAAACCTAGAAACTCGGCTCTATCCATAAGCTTAATATTTTGCTTTTTAGCTTCTGCAAGTTCCGGGTTTGAATCTGGAATTGCAGCAGTATATACAACTAGATCTACATTAACAAGATTGTTCTTGTCGTGCCCTATGTATATTTCAGCACCCTTGTCTCTAAGCTTATCTAGTATTTCGGATTCTTTAAAATCTGAACCTGAAACTCTATAACCCTTGTTAAGAAGAACAGCAGCTAATCCGCTCATGCTTATTCCACCAATTCCGATGAAATGTATTTTCATATGTTTATCATTAATAAAATCAAATGACAAAATATCAACCCCTTTTAAGTTAGTACAGTTATAATTATATACAAAAAATTAAAATTGAACACATTTTGTGAGAAAATAATAAAGAGCAGTAAAAATAGTAAATAAAAGCTATTGATAATGTAGACAATATAGAATAAAATATGAATATTAGTTAGAGTTTTTGAATGTAAAGTTCGTGTAATAAATATGCAATGTAGGTGAATTATATGGAAAAGTTAAGTAGAAATAGTAGAGTTGTGGCCATAACTAAATTATTAATAGAAAGCCCAAATAAAATAATAGGATTAAATAACTTTTCAGAGTTATTAAATGCAGCTAAGTCAACTATAAGTGAAGATATCGTTATAGTTAGAGAGATATTGCAAAAATTGGAGATGGGACGAGTTGAAACAATTTCAGGAGCAGCAGGTGGTATAAAATTTATCCCAACAATAGGATATGAAAAAGGGCAAGAATTTGCTTTAGAATTGTGTGAATTATTAAAAGATGATGGAAGAGTAATAGCTGGGAATTTCATCTATATGACTGACCTTATGTATAACCCTGAAATTATAGGGAAAGCAGGTGTGATTTTATCATCATATTTTAAAAATGTAGATGTAGATTATGTTATAACTGTGGAGACAAAAGGGATACCTTTAGCTTATGAGGTTGCTAGAAATTTAGGGGTACAATTAGTTATTGCAAGAAGAGATACTCAAGTAACTGAAGGACCTACGGTTACAATTAATTATGTGTCTGGAACGAGCGGAAGGCTACAACAGATGTCATTATCAAAAAAATCAATGAAGGCATTTAGTAAAAGTATATTTATCGATGACTTTATGAAGGGTGGAGGAACTGCTCAAGGAATAAAAGATTTACTTAAAGAGTTTGATAGTGAGTTAGTTGGAATAGGAGTGTTACTTGATAATAAAGAAGTGGAAAAGAAATTGGTAGATAAATATGTATCTATTGTAGAGTTCAAATCCGTTGAAAAATCAGCGATTATTGATATAAAACCCTCTAAAATGTTTCTTTAATTAAATAAAGTTATATAGTTCATTTTCATAAAAAAACAAATTTTCAAAAAAATTTCTAGTTTAAAAGAGGATTTTGGTTATATATGGAGAATTATATACTTTATCAAGCAACTTTGGGGAGGTGTAGTGAATTGCAAATTACAGACGTTAGAATCAGAAAGATAGCTACAGACGGAAAGATGAAGGCTATAGTTTCCGTTACATTTGATAATGAATTTGTAGTACACGATATTAAGATTATCGAAGGTCAAAATGGATTATTTATTGCAATGCCTAGCAGAAAGACACCAGATGGAGAGTTTAAGGATATAGCACATCCTATAAACACTGACACTAGAGAAAGAATCCAAACTTCAATTTTAGATGCTTTTGAAAAAGCTAAAAATGAAGAAGTTAATGAAGAAGCTATCGAAGAATAGAAAAGTTTATAAAAATAAAAGGAAGATTTCTTCCTTTTATTTTTTTATGAAAAAGTTTCCAAAGGTTGAAATAAAATTCTCTTTCAAATATAATAGAGTAGGTATGACCAATTTCATAAATATATAAATTGGATTAATGAAAAGTATTTTGCATAAATGAGGTGATGTTATGTATAAATGTGCGCTAGTATTGGCTGCAGGACAAGGAAAAAGAATTAAGTCAGACATCCCAAAAGTGCTACACAAAGTATGTGGCAAGGAAATGGTTAATCATGTTATAGATAATATGAGAAATGCTAATATAGAAGATGTAAATGTAATAATTGGGAAAGGTGCAGAGCTTGTTAAGAAAGAGACTGAGAATAGAAATGTATCTTATTCGCTTCAAGAAGAGCAATTAGGCACTGGGCATGCAGTAAAGTGTGCAAAGGGATTTTTAGAAGGTAAAGATGGCGTAGTTGCTATTTTTGCAGGAGATGCTCCTTTAACAAAGATTGAAACTATAAATAATTTAATGGAAGAACATATACTTAAGAAAAATTCAGCAACACTACTATCTGCTTATGTGGAAGATCCAACTGGATATGGAAGAATCATAAGGGATGGCGATGAAGTAGTTAAGATAGTTGAGCATAAAGATTGCAATGAAGAAGAGCTTAAAGTAAATGAAATGAATGCAGCAATGTATTGTTTTGATATAAAAGATTTATTATCTTCTTTGGAGAAGTTATCAAATGATAATAACCAAGGAGAATATTATTTAACAGATGTTATTGGTATTCTAAAGAATGAAGGTAAAAGAATAGGTGCAGTTGTTACTGATTATGAAGACACTATAGGTGTAAATTCAAGAGTGCAATTAGCCGAAGCTGAAGAAATATTAAGAAATAGAATAAACGAGAAACACTTAAATAATGGAGTTACTTTAATAGATCCTAGAACAACATATATTGGGGTTGACGTAAAAATTGGCAAGGATACGATTGTATACCCAAATAATATATTTGAAGGAAATACTGTAATTGCAGAAAATTGCACCATATTACAAGGGTGCAGAATAAAAGATAGCATAATAGCAAAAGGTGTTGAGATACAATCTTCTGTAATATTAGAAAGTAGAATTGGTGAGAACACAACAGTTGGTCCATTTGCTTACATTAGGCCTGAGTCTTCTATAGGAAAAGATGCTCGAATAGGAGACTTTGTTGAAATAAAAAAATCAACGATAGGTGATGGAACTAAGGTGTCTCATTTAACTTATATTGGAGATGCAGAAGTAGGAAGTGGATGTAATTTTGGTTGTGGAACTGTTGTAGTAAACTACGATGGTAAGACAAAGAATAAAACAATAATTGGAGATAATAGCTTTATAGGATGTAATACAAATTTAGTTTCGCCAGTAGAGGTGGGCGATAACACTTATATAGCTGCTGGCTCAACAATTACTTCTAAAGTAGAAGAAGGTGACCTTGCAATAGCGAGAGCTAAGCAAAGAAACATAAAGGGCTGGGTTGAAAAAAAGGGTTTAATGAAATAATTATATATAAATTATACCAAAGTACCTAATAGTTAAAATTTAAGGAGGTCCTCACAAATATGTTAACTCACGGAAATAACATTAAAATATTTACTGGAAATTCACATCCTGAACTAGCTAAGGATATTGCTGAAATATTAGGCGTACCAGTTGGAAAGTCAAAGGTATCTACATTTAGTGATGGAGAAATATCAGTGGATATTGATGAAACTGTTAGAGGAGCAGATGTGTTTATAGTACAATCTACTTGCTCACCAGTTAATAATAATCTAATGGAACTTTTAATTATGATAGATGCATTTAAAAGAGCATCAGCAGGAAGAATAACAACAGTTATTCCATACTATGGATATGCAAGGCAAGATAGAAAAGCAAAATCAAGAGATCCTATTACTGCAAAGCTTGTAGCAGATCTTTTAACAGCTGCAGGAGCTCATAGAGTATTAACTATGGATTTACATGCTGCTCAAATTCAAGGATACTTTAATATACCTGTTGATCATTTAATGGGAGCGCCAATTCTTTCTAAACACTTTGTAGATAAGGGATTAGCTGATCAAGATGACGTAGTTGTTGTATCTCCAGATTTAGGTAGCGTTACAAGAGCAAGAAAGTTTGCAGATAGATTGCATGCACCAATAGCTATAATAGATAAGAGAAGACCAAAGGCAAATGTATCAGAAATAATGAATATAATAGGTGATGTAGAAGGTAAGAGATGTATCTTAATAGATGATATGATAGATACTGCAGGAACAATAGCAAATGCAGCAAATGCATTAAAGGATTTAGGAGCTACAGCTGTATACGCATGTTGTACTCATGGAGTTTTATCAGGACCAGCATTTGATAGATTAAATAGTTCTGCTATTGAAGAATTAGTAATGTTAAATACAATTACATTACCAGAAGAAGCAGATACAGAAAAAATAACATCACTTTCAGTTGCTCCATTGTTTGCTGAAGCAATACAAAGGATTTATGATGATGAACCAATAAGTAAGTTATTTGAATCTTAGAATTACATAATATGTTTAAGGAGCACCCAGGGTGCTCCTTTTTAGGATAAGTGAATAAATTGTAACATTTATAGGAATGTATTTCTTAATTTTCAATTTAGTGATAAATTTATTATATGACAGTAAAGGAAGTGGTATTGATGAATGGCAGTTTGGGAAAAATTCTTTTAGTAGATGACGATGAGAATATATGCGAGGTTATTGATTTATACTTAAAAAGTTCAGGATTTGATACGAGGATTGTTCATGATGGAAAGAAGGCACAGGAGGAATTTATTGAATATAATCCAGATATAGTGCTTCTTGATGTAATGATTCCTATGATTGATGGGATAGATGTTCTTAAATGGATTAGGAAAGAAGGTCAAACGCCTGTTATAATGCTTACAGCTAAAGGAGATACCTTTGATAAGGTGTTAGCATTAGAGTTAGGTGCAGATGATTATGTTGTAAAACCATTTGAACCAAAGGAATTGATAGCAAGAATTAAAGCTGTTATGAGAAGATATTCTTCAGATAATTCGGGGAAAGAAATCCTTCATTACAATCAAATAGTTATTGATTCAAACTCTTATAGTGTAGTATACAAGGGGAAAGAAGTTAAGATGCCGCCTAAAGAATTTGAACTTCTTTACTATTTAGCAAGTAATAAGAACAAAGTATTTACTAGAGAACAGCTATTATGTGAAGTCTGGGGATATGATTATCCAGGAGATTCAAGAACTGTGGATGTTCATATTAAGAGAGTTAGAGAAAAGGTTAATGGCGGTGAAAATTGGAGTTTAGAGACTGTATGGGGAGTAGGATATAAGTTCGAGGTGAAATAGATGAAAAGAACTAGCTTGATTAGTAAGCTCATTGCTGCATTTATAGGAGTGTTATCAATAGGATTAATAGCACTTGGAGCAACTTTGAATTCATGGTTTAAAAGTTACTATTTGGAACTTAGAAAGACTGATCTAGATAATCAAGGTTATTCAGTAGCATCGGCAGCCTCTTCTTACTTTGAATGTCGGGAAAATTCTAGTTTGGATAACTTAAAAAATGTAATAAGCATAGTTAATAATTCTATTAAAGGGGATATATATATAACAAATACTTCAGGAAATATCTATGTAAAATCAAATTATGAGGATGGAGAATCAGATGTTTCTAAAGTTAATGTATCTCAAAAGGATATAGAGTTGTTAAAGGAAGGAAATGTATTAGATTATAAAGCGGAAGAAAAGATAGAAGTTTATAAATATAGTAGACCTATATTTAGTGATGGTACTTTTGTAGGAATTTTAATTATTGATAAGCCTGCAGAACAGATAGATTCTGTGATAGATAAAGTTAAACAAATCGTATGGACATTTATTTTTGTAACTATAGCAGGAACTACTGTAATGGCAGGTGCATTCACAAGAAGATTTGTAGTTAACCCAATTAATGAGATAAATAAAATAGCAAATAAGTTTGCTAGAGGCGAAGTTGAAAATAGGGTCCGTGTTAAGAATATAGACGAAATTGGTGAACTTGCACGGTCATTTAACACAATGGCAGAATATCTGGAAAGAGTAGATGCTAATAGACGAGATTTTATATCAAATGTGTCTCATGAACTAAGATCGCCTATAACATCTATGAAAGGTTTTATAGCTGGAATATTAGATGGAATAATACCAAAAGATAAAGAAAATTATTACTTAAGCATTGTATATGATGAAATAACTAGGTTATCAAGGCTAGTAAACGATTTGTTAGATATTTCAGCTATAGAAGATGGAAAGTATAGTCTTAGCATGGTAGAAGTGGATATTAATGTTTTGATTAAGCTTTGTGTAGCAAATGCGGAATCTAGTTTTATTAAAAAAAGATTAAAATGCGAAGTTTCATTGGATGATAAACATAAAATTGTGTATGCCGATAGCGATAGGATTATGCAAGTAATAACAAATCTTTTGGACAATGCTATAAAGTATAGCTATGATGGTGGCAATATTAGTATTAGAACTAAAGAAAAATCAACTAAGATTTATGTAAAAATTAAAAATGAGGGACCAATTTTAACAAAAGAGGAGTTAGTAAGGATTTGGGATAGGTTTTATAAAGCAGACAAATCACGAACTAATAAAGAAAGTACAGGGTTAGGCCTTCCTATAGTTAGGTCAATTTTAGCACAACATGGTGAAGAAGTTTGGGCTAAGAATGAGAAGGATGGGGTAAGTTTTATATTTACTTTATCTGAGTATAAGCAGTAAATTAATTTATGTTTCCATATAGTACATAAAATTTATGAAAGTGGAAAAACTATTAATAGTTAATTAATTTAGATAAAAAGTAAAATGTTGATATATAACTCTTAATTATAGGAATAACTAAGAGGACCTAACAAGTTAATGAAGCTTAAAGATAAAATCACATAATATTGATGCTTATCTGTAAGTTACAAGTTAATTATGTTCTGTCCTCTTTGTTATGCTATAAATAATTTAGTATAATGTTAATAATTATATAATTGCAAAGAAGGAGTAAGTAAATATGTTTCTTATAGTTGGTCTGGGAAACCCAGGTAGAGAATATGAAAATACAAGACATAATATAGGATTTGATGCTATAGATGCTATAGCAAAAAAGTATAATATAGAAGTTAATAGGATAAAATTTAAAGGAGTTTGTGGTGAAGGATTCATAGGAGGTAAAAAAGTAATTTTACTTAAACCATCTACATATATGAATTTAAGTGGAGAAAGTGTTCGTGAAGTAATGGACTTTTACAAACTTTCAGAGGAAGAAGTATTAGTTGTATACGATGATATAAGTTTAGAAGTAGGAAGATTAAGAATTAGAGAAAAAGGCAGTGCAGGCGGGCATAACGGAATAAAAAGTTTAATTAGTCATATGGGGACAGATGTATTCTCAAGAATTAAAATAGGAGTAGGACAACCTGAAGGCAACTTAGTTAACCATGTTCTGGGAAATTTTTCTAAGGAAGATAGAAAGTATTTAGAAGAAGTTTTAGATGTAGTAGTGTCTGCTGCTGGAGTTATTCTTAATTATGATACAAAAGAAGCTATGAATAAGTTTAATGGATTTAATATAAATAAAACTAGTTAAGGATGGTGCTTGAAATGAGATTAAAGGGGTTAATGGAGCCCTTAATAAATAGTAAGGAATTCTCTAATGTAAAGCAATTTATAGAAAGTGGAAAGAATCCTATTGAAATAGAAGGATTATCAGAGTCAGCAAAAGCATATTTTACAAATGCGATATATGAAAGTTTAAATAAATCTGTTGTAATGATTACGCATAATGATATGGAAGCTAAGAATCTATATGAAGATCTTAATTTATATACCAGTAATGTTTGTTACTTTCCTGCAAAAGAAGTGGTTTTCTATAATATTGATGCTATATCAGGAGATTTAAGATGGGCTAGGTTAAAAGTAATAAAAGAAATACTTAGTAAAAAGAAGAATATAGTAGTTACTTCTATAGAAGCGTTTGCTTCGTTGTATACCCCAAGAAAGTTGTTTTCAGAACATAGAATCTCATTAGAAGTTGGTCAAGATGTTGAATTTAAAGAGATATCAAAGCTTCTAGTTGAGGGAGGATATGAAAGGGTAGATATGGTTGAAGGTAAAGGAGAGTTCTCACTTCGTGGAGGGCTCTTAGATGTTTTTCCTCCGGATTCCATATATCCTTATAGAATAGAACTTTTTGGAGATGAAATAGATTCCATAAGAACCTTTAATAAGGAATCTCAAAGAAGTATAGATAAGGTAAACGGTATAGATATATTTCCTGCTAAAGAAATGGTAATGAGTGAGGAAATAATAAGTAATGCTATTGAGTCTATTAAAATAGAACTTGAAGATACCTTAAAGAAAAACAAAGATAAGGAAAGAGAAAATAAGCTTAGAAATAATATTGGAAATAATCTGGAGAATTTAGAGCAAATACATTCTTTTGAAACTATTGATAGTTATTTGCCTTTCTTTTATAAAGAAGAAGAAACTCTTTTTGACTATTTAGAAGATTATATATTTATAATGGATGATAAAGTTAGGGCTTTAGGGAAGTTAGAAAGTACATTTCTTGAGTTTGATGAGAATTATTCTATATTTTTAGAAAGAGGAGACATACTGCCTTCTCAAGGAAAACTTCTATTACAAAAAGAAAAGATAATAGAATTATTAGAAGATAAAGTTCATTTAACTTTAGAAGTTATAAGTAAGAATAATGAGTTTTTAAGGCCAAGGCATAGTATAGAAATAAGCGGAACTACTTTACATCATTATCAAGGCCAATTAGATATACTTATTGATGATATCATAAACAAGAAGAGTGAAGATTATAGAACCGTTATTTTATCAGGAACTAGAGCTCGTGGAGAGAGGCTAGTTAATACCCTTAGAGATAGGGGGGTGGAAAGTGTTTATAAAGATACTGTTGATGAAGTGGCCTTGGGAGAAGTTGTAATAACTTTTGGAAACCTTTTGAAGGGGTTTGAATGTCCAGCGTACAAAGTTTGTGTTATATCGGATAAAGAAGTATTTGGTGAAGCAAAAAGAAAATTGAAGAAGACAAAAAAGAAAAGTAAAGGTGTTTCTAAAATAAAAAGTTTTGCTGAGCTAAAGCCTGGAGATTACGTAGTCCATGTTAATCATGGTATAGGAGTTTATAAAGGTATAAAACAAATTGAAGTTGGAGGACACAAAAGAGATTATTTAGATATTATTTATGATAAAGGAGATAAACTCTATGTGCCTGTAGATCAATTAGATCTTGTGCAAAAATATATTGGAAGTGAAGGAAAATCACCAAAAGTTAATAAACTTGGTGGCGCAGAATGGCAAAAAGCAAAATCAAAAGTAAGAAAATCAATTAATGAAATTGCTCAGGATTTAGTTAAACTATATGCAGCAAGATCAACTATGAAAGGGCATAAGTTTGGAAAAGATACCGAATGGCAGAGGCAGTTTGAAGATGAATTTCCATTTGAAGAAACGCCGGATCAATTGACAAGTATTGAAGAAATTAAAAAGGATATGGAGTCAAACAAATCCATGGATAGGCTTCTTTGCGGGGATGTAGGTTATGGCAAAACTGAGGTTGCTGTGAGAGCAGCTTTTAAGGCTGTAATGGAAGGCAAACAAGTAGCATTTTTAGTACCAACTACAATTCTAGCTGAACAACATTACAAAAACTTAAAAAGCAGATTTTCCGATTTTCCCGTTACTATAGAGATGATAAGTAGATTTAGAACTGCAAAAGAACAAAAAGCTACATTGCAAGCAGTTAAGGAGGGTAATGTTGATATTTTAATTGGAACTCATAGATTGGTTTCTAAAGATATTACATTTAAAGATTTAGGGCTTTTGATAGTTGATGAAGAGCAAAGATTTGGAGTAGCACAAAAAGAAAAGATAAAAAATGTAAAGAAAAATGTTGATGTTTTAACATTAAGTGCAACTCCTATTCCAAGAACTCTTCATATGTCATTAACAGGGGTTAGAGATATTTCTGTTATAGAAACTCCACCAGAAGAAAGGTATCCTATTCAAACCTATGTAGTTGAGCAAAATGATCAATTAATAAGAGATGCTATTATGAGAGAAGTAAGTAGAGGTGGGCAAGTATATTTCGTTTATAATAGAGTTGAAGATATAGATAAAATGGCTACATTTGTAAAGAGCTTGGTGCCAGAAGCAAGGGTCGCTGTCGCCCATGGACAAATGACTGAAAGACAGTTAGAAAAAGAAATGATGGATTTTATGGTAAATGAATATGATGTTCTTGTTTGTACAACTATAATTGAAACCGGAATAGATATTCAAAATGTAAATACAATAATTATCTATAATGCTGATAAGATGGGATTATCTCAATTATACCAGTTAAGAGGAAGAGTAGGTCGTTCAAATAGGATAGCTTATGCATATCTTTTATATACTAAAGATAAGGTCCTAACAGAAGTTGCTGAAAAGAGATTAAAAGCACTTAAAGATTTTACTGAGCTTGGTTCTGGGTTTAAAATTGCCATGAGAGATTTAGAGATAAGAGGAGCAGGAAATATGATGGGCTCTGCTCAACATGGACACATGGCAACTGTAGGATATGATCTTTACTGCAGAATGCTTGAAGATACTGTGAAGCTTATTAAAGGCGAGATAGATAAAGAACCTGTTGAAACTACTGTAGATTTAAAGGTGGATGCATATATACCTTCGACATACATAGAAGATGAAATTCAAAAGATTGAAGTTTATAAGAAGATTGCAGCTTTAGAAAGTCAAGAAGAGTATATGGATATAAAGGAAGAACTCGAAGATAGATATTCAGAAATACCAGACGCAGTTTATAATTTAATGGATATTGCCTATATTAAGAGTAGAGCAAAAATGTTATCAATTGAAGAGATAAAGGAAACAAATAATGAAATAATCTTTAAGTTTGTAGAAGGGGAAACCTCTTACAAGGATGTGTTTAAAAAGTTGATTGATAACTATAAGGATAATGTATTATTAAGGTTTGGAGATAAGCCATCCTTTACTTTTAAGCAGGGAGAACAAAAGAAAGAACAAATATTGGCGTTCTTTAAGGAAATGTTGAACAAATTAATTAAAAATTAGTAATTTTTTGGGTTAAATGATTTGAATTGTAGTATTATTATTGTTATACTAATAATATGTCGTTTAATATGTCGTTATAACCTATTTAATAAACAATAAAGTGAGGGAATGCCTTTGAGAGAGATTAGAAAGTATGTAACAATGGCGTTAGCAGGAGTTATGATATTATCGTTTGCTGGATGTAGTATGATAGAAAGAACACCAGAATCAATACAGAAAACAGTATTAGCTAAGGTTGGAAATAAAAAAATAACAAGAGCAGACGTTGATTTAGCACTAAAACCATATTTAGAGCAATACAAAAAACAATATGGAGAAGATTTCGAAAATAAGGAAGAATTAAAAGAACCACTAAAGAATATGAGAAAACAACAATTAGAAGGGCTAGTAGATCAAGAAGTGTTGTTACAAAACAAAGAAGCTCTAGACGTTAATCCATCTGATGAAGAAATCCAAGCACAAGTTGATGATAGAATAAAGTACTTTAAGGATTCTACTGGATCAGATGATAAGTATGAAGAATTTGTAAAGTCATATGGATATGATGTTGATAGCTTTGAAAAATTCTTAAAGACACAAGCAGTAGTAAGTATGGTAGTTGATAAGATTGTTGAGGGTGTAGAAGTAACAGATGAAGATGTAGAGAATAACTACAATGAGAATAAGAGTACTTATACAACTAAGGCAGGAGCTGACGTAACACACTTATTATTTGCTCCAGCGAAAGATGCAAAGGGCAATGTAGTAGAAGGTGCA
The DNA here is from genome assembly GCF_014836335.1 of Clostridium cibarium. Taxonomy (GTDB): domain Bacteria; phylum Bacillota; class Clostridia; order Clostridiales; family Clostridiaceae; genus Clostridium; species Clostridium cibarium. The sequence goes on from NZ_JACSRA010000007.1 coordinate 143,660, forward strand.
GATGCAGCTGCAAAGACTAAAGCAGATGCAGCTAGAGCGAAAGCTGTTTCTGGAATATCATTAAAGGATTTATCAACTAGTGCTGAATTTAAGGATTCTGCTAAGTATGAAGAGCTAGGTCGTGTAAGTTTTGTAGATAGTGGAATGGTTAAAGAATTTGAAGATGCGTTCAAGGTTTTACCAGCTAATCAAGTATCTGAAGTTGTTAAGACACAGTTTGGTTATCATATAATAGTAAATACTAAGGTGTATCCAAATGATGAGGTAAAACCACTTGATGATACTCTTAAAGGAACAATTAAGAGTCAATTATTACAACAGAAGCAACAAGACACATACAAAGATAAAATTCAAGAATTAAAAGACAATATGAAGGTTAAATTATACGAGGATAAGCTATAATAATTATTTAAATTATAAGAAAACAGAGGAAGGTTTTTGAATTTTCTGTTTTTGGGTATAGAATTTGTTATTCAATAAGTAGTTAAAATTTATTAATAAGTAGAAAAGTGAGGGAATGGCTTTGAAAAAGATTAAGAAGTATATAATAATGGCGTTAGCTGGAGTTATGGTGTTATCATTTGCTGGGTGCAATATGATAGAAAGAACACCAGAATCAATACAAAAAACAGTATTAGCTAAGGTTGGAGACAAAAAGATAACAAAAGGTGATGTTGATAAAGCTCTTAAACAATATTTGGATCAATATAAACAACAATATGGTGAAGATTTTGAGAAAAAAGATGAATTAAAAGAGCAATTAAAAAACATGAGAAAGCAATACTTAGAAAGTTTAGTTGATCAAGAAGTACTATTAAAAAACAAAGAAGCGTTAGGTGTTGAAATAGACGATGAAGAAATCCAAAAGGAAGTTGATCAACAAATAGATAGCTTCAAAAAGCAGATTGGATCAGATGACAAGTATGAGGAATATTTAAAATCAATAGGATATGATAGTGATAGCATAGTAGAAGAATTAAAAAAACAATTAGTAAGTCAAAAGATAGTTAATAAGATTGTTGAGGGTGTAGAAGTAACAGATGAAGATGTAGAAAATAACTACAATGACAATAAGAGTACATATACAACTAAGGCAGGAGCTGATGTAACACACTTATTATTTGCTCCAGCAAAAGATGCAAATGGTAATGCAGTGGAAGGTGGAGATGCAGCTGCAAAGGCTAAAGCAGATGCAGCTAGAGCAAAAGCTGTTTCTGGAACATCATTAAAGGATTTATCAACTAGTGCTGAGTTTAAAGATTCTTCTAAGTATGAAGAACTAGGTCGTGTAAGTTTTGAAAACAGTGGAATGGTTAAAGAGTTTGAAGACGCATTTAAAGTTTTACCAGCCAATCAAGTATCTGAAGTTGTTAAGACACAGTTTGGTTATCATATAATAGTAAATACTAAGGTGTATCCAAATGATGAGGTAAAACCACTTGATGATACTCTTAAAGGAACAATTAAGAGTCAATTATTACAACAAAAGCAACAAGATGCATATAAGGATAAAGTTCAAGAATTAAAAGATAATATGAAAGTTAAATTATATGAAGATAAGCTATAATTGATATAATTACGTAAACAGGAAGGTTTGAAAAACTTTCCTGTTTTTTTTACTATAAAAAATATTTTTATAGTAAATGAATTAACCAAGTATAAATAATGGGTATATGTGTATAAAATTTCTATTAAGTCAAATAATAATAATGCTACAAATTAATTAGTTACATAAGGAGGTTAATTTTAATAATGAAAGCAACAGGAATTGTAAGGCGTATTGATGATTTAGGAAGAGTTGTTATACCAAAGGAGATTAGAAGAACTTTAAGAATAAGAGAAGGAGACCCATTAGAAATTTTTACTGACAGAGAAGGAGGAGTAATATTAAAAAAATATTCCCCTATAGGAGAATTAACTGATTTTTCAAAGGAATATGCAGAAAGTTTACAACAAGCAATAGGAAATATTGTTCTAATTGCAGATAAGGATGCATTTATTTCTGTAAGTGGAACAACTAAAAAGGAATATATAGAGAGAAAAATCAGTCCAGAGTTAGAAAAGGTAATGGAAGATAGAAAAACTGTTCTTTTAGGAGATGAAAAAAAAGTTATTCCATTGCACAATGATGAGGATGATGTTGAAGGAAAATACACTGCACAGGTTATTTCGCCTATAATTACAGAAGGAGATTCAATTGGAGCTGTAATTATATTATCTAAAGAGGCAGGGGAAAAACTGGGAGAGGTAGAGCTTAAATTGGCAGAGACAGCTTCAGGATTTTTAGGTAGGCAAATGGAACAATAAATAGTAGCAATAACATGGATTTTTAACTTGAAAAGAAAAGAGAAAAATATAACAGTAATAATACCTCTAAACTTAAAATAAAAATAATTAGTACATATAAAGTTTGGAGGTATTTTATGAAAAAGCAATCCTTAATAAAAGGAAGTTTAATTTTGGGAATATCTGGGATAGTTGCTAGGTTTTTGGGACTGTTCTTTAGATGGCCTCTAATAATGCTTATTGGAGATGAAGGAGTAGGGTATTATCAGATGTCTTACCCGTTATATATGTTTTTTGTGGCTATGGCGTCAGGAATTCCTGTAGCTATGTCAAAAATGATATCAGAGAATAATGCAAAAGGAGATATAAATAGAAGTTTCCAAGTAGTTAAAGAATCTACAATTATAATGATGATAATTGGGACAGGCACATCATGTATATTATTTTTATTTGCAAAACCTATAATTAATTTCTTGCAGTGGGACCAGAGAGCATATTATTCATTAATAGGAATTTCATTTGCTCCTTTTATAATATCTATTATGACTGTCTATAGAGGCTTTTTTCAAGGCCTTCAAAATATGACAGCTCCGGCTATATCGCAGATATTTGAACAAGTGGGAAGAGTTGTTTTTGGAGTAGGGTTAGCCATAGTTCTGTTACCTAAAGGAATAGAACATTCAGCAGGAGGTGCTGCCTTTGGAGCAGCAGCTGGTGGATTTCTAGGAAGTATATATTTATGCTTTAAATATTATAAAGTTAAAAAAAGTTATGGGATTAAAACAATAAAAAGTAGTCCTGAAATTTTAAGTAAAATTTTGATGATAGCTATTCCTATATCTTTGGGAGCAACAGTTAGTACTATTATGAGCCTAATTGATTCTATACTAGTTCCTCAAAAACTTTTGGAAGCAGGATTTTCAAATCAACAATCAACAATATTATATGCTCAACTTACAGGAAAGGCATCTGTAATAGTTAATATTCCTCTAACTTTATCTATGGCATTATGTACTTCTTTGATACCAATTATTGCAGAAAATTATATTCTTAGAAGGATGAGAGAGGTTGAGAGTAAAATTGATATATCATTAAAATTTTCTGCTATTATAGGGGTTCCGTGTATGTTTGGATTATTTTTTATGGCAGAACCTATAATGAAGTTTATTTTTCCGGGAAGATTTGATGGGGTTGATATATTGAAATATCTTTCATTATCCATTCCTTTTATAATAGTAACGCAAACTACTACATCTATTTTGCAAAGTATAGGAAGTTATGTTTTACCTGTAATTAATTTATTTTTAGGTTGTGTTGTTAAAGTAATATTAACTATGTTATTAGTTCCATTAATACAGTTCAATATATATGGTGCGGTTATTGCAAGTATAGGGGCATATGTATTTACCACTATCTTAAACATAGTTTCCATGAAAATTAAGCTAAAAACAAAATTTAATTTTTATGACAATTTTATAAAACCTGCATATGCAGCGAGTTTTATGATGATAGGAGTTTTGATAATATATAATATGATATATAGAAATTCGGGGAGTAATAGCATATCCTGCTTACTATCTATATCTGTAGGTGTTATAATATACACAATAAGTATATTGTTGCTTAAAGTACTAAGTTTTAATGAAGTTAAAGAAAGATTAAATAGACGAAAAAATAAATAAAAAGGAGAGAGCCTAATGATAAAGATAGTAGGATTGGGGCCAGGTAATATAGATGAGCTTACGATAGGAGCTATTAATACCTTAAAGGAAAAAAGTGACGTTATAGTTAGAACAGAAAAACATCCTGTTGTTGAATATTTGAAGACAGAAGGTGTTAACTTTACTAGTTATGATTACGTTTATGAAGAGCTAACTAATTTTGATAAGGTATATGAAGAAATAGCAAGTGATTTAATAAACAAGCATAAAGAAAGAGGGAATTTAGTGTATGCAGTTCCAGGGCATCCATTAGAAGCAGAGAAATCTGTTACAAACTTAATTAATCTATGTAAAGAAAATTCAGTTAAATATGAAATTGTACCAGCTACAAGTTTTTTGGATGTAATTATGAATAGATTAGAAATTGATTTTACAGATGGAATAAAAGTAGTGGATGCTTTTGATATAGATAAGCAAATATTTGATAAACGAGTTGGAACTGTTATTACCCAAGTATATAATCAGTTTATTGCTTCAGAAGTTAAAATAAAACTTGGAGAGTACTATAGCGATGAAACAGAAATAATTTATTGCAGAGCTATTGGGGTAGAAGGAGAAGAAAGTATAAGAAATATACCTCTTTATGAATTAGACATGCAAGATGATTTAGATTATTTGACCTCTGTTTACGTACCAAGAGATATAAAGAATAAAAAGGATATCTATGATCTTATGGACATTATAGATATATTAAGAGGAGAAAATGGATGCCCTTGGGATATGGAACAAACTCATGATTCTATAAAAAGTGCAATTATAGAGGAAAGCTATGAAGTATACGAAGCTATTAAGAATGAAGATGATAACGCGCTTATAGAAGAACTTGGAGATGTGTTGCTACAGATAATTTTTCATTCAGCTATTGGAAGAGAAGAGGGGTATTTTAATTTTGGAGATGTTATACAAGGAATTTGCGATAAAATGATATACAGGCATCCTCATGTATTTGGAAATAGTAATGTGAAAGATTCAAGAGAAGTTTTAGAAAACTGGGATGAATTAAAAAAGAAAGAAAAGAATTTTAATACTATTGGTGATGAGTTGGAGGGGATTGCTAAGGCACTTCCTGCATTGGTAAGAGCGAGTAAGGTTCAGAAAAAAGTTAAAAAGGTAGGATTTGACTGGGATAATATAGAGGATGTAATAAAAAAGGTAGAAGAAGAGATAAATGAAGTTTTAGATGTATATAAAAGTGAAAATAGGGCAAGGATAACAGAAGAAGTAGGAGATTTAATATTTTCCTGTGTAAATTTTTGTAGATTCCTAGGAGTTGATGCAGAAGAAGCTTTGAATTTTACTACAGATAAATTTATTAAGAGGTTTAATTATATAGAAGAAAAGTCAAGAGAGAGAAGGGTAAGTTTAGAGAGTATGCCAATTGAAGAAATGAATATATTATGGGAAGACGCAAAAAAACTTGAAAAATAAGCTTTACAAGAAGGAATTTTATTTTTTTTGGAGAATATTATACTTTAACAGTTACTACGCTACAGTATATATATAATCCATTAATATATAAATTTAGTAGATTAACATATAAAATGTACTAAATGTATAGACTACATAGGAAAGTGGTTATATAATAGTATAATGTAGTTGTGGTACATAAACACAGTTATATAAAAGGTTAACTGGATTTTAAGGAGGATGTAATCGTGAATAAATCAGAATTAATTACAAGCATGGCAGAAAAGAGCCAATTAACAAAGAAAGATGCAGAAGTAGCTTTAAAGGCATTTATAGAAAGTGTTGAAGAAGCATTAGAAAAAGGTGAAAAGGTTCAATTAGTAGGATTTGGTACTTTTGAAACTAGAGAAAGAGCTGCAAGAGATGGTAGAAATCCAAGAACTAAAGAAGTTATTAAGATAGCAGCTTCAACTGTTCCAGTATTCAAAGCTGGAAAAGAATTTAAAGAAAAAGTAAACAAATAGTTTAAAGAGAACCCGAGAGATTTGCTCGGGTTCTTTTACAAATAAGTGAAAAGGAGAAAAAAGGTGAGACTAGATAAATACCTTAAGGTTTCAAGAATTATAAAAAGAAGAACGGTAGCTAAAGAAGCTTGTGAGACTGGAAGAGTAAGTATTAATGGAAAAGTAGCAAAAGCTTCTAGTGATATTAAAGAAAATGATATTATTGAGATTCAATTTGCTAGCAGATCATTAAAAGCTAAAATAGTTAATATTGCTGAACACGTAAGAAAAGAAGATGCGAAAGATATGTATGTTATTCTTGAAGGAGAGGAAGATCAAGAATAACATTTTTTAGAATAAAGATTCTTTTTTATACATATATTTTATTAACAACTAATATAGGAGATTATGTATGGAAGAAGAAATGAAAAGTAATCTAACATTAGAGAGTAGAAAAAAACTTACATTGACAGGTGTTTTGGAAGTTGTAAACTTTGATGATGAAAAAATTTCTTTAAATACAAACTTGGGGAATTTAAGTATAAAAGGCGAAGGTTTAAAAATGAATAAGTTGGATGTGCAAAATGGTGATGTGATTATATGTGGAACAATTTTGGCTATCATCTATAGTGGCAAAAATGTGAAAAAGAATAAAGAGAACATAATAAAAAGGATATTCCAGTAAAATAGATGCCGTTAAAATTGGATGTACAATTAGACATAGTCATCTATAGCTTGATAGCAGGAGTTATTACAGGGATTCTCTTTGATGCTTATAGGTTGATAAGAGGTCTTAAGGTTCCTAAACTTTTGATTGTTATAGAGGATGTATTATTTTGGGCATTTTGCACACTTGTTGTATTTTCTTTCTTATTATATACAAACTATGCTTTTTTAGGTCCGTACGTATATTTATTCATATTTATATCGTTAATAATATACTTTAAATTAGTTAGTCATTACGTAATATATATTGAAAAAATTATTGCAAAAGGAATAATAAAATTTTTTAGAGTAATGTTTAAGAATTTAGTTTACCCTTTTAAGATATTTTTATCAAGAATGGGAAATAAAAATTCGTAACAAACTAAAAATAACTTGAATAAAATAGATATAGTGATTACAATATAAATATAGATTTTATTATGAGGTGCTACGGATGAAAAGGAAGTTAACAATAAAAAACTTAATAATCTTAGTGCTATCAATTATTCTTATTGTAGGTTTTGTTAGACAAGAACAAACTATGGTGAGGATAGAAAAAGATAAACAAGCTAAACAAGAGCAACTTCAAGAACTTCAGAAGAAGAATGAAAGGCTTAAAGAAGAAAGCGATAAAGCTCAATCAGATGAATATATTGAGCAATTAGCGAGAGAAAGACTAAATATGATAAAAAAGGGTGAAACTTCTGTAGAAATAAAGAAGTCTGATCCCAATTAACAAGGGTAGGTTATTATTTTAATAACATATATATTTAATTTAAGGAGGATTCTTTTAAACATGACCTTAGCGGCAGGAAACATATTAGAGGGAACAGTAGTAAACATTACGAATTTTGGAGCCTTTGTAGAGGTGGACGGGAAAACTGGGTTAGTTCATATTTCAGAAGTAGCAGATTCATTTGTAAAAGATATAAGACAACATTTGAATGAACAGGATAAGGTTAAGGTTAAAGTTATCTCAATAGATGATAATGGAAAGATTAGCTTATCTATTAAGCAAGCAAATGTTCAAAAAAAGTCTGTTAAGCCTGTAGAATTTGATTGGGGAACAGATAGAAGTACTAATAAAGTTGGATCAGTAAACTTTGAAGATAAAATATCTAAATTCTTAAAAGATAGTGAAGAAAAAATGCAGGATGTAAAGAAACATCAAGAATTTAAAGGTAAGAATAGTAAAAACAGATCATAAAAGATCTAGTAATTTTATATAAATATAAGAATAAGATGTATAGTTTTTACTAAGCATCTTATTTTTTTATGTTTTTTCATCTAGTTATCAAGCGAGTGAAAGGTATAATTTAGGAGAAAGATGCTACTGAAATAGCCGATTTAGGAGCAATATAGGTAACATATTTATAATATAATAAAAAGTATATAAAAAAATGTTGACAGTATATAAATCATGCTATATAATTAGTTTTGTTGCTAGAGACAGCAAGAGAAAAACTTGCCGAAGTGGCGGAACTGGCAGACGCACAGGACTTAAAATCCTGCGGTGGTTAAACACCGTACCGGTTCGATTCCGGTCTTCGGCACCAAACTTTTCAGTTGAAAATTATAATAACGCGGGGTGGAGCAGTTGGTAGCTCGTCGGGCTCATAACCCGAAGGTCGTAGGTTCGAGTCCTGCCCCCGCAACCATAAGATGGCGGAATAGCTCAGCTGGCTAGAGCATTCGGTTCATACCCGAAGGGTCGTAGGTTCAAGTCCTATTTCCGCTACCATGATGTGCCGAAGTGGCGGAACTGGCAGACGCACAGGACTTAAAATCCTGCGGTGGTTAAACACCGTACCGGTTCGATTCCG
>NZ_JACSRA010000007.1:152204-170138 GCF_014836335.1 Clostridium cibarium
GTCTTCGGCACCAACTTTTTGGTGAATATGTTATATGTATGTTACATATAACGAAAAGCATAAACATTTGTTTATGCTTTTTTTTATATGCAAGTTATAAAATAATATGATAAAAAGTTTATAACAAAAAAGGATAAAGAATATTCAGTAATGACAAAAAAGTAATTGTTGATGAATTGAAAGGTAAGCCCTTTAAAATGTTAATATCAAAAGGAAGTTAGCAAAAAGTAAGTAAGAAGTTGTAATTAAATAAAATGAAAATAATTTTGATATTAACTAGAATAATATAATTTATTGTCCTACGAAAAAAAAATCAAATCCCACAAAATGACATAAAATGGTAATTAGCGGTGATATAATTTAGATACATTTTATAGGGTTTGGAGGGATTAATGTGCAGTATGGACTAGATGTTGATACTTATAAAAGAATAAAAAACCATAAAAAAGTATTGAATTTAGGTGAAGAGCCTATAAGGTATATGAGTATTTTATTAATAGGGATATTAATTAGCAGGGTTATATTTTTTTTAGATTCTAAAAATATGTCTGGGATAGCACCTTTTGGAGTAGCTTATTTATTAGCTATAACAATTAAGAATAATGAGAAAAATACTTTAAGTGCGGCTATAGGGGCAGCTATAGGATATATAAGCATATCTATGACGGTTAATGATAAGTATGGCAATTTAATTGCGATTATAATGTTGGTGTTGTATAGCGCTGTCATAAAGGCAATGGACAAATATGCAAAAGAATATTATATGTATGGTGTTATAGCAATTAGCTATATTATCAATGGATTTATGGTAAGTGGATATGATTTGGGGGTTAACATAACCATATCTCTAATTAATACATTAATAGTATTGCCTGTGTATTATGTCATTAGATATGGTATTACATGTATTGAAGAGTTCAATACAAATTACTTTTTCTCTATAGAAGAGATGATCAGTATGGGAGTAATAATATGTCTAATCATTTCAGGAATTGGAGAGTTAGAGATATTAGGGATATCTATAAGAAGTGTGTTTGCATATACAGTTATACTATTAATAGCATATGTAGGAGGTGCAACTTATGGAGCTGCTATAGGCGTAGCTATGGGGATAATAGTAGGACTTAGTTCTGGGGATATAGCAAATTCAATCACATTTTACAGTGTAGCGGGACTTATATCGGGAGTTTTTAAAGATACTGGAAAAATATTCACGTTTTTATCGTACCTTATTATGTACTTTACATTATCTCTATATTGTCATGATCTTAGTATGAATTCTTTGATAGAAGTCTTAATATCAGGAGGATTATTATTTGTAACTCCAAGAATTTTAATTGATGCAATTAGTATTGAGATGAATGTTGATAGAAAAAGAGGGATGGTTAATGAAACTGAGTTAACAGAGATTAAAGAAGAGTTTACTGATAAGGTGAAATTGTTGGAGACGGCATTGTTGTCGGTATCTAGAACATTATATGTTATTGGTGAAAATGACAAACTTATGTATAAAAACAAAAGTGCTGCACTTATAGAAAATCTAGCTGATAGGGTTTGTCCTAAATGTGCAAGATGTGAAAAGTGCTGGGAAAGGGATTTCAATTCAACTTATAAGTCTTTTGAAAAATTAATTAAAAGTTATGAGAATAAGAAAATAATATTTCCTAGTGAACTTGAAAAAATATGTTTGTATAAATTTGAGTTAATGAAAAATACTGAAATAATTGTAGATAACTTAAATTATAAAGAAATTCTAAAAGCGCGTTTAGGAGATGGAAGACAATTGTTAGCAAATCACGTTGAAAATATAGCTTCTTCCATGAGAGATATGTTAGCTGATTTTAAAGAACGAGTAACTGTTTGTAATGAAGTAGAAAGGTTAATAAGAAGAGCATTAAATAAAAATGGAATACATTATAAAAAAATGTTTTGCTATAGAGATTCAAGTGGAAGATTAAAGGTGAAGCTTAGGATGCAAAATTGTGGTGGAGGTAATTTTTGCGGAAAGAGAATACTTCCCATAATAAATGATGTAGTAAGCGAGCATGTGTGTATAGGTGGAGAAGGATGTAAAATAGATCCAATCAGTAATGAATGTGTAGTGATTTTTGAGGAGAGCCCAAAATATCACATGGTTTCATATGGCGCAATGACATCTAAAGAGGGGGAGGATTATACAGGAGATACTTTTAGTTTTGGAAAGACTAAGGAAGGTTCTTATATGACTCTTATAAGCGATGGAATGGGTTCGGGACCTGAAGCTGGAAAGGAAAGTAAGGTTACGGTAGAGCTAGTTGAAGATTTCATAGAGGCTGGATTTGATAAAGATACAACTGTTAATATGGTTAATTCTATTATGGCTATGAAATTTGAGGAGGATGAAAAGTTTTCTACATTGGATTTAAACTTGGTTGATTTATACTCAGGATGGATATCGTTTATTAAAATTGGGGCTGTAGCTAGCTTTGTGAAAAGTGGAAAAAAGGTAAGGGCTATAACGTCAAATATGCCGCCTTTTGGCTTGGTAGATAAGGTTGAGGTTGAAGAAGTAAAGCAAAAGGTTAAAAATGGAGATTTGATTATTACCATAAGTGATGGAATTTTAGATGTAAGTAAGGAGAGTTTAGGAAGTTATAATTGGCTCATGGAATATTTAGAAGATGCATCTAAAAACCCTAAAAAGTTAGCTAGTGATATTTTGGATAAGGCAAAGGAATTGAGTGGAGGAGTAGCCAAGGATGATATGACAGTAGTTGTATCTAAGGTGTATGCTATGTATTAGTTATAACAATAATAGCTGGCTAAGTTTTTAGCTAGCTATTTTATTTTTTTGAATAAAAATGTAAAATGTATATAGGAAAAAAGAATTGAGGAAAGAATATGATGAAAGATATCAAGGAAAGATTTGTGAATTACATAGAAAAAAATGAACTTATAAGAAAAGGTGATGGGATAGTAGTAGGATTGTCTGGCGGCCCGGATTCTACATGTTTATTACATTTATTGTGTAGTATTAAAGATGAGATGAACTTAAAGATTGCAGCGGTTCATGTAAATCATATGTTCAGAGGAGATGATGCTGATGGAGATCAGAGGTTTTCAGAAGAAATCTCTAAGGCATTTGATGTTGAGTTTTTTTATAAAAAGATAGATGTGAGTCGTTATGGTAGAGAAAATGGATTGTCATCTGAAACTGCTGGTAGAGAAATTAGATACAATTATTTTAATGAGATAATGAATAAGTTAAAATTCTCAAAAATAGCTACAGCACATAACGCTAATGATCAGGTTGAAACAATATTGATGAGAATTATGAGGGGGACTGGGCTTGAAGGACTTGGAGGTATTCCTGTAAAAAGAGAAAATAGATATATTAGACCTATATTATTTATGAAACGTGAGGAAATTGAACAATATTGTAAAGTGCATAAGTTAAATCCACGTATAGATGAAACTAACTTGGAGAGACTTTATAGTAGAAATAAGGTAAGACTTGATATGATACCGTATATGAAAGAAAATTTTAATGAGGATATTATTGAAACTATTAATAGAATGTCATTATTGTTACAAGAAGATAATAAATTCATTTTAGAAGAAGTAGATAGTAGATATAAGGAAAGTTGTTTTAGGGAAAATGATAAGGTTGTTATATGTAAGAAGGCTTTTGAGTATAATAGTTCTATTATAAAGCGAATTATTAGAAAAGCAATTAAGGAAGTTAATGGGGATAAGTATGATGTAGAATTGAAGCATATAATGGAAGTGGTAGAACTTAGTAAGTTAGAAACAGGTAAAAAGATTGATTTGCCAAGAGGTGTAAGTGCAGAGAATGTTTATGGTGATATTTGTATTAGACTAAAGAAATCTACAATAGGTAGTGATTGTGATGAAATAATTTTGAATAAGAATGAATTGCATGGTAGAGAGATAATATTCCGAAGTTATATTTTCAATTTTGAAGTGATAAATAATGAGAAAAATATTAGTTTAGATAAAAATAATGAAATTAAGTATTTTAATTACGATAGTATTAATGGTAATATTATCATTAGGCAAAGAAAAAATGGAGATAAAATAAATCCTTTGGGTATGAAGGGGAGTAAGAAATTAAAAGATATATTCATAGATATGAAAATACCTAAGGAAAATAGAGAGTTAATCCCTATAATACAATTTGATGAAAATATTGCATGGGTGTTTTCTATTAAAATATCTGAATTGTATAAGGTCACAGAAAAAACTAAGAAAGTTCTTAAAATAAGTGTTAGGAGAAAGGAAAATAAGTTATGCTGAATGATATAAAAGAAATACTATTTAGTGAAGAGACAATAAAAGAAAAAGTTAAGGAAATGGGGAAGAGAATTACAAAAGACTATGAAGGAAAAGATTTAATAGTAATAGGTGTTTTAAAAGGTTCTGTATTATTTGCATCAGACTTAATAAAAAACATAGATATGTACTGTGAAATAGATTTTATGGCTGTTTCAAGTTATGGAAACTCAACTGAAACTTCAGGAGTTGTTAGAATATTGAAAGATTTAGACCATAGTATAGAAGGAAAGGATATATTAATAGTTGAAGATATAGTTGATACAGGAATAACATTAGGCTATTTACTTAATTATCTCAAAGCTAGAAAAGCAAATTCTATAGAAATAGCAACACTGTTAAACAAGCCTTTAAGACGAGAAGTTGATATTCATGTAAAATATATAGGATTTGAAGCTCCAGATGAGTTCTTGGTTGGATATGGAATAGATTATGCAGAAAAGTACAGAAACTTACCTTTTGTAGGTACTTTAAAGCCGGAAATTTATGAAAAATAGAGTGATTTATATTATTGTATAAAGAAATCCCTTGTGGTAAAATTTAAAAATAACGAGAAGAGAGGGGGGCTCTGAATGAAAAAAAGTTCAAGCTCAGCTATATGGATTATAATGCTTGTAGTACTAGTGGCAGCAGCCACAACAATATGGCAAACTAAAGGAAATACTGAAAATATACCATACAGTTCTTTCCAACAAAAATGGAAGTCGGATGAAATCGTAAGTATTGCAGTTAATGAAGATAAAATGCTTATTCAGGGCAAAACAAGCAACAACACAATGTTCACTACATACGCACCAAGTGAGATGATTGTATCATTGATGGCAGAAAGCCCAAAAGATAATGTAAGAGTTGAATTTGATGCACCATCAAATAGTGGAGCGTGGTTAAGTATCATACCAATAATAGTTTTAGTTGTTATGGTATTAGTATTTTTGTTTGTATTTACTCAACAGTCACAAGGTGGCGGTGGAGGAAGAGGTGTTATGAACTTTGGGAAAAGTAGAGCAAAGATAGCAACACCTGATTCTAAGAAGGTTACATTTAATGATGTTGCAGGAGCAGATGAAGAAAAAGCAGAACTTGAAGAAATTGTAGATTTTTTAAAGTTACCTGCAAAGTATATTGAAATGGGAGCTAGAATTCCTAAGGGAGTGTTATTAGTAGGACCTCCAGGAACAGGTAAGACTTTACTGGCTAAGGCTATTGCTGGAGAAGCTGGGGTTCCATTTTTCAGTATATCTGGTTCTGATTTCGTTGAAATGTTCGTTGGAGTAGGAGCATCAAGAGTAAGAGATTTATTTCAAGAAGCTAAAAAGAATGCTCCTTGTATAGTGTTTATTGATGAAATAGATGCTGTAGGAAGACAAAGAGGAGCAGGTCTTGGTGGTGGTCATGATGAAAGAGAACAAACTTTGAATCAATTATTAGTTGAGATGGATGGATTTGGGGTTAATGAAGGAATCATAATGATTGCAGCTACAAATAGACCTGATATACTAGATCCAGCATTATTAAGACCGGGAAGATTTGATAGACAAATTGTTGTTGGAGCTCCTGATGTTAGAGGAAGAGAAGAGATATTAAAAGTTCATACTAGAAAAAAACCATTAGATGAAAGTGTTAGTTTGGAAATTTTAGCAAAGAGAACGCCAGGGTTTAGTGGTGCAGATATAGAAAACTTGGCGAATGAGGCGGCTCTTTTATCAGTGAGAAGAGGAAAGAAAAAGATTACTATGCAGGAGATGGAAGAAGCTATAACAAGAGTAATAGCTGGGCCAGAGAAAAAGAGCAGAGTAATTAGTGAACATGATAGAAAACTTACTGCATATCATGAAGCAGGGCATGCAGTAGTAATGAAATTACTGCCTAATTCAGATCCAGTTCATGAAATATCAATTATTCCAAGAGGTAGAGCTGGAGGATATACTATGCATTTACCAAATGAGGATAGAACATATACTTCTAAATCTAAGTTGAAAGATGAAATGGTAGGGCTTCTAGGAGGAAGAGTTGCTGAACAATTAGTTCTTGGAGATATAAGTACAGGGGCTAAAAATGATATAGACAGAGCAAGTGCTATTGCAAGAAGTATGGTTATGGAATATGGAATGAGTGAAAATATAGGTGCAATTTCTTATGGCACAGATCAAAATGAAGTTTTCTTAGGAAGAGACTTAGGAAGAGGTAGAAACTTTAGTGAAAAAATTGGAGCTGAAATTGATGGAGAAATAAAGAAATTCATAGATGAAGCCTATAAGAGTGCTGAAGAATTATTAAAGAAAAATATAGATAAACTTCATGCAGTATCAGCAGCTTTGCTTGAGAAGGAAAAACTTGAAGGTAAAGAATTTGTTGAGATATTTGAAAATGCATAAAATAAGATAAGGGAAGACTTTTTATAAAGTCTTCTTTTTATACATACAATAAATACATTATAATAAAAAAGACACGGGTAATAGCGAATTATAAGAATAATTTGGTTAAAAATGTTCGATTATTCTTTAAAAAGCAATAGATAGATGATATAATCTTTATGGAAGATAAAGAAATTAATCTAAGTTTAAGGGGTGTTTATTAGATATGAAAAGTGATATACAAATAGCGCAAGAAGCTGTTATGGAACCAATTAATAAGATAGCGGAAAAGATTAATTTATCGGAAGATGATATTGAGTTATATGGTAAGTATAAGTGTAAAATATCCTTAGATGTTTTACATAGGAATAAGGATAAAAAAGATGGGAAGTTAGTATTGGTTACAGCTATTAATCCCACTCCAGCTGGAGAAGGCAAGTCAACAGTAACAGTAGGACTTGGCCAGGCATTTTGTAAGCAAGGGAAAAATGCAATAATAGCATTAAGAGAACCATCACTTGGACCAGTGTTTGGTATTAAGGGAGGAGCAGCAGGTGGAGGTTATGCACAGGTTGTACCCATGGAAGATATAAATTTGCATTTTACTGGGGATATGCATGCAATTACTTCTGCAAATAATTTGTTATGTGCAGCAATAGATAATCATATTCATCAAGGAAATGCTCTTAATATAGATTCAAGAAGAATAATATTTAAGAGAGTAATGGATATGAATGATAGAGCATTAAGAAGCGTTGTTGTTGGTATGGGTGGAAAAGCCAATGGATTCTTAAGGGAAGATGGGTTTATGATAACTGTAGCTTCTGAAATAATGGCTATATTATGTTTAGCTAATAATCTTAGTGATCTTAAGGAAAGAATGGGAAACATATTGATCGCTTATGATTTAGATGGAAATCCGGTATACGCGAAACAATTAGAAGTACAAGGTGCTATGGCTCTATTGATGAAGGACGCAGTTAAGCCTAATTTAGTTCAGACATTAGAGAATACTCCAGCTATAATTCATGGAGGACCTTTTGCAAATATTGCTCATGGTTGTAATTCTATTTTGGCTACAAAAATGGCATTGAAACTTGGAGACATTGTGATTACAGAAGCAGGATTTGGTGCTGATCTTGGAGCAGAGAAGTTTTTAGATATAAAATGTAGATATGGAGGATTGAATCCAAACTGTGTTGTGGTTGTAGCTACTATAAGGGCTCTTAAACATCACGGTGGCGTAAGCAAGGAAGAATTAAATACTCCGAATGTAGAGGCTCTTTCTAAAGGAATTGTAAATTTAGAAAAGCAAATTGAAAATATAAAGAAATATGATGTGCCGGTTGTAGTTGCTATAAATAGATTTTTAACTGATAGTGATGAAGAAATAAAATTTATTAAAGAGTTTTGTGGAAATCTTGGCGTGAAAGTTGCACTTTCAGATGTATGGGCAAAAGGTGGAGAAGGTGGAATTGAACTTGCAGAGATAGTTCAAAATGTATTAGACAAGGAAGAATCAAATTTTAAACCTATATACAGTATTGATTCAAAAATTGAAGAGAAAATATTAAAGATTGCTAGAGAAATTTATGGAGCAAACAATGTAAATTATTCGCCAGCTGCTAAAAAACAAATTCAAGAGATTGAAAAGTTTGGACTGGATAAATTACCTATATGTATGGCGAAAACACAGTACTCATTATCTGATAATCCAGCATTGCTTGGAAAACCTAAAGGTTTTGATATATCAGTAAAGGAAGTTAGAGTATCAAATGGAGCTGGATTCATAGTTGTATTAACTGGAAATGTAATGACTATGCCGGGTTTGCCAAAGGTGCCAGCTGCTAATAGAATGGATATATTAGAAAGTGGAGAGATAATAGGACTATTTTAAACTTAATATCAAATAAATATATTGGACTTGACAAATTGCGCTGAATTGCTAAAATTATATTGTCAATTTTAAGTTATTTATTGTAGTAAAGGCAGCTATCACAGCTGCTTTTAATTATATTAAGGTGGTGCTTTTATGATTTTACTCGTGGATGTTGGAAATACTAATATTGTTTTAGGTTTGCAAAAAGATGAAAATTGTATAGCTAGTTGGCGTATATCAACTGATGCAAAAAAAACATCGGATGAATATGGAATTCAAGTTATGCAGTTATTTAATCAAAATCAATTTGATCCGAAAGCTGTAGAAGGAATTATTATTTCCTCTGTAGTACCTAACACAATGCATTCATTAGAAAATATGATTAGAAAATGTTTCAATATTGAACCTATAATAGTTGGTCCTGGAATAAAAACAAAAATAAATATTAAATATGATAATCCTAAAGAAGTTGGAGCTGATAGGATCGTAAATGCTGTTGCTGCTTATGAGCTTTATAGAAGACCTATGATAATAATTGATTTTGGGACAGCTACTACTTTTTGCTCAGTTACAAGAACAGGTGATTATTTAGGTGGATGTATAGTACCAGGAATAAAAATATCATCGGATGCTTTATTTGATAGAGCTGCGAAGCTTCCAAGGGTAGAATTGGAATTGCCAAAAAAAGTTATATGTAAAAATACAATTTCGAGCATGCAAGCTGGAATATTATATGGATATATAGGGCAAGTAGAATATATAGTGAATAAAATGAAAAAAGAAATGAAGAGTAAGGATAATGAGGAACCATATGTAGTTGCCACTGGGGGGTTAGCTAATTTAATAAGTAAGCATACTAATGTTATAGATAAAGTAAATTCTGATTTGACATTACAAGGGCTTAAAATATTGTACCAGAAGAATAAGGAGTAGATATGAGATGAAGATAGGTAATCTGGTCTTAGAAAACAATGTATTTTTAGCACCGATGGCCGGAGTTACTGATATTTCTTTTAGAGGACTATGTAAAGAAATGGGATGTGGGCTTGTCTATACGGAAATGGTAAGTGCAAAAGCATTATATTATGGAAGTGAAAATACACAGTCGTTATTAAGAATAGCAGAAGAAGAAAGACCTGTAGCTACACAAATTTTTGGAAGAGATCCTAAGATAATGGCTGAAATATCAGAAAAATATTTAAATGATAGAGATGATATTTGTATTATTGATATAAATATGGGATGTCCCGCACCTAAAATAATTAAAAATGGTGAAGGATCAGCATTATTGAAAGAACCTGAGTTAGCAGCTGAGATAGTTAAAGAAATAAAAAAGGTTGCAACAAAACCAGTTACGGTGAAATTTAGAAAGGGATTTTCTGATGACAATATAAATGCTGTAGATTTTGCTAAAACTATGGAACAGGCTGGGGCAGATGCTATTACTATACATGGAAGAACAACAAAACAAATGTATGAAGGTAAGGCTGATTGGGATATAATAAAGCAAGTAAAAGAAGCGGTTAGTATTCCTGTTATAGGAAATGGGGATGTATTCTCTCCAGAAGCCGCATTAATGTTGAAAGAAATCTCTAATTGTGATGGTATAATGGTTGCCAGGGGAAGTATGGGAAATCCATGGATATTTAAACAGATAGAGAGAAAATTAAATGGTGAAGAAGAGAGTAGTATAAAACCAGAAGAAAAAATTGATATGTGTCTTAGACATTATGAATTAGCTATAAAATATGATGGTGAATATAAAGCTGTTAGAGAAATGAGAAAACATGCATCATGGTATTTAAAAGGACTTCCTAGAAGTTCGGAAGTAAGAAATAATATTAATACGATTGATAACAGTTATTCTGTATTAAGTATATTAAAGGAATATAGAGAAGAGTTAGCAATATATTAATTATTGATGGTAATTAAGCGAAATGAAACATATAAAGTTTTTTTTAGGGTATCAAGAAATAGGAATAAGGTATATAATAGGTGATAGACTAACTAGATGTAGTTTTTATTAAGTATGCCCTTAATTATCATTTATTGACATATTATATAGGCTGATTTATAATAGGTTAAATGATTTTAGAACTAAGAAAAATAGTAAACTAAATTATGTATTAAAGGGGAGTATAATATGAGCGAAGCAAAGAAATACATCATGACATATGAAGGTGTAAAAAAATTAGAAGAAGAGTTAGAATTCTTAAAAACTGTTAAAAGAAAAGAGATAACAGAAAAGATAAAGGTTGCTTTGGGTTATGGAGATTTAAGCGAAAACTCTGAATATGATGAAGCAAAAAATGAACAGGCATTTACAGAAGGAAGAATTCTTCAATTAGAAAATATGTTAAAAAATGCTTCAGTAGTTGATGAATCAGAAATCCCAGCAGGAACTGTTGCAGTTGGAGCAATAGTAAAAGTTAAGGATTTTGAGTTTGATGAAGAAGTTGAATATACAATAGTAGGCTCAGCAGAAGCAGATCCTATGAATTTTAAAATTTCAAATGAATCTCCAGTAGGAAGAGCTTTAATAGGAAAGCAAGTTGGGGATGTTGTAGAGGTAGCTGTACCAGACGGAGTAAACAAGTTTGAGGTATTAGATATAAGAAGATAGTAACGGAGGGATATTAATGTCAACTGAGGAAATGAATATACAAGAGTTAGAATCTCAGTATAATGAACAAGAAAGATTAAGAAGAGAGAAGTTAACAGAGCTACAAAATGAAGGTAAAGATCCATTTGATGTGTATAAAATTGAAAGAACTCATACATCAAAGTCTGTTAAAGACAACTATGATGAGCTTGAAGGCAAAACTGTGACTGTTGCAGGAAGAATAATGTCTAAGAGAGGGCAAGGAAAAGTTGTGTTCTCAGATGTTTATGATAGAGATGGAAAAATACAATTATTCATAAAGATCGATGAAGTTGGAGAAGAAAACTTAAAATCATACAAGAGCTATGATCTTGGAGACATTGTTGCTGCTACAGGAGAAGTGTTTAAAACTAAAACAGAAGAAATATCAATAAAGGTTAAGAGCTTTGAATTAGTTTGTAAGTCATTAAAACCATTACCAGAAAAGTGGCATGGGTTAAAGGGTCCTGACTTAAGATATAGACAAAGAGAAGTTGATATTATAACTAATCCTGAAGTTAAAGATACTTTTATAAAAAGAAGTCAAATAATTAAGGGAATAAGAACATTCTTAGATGATAGAGGATTCCTTGAAGTTGAAACTCCAATACTTGGAGCTATTGCTGGTGGTGCGGCAGCTAAGCCTTTCATAACACATCACAATACTTTAGGGATAGATATGTATCTAAGAATAGCAACAGAGTTATATTTAAAGAGACTTATAGTTGCTGGATTTGAAAAAGTGTATGATATGGGTAAAAACTTTAGAAATGAAGGGATGTCTGTAAGACATAATCCAGAGTTTACTTGTATTGAATTATATGAAGCTTATTCTGATTATAATGACATGATGGAAATATGTGAAAATATGGTTGCTTCTGTTTGTGAAAAGGTAAATGGAACAACTAAGGTAATGTATCAAGGAACTGAAATTGATTTTAAGCCACCATGGAGAAGAATAACTATGGTAGACGCAGTTAAAGAATATGCAGGTATTGATTTCAATGATATAAAGTCTGATGAAGAAGCTCAAGCTATAGCTAAGGAGAAACATTTAGAGTTCCCTAAGCCACTTAATACTGTAACAAAGGGTGAAGTGCTAAATGCTTTATATGAAGAATTTGGTGAACAAAATATGATTCAACCTACATTCGTTACAGATTATCCAGTAGAAATATCTCCTTTGACTAAGAAGAAGAGAGGTAATGAAGCATTTACTGAAAGATTTGAGGGCTTTGTATTTGGTAGAGAAATATGTAATGCTTACTCAGAATTAAATGATCCTATAGTTCAAAGAGAAAGATTTGAGCAACAAGCTAAATCAAGAGAACTTGGAGATGATGAAGCATATATGATAGATGAAGAATTTATGAGTGCTTTAGAAACAGGAATGCCTCCAACAGGGGGACTTGGAATAGGAATAGATAGATTAATAATGTTCTTAACAGATTCAGCATCTATTAGAGACGTTATATTATTCCCAACAATGAAACCACAAACAAATAACTAGAAACTAAAAGGTGTTGACTATAAAAGTTAACACCTTTTTTATAAAACCGATTTACAGTTTGTACTAAAAATATATTTTTATAGAATTTTTATATGACGAAAAAGTAGATATAATGTGAGTTCTGGGGATTTTAGATATAAAAAATAAAAAAAGTTTATAAAAAAGTGTTGCAATTTACTTTAAAGCTGATATAATAATCAATGTAATGACGTTCCGCGATAGCTCAATGGTGGAGCACTCGGCTGTTAACCGATAGGTTGGAGGTTCGAGTCCTCTTCGCGGAGCCAATTATTTTTATGTCATTACTGTATATTCCGCGATAGCTCAATGGTGGAGCACTCGGCTGTTAACCGATAGGCTGGAGGTTCGAGTCCTCTTCGCGGAGCCATATGTTTGTAAAGCGATGTTATGCATCGCTTTTGTTTTTTATAGAAATATAATATAAAGTAACTCTTGACATATATTGTTGTTTTGATAAAATATAAAATATAATTACATAGGCGCAAAGAAAAAGAGGAGTAGTCTTTGATTTATTTAAGAGAGATGACGGTTTGGTGAGAGTCATTATAAAGATATAGGATGAATGGAACTTTTGAGTGCTAATTTAGAAAGTTGGGCTTATGCCAAGAAGGGTGGAACCGCGGAAGTATTTTTCGTCCCTTTGAGGTTAGGGCTTTTTTTATTTACAATAATTTTTGGGAGGTAATGTATTATGGCAGTTGAAAAGACAATGGAAAAAATAGTAGCTCTATGTAAAAGTAGAGGATTCATATTCCCAGGATCAGATATATATGGAGGATTAGCAAATTCGTGGGATTACGGCCCTTTAGGTGTAGAGTTTAAGAACAATGTTAAAAAGGCTTGGTGGAAGAAGTTTGTACAAGAAAGTCCATATAATGTTGGAGTTGATTGTGCAATACTAATGAATAGTGAAGTTTGGGTAGCATCTGGACACGTTGGTGGTTTTTCCGATCCTCTTATGGATTGTAAGGAATGTAAATCAAGATTTAGAGCAGATAAGTTAGTTGAAGATCATATGACTGAAAATGGAGTAGAAGTTGCTTCAGCTGATGGTTGGTCAAATGAACAATTAAAAGATTACATAGAAAAGAACAATATCGTTTGTCCTAAATGTGGAAAGATGAATTATACAGACATAAGAAAATTCAACTTAATGTTTAAGACTTATGCTGGGGTTACAGAAGATGCTAAGAATGAAATATACTTAAGACCAGAAACTGCACAAGGTATATTTGTAAACTTTAAATCAGTACAAAGATCTTCAAGGAAAAAGGTTCCTTTTGGGATAGCTCAAATTGGTAAATCTTTTAGAAATGAAATTACTCCAGGGAACTTTACATTTAGAACAAGAGAATTCGAGCAAATGGAATTAGAATTTTTCTGTGAACCAGGAACTGATTTGGAGTGGTTTGGATATTGGAGAGATTACTGTTGGAAGTTCCTTTTAAACTTGGGGGTTACAGAGAACAATCTAAGAATGAGAGATCATGCTGCAGAAGAGCTTTCGTTTTATTCAAAGGCAACATCTGATATAGAATATTTATTCCCATTTGGTTGGGGTGAATTATGGGGTGTAGCGGATAGAACTGATTATGACCTTATGAAGCATCAAGAGCATTCAGGTCAAGATATGAGTTATTTAGATCCTACAACTAATAAAAAGTACGTACCATATTGTATAGAACCTTCATTGGGTGCAGATAGAGTTGCGCTAGCATTCTTGGTAGATGCTTATGATGAAGAAGATTTGTCAGTTGATGGCAAGGAAGATTCAAGAGTCGTTATGCATTTACATCCAGTATTAGCACCATACAAAGCTGCTATATTACCTCTATCAAAGAAACTTTCAGAAAAAGCTCTAGATATATATGCAGAATTAAGCAAAAAGTTCAATATAGAGTATGATGAAGCAGGAAGTATAGGTAAGAGATATAGAAGACAAGATGAAATAGGAACTCCATTTTGTATAACAATAGATTTTGATACTGAAACAGATGGATCAGTAACTATAAGAAATAGAGATACTATGGAACAAGAAAGAGTAAAGATTAGTGAATTAGAATCATATATTTATAAGAGTATGGAATTCTAATAAGCTTTGATATTAGAATAAAAGTAACTAAGAATATAAAAGCGAAGTTTATTGAGTCTAGATCAATAACTTCGCTTTGTTTTAGATTTTCTAAATGATATAATTAGTAACAAATGGATAAACTAAGTAGAGTGAGAATGGAAATTTAATTTTAGTATTATTATTGTTATAAGGTGGAGGAGTAATAAATGAAAAGAGATTTTAATGAATTCAAAGATTTTATAAAGCGAAAAAAGGTTGGGGTAGTAGGGATTGGTGTTTCAAATATTCCTTTGATAAAATTTTTAGTTAAGCTTGGAGCAGATGTTACTGCATTTGATGCTAAGAAAGAAGAAGAGTTAGGGAATGTTATTGAAGAATTTAAAAGTATTGGAGTTAAATCTGAACTTGGAGAAGGTTATTTAGATAAACTTACAGGCTTTGATGTAGTATTTAAAACTCCATCCATGAGAATTGATAGTGAGGCTTTAGTAAGAGCGAAGAATGAAGGTTCTTACATAACATCTGAAATGGAGGAGTTTGTTAGATATTGCAAAGGAAAGGTTTATGGAATCACAGGAAGTGATGGTAAAACGACTACTACAACAATTATATCTAAGTTATTAATGGAAGAAGGATATAAAACTTGGGTTGGAGGAAATATAGGAACACCTTTATTTTCTCAAATTGAAGAAATAGAAGAAAAGGATATGGTTGTATTAGAGCTTTCGAGTTTTCAATTAATGACAATGGATGCAGAAATAGATGTAGCTGTATGCACTAATTTAGCACCAAATCATTTGGATATGCATAAGGATATGCAGGAGTATATAGATGCAAAGAAGAATATATTTTTGTATCAAAAAGAAAATGATGTGTTAGTAGTTAATAGAGAAAATGAAATAACATATAAATTTGAAAAAGAAGCTAAAGGTGAAGTTAGAGAATTTACTTCAAAGAGGATTATTGAAAAAGGTGCATATTATAATGATGGAACTTTGTACTTAGATGGTAAAGAAGTTTGCAAAAAAGATGATATTGTAATAAAAGGAATGCATAATGTAGAAAATTATTTAGCTGCTTTTGTGGCAACTAAAGATAATGTAACTATAGAAGCTATGAAAAGAGTTGCGGAGAGTTTTGCTGGAGTAGAACATAGATGTGAGTTAGTAAGAGAGATAAATGGAGTTAAGTATTACAATGATTCTATAGCATCTAGTCCAACAAGAACTCTTGCAGGACTTAAAGCCTTTGAAAGAAAAGTCATAATTATAGTTGGTGGGTATGATAAACACATTCCGTTTGAACCACTAGCGTATGAAGGATATCCATACATAAAAGAATTAATATTACTTGGTGCTACAAAAGATAAGATAAAGGCTGCATTTGACAAGTTAGAAGCAGAAAAGGGTATTAAGGTAAATATGCACTTCGTGGATTCTCTTGAAGATGCAGTAGTTAAGGCTAGAGAGCTAGGAGAAGAGGGAGATATAGTGACTTTATCACCAGCTTGTGCATCTTTTGATATGTTTCCTAACTTTGCTGTCAGAGGAAATGAGTTTAAGAGAATAGTAAATAAACTATAAAAGAATTTTTCGAAATTATTAAAAGTGCTTAAAGTAAAGAATATTCTTACTTTAAGCACTTTTTTATTTAGCGGTATCAAGACCAACAATATAAGGATTATTTACATTAATTCCTTTTTGAACGAATATTCCTTTATCGGTTGGATAAAAATCATTTATGCTGTCAGCTAATAATTTAGTTGAAGTTGCTTCTGGTTTATTTATATCTACATTGAGTTTGTATAAACAATTTGCATCTTCTCCGCTTATAAAGTATAAGTTGTTATTGAAAACTTTTAAATTAGTAATTTTCATAACAGCCACTCTTTTAGTTTCTTTCGTAGAAGGATCAAGTTTGTATAAATTGTTATTATCATCTGAATTCGATATTAACAATTGAGATGAATATGGTGCAAAACTATCTACAGAGAAGTCTGCTAATTTTTCTTTTCCTGTCCCATCAATTTTTATTTTATATAATTTAGAACCATCACTTATGTTTTGATATAAAATGAAGTTGTTGTTTATTATGTATCTTCCAACTATATCAGGAGTCATAACTTTACTGCTTTTAGTTTTTGTATCATAAGCATATAATTTACCTTGATGGTTATAGTTATCTGGAATATCAAGATAAAATATCTTATCTTCCATTGATGTTATATTGTGAGCATTGCTATTGTTTATTTTAGTATAAGTTTTATCAGATATATTAATAGATGCTAAGTTATTAGCACTATTTCCATCTCCAAAATAAATAGTGTTATTAACTATAACAAAAGTTTCACCTGAGTAGTTAAAAAAATCAGAGACGGATTTATTTGAAAGCATATCCTTTGGGATAGGATCATTAACAATAGACAATTTATTATTATCATCCCAGTTAGAAAAGATCAGCGAGTTACCGTTCACAGCAAAAGGTGAAGAGTATGTTGTTTTGTCATTTAATACTAATGGTTCTATAAGGTTATTTGAACTAGTACTTGAATTACTTGATGAGGATATTTCGTTTGATGAATTTGAATCTGATTTAGAACTGCTGTTTGTACAACTTGTGATTGTTAGTGCAGTAGCTATTAATAATGATAACAGTATATATTTTTTCATTTATTATAGTCTCCCTTCGATAAAATGCTTAAGTTATTCTATAATATAATATTAATTTAAAAAGCAAATTGAGTAAAGAGAAATAAGGATATTAGCAAAAAAGGAACAAATATTGATTAATATAAGAGTAACTTATCCAGGTGTATCTATAGTTGAAAAATGTAGAATATGAATATTTTCGTTAGCATTATGAAGATAAATAGAAAAAATAGATAGAGTTAGCCTGTAACTAAGCAAAAAAAAATGATACTATAATAAACGTCGTCAGGACAAAGTAATTAACGGATTCGAAAAATATGAAAATAAGTTAAAAAACTTATTGACAAGAAAATTGAATGATGTTATTATAATATGGCGGTCAGAGAGACTGTAATTGATCTTTGAAAATTGAACAGATATAAATAAGTTAAAAACCAGCAATTCTTTTAGAGTAAGTTTTTTGAGTAGATTAAAC
>NZ_JACSRA010000008.1 GCF_014836335.1 Clostridium cibarium
TATTATTCCAAATCTACCATCAAACAATACAAAAAAAGAATGTAGTAGATTTGTTTTACACAAATCTATCTACATTCCCTATATAATGACTATATTTCACAAAAAATAAAAAATATTGCACTCAAAATGTTTTTTAATCATTCTGAGTGCAACCAAATTTTCATTATAAATCCATAATTTTTTATACTTTTTCTAAATCAAAACATTTTCCAGCCTCATATCCCTCATTTAAGCAATATTTAAAATATGGGCTTCGTAGCAAATAACAATTTTCACAAACTCTTGGTTTTTTGCAATCATATTTTCGATTTTTCCAAAAGCTGTGGTATTCCTTAAAAACATCTTTTTCTTTAATATCTTCTAGACTTTCTACTAACAGATTTCCAAAATTATTCCCATCTCGTGTATGTAAACCACATGGTGCAAAATTGCCCTCATGACTAATGAAAAATAAATTTGTTCCACAATACTTATGAAGTGTAGCATATGGATAATTTGCAAAATCGCTTAAATTAATATGAATATTTTCCTGAATCAATGAGTTTTCTAGTTTATTCCTAATAATTATCCAATTCTTTTTTTTAATACTTCCTTCACATACAAGTGGTGCAAAAGTGATTTTATTTACATCTTTGTCAATATAAAAATATTTTACATATTCTTTCAAAGAATCAATTGTATCATTTTCAAATACAATTTTATGTGTAACAATAAAAATCGAATTATTTCTTTCATTTCGAACTTTTATTAAATAATCTAAGTTCTGTTCAACTTTCTTAAAGTCGCTGTATTTTCTGATGCCATTATAAATTTGTTCTCTATGATCATCAATAGATAGTGCAAACCATGTAACTCCATTTGCTATAAGTGAGTCAATACGTTCTGGAGTAAGCATTATTCCATTTGTTACTATTGCAACTTGTTCAGTATATTTTCTTGCAACATCTACTAGCCCTTCCAAATATGGATTTAACGTTGGTTCACAATCTCCTTGAAATACTACATTGCTTATATAACCATTCAATTTACTTAGCATAATATCTAATTGATCAGGCATCAAATACTGAACTTTTTCATTTCCTGCCTCTACAGTACATCTTGCTTCACACATAACACACTTTAGATTACATATATTAGTGGGTTCTACTAATACCGTTGAATTAAACATATCTCTTTTGCCTCCTCACATGTTTATTTTTTTTCTAATATCTTTTCATATAAATCATCTTCATTATAATTCGTTATAATATTTTCATAATTACTTTCAATAGCCTTTTTTATTCCATCATAAAAACTAGTTTTATATTCATAACCTGGCATATCTACTTTCAACTTATTCACAGCCTGAATCCAATCATATCGTGTATAAGTATCTAAAAAGTTTAACCGTTCTTTATCATTCTCTACAACTTTATCTGCATCAAGGTATATAATTTTGCTTTTGCTGTTAAGCAAGCTGCATTCTGTTCTATAAATTTCATTCCATGTCAAACGTTCTTCACCAGCTATATTATATATTTCTCCATAACATGAAGCATTTTCACAACCCTCTGCAAAAGCTAACCCTACATTATCTGAATGACACAATTGAAAATATCTTTTGCCATCTTCAGTCAATATAACGTCCTGTCCTCTTATCATTCTCCCAAAAACATAGAAACCATCCATTGTTAAATTATTTACCGTAAAATTATCATCAAAAACATGGCTTGGCCTAAAAATAGTTATATGGAAATATCCGCTCTTATTTGATTCAAGAAACACCTTTTCAGCTGCCAGCTTATTTTTCCCATATTCAGTATATGGATTAGTCTCTCTATCTTCTGTAATTTCCATTTTCCCTAATATAGGCGTATAAACACAGGAAGTTGAGCAAAAAATATATTGATTAACTTTTCCTTTAAATGCTTCTACAGCCATATTTGCTGCTTTGCTATCAAAACATAACATATCAATAATAACATCTGGTTTTATCTGTAAAACCTTTTTTAGATCTTCTGAATTGTAACGATTCCCTACTATTGTTTGAACTGGATACTTAGTAGATTTCATTCCTCTATTGAAATGAATTATCTCATAACCTTTTTCTAGGCACGCTTTTGTAATTCCAGTGGATAATACTCCAGTCCCCCCCAGTATAACTACCCTCATCAATATACCTCCTCTCTCTATTTAACTATTTTATAATAACTATCTACATCTTCTAGCTGTTTTAATACTGATTGCGCTAAATTCTCAGTTGTATCACTAATTAATACATTAGGCTCAAGTAAGTCTGCCAAAACATGATACATATTTGTTACCTCTTTGAGAGGTGGCATAATAAATGATTTTTTATAAATTTCATAACTCTTAACTGTTAATTCATCAAATTCACCTTCATTGAAATCAAAATTCTTGGAAGCTGGCATACGATATAGTTCTTTAATAATCATTGTTTGAATTTCGTAAGATAAAACTTTTGTACAAAAAGTTTCTACTTTTTTATATAATTCTGGTTCTAATTCTTTCGATAAGAACAGATAACTTGCATTAGCAGTTGTGCGACATTCTCTCTCAAGACAAGGAATTTCACATACCCCTAATTTATGTTCTAATGCTTCATCAAATTCACGAATATTCCAATCTCCACCTATGCAAAAAGCTGCTTTACCATTCATAAAGCATGGCATACTTTGCTCTTGCTCCCACTTTATAGGTAAAATTTTCTTATCGTAAATTAATTTTTTTAAATATTCAATAGTTTTGCATAAACTATCAAATGGTATTGGATCTTTTGCATCTGTGGACCATAAATCTGCTCCGAAACCATATAATATTGGCAAAATGAAATAACAAGCTCCTGTAGGAAAAACAAAACCATAATCAAGATTGTATTTACTTTTCACTTTTTGTGACATCTCAATTAATCCATTAAAAGTTTTTGGTTCTTCAGTAACATAATTTTTATTATAAAATAAAAGTTGATGATTCCCGCCAGCTAACGGTATACCAGTCCGTTTCCCATTAATAATTGACCCATCAGCCAATTCAACTCTAACATTGTTATAAATACTTTTTAATACTGTGTCATCAATGTTCATAAACTCTTTGCCTGTCCACTTATTGAAATAATCATTTGCACCTATTGTTGCCATTTTCTTTCTTAAATCTTTCTGTTTCCATGCATTAGGAAAATCATCTAAATACAATGATTTCATAACATCACTATAGTTAAAATGCATGAACTCATTAACTTTCCACTTTTCTGGCAAACGCTCCAATGTAGAATTCAGTAAATAAACTTCTATTTTATCCATAATATTCAATCCCCCCATACTTATTAATCAACTTTATTTTTTATCATCACCTTCTAATGAAGTTGCTTATTATATTTATTACACATCTAAAAATCTTTTTATCTTACTGGCCAATTAAATTTATTAATTCCTTTTCACTTAAAAAACCACTTGCTGCTCCTTTTTCTCCTATTTTATAAGAAGCGAAATATATTGCCTTTTTTAAGGAATCATATGGATCTTTATCTTTACAATAAAAATATATAAATGAAGAAAATAATGCATCTCCTGCACCTATTGTACTCACAATTTTTCTTGTATTTACAGCTGGCATGTAGGTGACTTTAGCGTCTGCCTTAACATATAACAATGTTCCTTGACTTCCCATGCCAATTACAATAATTTCATTTTCATATTTCTCTGCAATTTCTTTAATAAATTCTTCCTCTTTTCCAAGTATATTTTCATTACTTAAAAATAAAATATCTGCATAAGCCATATAATCTTTATTGTACTCATCTTCAATATTACTAATCACATGAACGTCAGATGCAATTAACTTTCCTAACCTCTTCGCTTTTTCTAATAGATCTCTTGAAAAGTTAATATTGCATGCCACTACTAAATCTACTTCATCCAACATGTTCTCTTCATCATTAAAAGGATAAGATTTATCTTGTATATCTTTTAAATCCAAATAAATTTTTCTTGTACCAGCATCATCATAAAGCACTACTGATTGTGGAATTTGTGATAATGTAGCCTTTACAAAACTACTACCAATACCTTCTTTTTTTAGTTCACCCTTTATTACCCCTTCATACATATCTCTACCTATCAAAGAAAGCAATTGCGTTTCAGCTCCAAGAGTTTTTAATGCTTTTGCCACATTATATCCAACCCCCGATACTGTACTTTCTAATCCAAAAAACTTATAATCAATTGGAGTATACTCTATTGGAAATTGATTAATTCCAATAGTCGTTTCAATGTTAATTAATCCTGCAACTAATATATTTTTCATCCTATCTTTCTACGATAACCTTTATCGTAATCCTCCTTAATAAATATTTGATAATAATGCACTAATTCAATCTCTTTTTCTTTTCTATATATTTAAAGCTTCTAATAATACAAACCCATATGTTTTCATCTCTACTACTAATCTATTATTTCTGACATAAAGCGAAAAAAGTTTATCACAATTTATAGTTTTCACTCTATTAAATTTCAGCTCCTCTACTGATGTACAAACTTTACAATCAAAATTATAATTTCTTTTTATATTTTCATGATCCATTTTCAACACATCTTCCATACCACCACCTTTTGGAAAATCAAATTCAAATTCTATCCTATCTTTTTCTCCTTTATCTTTTTGTTTCCTTATTAAATCCGAATCACAAGGTATCCCATCTTGTAATACAACTGGAATCACTGCTATAAACCTTTTTCTTTTCTTTTTATTATAAATTTGCCAACCAACATGCTTATTAGAAATATAATATTCTGTCATAGAACTTTCTTTTAACACTTCTTTTAGATCTGCATAAATATCTTCTATATCATGATAAGCATTATAAACAACTTTATTACTCCCCCATACCAAACTTTCTGCTTTATTATTGGCACTATGTATGCCATATGATAAATCTTGATTTCCAATAACCTCATATTTGGGCCTTCTATATAATCCAACATTCCCAAACCGACTAATAAATAACCTTGCAATTATACCTATTTTTCCTTCTCTATGCGCAATCTCTTTCCCTAAAAATAGTGGATGAGCCATATCATGTGTATCAATAGCAAAAGTTGCTCTGCATATGTCTCCTTGAATCTTCTCTTGCTTAATTAAATTTTCAAATATTTCATTTAAGTGCCAACGGTCAATGCTAAGTCCTACTTCACTACCTGTAATTAAATTGAAACCTACAGTTTCAAATATTTTAGCATCATATCCTAGATGATCTGCTTGTAACCCCAGCCCTGGATATTCTTTTCTCAAATTAGTAATAACTTCTTTTATTTCAGCAGGAGTAAACATCTCACTTAGCGGGATTTCCTCTCCTTTTACTTTGATAATATTATCAAAAATGTGATCGATATAATCCATTCTAATGAAGTCAAAATTATATCTTTCTACTACTTCTGTCAGGTATTGGTTGAAAAATAATATTACTTCTTCGTTTCTTTGTACTTCATCCTTTTTCGTGTCACCACTAATTTGCGCAGGCAATTGATTCCCATACATTCCTTTATGAATATATAAGCTCGAATGTAACCAAATAGCATGTTGTCCTTGGTCATCTCCATTAATATCAAGATAACTCCAAATAGGCATATGTATATTTTCTGCATATTTCTTAAAATCAGGTACACCAACCCCATTCCAAGTATGTGGTGGTACAGTAAAATAGCCTTCATTTTGGAGTTCTTTATTAATTTTTTGTGTAGCTTCTTTACATAATTCCAAGTTGCTATCTACTTCATCTAATCTTTTAACACTATATTTATCTTTAATTTCATTTACAATTTTCGAAATATCTTCTTTAAATACTTTCTGACATTTATCTTCATATTGTGAATCTATGGTCATATTATCATACAAATCATTTTTACTCTTATTAAGCCGTACCCATCTAAATAACTCTGGTCTATCTAGACGTAACTTTGAATTCCAACTTGTATGAGGAGTAACATCAAAACCAACTGATTTATTTAATATATGGATACAATCTATTAAAAATTTCATTTGTTCAATTGGCTCTACATTTTCTCTTAAATAATATAAATTTACTATTTCTTCATTTATACGATAAAATGAATCCTGACAATAAACAATCCCATGGCTACATTCAAAAAATGGTGCTAAATGTATTCCATTTACACGTAATGAAGGTATTACCTTTACTGCATCAATAATATTTCCTGTTTCTGCAACATCTTTTCCAAGAGCTCTAATATTTACAAAACAAAAATCAGATTCCATCATCCATTTTATGTTTTTTCTCATTTTAGCTATATGAAATAATTCTCTATTTTCTAACTTCAGCTTATTGTACATAGAAACATAAAACAGAATTATAACAATATCCGGCAAGTCTAACATTTCAGTTAAGATCTTGCTACGAATACAATCTCTGCTTTGATATTCCTGCACAAATGCCTCAACTATTTTGAGATAATCATCCATTGATCTCTCTGTACATTCAGTTTTTTTTGCTGCAGCATAAACAACTTTTCTCCAATATATAGGCAACTTACTTATGGAATAATTCCTATCTAATAGATCATCTATAATAATCATATTTTCCCTCCATCACGATTTCCGTAAATCATTTTCACGATTTCCTCTAGCTGAGGCTCCATAACTGTAAAATCTTTTACAGTGTTATGAGAACCTACATGGTGAATTAAATCTAATAAGTTAACATGATCTTTATCAAAACTGATCTTTACTTTACCATTGTCATCTTTTGATATAGTTATATATTTCTTGTCCATATCCAATTCAAATTCGGTATCGTTACCAACAGTGCCATCTAAATCAACATATACAGTTCTAGTTTTTCCATACTTCTTCTTTAATTCATCAATGTTTCCATCAAATATTTTTTTCCCTTTATCAATGACAATAATTTTATTACAAATTTTTTCGATATCATCTAAATCGTGAGTAGTTAACAAAACAGTTGTATTAGTTTCCCTATTAATCTGCTTTATTGCTTGTCTAATTTTTTCTTTCACAAAAATATCAAGACCAATAGTAGGTTCATCTAAAAATAATACTTCTGGATTGTGTAATATAGCTGCAGCGAGATCAGCTCTCATTTTTTGTCCTAAACTTAAATTTCTTACAGGTGTTAAATAAAATTCATTAAGATCTAGTACTTCCTTTAAATATTCTAGTCTCTTCCAAAACTCTTTTTCAGGCGTTTCATAAATCTTTTTTAACACTGAAAAAGACTCCGAAACCGGGAGATCCCACCATAGTTGCGACCTATTTCCAAATACAACCCCAATATTTTTCGTATATGTTTTTCTTTCATTATATGGAATTATTCCATTTACCTTACATTCACCTGATGTAGGAACTAGAAGTCCAGATAACATTTTAATCGTTGTAGATTTTCCTGCTCCATTTAAGCCAATATATCCAAGAATTTCTCCTTTCTCTACATAAAAACTAAGATTATCAACAGCCTTTTTTATTGTATATTCTCTTGAAAAAAATGACTTAAATGTACCACCTAATCCTTCATATTTCTTATTTATCTTAAATTCTTTTGATAAATTATTTACTTCTATCATAATATCCCCCCTTTATACATCAATTTTAATTAAGTCCCTGTAGGCTCAAAATGCTTCAACCCTATATACCAAACCTTGATAGATACGAATAATAGAACAATTGCCATAAAGACAGAATATAAAACAATATGATTTACATTCATCCAACTTACCCCAAATAAACATCTAATATTCTCAATTTTTTTTAGACAGTATATACTAGGAAAGTATGCTGCAATTGGAAAGGGTAAAACAAATAATAATATATTTTTTATTAATTTATTTTTATACAACTCAATAGGATACTTTGCTGTATTCCCGATTTCAACCCCTGCAGTCATAAACTCCCCACAACAAGTTGTCCAAAATGCAGGAGTAGAACACAATAGTTTAATACTAAAGTATACTGCCAATCCGCAAAGCACCAACAGGAATAACACCAAGAACTCTAACACTCCAATTGATATCATAAGCTTTCTCAAAGAATATATGATTATTAGTATTCCGATTACTGATTCACTTAAGCCACTAACTTCAATACGTTCCATTACTATGTAAAAAATTGGATTTATCGGACGAAGTAGAATAGTCATGAACCGACCATCCC
Organism: Clostridium cibarium; assembly: GCF_014836335.1. GTDB lineage: Bacteria > Bacillota > Clostridia > Clostridiales > Clostridiaceae > Clostridium > Clostridium cibarium. Next base: position 8,179 of record NZ_JACSRA010000008.1, read on the forward strand.
TAATCTTATTCCATGCAAAACTCCAAATATTATCATTATAAAAATGATCTATTCCTCTAACTAATGTATAAAATCCATACATTAAAAATATTTCGTAAATAGAAAATCCAACCAATGAATCTAACTGTGTAAAAACCATAACTGTTAGTAAAAAAGTATTTATTTGACCAAGTATTACTGATAGAAGTCCAATTATGAAATCAGTTTTGTACTCCATAATGGTTTTCAATTGTAATATAAGGAATTGGAGATATAACTTTATATATTTCATTCTTTTATTAACCCCCTAGTATAGTTATTTTCTTCTGAGCAGCCTTCCACATAATATTCACAATAATACTAAGTATAAATATCCAAAATACTTGTAACATAATATGAAAAAAAATACTTTTTGGTCCTGAAATAATACCCGAAAGAATTGACATTGGCGTATAATACATACTTTGAAAAGGCAAACAATAAGCCATTATTCCTAGCACTTGAAAAAAACTTATAAAACCTTTTGTATGTAAAAAAGTCAATGTAGAATTTAATATACTTGAACCTTTTCCAAGCTCTATATAAAAATTTATAGCAACTAACTGTCCTGAAAACAATCCTGTTAATGCATTTGTTAAAAATTGAATTCCCCAATAATTTGTTGTCCAAAAAGTTAGCATTCCCATAATGTATGAAAATAGAAACACAATAAAAAAGGCTAATATCATTGACATCAAAAACAAACATATTCTCTCAAAGTTAAAATTAATATTTCCAGCTAATAAAATAGCAATAATAAATAAGGGTATAAGCCCTATAACTTCTCCAATCTTTGAACCAATATGCCGAAATAATACCATGATTTTATAATTAATTGGTTTTAATAAATTCATTGATATATTTCCTGATTTAATATCTTCTGCAATATTCATATTTTCCATGCAAGAGGTTAAATTATAGAATACAACACCAAAAGTTATATATAATAAATAACTTTCTTTATCAATTCCCATAAATTCTCCATTTACTTCTTTATAAATTGATTGCCAAAGAAAATACTGTATTAACATATTGAATAATGTTGACATCGACCACATTAATGCTTTGAAACGATATGCATATTTCTCTTTTATTGCATTGGTTGTGAATGCACTATATTTAGATACAGTGTTTAACATTATATTACCCTCCAATTTATCAATTCATTTTTCTATCGAGTTCTAATTGTCGAGTTTTAACTTTATTCTAATAACTTTCAAACTCAAATTTCTGCCTCACTTTCCCTAGTTTCATAGTCCGTTCCAATATGGAACAAATCGTCTATTTCTTTACCATATTTCTCTCTTAATTTCAAAAGATAAATATCATTATGAATGTGTTCTGACATTATTTTTATCATAAGAGGGTTATTTGTAACTGTTCCAATCCATTTTTCTTGATTTTTGCTTGCATCAGCTACAAGAACTATTGTCTGATCCACTACCACCATTAATCTAGATGGAACATGCCCCTCCCTCATTTTCCTCATATGACTATAAAATTCAACTTTTTTTATAGTCATACCTATATCATAGAATGAGAAGGTAACAACACGTATTCCTCTATCCGTAAGCTTTCTAATATCCTCAGTTAGATATTCAAGGTCAAAATCTGAATTTAAATAAACTTCTCTTTGTGCATTAGCAATTATATCTTTCGCCTTATATAAAATGGCTTCAAATCCACTTATATTGGCAAAATGTTCTTCATATCTTGTTTCTTTAAATTCATTCAGTCCTTCTGAAACTTTTTTCGCATTGGAATCAAATTCATATTGGACTTTTTTAATTAGTACTTCTGGCTTCTCTGCTATATATAAAGCTGTACTATTAGGTATAACTTCAACCATACCCTTCATAACCATATGCTCTAATGCATTGTAAATTGATGGCCTTGAAATATTTATTTTCTTTGCTATCTGATATGCAGACCTATTCCCACCTTCAAGTAATGCAAGATATATTTGCGATTCAAGCTTAGAAAAACCTATTTTCTCTAAATTAGTTACCAAATTATCTATTTCCATTATCGTTCTTCTCCTAGTTGTTTATTTTATACAACTATTGTATTACTATCCATATTATATTTCAAGCTTTTTCATAAAATGTATTTTTTTTCAAAACAATAAAACCTTTAATCCTATATATTGATTAAATATACTCTCAATAAAAAATACCACTAGAATAATCTTCTCAGATATTTCTAGTGGTATTGTTATTTTATCTACATCTATTACAAATTTTCTCTTGCCAGTATCCAAAAGCTATTCTACCTTCAGCTGCTTCTTGTGTTTCTGGAGTTGATAAAAATACTAAGAAGTTACCTCCTTCTCCAATAATTATCTTTCCATTTTCACTTTCTACTAATGTTGTTTCTGGTAGAGCTCTCCTAACAAAAGCTTTTATTCCTCCAGTAGGATTTCCAACAACATCAGATGCATACTCTAACTTTATCTTTGATTTTGGTGTTGGTTTAATAACTAAGTTTGTAGGAGTTACAGGCGCCTCTTTAACATCAGACACTGGCGGAGTTGCATTAAACCAAAACTGTGCACGAAAAGCTGAATTTGAAACAGCTGTTACAGTCCACACATTTACATGCAAAAGAACTCCTGATCCAATTGGATTATATAATCTAGCCCAAGCACTTGTATTTTCCCCAAAAGTTAAATTATCAGCATATCCAATAAAGTATTTACCAAGTATAGATTCATATAGCTCAATAGGAGTACTAACATTTTCTAAAAGTGGCTCATATATATTGGAAAAAATTATATTGCTCATCAAAAATCCCCCTCTATATTATGATATTTTTATCATTAACATATGGTGATAATATGTTTTTGAAAATAGATAAGACTAAGAAGGACACCTCTTAGTCTACTATAGTTATATGATATATTTTATTTCTTTATTAATAAATAACTCTTCTATCTCTCTTTTAAAGAATTGTTTTATTTCGCCTAAACTTTCTTCTCCATATATATATTTCCCATATCCAAATTGCCCAAATTTAAATTTGCGTTCTTCATCATTCATGGGCAAACTGCTCTCTGGAAATACTTCAAGTATTCGTTTTTTAGCTATTGTAGTATATCTATGAGATATAACTTCAAAAGTCACTGGATAGTCTAAATCACTTGGAAGTTTCTCCTTTAATTTTAACAATAATCTATGATACTCTTCTTTCCAGTTAGGATAAATAAATACTGGTGCAATTAAATATCCCATTGGATATCCTGCCTTAGCTGCCTTTATGCTTGCTTCTATTCTCTTATCCCGAGAAGCAGTAAAATTCTCATATTCATCTATAACATAAGAAGTATTAATACTAAATCTTATTTCTGTATGTCCATTATGTTCTAACTTAAGTAGTGAATCTACATCATTATATTTTGTTACAAATCTAAATCTAGAATTTTCATTTTTACCAAAGAACAAAATAGCTTTTTCTAACGAATGAGTGAATACTTCAACTGGTATAGGGTCAGATGTAGCTGCCCCTTCAAATATAGTTATTTCCGGCAATCTCTCATTTATATATTTTTCAGCCTGATTTAATATATCATCTATATTAACATGAACCTTTACATAAGGTTTATCTCCTAATTGTGTATTTAAATAACAATATTCGCATTGACCCATACAACCTGATACTAGTGGCAACTGATAATGAGCTGATGGCTTACATGATTGAAATTTTAAACTCTTCTTTGTACCAACAACTAAAGTCTTTTTACCTTCTCTATATTGAGAGAATAAATCATCTCCTGGAATATTCTCTTTTAGTCTATTTGTACTTAAATTTATAATTTCAACATTTGGCTTATCTTTAAATTTTTCAAAAATTTCCTTAGATATTTGATAATCTAATGATCCTTTTTCAAAAATAATTCTCTTAGGTTTAAACATAATTTCTCCTTTTTATCCTTTTAGTTTTTCCTATAGAATTATTATTTACTAAAGCTTATACAATATATACTAGACTCTAGTTATTGATTAAATGCTTTATAAAAATTCCCTTCTTTATTTATAATATTTTCAATTTCATTGAATGGTATTTTGAAGGTCACAACTCCTGCTGCATATGGACCTATTTCATATGGTGGAAAATATATATACAAATTATTTTCATCAATATAAAAACCTTCATCTATTTTTATACCTTTAAAAGCGTCTTTAAAAACATAATCATACTGTTTATCTGTTTTTATCATATTGTCAATAATCTTATTTATTTCCTGAATCCAATCTACTCCCCCTTCAAATAAATCTCCTAGACTGTAAAACTGTCCTGTAACTAAATCTATACTAGGAGTCTTCTTATTTGGCATTCCATGAGCTGCATAAAAGAAATAGTAATATCCTGAAATATCAATAACTAGTAAGTCCTTCTTAAAAAAATTCACTGAAAAATCTCCATAATAGTTGTACTTTAAAACATCATCTGGTTCAATATCTACATTATCTGTGGTACCTTCACCATCAATAGGCTTAAAATATGACATTTTCTTTAACTTTATATTTATTTCTTTTTCTACTTTTTTATTGGATACTTCATTAACTTGTGGATAATATATTAAGTAATTTATATTGGGCTTATCTTTAATTCTTGTTACTGAATACTTATCACTAAGTTCTATAGTCTCATTAGGCTTATAAATAATTTCTCCATTTTTACTTAAATAGTATGGTAAATAATCTATATCAGCTAGTACTATGTTATCTTTTATCTTCAATTCTCCACTACCTTCAACCCTAGGCAAATTTTTAACTATACTGCCACTATCATCTATAAAAAATGTAAACAAACTATCAGATGCATAAGCTAATCCATTTTCATAATTCCCTACCGCTAAATACTTAAAACTTGTCAATGTGTTACCAGTAACCTCTCCTATAGCGTAAATACTAGAACCAATATTAATTTCATCACCTAAAGGCATACCTAGTGCAACTTTACCTTCTTTTAAATACTTTATTTCACTATACACGGGGGTAAACACATACTTTCCACTTAAATCAATTGCTCCATATTTGAAATTATATACTTCTTCAGTACTTACTACTGCAATTCCGCCTTCAAAACCTGTAGCTGACTTATAAACTGGCTTAATAACCACATTACCCGCCTTATCTAAATACCCATAAGGTCCACCAAAAGATTTAGAAAAAACCATTAGTCCATCACCATACTGGCTAACATATTCATAATTATAGGTGTTGATAATTTTCCCAGCACTATCTATTAATGCATACTCACCATTCTTAACTCTAACTAAGGCTACTCCACCCTTAAACTCATCTGCCATTAAATACTTAGTAGGTACTACCTCATTCCCATCTCTATCAATATAACCATAATAAGATTCATCTTTCTCAGTTACACTTACAACTGCTCTTCCCTCATTAAAATTCCCAATATAATTATAATTTTTCTTAGTAATTCTATTTCCTCTTTCATCCATAACGCCTACATTGCTATCTAACACATATACAGCACGACCTTCCTCAAAAAGACTAATACTCTCATAAATGGGTTCAATTACATATTCCCCATTAGAATCTATTACTCCTGTTAAATCATTTTCCCGAACTATTGCTATACCTAACTCATTAAAATCACTTGCCTCTTCATATTTAGGCTCTATAATAAACGTCCCATTTTCATCAATATAACCATAAACTTTTCCTGATATAATATTTTTTAAAGCTGGATATAGCCTAATTAAACCTACTCTACTTGCATCCATAATCCCATTACTTTCATCTCCTAAATTCATAGAATACCCCTATTTTATTTATGATTATTATAATATTATAGTTCTTTGATTATTGTTAATAGTGTTTTTAGCATATGTAAAAAACCGCTAATTTTTATAGCGGTTTTTTATATATACTATTCTAGCTTAAATGGTATATAAATATTTCTATTTATATACATTCTTTAATTGATTCTTCTAGTACATCCATTCCATACTTAACTTGTTCTTCAGTCATAACTAATGGTGGTAAAAATCTAATTACATTACCAAACAGCCCTGCATTTAAAAATATAACTCCATTCTTATAACATCTTTTAATTACTGCTTTCACAATATCTGCTGCTGGTTCTTTTGTTGTTCTGTCTTTTACAAATTCTATTCCAATCATAGAACCAAGACCTCTAACTTCACCTATAACGTCAAACTTTTCTTTCATACTATTAAGTCTGCCAGCAATATATTCTCCAAGTTTAAGTGATTTTTCACATAAGTTTTCTTTTTCAATTTTTTCAATTACCTTAAGTGCAGCAACACACCCAATTGGACTTCCACAGTATGTACCGCCAATTCCTCCAACACATGCAGAATCAATTATTTCTTTTTTAGCAACTACTGCACTTAGCGGAACCCCTGCTGCTATTGACTTTGATAATGTAACAACATCTGGCTCTATGCCATAATATTCATAGGCAAACATCTTACCAGTTCTAGCAAAGCCAGCTTGTACTTCATCTACTATAAATACTATATTATTTTCATTACAAATCTTTTGCAATTCTTGCATATACTTAGTTGTTGGAACTACAAATCCACCTTCTCCTTGTAATGGCTCAACTATTAAGCAAGCTATCATATCTGGTGAAATTGTTGTTTTTAACATAGTTCTCAATTTTTTAATACATTCCTCTGCATATTCTTCAGAAGAGACTCCAAGAGGTGCTCTATATGCATATGGATAATCAAACTTATAAGTTTCTGGTGCAAATGGCCCAAATCCATTCTTATAAGGTTTATATTTACTTGTAATTGACATAGTCATATTTGTACGTCCATGGAAAGAACCCGTTGCTGAAAGGATACCTGTCTTTTTAGTATAAGTTCTTGCTATCTTTATTGCATTCTCTAAAGCTTCTGCTCCACTATTGGCAAACATAACTTTCTTTTCAAAATCTCCAGTTGTTATCTCTGTTAGCTTCTTAGCTAAAGTTCCATAAGATTCATATGTTACTATGTTATATCCTGGATGAATATATTTCTCTGTTTGATCTTTTATTGCTTTTACTATTTCTTCATCACAGTGTCCTGCATTTTGAACTCCAATTGCTGCTGCAAAATCTAAAAATACATTTCCATCAACATCTTTTATTAATGCACCCTTTGCTTCTGCAATAGCAATTTCAGTTGATACAGACACCCCACTAGCCACATATTTTTTTCTTTCTTCGAAAATTGCCTTTGACTTTGGTCCTGGTATTGAAGTTACCAATTTTACATTTGTTTCTTCTATCATTATTTAAGCCTCCTATCAATTAAAATTCATAAAAATAGAGTCCTCATGCTTATTTACATGAATGACTCCATCGTCTAGAATTTCTTTACTTCTTAACATGCTTTTATAATAATACTTTCTATTTTTCTTTTCTATGTACAAACATCATAATATTTTTGTCCCCTTTGACCAAAGTACATATTAAAGCCTTATTTATGCAAATTCATGAGGGCCTATCCCATTTGGAGCTAATATTTTTTCCGTGTTATTTAAAGCATGTTGGATCCTATTGTAATCTGAATCTGGTATATTGAATTTTCCTCTATCATTCAACGCTTCACTTACAGGTATCACCCTATGAATAAGCAACCCATCACTTTTGGGCTCTCTGTATACCCATGTTGGAATTACATTATACTCTTTCAATCTTACGTCCCCATCACTTACACATAGTGTAAATTTTATTATAGTTCCATCCTCCATATCAGAATTAACATTTTCATCCTGTGTAACTCTTTCATCAGCACATTGATTGGATATAAAATTGCCTTGTGAATATACTACAAAAGTCTTTTTACCTTTACTATTAGTAATAATGCTGTATGGCTCTATTACATGTGGATGGCTTCCTAAAATAATGTCTACCCCCAACTCGCTTAACTTTTTCGCCATACTTTCTTGAGTAGTATTTTCCCTTATTGAATACTCATCTCCCCAGTGGAGATCTACTATTATAAAGCTCACACCATCCTTTTTCATTTCTTCAATATTTGAAGCGATGCTACTATAAAATGCGTCTAACTCATCATAATTAAAAGTGTTTATAAGTCCATAAATCTGTTTTGGTATAGTAATACTATTTATAGTTCTTTGCCCATTTTCTTTCTCAGTTTCATAGGTATATGCTATTACTCCAAATTTTTGTCCACTAACCTCTTTCACTAAATATCCTTTTTCATTAGTATTGCTCCTTACCCCTATCATATCTATATTATTATTTTTTGTAACACTTAAAGTACGTAAAAAACCATTAGCACCATCATCTAAAATATGATTATCTGCATAGTTAATTACATTAACTCCCACATTTTTAAGACTAGACAAAACTTCATCAGGACTATTAAATGTTGGATATCCTGAAAAATCATCACCACCAAGTGTAGTTTCTAGAGTACCTATAGTTATATCTGAACCAGAAATCGTATCTTTTATATAATCAAAGCTTGGATTAAAATCATATCCATCCCTTGTTTTAGCACCTAATAATTGTTTCTCATGAAAAAGTATATTCCCTAAAGATGTTATTTTTATAGTTTCCTTAACTTCAACTTTATTTTCTGTCTCATCTACATTGCTCTCCTGAGCAGATTTAAATTCAGCAACATCCTTTTTCCCAACATTCACAAATAATAAAACGCTAGCAATACCTACCAAAACAAGAATAGTTACTATCTTTACACTTTTAACTTTATCCATTTCTATGTTCCCCCATAAATTCAATTTCTCTTTAATAATCCAAATTAAAATCTAATCATTTTGATTATATATCCATTTCTTTATTTATTTAAATACTATGCAAGTGTATAATAAAGTTGAACTTTTTATCTTCGTAATTTTAGTTAGAACATTATTGAATTTTCTAATTGAACAAATAAAAAAGCCCATCACATTTTATGATAAGCTAGTTTCTATATATATTATTTTTTTAAAATTTTATTTATATATAATGCAATTTTCACCTTCATACAATCATCAAAGTTGTGTAAATCACAATTTAAAAGTTCTTCTATTTTTTTTATTTTATATTTAAGTGTATTCCTATGTAAAAATAATTTTTCTGCTGTAATTGTAATATTACAATTCTCATTTAAATAAGTCTCTAATATTTGTAGTAAATTATCATCACCATTACTAATTGGCCCTAAAGTATTAATAAAGTAATTTTCTAATATACTAATATTCTTAATGCTGAAAAGTAGCCCATAAATTCCTATATCTTTATACTCTGTAATGGTCCCATCTAGCCCTTTACACTTCGCACAATTAATAGCAAGTTCTGCTTCACTTAATGATTGTTTCATCATTTTTAAATCTTTATAGGAATTTCCTATTCCTACACTTACCGAAAGTCCATCCATACGCTTTTTTAATACATCTTGTATCTCATTTATTGATTTTAACAATCTACTCATACAATTTTTTTCTGCTCTATTAAAAATGATAACAGAATCATCTTTATCAATAATAGGAACTTTTAATGCATGTTTCTCTAATATATCTTGCACTATTTTTCTAAATGTTATTTTTATCTTAGATATACTTACCTCATCATCTAAATTTTTCAATTTTAAAAACCTCTCAAACCCATCGATATCTATGACACATATAAAACATTCTCCAGATAAATTATATCCAAAATACGCTGCTTTCTCTATAGCATTCCCCTCTAATTCCCTATCTCCAAAAAGAATATTGCTTAAAAAATGAGTAAGAGAATTCTCTTCAATACGTGATAGCACAATAGCATTACTTAACTCTCTAGATACTTCAACAAGCTTTACTTCCCAAGGTAATGTAAATAATGGTAGCTCAAGACTATCTGCAAGCTTAATTACTTCTTCTGATACATTCTTTATATATGGTCCTATATTTATAATTAGTCCTGCTCCATTTTTTTCACTGATACCCTTAATAAGATTCAATAGTATTTCTACATTATCTTTAATTCCAACACCAGTAATAATTATAATTTCTCCACCTTGTAGCCACTTGATACCATCTAATGGGTTCTCAAAACATTCAGCTACATATATCCACTCTATGCTCTTTTCTAATCCTGCCTCACCTGCAACAAGATTAATTTTTTTTAATGAATCTAATTTAAATATATCTCTCACCGAAATTGACATAGCATCCATCCTTATTTATGAAAATCTATTTTATTAATTATATTTTTACCATATATTTTCTCATAAATAAAGAGAGATTTATTCTAAATATAAATTAACTAAATTTTTGGATCCTCTTTTCAACTAATTTAATTACTTGTGCAAGTGGTAAACTTAATATTAAATAAAACACTGCTAAAAGTGTATATGACTCAATTGTTAGGAAAGATTGTGATGCATAACTTTGTGTCCGTAATAACAATTCACTAACTGAAACATATGCCAAAAGTGAAGTATCCTTTAACATCATTACAAGGTAATTCCCAAAAACAGGTACAACATTGCGTAATGCTTGAGGTATTATAATTCTTGATAAAACTTGTTTATTTGTTAATCCAAGTGCTAGTGCTGCTTCTGTTTGTCCACTATCTATTGACACTATTGAAGAACGTATAACTTCTGAAATGTAACATCCATAATTTATTCCAAGGCCCAGCGTACCTGCAACTAAGGAACTAATCTTAAGTTGATACCCTGGACTCCAAATTTGAATAATTATTGATATTAAAAGAGGAACTACATAATACATATATACTAGTTGAACTAATAATGGAGTTCCCCTGATAAATTCCAAAAAAACTACTAAAACTCCTCTTAATATTTTAACTTTGCTGATACGACCAATTGCTATTAAAAGTCCTAATACAATTGCTAATAAAAATCCAAATACTGTTGCCTCTAATACAATCCATAACCCTTGAATTAATGAAGGTAACAAATATTGAATTGCTGTTTTAAAATCTAAATTAGATAAAATCTCCATATTGTCTGTCTCCTTTTTAATGTTTATTTGTCCGAAGTATGTCCCTCTTCAGCTGAAACAAAATAATCCTCATTCATCCCATATTTTTTTAGTATATTTAGAATTGTTCCATCATTTTTCATCTCATCAATTTTTCCATTTACTGCATCTGCCAATTCTCTATCATCTTTTCTAACAGCTGCTGCTACCATGCCTGAGGCTTCAACCTTATATGGTGATAGCATTTTAAGGTTAAGACTACTGTCTTGAGATAATGTATAACCTGCTACCATACCATCTGTTATACATGCATCTATCTTTCCCGTATTGGCAGCTAGCATTAATTCTGATTGACTTCCAAATACCTTAACTTCTTTTATTGCCCCATCATTTTCCCATTTTTGAGCTATTTCTAAAAATGCAGTCCCCTTTTGTCCTCCTAATGATGCATTTTTCAAATCCTCTTTTTTTGTAATATTTGAACTTTTAGGTATAACAATTGCTTCCCCTTCCTTGTACCATATATTTGTGAATAGTGCTTTTTTCTTGCGCTCGTCTTTAATGTACATTCCATCAGTTACCATATCAACACTGTTGTTATTTAACTCTACTAATAAGTTTTCAAAAGGAACTTGCTTCATTTCAACCTTTTCTATACCAAGTCTCTTTGCTACTTCTTTTATAATTTCTGCATCAATTCCAGTAAATTCATTTGTCTTAGAATCAACAAAAGCAAATGGAGCATCATTTGATGAAGCAACTGTTAACACACCCTTTTCCTTTATTGTCTCTAATGTACCTTTTCCTTTGCTTCCCGTCGTTGACGTGGAAGAACCACATCCAGCCATTAATCCAACACAATTTACAACAATAACAATAAATAATAATAGTCTTCTATATATTTTTTTCATAATTTAATTTTCTCCTTTTCACAATTATTTTTACATAACTTCACTTTAGTACAGCAATTAATTTAGTACCCTTGATAAAAACTCCTTTGTTCTTCCATTTTGGGGATTGGTAAAAATATCTTCTGGCCTTCCCTCTTCAACTATGTATCCTTTATCCATAAATATAACTCGATCTGATACATCTCTAGCAAAACCCATCTCATGAGTAACAACTACCATAGTCATTCCATCCTTTGCTAGTTGCTTCATAACGTCTAGTACATCTCCAACAAGTTCTGGATCCAAAGCAGAAGTTGGCTCATCAAATAAAAGCATTCTAGGTTCCATCGCTAATGCTCTTGCTATAGCAACTCTCTGTTGCTGCCCACCAGATAAAGTTCTTGGATAAACAGCTGCCTTATCTTTTAGCCCTACTTTATCAAGTAGTTCAAGCGCTATCTCCTTTGCTTCTTTTTTATTCTTCTTTTTTGTAAGTACCGGTGCAAGCATGACATTTTCTAACACTGTATATAAAGGAAATAGATTATACTTTTGAAATACCATCCCTACTTCTTCTCTAAGCCATCTACTATCCACCGTCTTATCAAGAATATTGGTGCCACTATAATACATCTTTCCACCTGTGGGGATTTCAAATAAATTTAGACACCTCAAAAAAGTACTTTTGCCTGAACCTGAAGGTCCAATAATACATACAACTTCCCCTTCTTGAACATCTAAACTTATATTCTTTAAAACTTCTAAATCCCCAAATTTTTTAGATAACTCATATACCTTATACATCCTATTAGCCCCCCATTTTTTTAATACAAAAAGACGCACTGTTTTTATTTCAGTGCGCCTTTGCATCCAATTTTAAATTATTCTATTGATTTATATTATCATAATATTCTCATAAATCCTATACCCATTAAGAACATTTTTTTTGTGCATCATGCATATTTTATAATCTTAAAACTCAGATAACTATAATGCTCTATAATAAATTTCCTTAACTTCTTCAAAATTAAATTTTCTTGGATGATTTATAATACTTGGCCTTGAGACTTTCATACAATTTTCTGCCATCCATTCAACATCCTTTTCTTTAACTCCAAGTTCACCTAAAGTTACCTTCAAATCAATCTTTTTAAGAAATTCAATTATAGCTTCTGAACAATCTTCAGCGCCACTACCTCCAAGTATTTTTGATATATCCTTATATTTCTCACTAGAAAACCTCCATGAATCTTCTACTATTATAGGAGTTAGTGCTGCGAGTCCTTTTCCATGAACAATATCATATAATCCACTTGCAGGGTGCTCCATACCATGAGGTGCTGTTACTCCTGCTACTCCTATCACCATTCCTCCAAGGGTACTAGCAAGACTTACTTTTTCCCATGATTCTAAATTCTCTGGATTATTATATATTTTAGGTAAATGTTCAGCCAATAACTTTATTCCATAAAGTGCTTGCATATCGCTTAATGGCTGTCCTATTTTAGAAACATACGCCTCCATATTATGTGCTAGAGCATCAAAACCAACAGATGCAAGTATATTTCTAGGCATCGTAGTCATAAGCTCTGGATCTATGATAGATGTCTTGGCAATAATCACATTAGTTCTTAAAGATTTCTTATCCTTAGTCTCAGGATTAGTGAGTACTGAAAAGCAATTTCCTTCACTACCTGTTCCGCAAGTTGTTGGAACTAAAACTATTGGAAGCGCTTCATTTCCTTGCTTTATTCCAAATATATATTCAGATATATCTCCATCATTTTTTGCAGAGAAAGCTATGCTCTTAGCAGCATCCATAATACTTCCTCCTCCAAGTCCTAAAACTACATCACATCCTGTTTCTTTAATAATGTGAACACCTTCATATACTGTTGTAGTAAGAGGATTTTGTTCTACCTTATCAAAAACTTCATATTTTACTTTTTCTTCTTCTAATAAGTTTACAGTTCTATCAAGTAAGCCTGTTTTCTTTGTACTATTTTTACCAGTTACTATAAGAACCTTTTTTCCATATCTAGCGACTTCTTTTCCTACTTTGCTTATTTCTCCTCTTCCAAACAAAAGATTCACAGGTAAACAATAACTAAAATTCATAAATAATTCCTCCAAAATATTCTTATTTTATTCATTAATCAGTGCTTCTCTTCCAGTTGCACCCGTTCTAACTTTAATTACTTGCTGCACATCATAAACAAAAATTTTCCCATCTCCAATTTCACCAGTTCTTAAAACCTTTATTGCTGTCTCTACTACTTTCTCTACAGGTACTTCATAAACTACTATTTCAATTTTAATTTTAGGTAGCAACTTCACTTCCATGGGAACTCCTCTATAATATTTTATGTCACCTTGTTGAGTTCCACAACCTACTACTTGAGTTACTGTCATTCCCATAACTCCTATTTCAGCAAGTGCAGTTTTTAATTCTTCAAAATTAGTTTTCCTTGTTATAATATCCACCTTCGTAATTTTATCCATACCATTTCCCCCTTAAACACTCTATTTTTCATGTTCAATTTATCTACATATTTAAATCTATACTTTGAAAATCTGCATAACTACTTTCTAATCCATGTTCTTCTATATCAAGACCTCTTATTTCTTCTTTCCTTGTAACTCTTAATCCTACAATTGCTTTAATTACTCTAAATAATATAGTTGCCGCCACAACTGACCAAATTCCTACAGCTATTACACCAATTAACTGTATTATAAGCAGATTAAATCCTCCACCATAAAATACTCCAAGTGAATTGCCATAAGCTGCAAATAGCCCTGTTAATACTGTCCCTAAACCACCATTTATGCAATAAACTCCAATTACACCTACTGGATCATCAATTTTTAATACCTTATCAATAAATTCTATACCATACACCATAACAATCCCAGCTATAATGCCTATAATAACTGCTCCTTTAGGCGTAACAACATCACACCCTGCTGTAATAGCTACTAATCCAGCAAGTACCCCATTTAAAGTTAAACTTACCTCTGGTTTACCATACTTAATCCATGTACTAATCATTGTAGTCATTGTTGAAGCTGCTGCTGATAAATTAGTAGTTATAAATATCCTTGAAGTAATTTCAAGCAATCCTTCCCCAGTTATACTCATACTTGATGCAGCGTTAAATCCAAACCATCCCATCCAAAGAATAAATACTCCAAGTGCTCCAAGGGTTAAGCTATGTCCTGGAATAGCAGTAGACTTACCATGTTTTGAGTATTTGCCAATTCTCGGTCCAAGCATTGCTGCTCCAATTAATGCACACCATCCACCAATTGAGTAGACTACTGTAGCTCCAGCGAAATCATGAAAGCCTAATTTAAAAAGCCAACCATTACCCCAAATCCAATGTCCTGCAACTGGATATATAATAGCTCCTATTGCAACACTACATATACAATAAGAAATAAACTTTGCTCTTTCTGCCATAGCTCCTGAAACTATTGTCGAAGCTGTTGTACAGAAAATTGTTTCAAAAAATAAAAAAGTGTAACTGGATATTCCTTTTGGATATGCGCTTCCATCCACTGCTCCAAAAAGTTTTGGCATTCCTATAACCCCGCCTATATCGGAGCCAAACATGATTCCAAACCCTATAATCCAAAATATCAATGAACCTAATGTAAAATTCATCAAGTTTTTCATTATAACATTTCCTGCATTCTTCGATCTTGTAAAACCAGTTTCAACCATAGCAAAACCAGCTTGCATCCAGAACACTAAAATGCCACCAAATATCACCCATAAATTATCAATAGATATATTAATATTCATATAACTCCCCCTTATATGTAAAACTTTATAATAAAAAAATGCCTTTATCCAATGATAAAGACATCTTTGTCTTAATAAGAGTAGCATATTTAAACTGTATATTCTATAACTACACTAAACAATATTTTAGTGCACATTGTACAACTATTAATTCTTATCTTTTAATTATATATATCTGAAAACTCTATATTAATCTTTTCAATATAACTTTCACTTTTATTGTTACACTGCTTACTTCTATCTAAAGCTTTGCCTTCAACTAACTTGCAAGGAATGTTTATGATAAATTCTGTTCCATAATGTTCTTTGCTTTTCACCGATATTGTTCCACTATGAAGTTCCACCAAGCATTTTACAAGAGATAGTCCTATTCCACTACCTTCATGGTCTCTTGCAAGAGACTTATCAACTTGTATAAATCGTTCAAATATAGAATACGTCTCTTCTTCTGGAATCCCCCTTCCTGTATCCTTTACCTTTATACAAACATTTTCTGAGTTAGTCTCTATATTAACCATTATTTTTCCCCCACTTGGAGTGAATTTGACTGCATTTGATAATAAATTCAAAATAATTCTTTCAATTTTTTCTGGATCACATCCAATAATTTTCTCCTCTACATCCGTATCAAATATTAATGACAATCCCTTATTTTCAATATAGGCTGCTACAGAAGTAGTTATATCTTCAACAGTAGAAACTATATTTACATTTACTTCATTTAAATCCAGATATCCAGCATCTATTTTAGTTATATCAATCAAATTATTCGCAAGCCTTAAAAGACGATAACAATTTTGTTTCATTATTCCAGTATATTTATTTATATATAAAGATGCATTTTTACATTTGCACTCTTTTGACTTAATTTCATGTAGCTGAACTGCTGAGAAAATAACATTAATTGGTGTTCTTAATTCATGGGAAATATTAGAGAAAAATTCTGTTTTAATCCTATCATACTCTTTAATTTCATATAATCTTTTTCTTTCCTCTTGAATACTTTTTTGTAACTCTTCCGCCTGCTTTCTTTCAGTAATATCTATAGCTACCACCATTAATAATTTTTGTTTATATTGTAATGTGCCTATGCAAGCCGAATAAAAATCCCAAATTCTATTTCCTTCCTTACTTGTACATATACAAACTTCACCATCATTCTTTTTCTTCTGAAAGTCATTAAATTTACTCATCATAGTGTTTTCTAGTACTGTTGCAAGTTCAGATGAAATTTTTTTCAATTCAGATATTGTAGGAATGTCCTCTATTTTATATCCTGTAATATCAGTCCAAGTTTTATTTATCTTAATTATATTCCCATCTTCAGTATATAGCATAATTGGCACTGGTGCCTCTTCAACAGCATATCTAAATTGTCTTTCTCTTTCCACTAAAGCTTCTTCACTTTTTGTACGTTCATTTATTTCATCTTCTAACATAATATTAAAATCTTTAAGTTCTACAGTTATATCCTCTAATTGTTTCGTCTTTTCTCTTAATCTACTTTTTAATTCAGTATTTTCTTTTATTAATTCCTCATTAATCTTTTTTATTTTATTAACGTAATCTTTATTATCTATCTCTAAATCCTTATTCTTTAATTGACTTTTTTTTAGTTCATTCATCAAGTTATCCATAATTTATTACTCCAATATTATAGAATATTTTTACTATTTGTATTATTAGTTATCTTTTTTCTTTGATCTAAAAATTAACATTGTAGAAGTTTGATTTGTATGTCCTATAAACTCCTCTCCATATGTAGAAAAACCGATTGTAGGTATATCCTTAAATATTCCCCCATATTCTTTTTGACGACCATTCTTCTTTATCTTTTCAATCCTATATATACAATCAAAATTTACAATTCCTTCGATTTTTCCATTTTCACTAATTTCATTTTCTATAGCTCTCTTAGTATCCTTAATAATATCTGTTGTTTTTAGTAAAGTAACTTCCATACCATTAAGTATTTTGCAGCAAAATTCCATCCTAGTATCATTTAACTTTTCAGGACATCTCACATAAATATCATCATCCCCTACTATCAATCCAACTGGATTTGTCTTAAAGTATTTTTTTACATCATCTATTGAATCTGCCCCCACCGCATCTGCATATGCTACAACAGCAGGCATATTATTAAATTCTATTACTTCCCTAGTCTCCTCATTAACCTTATTGGCAATAAGTGTATTCTCTAAAACTTTAACACTTTGTGTCTTAATAATATTGAACTCAGCATCATCATTTATTTTTAACATTAAAAGAACTGTTGCTCCTGTATATGCCTTCCCATCAGCACATACATGAGTTTCTACATGTTTGCCCTCATCAGCAGCTGTTCCTCCTACAAAAAATATGTTAGTCCTATTTCCAATTAAGTCCATAACTTCTTCCTGTTTTTTATTTATTCCATCAATTAAAACCAATCCAACATATTTTGCTATATCCATTGTATATAGACTTTCTTTGAAATAATTTTCAAACGACCTAAAAGCTGGCTCCAAGTTTAAACCTTTATCCATTTCCTTAATCACTTCCAACTTCATATCAGAAATGACATTTGAATTAATAGCCATAGCTACAACCGCATTATTTAGCAATTGTCCACTTACCATCTCCCCTGCAGTAGAACATCCAACTATTGTACTATCTTTAAAAGTTTCCTTCATTAAATAACTTAACTTTCCTTGATTAAAATTTGAAGAAGAAAAAAATATAATGAGATCCGCACTGAAATTTTTAAATTTATTTTTAATATCTAGCACAACATCCTCTTCTGAATTTTCCTCTGAAAATATTGATTTTATATTTAGCTTCTCATCTTCTACTTTCCTACCAATTAACTCTTTTTCTATTATCCGAAGTTTTTCTATTATCTTCGGATCATCATATGAATATCTATTAAACTTATTAGGATTAAGTCCTTTTAAAATCAATTTTGCTTTAGTCATCTCTCTAATTGCAGGATTTCCTTTAGATCGTTCTTCAATTATTTCATCAATAATTTCCTTTACCTTCCCAGACAAAACTCCTCACATCCTTCATATTATTCATAATTGATTTCAATCTACAAATTACCAAAACATAGCAGTATTATAACATATTTTTCTATAACTTACTTATTCTTTATCATTTGGGGTTATTTAATTTAATAATTACTGCAAGTTTTTTATAAATTTCATAGTTTAGTTTCTTATATCTATCATCTTAGAATTACTATGATTATTTAGCTCCTTTATAAGAAAAAGACTTAAAATGATATATAATCACTTTAAGTCTTTTAATAATTACTTTTTCATACCTGTATAAATTAGAATTGCATCTCTTAGGAAATCTGCTGTTCCAGATTCGTATTTATCATAATACTCTTTAAATCTTTCATCCTCTACATACATTTGCGCAAGACCCGCATGAGCTTCTTTACTGTATTCAGTCCAATAAAATTCAATCCAATTTCTATGAAGTTCAGCCGCTTCTTGAGCCTTTGTACTACTTGGATCACCAGTTTTTAAAGCTTCTGATAGAACTTCTCTAAGTTTCTCTTCAATGTTTTTAGCTTCAGCATATTCCTTTTCTGTCATATTCATTATTTTAAAATTTGATTTATCAATTACTCCTTCTCCATATTTTTTCCTTATTTCCTTACCATATTTCGTTTCATTCTCTTTAATAAACTTCTTCTTAAGCCCTTCAAATTTTTCTTCATTATTCATTCTTAATTTTCCTTCTTTCAAAGCAATAGTTTTGTTAACATTTTCAATTAAAACATTTATTTGATTTCTTTTTTCTATAAGTTTTTTCCGATGTTCCCTAAGCGCATTTTCTTCGTTAAAGGAAGGATTATGTAATATATTTTTTATACTTTCTAAGCTCACACTTAGTTCTCGATAGAAAAGTATTTGTTGCAATCTATCAACTTCATTTTCTCCGTAAATTCTATATCCTGATGAATTAATTCTTGCCGGCTTAAGAATTCCTATCTCATCATAATATCTAAGTGTCCTGGTACTAACACTTGCTAACTTTCCTAGCTTTTGTACTGTATATTCCACAAATTTCACCTTCCTTACAAGAAAACTATATACCTTCACGTAACGTTAACGTCAATACCTTAGCAATTAAAACATTAACCCCCTATAGTAATGCTTATTTTACTATAGGGGGTTAAGTCTTTTTAATAGAAACTTCCCATTAATCTTAAATAATTCTTATAGCTTGTTTAATGCTTGAACAACATAATCATCTTTATATGGTTTCACAATAAATCCTATTGCACCTTGAATAACTGCTTTTCTAACCCACTTTTCTTGACCCAAAGCTGAAATCATAATAATTTTTGCAGATGAATCTTTATTTTTTATTTCCCTAAGTGCTTCAATACCATCCATTTTAGGCATTGTAATATCCATTGTTACAATATCTGGCTTAAGTGTAAAATACTTTCTTATTGCCTCTAATCCATCAGCTGCTTCCCCTACAACCTCAAACCCATTTTTCTCTAATATCTTTCTAAGATTAATTCTCATAAATGAAGCATCATCTACTATAAGAACTTTTTTCATAACTTCACCTTCCCTAATTTCTTAAATCATATTCTATATAACATTAATAATTCTTTCCAAAACATTTAATTATAAAAAACGCTTTCACACATCTTTAATTATATAAAAAATTGCACATTTTTGTCAATACACTTGGTGGTTTGTCATATTTTATTATTATAATCCTTTTTTTGTCGTTAAAATTTGTATGAACTTTAGTTCGATTGTTCATTAGTCCCATATATTAAACTATAAAACATTACTCCACTAAGAATGCGAGTTTCTAATTCATCTTTTTTACACATAAGTAATATTATGTAAAGCATTTGTATAAAATCTCCTTTTGCAAGCTTCATTGTATACTAACTAAATAACAAATCAACGCTCTACTCTATCAATCATATTACATAACATTATAATTTCTATATACAAGCAACATTTGAATACATTTTATTGATAAATTAGTATATAGTAGAGGTATTTCAATATTTTTGTAGAATATATATATTATTCTATAAATGATAAAAAATAATTAATGGATTTTTAATTAATATCCAGCAAATAATAATTGAATATTGGAGAAGTTTAATGACTAACAAAGCAAATTTTCTATAACTAATAGTACTTTTTCGGGAAAATCAGCGCTATTAATTTGTAACACTCTTATTCTATACCAAAAACTTAGAACTATTTTGCATTGGTAGGAAGCTTGATAATTGTAAAGATTCATCGCCGATTATTTGTTTATACAACTTATCATCAGTATATCATTAGTTCCACTCATAACATCTAAATCCTACAATGAGAATTTAAACATGATATAATACATTTTTCTTATCAAAGTTTTACCCTAAACTTCTCTTTAGTCTTTTTGGCACTTCTAATAATTTAAGTAAAATCCATTTGTTAATTTACTCATTTATAGATTGAATAATCAAAATTATTTTAATGAGTCTATTAACTCTAGGAGGATTATTATGAAATTAGACATGTTAAACGGTAAAGAAAAACAAATGAATCTTATTGTATTTATAATTAATCTTTTATTACCTTTTCCAGCATTTATATTTGTAAGGTTTTTTCTAGGTGGAAACTCAAGAGATGCCATAGTCTTTATAATGTTAGTAGGTAGTGTGATTATAAAAATGCTAGAAAAACCATTAAAAAAATATGCAAAGTACCTTTATATGGTAAACCTACCTCTAGCTGCAGCGATAACTATAGCCTATTCAGGTGATGGTCGTTTTGGTGCCATTACACAAGGTTATTTTCTTATGCTTATAGTAGCTAGTGCTTATTATGACAAGAGCGTTGTAATTGTGTATTCTATTGCTACAATATCCTTAAATGCACTACTTTTCATACTCTATCCAAATCAATTTTTAATTATGAATAACTTACCTGTATGGGTATTTGTTTGCATAGAATTTATCCTAGCATCAGCAATAGCTGCAATTATTGCTAATGAAACCTATAAATTATTTAAAAATATTGAAAAAAAAGAAAAAGAAACTTCACAATTATATAACGACCAAAAAAAAGTATCAGAAAATGCAAATCAAGTATTTGCTACACTTAAAAACACATCTGGTAATATTTATCAATCATTAGATCAATTTAATGAAATGTCCCACCAAATTGCAGAATCTACACAAGAAATTGCTTCTGGTTCAATCAATCAAACTCAGGAAGTAACTGAAAGTTTGAATATTTTTAATCAGTTATCTGAAAAAATTACTAATTCAGAAAGTGAAATCAAAAAAACAATTGAAAGCATGAATAACTTGAAATTGAATAACGATTTGGGCCTTAAATCAATTAATGACCTTTCAAATAAATTTACTGAGAATACGAAAGCCTCTGAAGAAGTACTTCTACAAATAAATAACTTATCCGAAAAGTCAAATTCAATTGGCAACATAATAAAAACAATTACTGAAATTGCAGATCAAACTAACTTACTCGCATTAAATGCGGCTATTGAAGCTGCAAGAGCAGGTGAATCTGGACGTGGATTTTCAGTTGTTGCAGAAGAAATAAGAAAACTTGCAGAACAGTCTACGGATTCAACCTGCAAAGTAAGTGATATTTTAGGTGAAATAATCAATGTTATTGAAAAAACACAACACACAATGAAACATACTAAAACTCTAGAAAAAGAATCAAATGACAAATTGGATATTACAATAGAATCTTTCAACAATATTGTTCTTTCCTCAGAGGATATAATTAAATTGATAAATATGCTATCTAGTGAACTAGCTAACATCAGTGCTTTTAAAGATACTTTATTAAAATCTATGTATACACTCGCATCTATTTCTGAGCAGTATTCTGCCTCAACTGAAGAAGTTAGTGCTTCCACAGAAGAGCAGGCAGCTACCTGTGAAAATATTATTAAATCCTTAGATAAAGTTCAAGATATAACTCAACACCTATCAGAAATACTAAATAAAAATAACAATGAAGGAGAGATAAAATAAATGAGACTTCATAATTCAGTTATCAAAGGAATAGCTTACTATCATCCAGAAAACCAAGTAGGAAATGATTACTTTATAGAACATTTTGAAAAACAAGGTGAAGATATTAGAAACTACCTTGCTGTCACAGGATCAGATCTTAGATATATTTCAGATGATGTTAATGAAACTATAGTTACAATGGGTATTAATGCAGTTAATAAAGTTTTAGAAAAAACTAATGTTAAACCATCTGAATTAAATTTAATAGTTTTTTCAACTGGAACACCTGAATATCTTTCTCCTACCAATGCTATGAAAATACACAATGCAATAAGTGCTGGTCAAAAAACAGCAGTTTATGATGTAAATGCTAATTGTGTTGGTATGATTGTTGCTTTAGATCAAGTTAGTAGAACTATGAGAGATAACCCCAATATAAAGTACGCTCTTATTGTTGGGGCAGATCAACTTAATAAATATTCCAGATTCAATGAACCTACAGTTTATTCAATTTCTGGTGATGCTGCTTGTGCAATAGTATTGGAAAACACTCAAAATACTGAACGTGGTTTTATAGATTCAGACTTTTACACAAACTCCAGTAATTGCGATAAAATCCTTATGCCTGCTAAAGGTTTATCATCTACAATTCACGACCGTAAACTACAAGTAAAGGATAAGTTAGTTACGTGGATTCCATTTAACTTTGATGGTGCTTTCTATAGTGCTAAAATTTCTATAGAAGAATTACTTGAGCGAAATAACCTCACTAAAAAAGATATAAAAAGATATTTCATTTCACAATTTGCTAAAAAAAGCATCGAACAAGTATGCAATGAGATGGATGAAGATATCAACAAGTTTACGTTTATCAGTAATGAGTTTGGTTATACAGGTACTACAAGTCCATTTTTAGCACTTGCAAGATCTATTGAAAATGAAGATATCAAATCAGGTGATAATATAATTTTTTGGTCCGTAGGAGCAGGTACAACTTGTGCATGTGTCCTATTTACATATTAATTTTCATATAAGCCTATCAAGAAAACTAATTAGTACATAAAGGGGGCTCTGTTTAATGCATGATAAAATTAATGGTATTTATTATGAATTAATTGAAAATTCATCAACAAAAGAAAATTTAGTATTCGTTCACGGTTCAGGATGTAATCATAATTTTTTAAGACCACTATCAAAAAAATTAAATAACTGTAATTGTTATTTAATAGATTTACCTGATCACGGCAAATCAGATAATATGAATTGTACTAAAGTAGAAGAATATATAGATGCTGTTGAAAAATTTGTGGCCAATATAGATAATGTTACACTAATAGGTCATTCACTAGGTGGCACCATATGTTTAGGTGTTGCTGCAAGATCTGTTCATACAATAAAGAAACTTGTTCTTATAAGTTCTGGGGCTAAATTTGATAAATTTGATCAGAAAGTTTATGATATGGTGGATAATAATAAAGTAAATTGGATTTATATTTGTAAGTGTCTTGGTTCTTTTACCAATTTAAATGTATTAAAAACTATACTAACCCTCGAACCATCAGAGGTTATGCTTAAAGATTTTAATATAAATGTAAAAGTTGATATAACAAATGTTATGAGCAATATCAATATTCCAACATTGATTATGGTAGGTAATGATGATATTCTCACAATACCGGAATACTCCTACGTAATGAAAGATGGAATTAAAGATTCTCAGTTAATTATTGTTCCTGGAGTAAGGCATATGCTACCAATAGCTAAAAAAAGCTATGTTTCCCAACTTATTAAAGAATTTATGCTAAAAGAATAAATATTTAAAATATAAAAGCCTAAAGCTAATACTTTAACTAGCTTCAGGCTTTTACCTATCTATATTTTACAATTAGAAATTAATTTACCTTTAATTATTGTTAATATAGATTCTTTCCTTCTGTATACAATTATATATTAAACTTTGTTATTGCCATATTTAAGTTCTCAGCTGATTGAGAAAGTCCCTTAGCCTCTTTTGTTATCTCTTCTAATACAGCTAATTGTTCTTGACTTGCTGCAGCAGTATCTATACTTGAATTAGCATTTCCTTTTGCTGTTTTCTCAAGTACTTCTATATTTTTGATAACCTGCTTATTTTGAACAGCAATTTCTTCCATAGACATTGTCATTTCTTTAGTTTTCACGCTCATATTTGATACAGCATATTCAATATCTTCAAATACACTACTTACTAAATTCGTTTTATCAATACCTACTTTAACCTTTTCTACTTCTTTTTCTGTGGACGCTACAGCCTTAGCCATCTCACTTTGAATATCACGTATTATTGATGAAATCTGTTCTGCTGAAACACTTGATTGCTCTGCAAGATTTCTTACTTCATCAGACACAACAGCAAATCCACGACCTAACTCTCCTGCTCTTGCCGCTTCAATAGCCGCATTTAATGCTAAAAGATTTGTTTGTTCACTAATATCTTTAATTATCTCAATTATCTTTTCAATTTCTTCTGAATATCTACCAAGATTCTTTATGACACCTGCTGTTTCTTGAGTTCCAATACTTATTTCATTCATCTGATTAACTACAGAATCAACTATTTCAGTTCCACTTTTTGATGCTTTATAAGCATTTTCTGATAATCTAGAAACTTCTTCACCATTAGCAAATATCTTGTTAATACCTACAGACATTTTTGAAATAGATTCAGTAGCTTCATTTATACTTTCAATTTGCTCACTAGCACCATCAGCAACATTTTGCAGTGTTAGAGATACTTCTTCTGCTGCTTTTGATGTCTTGCCAGCACTTATCACCATCTCCTCTGAAGATAATGCTACATGATTTGAAGCTTGCTTTATCTTCAATACAAGTTCTCTTAATTCCTGTGACATCTTATTGAAATACTTACTTAACTTACCCATCTCATCCTTGCTATTCAGATTAGTCATAGCAGTTAAATCACCTTCTGCTATTTTGCTTGTGGCTAACTGAATGTCTAATATAGAATCTCTAATATTCACATAAAATCCTGCAAATATATAAATAAGTATAGTTATAGTACTAAAATAAATTACATATAAAATTGCTTTTTGACTTGCAAGATCATTTTTTTCTTCTACAATCATCTCATCGATAACATTAAATGTTTCATTATATAACTTAAATACTTCATTAATTGCTACTGTAGTTGTATCATAATACTTTGTTGCATCAAATGTTAAATTGTTTTTCTCTTTAATTATGTTTTCCTGTAGTATATTTACAACTTTATCTCCTGCTTCTCGCGAATTTTCATCCAACTCATATAGCGATTTCTTTGCATTTGAATTTTTTTCATATACATAGTTTAGTTGTTGTGAAGACCCCTTTAATGCTTCTGCTATAGATTTTGTTTGAAATACTAATAATGAATAGTCATCATCAGACATTGACTTTTGAGCTAATACCCCTGAGCCTTTACCTCGAGCTTGTCCCATGTATTCTGTTACAACAGGAAATTTATCTATTATACAATCAACTAGGTAATATTTTTCCAATTTTGAATCTGGTGAAAGCTGTGTTGCTTCTGCTACCTTCACATTAAATTTAATTATACTATCCATTAGTTCTGTATGTTTTTTAAAGGAATCTACTTGAGACAACTTAAAATTTTCTTCTTTTAATGTCGACCACTGATTCTCTATTTTTCCCCACTCATCTTTCAGATTGAACCCTTCTCCATCTTTTGCAATTTCATCATTTATCGCCACAATTACTTTGTCTATTTGACTTTGTGCCTCATCAACTTTTCCTTTTACATCTGTTCTTCCACCAAGATAAGTTGAAGATAATCCACGATGTTGTGGAACATACATTATTAAGGAAGTTATCTTTTCATTTAATCCCAACCCAATTTGTTGATTATCCAAAACCTTAACTTTTCCATTTAAATCCCTTAAGTAAGTTATTTGAATAAATATCAAAGGAATCATAAAGCATAATAAAATTACTAAGAACTTGGCTGAATATTTTAATCTACTTAGTAATGCTACTGCTGGTTTTAAAAGCTTTTTCAATCTTTATACCTCCATAATCTTTGAAATCGTATTATTTATTTTAACTTTAAACAAAAAATACTCCTATTATATTATATATTATTCGACAAGACTTCTCAATTCTTTAAAATACTTTTCCTATCTTTCTAATAATTTTAAAGTAAAATTAAACCCGAGTGTTTTCTTACTCGGGATCTAAAAACTATTTCTTTTGATTTTATGGCTTTAATATTAAGTACCGCAAAATGTTCGATAGCCACAAGTTGATTCCTTTGGCAAAATAGAATACTCTTTTTGCTCTTCTGAATATGCAAAGGGATTAGAAAGAACACTGAGTAGTTTATTCATAATATTATAATCTCCAGCTTTAACTGCAGCCTCTAGAGCTTCTTCCACTCGATAATTACGAGGTATAACTGCGGGATTACTATTTTTCATCAACCGCTTGGAATCCTCTTTTGTTTCTTGTTGTCTATCTAATCTATCTCTCCATAACTCATACCACCTAGTAAATTCATCACTTCTAAATAAAGGCGTATCCTCAAAATCTTCTAGAGTTAACTGACGGAAAGTATTAGTATAATCTGCTTTATATTTCTCCATTATATTAAGTAATCCTTCAATAAGATGTTTATCCTGCTCCTCTTCATTAAATATACCTAATTTATCTCTCATTCCTGATAACAAGTTCTTATTATAAAGTTCTGCAAAATCCGAAAGAGAATCCTGTGCTAATTTAATAGCTTGTTCTCTATCTTGATGTAATAATGGTAATAGTGTTTCTGCAAATCTAGCTAAATTCCATTCTGCTATGCTAGGTTGGTTCCCATAAGCATATCTGCCACGAATATCAATAGAGCTAAATACTGTTTTGGGATCATATGTATCCATAAAGGCACAAGGTCCATAGTCAATAGTTTCTCCACTAATAGTCATATTATCTGTATTCATAACTCCATGGATAAACCCAACCAACTGCCACTTAGCGATCAATGAAGCTTGCCCATTAATGACTTCTTGAAGCAGGTGGAGATAAGCATTTTCTTTGCTATTGACATCTGGAAAATGTCTTTTTAATACATAATCAGCCAAAGCACGTAATTCTTCAGTGTCACACCATTTTGAAGCATACTGAAAAGTTCCAACACGTATATGACTGGATGCTACACGGGTAAGAATTGCACCAATTTGCTCTGTTTCTCTATATACTGTTTCACCAGTTGTAACCACTGCTAAGCTACGTGTAGTAGGAATACCAAGTCCATACATTGCCTCGCTAATTATATATTCTCTTAACATTGGTCCAAGAGCCGCTCTTCCATCCCCACCACGAGAATATGGTGTTCTTCCTGAGCCTTTAAGTTGAATATCTACTCTTTCTCCTAAAGGAGTAATATGTTCCCCAATTAATAATGCTCGACCATCACCTAACATAGTAAAATGTCCAAATTGATGCCCTGCATAAGCTTGTGCAAGAGGTCTAGCACCTCCTGGAATCCTATTGCCAGCAAACACATCTACCCCTTCAACTTTTTGTAACTCCTTAACGTTTAATCCAAGTGAACTTGCTAAATTCTCATTAAATGCAACTAATTTAGGAGAACTTACAGGAGTTGGCTTAAGATCAGCAAAAAATGATTCAGGCAAACGAGCATAACTATTATCCAAATTCCATCCTGTTTCTATCATTACTTTCATCTCTGTCATAATATCTCCTTTCTTCTATCTGCTACATATGAAATTAAAACTTCTCAAAAAAATAAAATTACAGATAATCATAATATTTTTCTTACCTAAATTCTAAATAAACCTATTATATTACCTTCCATTTTAGTCTCTACTTCTATAAGGCTTATTATACTCTTTTTATCCTTATAGAGTTTTTGGAAATAGTCCTTACTGCTTCATTTATTGTTATCAATGTACAACTTTTGAAATAAGATAAAAAAACCGTAATATTCAATTATGAATAATACGGTTTTTGCAAACATTATATTTTCTAATTATAGTTCTAAAAAATAATTTTTTTTAAATTAAAAAAATTGTTTTCTTTTTATATTCGCACTGTTGGTTCAAGTATAGTCAATGTATTCTCATAAGTGTTAAGGTTAGCCTCTGCACCTATAGGTATGGCCATTTTGTATGTACCATGCCCTGTTGCTAAATTTGTCATAAGAGGTTTGTTAAGTGGAACCATAACTTCATTAATTAAGTCCGCATATGTCTTATCATATGCTGGCTGACAATGTGAACATTGCCCCATGATAATACCTGCACAGTCTTTAAATTTACCTGCTGCAATAAGATGATATATATACCTGTATACTGTGTTAACAGGTTCATGAACTTCTTCAATCAATATTATCTTCCCTCTAGTATCAACTTCAAATGGGGTTCCAATGCTACCTACAAAGGATGCAAGATTACCTCCAACTATAGGCCCTGTTACATTTCCAGGCACTCTGCTTATTAAAGGTCTTCCAGGAGGATTTTCAAGCCTCCTTGGTGAAGTAAGTGTAGATGTTGCCATGAAGAACTGATCCATATTGTATTCAGGGGTAGTAGGTTTAAAGTCTATTAAAAGAAGACTGTGAAAAGTAATTAAATTAGCCCATATATACAGAACATTTAACAAAATTGTTATATCACTATACCCTGTTAAAATTTTAGGGTTCTGTGCAATAACAGAGTAATCAAGATATTGTATAATACCTTCAACGCCTACTCCTCCTCTTGCAGGTATAATAGCCTTCACAACTGGATTTCTAAACATATCCATAAGATCTGCAGCTCTCTGCTGTTCTGTGGCTGCAATATAGCCACTATAGGAATATACATATTTCCCTAGAAGCACGCTAAATCCCATATTCTCGAGAGTTTGTATTCCCGCATTAATGACATCGGGATATAGTGGGCTTCCTAAAGTAACTATTCCAATTGTATCTCCGGGACGTAAAATTTGTGGTTTTATCGCCATTCTCATCACCTTTTAAATCATTTAATGATAGAGCTCTACAATTCCGCAAAAATTGCACTTATTAATGCCCCTACTCATATAATCTAGATGCAAAAAATTTAGACTTACAGAATTACTAAAACCTAATCATCATTACTAGAATATTATATGAAACTATTCAAATAGTTGCTAAAATTACTTGTGATGTATTTTTACTTATTAATTCATTCTACTTTCCATTCTAATATGCCTGTAGATGCACTGCCATTAGAAACCACTTGAATTCTTATAGAATTAGTGGTTACAGGCGTAAATGTTGTAGTATTATACTGATTTATAGCAGTACCATAACCTACGGCATTCTTTACATCAACCCACTTATTTCCGTTCCAATACTGAATCTTATATGATTTTGGAACATCTATTCCTCCATTATCTTTAAACCAATATACATCACTTTGAGATATAGTATACTTTTTATCAAATTTATATTGAACCCATTGTGTTCCAGTTTCAGGCCAGTTTCCATAAACAGCATGTGATCTATCATTTGAATTTATAGGATCAAAGCTATCATTTAGAGCACTAATATTTTCCCATTCCGAACAATATGACGTACTAACTACTGCCTTTGAAGCTATATTAACTTTTTCATCAGATTTACCACTTGTTAATACCTGCACTTTATATGGATATTTTGTTCCTACTGCATTAACATCAAAAGAAGTTAAATCAAGCATTTCATCAGGTGTAGCACAAACCACAAGATACGCTTTTTCTTCATCTCCCTGAAGATTTAAAGTGTTAATACCATTATTCCACATAGTTGAATATCTTGTTTTACCATCTCTTGTCTTAGTTACAATACTTGCACGGAAATCTGCTCCTGAAACTGACTTGTCTCCTTGGAAGTTTACTGACACTTGTTTACTACTCATATCTATATTAAGTGGAATAATATTATACCCTCCCTGCTGTGGCGCTCTTGAATCTGTCACCTTAAGCCATCCATCATTTGTATTTTCTAATGTTGTATATACCTTGTCATAATTCGAACTATCCTTAAGAAGATCATTTAAATAATTTGTATAACTAGATTGTCTTCTAAAATCCATTGTTACCATTCTTCTAGCATATCCACCTAACATATCTTTAGTAGATGTACCTGATAATCTTTGAATTTTATCAAACATTATTTCATTACTACCATCATGAAGCATTTTTCTCATTACATCCATCCCTAACCCATTCATATTATCTGGGTTTTCAGTTACATATAATAAAAATGGCCAAGCATCATAATAATTTTTCATATGCGGAAAATAGTAATCTGAATTTAAAACTACTGGCTGAAAGAAATCTGAAGTAGGTCCATATACACGATCTCCATATCTATAGTATGTACTTCCTAAATATTGATCTCTAAACCAATTTGCCAATGTTTCATACCAAGGTGCTGCTATTGTCCCACGTTGATGCATCGTAATAGCATGAGCATATTCATGAGGAATTACCCAACTTGGTTCATCAACTCTCATAGCTCCTGGTTCAACTGCTAAATAAGCAAAGCCATCACCATCACTTGACATATAAGCCCAGTCATCTGTAATTTTAGATAAACCTGTCTTGTTTATATATAGATTTGTTTTATAGTGAATACTACTAGAGTTTATAGGACTATTAACAGAAACACTGGTATCATCTAATCCCATTACATTAACATAAAAGTCTCTAATAGTTTCTAAATTTTGAAGATTACCTCTAACTAAATCTTCATTAACAGTACCTGTTTCATCATTACTTCCCCATATAATTTGAAAATGTTCTGATGAAAGTCTGTTAACTGATTTTTCATTTAAATCATAAAATGAATCTCTAGCAATATAAGTGCTACTTACTACAGTATTTTTTTGAAGTGAATTAATCTTAGATACTGCTGCATTTGTATTAGCCATAGAACTTAAGATAATAGTAGATAAGATAATTATCCCTAAAGTTTTACACACTTTTTTTAAAATCATTTAAATCCCCCCAGATATTTGATTTATTTACTATTATTTTATAGCTTTTTTCTAAAATCAACAATCAATCTTAAGAGTAAAAAAGCACCAATCACGAAACATACCTCTATTTGCCGCTAAATACAATATGTCAGTTATTTAATATAACCCATTACTTGTTGACAAATTTAATTAAAATGATAAAAGAACCAACTTTAAATTATATTTTTAGGTTGGTTCTTCTATATATACTTTTCACCTTACTTCATTGATTCAATAATACTATCAGCAGTAGCTTCCATCAGCTCAGAATCATCTTCTTTCATAATGGAATTTAATGACACTTCATTCTCTAAAATAGTCATTTCTTTCATTTGATCCAAAAGCTCATGCATCAATTTCTCAGATTGAGGGGCCCATGAACCATTTTCTATAAGAGTAAATGTACGCTTTTGAAGATTTAAAGCTTTCATATCCATTATATAATTAAGCATAGGTGGATAAATTTTTAAATTATAAGTTACTGAAGCCAAAACTACATGACTATATTTAAATGCCTCAGAAATTAAATATGAAACATGGGTGTTTGAAACATCATACATCACTACATTTGTCATTCCTTTTTTCACTAATCTTGTTGCCAAATCATTAGCTGCAGCTTCTGTACCTCCATACATTGTTCCATATACTATCATTACTCCCTTTTCTTCTGGCTCATAGCGACTCCATTTGTCATATTTATCTAATAAATATCCAAAATCATTTCTCCAAACTAATCCATGCAACGGACATATATACTTAATATCAAGTTTACTAGCTTTCTTTAAAAGATTTTGAACATGTGGTCCATATTTTCCTACAATATTTGTATAATACCTTCTGGCATCATCAATCCAATCCCTATCATAATTAACTTCATCATTAAATAACTTACCATCTAAAGATCCAAAAGATCCAAATGCATCTGCTGAAAATAGTATTCCATCGGTAGTGTCAAAAGTTACCATCGCTTCTGGCCAATGTACCATTGGAGCAGATACAAATATCATCTCATGTTTTCCAAAGGACATACTATCTCCTTCTTTTACTTCAATCACCTGCTCTCCGATATTAAATCCAAATTGCCTCATAAACATAGCAGCCTTTTGTGTACATACAATTTTCACATTAGGATAACGAAGAATAATCTCTTCAACACATGCTGCATGATCTGGTTCTACATGGTTTATTATTATATAATCTAAATCCCTATCAGCTAAAACTGACCTTATATTCTCAAGAAATTGACGACAAATTGACCAATCTACTGTATCAAACAAAACTGTTTTTTCATCCAAAAGTAAATACGAATTATATGAAACTCCTCCTGGAATTGGATGAATATTTTCAAAAAGCGCAAGCCTTCTATCATTACCTCCAACCCAATAAAGATCTTCAGTTACTTTTCTAACACAATACATATATTTAATCCTCCTTTACATTTAAAATACATAATTATATAAAGTGAAACTTTTCAGGTGGAGTTTTAACTCCAGCTGAATTTAGTTGAACTTATCCATGAACGTGCAGCCGTTATCTCCCACTTGAAGAAGGGGGAGTGTTACGGATGCTAGCTATCGGATAAACTATACTTCTATAAACATGGCTTTTTCTTCACTACAAGCTGGGCAAGTCCATTCTTCAGGTAAATTTTCAAACAATGTACCTGGAGCTATTTCTCCTTCCTTATCTCCTATTCCAGGATCATACTCATAGCCACATCCATTACACACATAATGTTTCCATGTTTGAGCAGTTTTCTTTGGAATCGCTCTCTTCATCTTCTTCATTGGTGGAGCCCCTTTCTTTGGTTCTCCATTATCCAAAGCAGCAGTAAGTAATGGCAATATCTCTTTTAAATCTCCAACAATTCCATAATCAGCATTCTTAAAAATTTTTGCATTAGGATTATTATTTATTGCAACAATTGTTGTAGCATCTTTTATTCCTTTTAGATGTTGTCCTGCCCCTGAAATCCCACAAGCTATATAAAGGTTTCCCTTAAATTTTTGTCCAGACATTCCTACATAACGGTTTAATGGCAGGTATTTTAAAGTCTCTGCAACCGGTCTTGATGAGCCAATTGCTGCTCCAGCTTGAACTGCAAGTTCTTCTATTAACTTCATATTTTCTTTTTCACCTATACCTAAACCAACACTAACTACCCTTTCTGCTTTGTTAATTGGAGTATCTATTGGAATTCCAACTGTAAAATCATATCCATCCTTTTTAAGAGCTTCAACAAGTTCATTAACCCTCTCTTCTGGAGTTCCTTTTTTCAATATTATCTTCTTACGATAACCTGTTGCTGGCTCAGATTGTAAGTTTTTAACCTCACCCTTATTGCTTTTTTGCATCTTACCTATAATATGAGAAGCTATAACAACTCTCTGAATTTCATTAGTTCCTTCATAAATTGTACAAATTTTTGCATCTCTATAAGCTCGTTCAACTTCCATGCCTTTCAAATATCCACTTCCACCAAATATCTGAAGAGCATCATTAACAATCTCAACGCAAATATCAGAAGCATATTGCTTACACATAGCAGCCTCCATGCTATAAGGTTCATGTTT
The DNA here is from genome assembly GCF_014836335.1 of Clostridium cibarium. Classification (GTDB taxonomy): domain Bacteria; phylum Bacillota; class Clostridia; order Clostridiales; family Clostridiaceae; genus Clostridium; species Clostridium cibarium. The sequence goes on from NZ_JACSRA010000008.1 coordinate 42,455, forward strand.
TCCTTTTAACTCTGCTGCACTATAAACAAGCAATCTAGCTGCTCTTAACTTTGTAGCCATATCAGCCAATTTAAATGCTATACTTTGTTGCGCACAAATAGGTTTCCCAAATTGTACTCTTTCTTTTGAATGTTCTAATGCATGTTCATATGCTCCTTGAGCTATACCAAGGGCCTGAGACGCAATACCAATACGACCACCATCTAATGTGGACATAGCAATCTTGAATCCCTCTCCCTCTTTTCCTAATAGATTTTCTTTAGGAACTTTTACATCATTAAAAATTAATTCTGCAGTAGCTGATGAACGAATTCCCATCTTGTCATAATGCTTACCAAAAGAAAAACCTTCCCATCCTTTTTCTACAATAAATGCGCTTATCCCACGAGTTCCTATCCCTGGTGTTGTTACAGCAAATACAACATATATATCTGCTTCACCACCATTGGTAATAAATATTTTTTCTCCATTTAAAATATAATAGTCCCCATCTAAAACTGCAGTAGTTTCTGTTCCACCAGCATCGCTTCCTGCATTTTCTTCTGTAAGTCCAAAAGCACCAAGTTTCTCTCCTTTGGCAAGTGGCACTAAATATTTCTCCTTTTGTTCATCTGTCCCATATGCAGCAATTGGATATGTTCCTAAAGATGTATGGGCAGATAGAATTACACCTGTACCTCCATCTACTCTTGATAACTCTTCAACAGCAATTGCATAACTAATTATATCTAATCCTGCTCCACCATACTTTTTGGTATATGGTATTCCTAGCATCCCCATTTCAGCTAACTTATGCACTATTTCTGAAGGAAATTTATTTTCCTGATCTAACATAAAAGCAATTGGCTTAACTTCCTCTTCTGCAAATGTTCTAATTTTTGTTCTTAAATTTTCATGTTGTTCTGTTGTCTTAAAACTCATAAATACACCTCCTCAAATTTACATAGCTCATTAAGCTAAATAATTAATTGATAAATAAAAATCCTATTTAATCTTTTACTACTTTTACTTTTTATACCTTATGATCTAATTGTATACCTAGTAGGTATACTTTTCAATTCCCATATATTTCTTATTTTTCTCTAAATAAACTAGAATCTCTTATTAAACTAATCTATATTTTTATTTAACACTTTTTCTTGATTTTTAAAGCAAATGCTCTTTAAATCATTATCAAATAATAATTTGTATTATTTAACTCCAGTTGTCCTTTTAATAAAAATTATGCTATTAGAGGCATTAATCAACTTATTAATACCTCTAATAGCATATTATAAATTATATTCAATTTTTCTACTATTCCATTTTATAAAGCACACTACTAAAAGACTAAATATCCCTGTACCTATTAAAATATATAAAAGATTATAATCACATTCTAAAAGCTGTCCATATAATACTTGTCCAGGAGATACACTTATTGTAGCAACTGCAGTAGAAAAAGCACTAACTTTCCCTAGCATATCTTGTCTTACTTCATTCTGAATATATGTCAATGATATAATGTTAGATAGGGATATTGATAACATTATTCCAAGACCTCCAATTGAATAAAGTCCTAGTATAATATATATTTTTTCTTTATTCAAATTAGTAGCTATACCCATAATAATTATAGCTATTATCATAGGGTACATAGTTTTATGTAACACTTTCATAGTAAATAATTTAGACCTTATAGTAATTAATAATCCACCTATTATCATCCCCAAAACAAATATTGCTTCAATAAATCCATACACATTAGAAGGCATTTTTAAATTAACATTTATAAAATATGGAGATATAATACTTAAAATTGGCGCCACAAAAATATTAATTAATGCATACGTAAGTATAATACCTAATATAACTGTCTTTTTTTCCTTTAAATATTTAAATACCTTTATCATTTCCATAATAGATTTTCTAATTGGCTTTTCAAACTTTTCTTTCGTTCCTAAATCAGGAATTTCTAAAAATAATTCTAAAATAGCTGCAAGTAAAAAACTTATTCCATTTATTATTACTACAACTTTTATACCGACCAAACTATATAACATACCTGCTATTATTGGGCCACCTAAATTTACTACATTTCCAACCTGTTGAATTATTCCATTTGCTTTCACTAAACTTTCTTTTTGAACAATTTGAGGAATACAAGCTGTAACACAGGGACTATATAAAGTATAAATAATTGACAATAGGAACATTACTAATCCCACTATTACTGTATTATCTTTTCCATTAATTATTATTAGAGAATATACAAACATTAAAGCAGCACTAAAAAAATCAAGATATATCATTATTTTTTTTCTATTTATAGTATCTGCTAATAACCCTGCAATTGGGGCAAATATTATGTATGGTATAGTTGAAATGGCTAATATTCTTGAAAAAACTGCAGCACTGCCAGTTAACTCTAAAATATATAAGGACATACAAAATCTTTGAATTGCATTTCCCAATAGAGAAATTATCTGTCCAATAACTACAATAATAAAATTTTTGTTTTTCATTTTATCCCCTTACAAGTTCATAATCTACGCAAATTGGATAACTTTTGTTTTCGCTTAATTGCAACTTAGCATCTATCCCATAAATTTCTTTTAAACTTTCTTTAGTTATTACTTCTTTAGGAGCACCATTACAAATAATTTTCCCCCTCTTTAGCCCGATGATATTACTTGCAAATCTACAAGCATTATTAAGCTCATGAAGAACTATAACAACAGTAATATTTTTCTTTTTATTTAATCTTTCTAGAACCTCCAATACTTCTAATTGATATGACATATCTAAATAAGTTGTTGGCTCATCTAACATAATTATGTCTGTTTCTTGAGCTAAAGTCATTGCAATCCAAGCTCTTTGTCTTTGTCCTCCAGATAAATTTTCTATTTCTCTATCTGCAAAATCTTTAAGACCAGTTTCCTCAATTGCCCAATTAATAACTTCCTTGTCATGACTATTAAGTCCACCTATCATCCTTTGATGTGGAAATCTTCCATATGCAACTAATTCTTTAACAGTAATTCCACTTGGGCAAGTTGGCCCTTGAGGTAAAAATGCAACTTGAGTTGCTATATCTTTTTCTTTTTGTTTTTTAATATTTTTCTCATTAATAAAAATTTCACCACTTTTAGGCTTTATTATCCTAGCTATAGTTTTCAGTAATGTTGATTTTCCACATCCATTTGCTCCAATTATTATACTTAATTCACCCTTTGGAATTGAAAGATTCATATTATCTATTATTAAATTACTTTCATAGGCTACGAATAAATTTTTTACACTAATAGCTTCCATTTATTTCTCCTTCATCATTAAATAAATAAAATATGGTACTCCAAATATTGAAATTGTAATTCCTACTGGTATTTCAATTGGAGAAAATAAATTTCTTGAAACTGCATCTGCAAGTAAAATTATTACTACACTTATTAAAGCAGATATCAAAAGAAAATTTTTATGATAAGGTCCTACCAATTTTCTTGCCATATGAGGACAGATTAATCCTATAAATCCTACATTCCCTGCAAAGGCTGTTGCTCCCCCAGCAAGAATAACCGCATATGTTAAAAACTTTTTTCTTTCTCTATTTAAATTTAGTCCAAGACAAGTTGCATGTTCATCTGAGAAATTCAATACATCTAACTTTTTATAATTTAGTACAGTTAATATAACCATTATAATTACTAGTGGAATTATTATTTTGGCATAGCTCCATCCTGACCCCCAAAGACTTCCTGAGATCCAAACTAAAACTCTATTATAATCACTAACCCCACCTCTAAATGTAAAGAACGTTATAAAGGCATTTAACCCTGCATTTATTCCAAGTCCAATTAACAGCAATCTTCTTGGTCTTATTCTTTCTTTACTTGATAAGAAATAGATTGTAAATGCTGAAATCCCTGCCCCTAAAATAGCCATAAAAGGTAATACATAAATTGATAAGTTTCCAAGCTCACTATAATAATTTGCAGTTTTTAATGAAATAAAAATTACAGCAGCTACTGCCGCCCCTGCATTTATACCAATTATCCCCGGATCAGCTAATTCATTTTTTGTTATAGTCTGTAACAATGCTCCAGCTGTAGATAAAGCTACTCCAACAGATATTCCAACTAACATTCTAGGAATTCTAATATCAAAAAGTGCTGATTTTTGAAATTTTGTTCCCTGTCCTAATATAGTTTTTATAATATCTATAGGTGATATTTTATAAGTTCCCCAGCCTAAATACAAAAGTAGTGATAATGTCAGTAGACTAAATAACATTAAGAATATTATTTTGAAGTTTCTTTTTGCCATATTAGCCTTTCTCCTTTCTTGCTGCCATTATAAAGAATGGCACTCCTATTAGAGCTGTAAATATTCCGATTGGTGTTTCATACGGATTATAGAACATTCTTGCAACAATATCAGAATAAGTTAAAATTACCGCTCCTAGTAAAAAAGAACAAGGTATATTCTTCCTATAATCTTCTCCTAATAATTTTCTTACAATTTGGGGAACTATAAGTCCAACAAATGCAATATTTTTGCCAACGGCTACTGCTGCTGCAGACATTGGTATAATAACAAGTAAAGTTATTAATCTTATTCGTTCTGGATTTTGACCTAGACTTATTGCTACATCATCCCCTAAACTTAACACATTTATTTTATTTGAAAGTAAAATTCCTATTATTAGTCCTATAGTTCCAACTACTGCAACTAATTTAAAATCAGCCCAAGTTGCATTTCTAAAGCCTCCAGCTACCCAAAATGCAATTAACTGAGACTTATTTGATAAAAGTCCTGCAATAGTTGTGAGAGAGATAAAAAATGTACTCATAGCAGTTCCTGCTAGTAGTATTTTTGTGATTGAACTATTATTAGCCTTTTTTGATATAAATCCTATAACTATAATTCCACTAATTAATGCTCCAATCATCGATGCTATCATAACATTTGTAGTAGTTATTGAAATTCCGATTGCATAAAAGATAGCTACAACTAATGTAGCTCCTTGGCTTACACCAAGGAGCGAAGGTTCTGCTATCGGATTTCTTGTAACACCTTGAATCATAGCTCCTGTTACTCCTAAAATCCCACCTGTTAGTAATACAGAAAGTGCTCTCGGAATACGCACATCTCTAATTAGTACAAGATCAAGTTTTTCACTGTAATTAAAGATACTGTGCCATATTTCTGAAATTCCAATTTGGGTAGCTCCTAGACTTACGGCTAGAAACAACCCAATTAATAGAATAAAAATACTACAAACTGTAAAAGTTATTGCACCTTTACTACTTCTTTCCATTTAGCATCTCCATTGCTTCATCTAAAAGTAATTCTCTCCCTACTGAACTATATCCTTGATTAAAGTAAGGTGATGAAGGTAACTTAACAACTTTACCATTTTTCACAGCAGGTAAGCTATTCCATATAGCATTTCCTTCTAAAACCTTTAAATCTTCATCTGTTCCTATAACAAATATATAATCTGCCTTAATTTCTGCTAAACCTTCATAAGTTACTACTGGTAAACTAATGTCACTTTGTTTTGGCATACCTTGAGGCCTACTTAATCCCATATCTCTATATAAGATATTACCAAATCCTGCTCCATCAAATACAAAGAATTGTCCTCCGCTAGCTAAGAAAGAAAGATAAGTTGTATCTTTCCCATAAGTTTCTTTAACCTTATCTCCAACTTCTTTTGCCTTTTTATCATAGTTTTCTAACCAAGTATTTGCAGCTTCTTCTTTATTAAATACTTTCGCTAAAGCCTTAACATCCTCTTTCCAATCTAATGCTTCTAACTTAATCATCACTGTAGGAGCAATATCTCTTAATTGATCATACATTTTTTCTTGTACTGTTGAAATTACGATTAAGTCTGGTTTTAAATTCATTATTGCTTCTACATCCATAGTATCTTGCATACTATAGCCAAGTATTGTAGCATCTTTTAATGTATCTTCTAAATATGTAGGTAGTTTTTTATAATCATATGCATCACTGTTAGCAGTTCCTATTACGTTATATCCTAAAATGGATAAAGTATCACTATTACCACTTAAATCTACTATTCTTTCTGGCTTTTCTGGTATTTCAACCTCTCCTTTAACATCAGTTACCTTAACTGTTTTGGTTTCTTCCTTTACTGTAGAAGTATTCGTACATCCAACGAAAAGCATTGATGTCATACATGCAACTAAAAATGTTTTTAATACTGATTTTTTTGCCATATCTTATCTTCCTTTCAGAATTTATATTCTATCTTTTCTTAACAAAGCAAATTGTACATGATATTCATTATCAATTCAATGTATTCACCTTATTTAATTATTTTTGCATCTTATTTAATTATTTTTGCATCTTATTTAATTATTTTTACTTGTAAAATCAATAATTATTCAATATACTTATATTATTCTAGTCTTAGATATATTGCCTATTACATGCTATTATAATAATTTAAGGCACCATAGAAGGAGAAATTTTATGATCGTAAAATCTAGCAAAGAATTTAAGTCTGCAGTATTAAATAAATTAGGCTTTAACGAAATCAAAAAAGAAAATTACACTTTATATACAAATAAAAATACTCCTGAGCTTGGTTACCTGATTAGTTTTGCAAGGGAAGGATATTATAACTTAGGTATTGCAGACTACACTATTCCTGAGAACTTTTCTTTATCTTTTGCTAATCCTGAACATTTAATGCGTTTTGGACTAGTCTATAAAGGAATTACAGAATTTAAAATTGAAAATAATCCTGTGTCTTCTTTTACGCCTTCTTCTTTCTTTGTTATTGAAAAAGATTTAAAAGGCCATCAAAAATGGAAAAAAGGACAACATTATCATGGAACCGAAATAACTATATATGAAAAATACTTTACTGAGGTAATAAAACCTAACTTTCCAAATATCATTGATTTTGATTCTTTAATTAAAAATTATACCTATACTTATTTGCCTTTAGAAATTGTAGAGATTATTCACCAGTTGCAAAGTCTAGCAAACAAGAATTCTTTAAATAGTATTTATTTAGAAAGCAAAATACTTGAGTGTATTGCTATTTTAATAAATGAAATTACTAAATCTCCGGAAAATGCTTTTACTAATCAAATTAACTATGGAAACATTAATATTGGCAATAACAGAATAATAAAGTTAACTTCCTCTGATATTCATTCTATTCAAAAAGCTCATGATATTTTATCGAAAAATTATTGTAATCCACCCAATATAGAGAATTTGAGTAAATTAGTATTTTTGAACGAACAAAAGTTGAAAGCAGGATTCTCAAAACACTATCATATGTCCATTGGTGAATATACAAATCATATTAGAATGACTATCGCAGCTAATCTTTTATCTACAACAGATCTAAGCATTGAGGAGATAGCTTATAAAGTAGGTTACAATTACTCTGCAAATTTTTCTAAAATGTTTAGAAAGACCTATGGAAAAACTCCATTACAATTTAGAAAAACAAAATAAAAAATTAAAAACCCTTTGTTAATTAACAAGGGTTTTTCAATAATTATCTTAACCAAAATATATATTTTTTAACTACCAAGTAATATTCCAATAATCATAATAAATAGTAATTTGCTTCAAGAAATATATGTATATTTTTACTTATATTCTTCTAATATCTGCGATAAGGTCTCAGTTTCAAATGGCTTCTTAAGATAACTCTTAGCTCCCAATGCCATACATTCATCTTTATAATTTTCATATCCTGATGCAGATATAACAATTACAACTGCTTCTGGATTAATATTCATTATCTCAGTTAATACATCAATACCATCTCTTCTAACATTAGAAATATTTAAATCTAAGGTAACAATATCCGGTTTTACATTCTTAAAACTTTCTAATGCTTCCTCCTTTGTTGATGCCTCAAAAAACATATACAGCCCATCTTTTTTTATTATCTTTTTCAAAAACATTCGCATATATGATGAATCATCAATTATTAGTACCTTCTTCATCCTAGTCCCCCTTTATATCTTTCAAAAATTATTTACTTATTTCCTAAAGTCCATTTAATAAAATAGATTTTTTATTTCACTAAAACCTTTAATACATTTATCTAATTCTTTTCTAACAGCTGCTTTTTCAAGATTTACGGACAACTCATAAATTGAAGTTATTCTTAAAGTTCCAGCAGATCCTTTTAACTCATGAGTCAACCTCGCTACTTTTTCAAAATCATTTTCATTAATGGCATCGTTAATACCTGTCAGCATATCTGGTAGACATTTTATGTAATCTTCAAATATTTCTTTTGCATCATCTTTACTAAGTCCTGTCTCTTCAATAAAGTAATCAATATTATTATTTATTATACTATTATAATCGGCTACAAACTCTCTCTCTTTAGTATTATCTTCTATTAGCTTAAACATAATATCAAAGTTAATTGGCTTACTAATATAATTATCCATTCCAGATTCAATACACTTTTCATAATCACCTGCCATAGCATTAGCAGTCATGGCAATAATTGTAGTATGCTTTTCACTTCCTTCAATAGCCCTTATTTTACGTGTACTCTCATACCCATCCATTATCGGCATTTGACAATCCATAAATACAACATCATAATCTTTTCCTTTCACCGCTTTAACAGCTTCACTACCATTCACCGTTACATCACAAGTCATTCCACGAGATCTCAGCATGCTTATAACAATTTTACGATTCATTTCATTATCTTCAACTAATAAAATCTTAGGTCTTAATTCATCTTTAACCTCGTTAATCACATACTTCTCTGTCTTTTTATCTTCTTTATCTGCTTTTTTTAAATTTAATGCTATTGCAATACAATTTAACAGATCGTCTCTTTTAACTGGTTTAGTCAAATAAGACGAAAAGCCATATTTCTTGGCAGCAATGCCATCTCCTCTTTGAGTTGAAGAAGTTAAAAGTATTAGTTTAATATCCTTTGCAAATGGTATTGTTTTTAATGTAGTTGCAAGTTCATAACCATTCATTCCTGACATTTGATAATCTATAACAGCAATATTTATTTTATTTTCTGTATTTGCATTTGAAAGTATTGTAGTAATAGCACTAGTAGCATCTTCAGCTTCAAATATTTTAAGTCCGGTTTCACGAATATATGAACTAATAACTTTTCTGCTATTACCATTACCATCAACAATCAAGATATTTATATCATTAAACTTTTCGAAATCAAATTTCTGCTTACAGACTCTTTTTCCTATCTGTAATCTCACATTAAATTTAAATACTGACCCTTCACCCAGTATACTCTCAACAGAAATTTCACCACCCATCAATTTAACTAATTCGCTAGATATAGCTAGTCCTAATCCAGTTCCTCCATATTTCCTAGTGGTTGAAGTATCTGCTTGACTAAAAGATTTGAAAATCTTACTGACATCCTCAGTACGAATTCCAATGCCAGTATCCTTCACTTCAAAATTAAGCAAGGCTACTTCATTCTCTTCCTCTAAATAATCAACAGCAACTGAAATTTCACCACTTTCAGTAAATTTGACTGCATTGCTTATAAGATTATTTAATATCTGCTTAAGCCTTGATGGATCTCCAATAACTTCTTCTGGAACTTTAGAATCAATCATTGAATAAAGATCTAGTCCCTTTTCTGTAGCCTGGGGAACATGAAGTGAAACAGAATCTTCAATAGTAGTTCTTAAATTAAATTTAATTTGTTCCATGACTAATTTTTTAGCTTCAATCTTAGAAAAGTCTAATATATCATTGATAAGACATAACAATACATCTGAAACAGATTTGGCTTCACGTATAAATTCTTTTTGCTCTAATGACAAATCAGTTGATTGTAAAAGCTCAAGAAATCCAAATATCCCATTCATTGGTGTTCTTATTTCATGAGACATATTGGCAAGGAATTGGCTCTTTGCAATATTTGCTGCTTCTGCTTGCTCTTTTGCCTTATATAACTCAATTTCTGCCAAACGTTTTTCAGTAATATCTTCAGCAGTGCAAATAAGATATTTAATATTACCTGCTTTATCCCATTGCGGTTTACTCTTAATTTGAAGTATTCTATCTTCACCCTTCCAATTCTTAACTTCAAGTTCCATTTCCGCTGGTTCATTCTGTTGAAACAATTTCCAACTAACTTCAGAAAACTTATTTGCAGTATCTATATCAAATATATCATATAGGTCTTGATATTCTAAATCACTTTTCTTCTTCCCAAAAAACTTTGCATGAGCTTCATTAACAGTGGCATAAGAAGTAACATTTTTCAAAGCCCAAAGCTGAGATTCTGAATTATTAAGCAAAATAGCTTGTCCATTAAGTATTGATTCATATTCTTTTTCCTTTAGCAGCCTTACTCTTGTATATGAAAAAACCTTTGAAATATTTATTAATATTTTGATTTGTTCCTCTTCCCATTTCATAGGTTTTTCTAGACTTTCATAACCTATAAACCCGACTAATTCTTTATCACTTTTTAATGGAATCGCTAAAAAAGATTTTATTTTCTCTATACTGAAAGCTTCTTTCTCAAATATTGCTTCAGAAGAAAGTTCCTCTACACTATCTATTGCGACAAAATCATTATTCTTAATCTTACGAAACAACCATGGAAGAGCATAAACAACTTCTTCTTGCATACTTTCTCTTTTGGGTCTTATACATTCTCTATTCCACTGGCATTCTATTTTCATAAAAGTAGGATCTTTTGAAAAATAATATATATAAACTCTATCTAAGTTAAAAAACAAACCAATTTCTTCTAATGTCTTTTTTAACTCATCATGATAATTAATACGATCTACATCAAAAAACTTCTGAAAAATGTTATTAATTAGTTTTAAATAATCACTAGAATGTCTTATATTCATATAACTTCCTCTATTACTCATAAACTCCCTCCAAAACTTAAATATCACAGTTTTTTATAATAAAAAGAGTTAATTCCGCTAATAAATCAATTTCATAAGGTTCTGAAAGCATATTGCCATCTTTATCATATATAACTTTTACTACAGGCCTCATTGGCATGGAATTATTCTGCTTTACTACCAACCCTTTTTCCTTTGAACTTAAAATAACTCCACTTCCTGTTGGAAAAGCAGCTATATTCATTGTAAATTTTCTCACCATTTCTTCATCAAAATAAATATTACTCATCCCTACAAGATATTCAATAACCTCATATACAGTTCGACATTGCTCCGTGCCTCTACCAGCTATTAAATTATCAAAAACATCACAGATGGATACTATCTTTGCTATTTGATTTATTTCATCACCCTTTAGCTTAAATGGATAACCACTACCATCACTTCTCTCATGATGCATTAATGCAGCTACTTTAACATATGCAGTCCAAACATATTGCTCTCCTAAAAAATCATACCCAACCTTTGGATGCATAAGTTCAATATATTGATCTAATTCTTCCTTAGTCTTAAACTGCGATAAAATTTTCTTGTCATTTAGAATTTTCACTTTACCTATATCATGGAGTAATGCACCTGTTGCTATATCTCTAAGTTTTACCATATTGTATCCCATATGTGTTCCTATTATTGTAGACAACACACAAACATTTACTGAATGTGAATATATATTATTATCACTTGCACTTATTTCAGAAACGTTTGTCAAAACATTTTTATTGGAAAGTACATCTTCAATAACTGAATTTACCGAATTCATAACACTGTTATTATCAGTTTTTCCTTCCCTACAATATTTTTCAACCATTTCCTTAACCGCATGTTTCCCCATTTGCCTTGTCTTTTCAGAAATGCTTTCTTCAATAACTACATTTTTTGACATATCATCGTCAATATATACTGAATTAATTCCAAGTTCTTTAATTCTTTCAATATAATAAGGCCTAAGTTTTACGTTAGCACCAAGTAAAACTCTGCCTGATTCATCATAAATCTGCCTTCCAAGTATTTCATCTCCCTTAAGGCTGGAGACACTGACAATTCTCATATAAACCTCCATAAGTAATAACTACGCTAAAAAATGTCATGCTCTTACCAAGTAGTTAACTAAGAGCAATAAGTATCAATTCTTAATTAAAATATTAGCATATTCCCATAACTTTTACTACATAAGTTCAACATACGTTCCCACTATTATAACAGTGAATATCTTTTAATTTACGCTACCCACTTGAGTAAAAAAGGTCAATATACATTAACTATTAAGATAATATATATTGACCTACTTTACTACTAATATAATTAAACTCACAAAACTATTTTAGTGCCCGTTTTTCATCAAATCTACTACAACAGGATCCTTTGATGCTATGCCTTGTGCCTTTAGCTCCCTAATCTTTTCTTTAAATTGTGGAAGATACTTTTCATGCGCTACTAATAATTCATTTAATACTCCTATCGCTTCACTTCCCTTTTGAACTAATGGATTTATTGTAAATGCCTGCAATGCCATTCCATAATCACCGGATAATGCAGCACTTATTGTGCATTCTTCCATTGCTTTCATAACTTGAAGTTGGCCTTTTTCAAAGGATCCCATCTCTCCCCATGCAATTGGTTCTGCCCCATTAGCAGAAATTAATGAAGAAACTTCAACTATAGAATCCGAATCAAGACAAGGTATAGCCCCATTATTTTCAGTACTTACAACCATATGAATTCTCTTATTATTATATATTGCACTTATACATTCACAAGCTGCGTCACTATAATATGCACCACCACGCTTTTGAAGCTCTTCAGGCTTTTTATTTAAGTCTGGATTCCTATACACTTCAAAGAGTGCTGCCTCTACCTCTTTCATCTGTTCTGCACGAGTTCCACCTTTTTTGAAATCTTCTATACTATGTTCTAGCATCTCTTTTTCTGAATAGTAATAACGATGATATCCACAAGGCAATAAATTTACAGAATGTAATAACTCTAATGAAAATTCAGCTTGAAAGATATTTACTGGAGTTCCCCCTTCCTTTTCGTTGATATGTTCTATTAACTTATCTGTTATCTCTTTTCCATCTTCATCAAAAACCTTATGCCAATGGAAATGATTTAAACCAGCAAACCGATAATTTAATTGTGATAAATCCTTTCCAACAATTTTGGGTTCACTCATCATTGAAACTACTGGAACATTACATAGACCAATACACTTTTTCCATCCAAAATGTTTAATAACTGCTTCTGTAATAATTCCACTAGGATTAGTAAAATTGATTAGCCATGCATCTGGACATAACTCTTCCATATCCTCAACAATATCTTTTATTACAGGAATTGTCCTAAAGGCCTTAAACATTCCACCAGCTCCATTTGTTTCTTGACCTAACATTCCATGCAGGGCTGGTATTCTTTCATCTTTAATTCTTGCATCTAATAATCCTACTCTAAATTGTGTTGTTACAAAATCTGCACCTCTTAATGCTTCTTTTCTATTTAATGTTGTAAACACTTTAACATTATAAGGAGTTGCATCCCACATACGCTGAGCTAGTTTTCCAACAATCTCTAACTTCTCTTTTCCATCTTCTATATCAACTAACCATATTTCACTTATTGGAAGTTCATCGTATCTCTTAATAAACCCTTCCATTAGTTCCGGTGTATAGCTGCTTCCTCCTCCAATTGTTACGATTTTTATAGCCTTCTCCATAATATCCCTCCATAAACTATTTTACTTATAATATATTTATTAAAGTCTTATTCGTCTATAGAAGCATAATATTCTGATTCTTTTTTCTAAATATTATTATTCTAAACATATTTTTTTGAAACTTTCTGAAACTTTCCATTTAAAATATAAAAAGCTCATCTCTTAGATATTTAGTTACTCATTAATCTTTCTGTCGTCAACCACACCAGTAACTTTTTGAATATAATCAATATTTTTTTCATAATCTATTTTAAAAATGCAACTAAAAACAACATCTAGCATATACTGCATTGCAATATGAGATGAAAACTGAGATATTCTATTCCTCAAGTTTTCTCTATCACTTATATACAGATGATACTTTATGTAATTTGGAACAACGCTAGTTCCCACTCTTCCTATCCAGATTACTTCTACTCCATTTTCATGTAACACTTCTACAATAGAAGGTAAAAAAGTTGCTTTTCCAGAATATGATAATATCAGAGCTACATGTTTTTTACTTGATGCAGTTGCTGTACAACGCTGTTCATAAGAGGATCTTGGACAATTAACCATTCTACCAATTGAACGCATTTTATCCTGAAAATTCTCTGCTACATTAATATTATGTGCATGAGTATATATATCAATAACTTCTGCATTATGTAATAATACTACAGCTTTATGCAATTCCTCCACATTAATAGAATTATAAGTATCCGTTATTGAGGCTTCATATAGCTTTAATAACTTTTGAGCTATTATTCCCTGAGTATCATTTGATGCAAAAGGAAAATTAACATCAATTTCTTCTTTCCTTTTCCCATCTTCTACAATATCTTGAACAAGCTTTACTTTAAGTTCATTAAATCCATCAACCCTAATTTTTTTGCAAAACCTATGAATTGCAGATTTTGATACAAAAGTCTTTTCAGAAAGGTCTTGAATAGACAATTTTTGAACTTGTTCTTTATTTCTCAGAATATATTGTGCTAATTGATTTTCTGTTGGGGTTAAATTATCACAGCATTTTATCATATTCTCTATTGTCATAATTATATCTCCTAATTCATTTTGTTTCAGTTTTTCCACTGTGGCTTAGTATTTACAAAACAATATATTTTTCTTTTATTTAATAATAAGTACTTTAAAAGTACAATTCAAGGAAAATTATTTACACTTATAGCTCAGGGCGACTCTCACAGTACATATCAATATAATAAGTATCAAATCTCTTTAAACTCGAATCACGCATAGCCTGAATAAGATCTGCTTCCTTTCCTGCAATCTGTGGTGTGAATTTTGTTCAACTAACTACATCTTCACGTTTTTACTATTGTAATTTCAAATGTTATTGAATCTATTACTTCCTAACGGTATTTTGTTTTAAAACATACTAAAAAATCATCTTTCCTAATTTATATACCTTAGGTAATTTCTTTTTCGATTAAGAACTTGAATTATCACCAAAAATTTTTCAGCAAGCTTCCACTCTCTGTAATGCACCTGCCACCTTCCAATTATTGTTGAATCTTCACCTCTAAATTAATCTAAGGTTTTTTAAAGGAGTGCCGCTAATAATCTTGCGACACTCCTTTTATTTAAACATAACAATACTCACAAATAGTAGTACTTACTTTACAATTTTATTTCTTATAAATAATTATCGTAAATTTATATACTTTTATTAACCAATGTCGATGACATTACCACCATAACAAGAAAACATACAACTACCCTTACAAGGTATACAACCACGTCCTTTTATACTTTCTCCTTTTTCACCGATTTTTTTACTAAACAAATGTTTCATTAAAATCACCCTTTCTATAATAACTTTTTCAATCTACTATTTGCTGCATTATTATGTTAAAAACTAAATAACTTACTCACTTTGTTGTACTATAAAAATCTCAGATGTATTAAAGTCAATCTTACATCGCGCTTCATCACCAATCTTCCAATGGTATTTTTCAGTTATATCAGACATCCATTTTTTATATGCTACTTGATTTTTTTCTAGGTCAGCTACTATTCTGATGTGTAAATCTTTTTTTTCTTCATCCGAATATGGTTGGCTATCCAATGCATCCATAAGCTCCTCTAAGGCCCACTTTCTCTCTAACAGCATTAAAATTTCTTCCCTCTCATTTAGCTTTAGATTCCCTAGTTTTTCTTTAAACACCTTCAACACTCCTAACATTATTTAATAACTTATCAAGAGGATCAATGTAGTCTATTGGTCCAATAATTTCTTCACTAGATATAATTTTTTGTTTGTTTAATTCTAACTGTAGTTCTCTTGATTTGTTTCTTTCAATATTGCTAATTACACACTGTATCTTTGATGGAGTATTTATCTCCCCTGTAAGCTTTTTATTGAGGTATTTGCATCTCCTACAGTGGTAAGCATCACAACTTGAACATATAGGTGCATTCTTTAACTCAAGTAGATAATTATTTTTTATGTGTATTCCATTAACTAAATCACCTATATAGTCGTCAGGGTTGTTAAAATAAAATGCAGCACATATATAAATTTTCCCATTTGGAGCAAGCGTAAATGTATTTTCCCCTGCATCACAATTACACATATCGTTTAAATCCAATCTATCTGTAAGTACATTGATTTCTAAAGGATTTTCATTCTTATAAGTATCAATTACAAAACTTTTAAGGTTATCCAACTGCTCCCTATATACATCTATATCACAAGTAACCCATTTATCTATATTTTCTAATACTACATTTATCCTTGAAACAGCTGGATAGATTTTTCTAACAAATTCATTCAATTTATCTATATTAGCTCTGGATATTAGAAGGATGCAATTTCCTTCAAATCCCGTAGGAATTTTTGTATTATTGTCACATATAACAATTGTATTTTCCGATATTTTATTTGCTTTTCCATCTACAATATTAATCCATTCTGTACTTTCATCCTTTAAGGTTCCTAGTATAACAGGTGTGAAGTTGTTTTTTTCGCAAAACTTCAGTCCTTCATCAAACATCTGCTTGTCCATAACATTAGATGTGTTTCGCCAGTTTCTATATGTACAGTGTGGCGTAATGTCATCTGATGTAATTATCTGCATATATGCAGCATTGGAATCTTCTTCATAGGTCTCCTTCATGCTTTCTCTATATCTTTTCCTTGGCGATACAATTCCCGTAACTTTTTCAAATTTATTCCAGAAATATTCACAAGCTCGAACATTAGCTTTATGCATTTTACAGTTAAAAGTAGCTCTTTGATATATTGTATCTGTATCTGCCGCATCGTAATCAAAACCTGTACACCATGCACAGCCACTTGCTACTTCACAATTCACGCACTCTTCTTTGCTCTGAGACTCTAAATTTAATGCTTGGAAAGGTCTTATCATATCCTGATTTATACCATTATCCATATCCCCTATGCATAAACCCTTATGATTATTTAAAGTAAAATCAAGAAATCTAAGACAAGGAAAAAACCTTCCTTGATAGTCTATTGCAAGCATTTTACCTGCCCCGCAATAATTCTTCTTTAAATCCTCTTTTCTTAAAGGGAATCCTATTGAAGGAGAAAAAAATCTTACTGAATATTCTCTCCATAAATCTTTTTCTAATATATAATCTGCAAGTTCTTTTAACTGATTCTCAAATATCAGATCATCGCCTTCATGCCAAACATCCTCAAACACTACATTTGCAGTAACAGTCTTTATACCATTTTCCCATAAGCTTATAATACTATCCTTAAGATATAAGAGGTCCTCGTGGGCAAAAGTTGACTTAGTTACAGATCCCGGAAATTGCTTTAACCACAAAGGAACATTTTTCATTACATTATCGTATGACCCATCCCCATGAAGATTTACCCTTTGCATGTCATGCTTTATTTTATTTCCGTCAACACTTAACCCTATAGAAAGATGTCCTCTGTTCTTTTTAATATATTTTTGTACTGCCGGAGTATCATATAGAATTCCATTACTTGAGAAATTAAACCTGAAACTATTAAACCAAGGATGGTCAAGTATATACATTTGAAATTTAATATAGTCAGTTATTTGGTCAATCAAATCAATTTCTAAAAATGGTTCACCCCCCACAAATTCCCATACGACAGCTTCTTCATCAAATATCTCTCTATTCTGAAGTATATAATCAACGGTTTTTTTTGCAGTTTCAAAGCTCATTTTATTTTTAGTGTTTTTTCCAGTCATATAGCAGTATTTACATGCAAGATTGCACTCCTCTGTAACTGAAAAAGTTATTGTTTTAGCTAAGCTTTCTTTCCATGATTCTCTCATCTCTCCCATCATAACTTTGCTTTTTGAATTCATAAATTAATCACCTTCCTATTTATCTAAAATTGACCATTAGTAAAATCCCACACACTCATTATTTATGCGAATTTACAAGGTATGACAAACTTCTTTATCACTATAATTTATAGAAACAATTTATCCTTACTGGATTTTTAATCGTTTTCTGAAACACTTTGACAACAATATCCTGGCACATACCCATGCAACTTTCCAATAATCGTAACAGTAAATATTTCAAGGAGAATTATGCGTTCTGTACAGGATGCAAGCGTTACCATTCCAGATTTAAGAACACAGGCCTGAAACCGTATGTGGATAAGAAATAAAGTTTCTGTTGCCAAACTTAATATCATTGCCCACATCAGTTTGCTGACAATAATAGCTGATGTTATCACTCAATCTGGACAGTCCTACTGAAAACTAAAATCAGTAAAACAAACTGCTTGTCCCAAATTGGAATGACCTATAATCATTTTTCGTAAGTTTGAGATTTACGTTAGCTTTCCTATGCCTTAATCTTAACCAGTTCAACCTGTGATAAGACTTCACTTTTTAATCAGGTTGTTTTGCTCATTTTTGAGTTTAATTATAAAATAGAGAACAGTTTTAATGCACCTAATTTTACATTTTAGAACTCTATTTCTATTTCACACGGATTATCGCTTCCACATTTTTTATTATATTACTTTTTTTTACATTGTCAAGTTTATGTTAAACGCAAAATTCCACATTTTTCGAGATAAATAAGGCAACAAATATCTAATTATTATAATTATCAGATTTATTTGACCCGCTCAACTGTGAATACGCAAAGACTATCAATGTTCTATATGAAATAGTAAAATATCGCTTTTACCCATCACGTAAGATTTTGCCACATGTTCTGCCACTTATTCTCATATAAAGATAAGACGCCGAAATCGCAATCAAAGGATTTTGTATTGGCAAATATAACTAACAAATAAATTAAATTATACTAACTTCCATGCCGGACTCTTAAAAGTTTAATTTATGCTAGAAAGCTGTATTTCTACCGTTACTACTGTTTCTATTACAGATACTATTATTACTTGTACAATGTATACACTTCATGCAGAGAAAAATCCATTAATGGTGCTTTAAGGCGACCAAATAAGCTATGAAGAATTCCTATATAGCTTGCTTCAAAAAGAATATGATATAAGACACTACAACCTAATTCAATCAACAATAAAAAGTGCATCTTTCCCTTACAAAAGATATCTAGAAAACTTAGATATTTCAACTCTTCCAAAAGATGCACAGAATCAATTAAAAAGTTTAAGTGTTCTCCAATTCATCAAGGAGGGGGCAGGGCTACTCTTCATCAATATTAGTCCATGCCAATGTTGGGCACACTAAACAAGGACAGTAAGATTAACTTACTGTCCTCTGATAACTTATTTATATTTTATTTTTCATATTATAAAATCATGTGTTTTTTAGAAAAACCTTTGCAAGCCCTCATTCTACCAGCATATTCTTAAGAATATTACCATAAAAGAATATTACCTATTTTCTTTCTAGCTTCACTACATTCTCCATGTGTGTGTAGGCACAGTAAGATGATATTATTCTGCAAAATTATTATATAAACTTTATTTACTAATGATTCTCTTTATATTTATAATTGCCATACATATACCTAAAATTAATATTATAAGACCTAACGCTCCACTATTAAAAATTGATTCATCAGCCTTATTCTCATTTATTACCATCAATATAATTATTAAACTAAAACCAATTGCGTTTAAATAGCTACTAATTTTTTTCAAACCTAGCACTCCCAACATTTTTATTAATATATATATTAAATATCTTTATCTTTCAACTTACTAACAAATCCACTTTCTATTTTAAATAAAAAGAAAGTAGATTCGATCTATGCTATAATATTTTATTACTTACTTGCTTCTACCCAACCATTATCAAAACTGACTTTAAATAATCCTGCAAAAATCAGTCCTCCAACAACAGCTGATGCAGCTATATATTCGTTCTATAGCCGAATTTCCATTGAAACTACCATCATATAACCTATTTATGCGTACCTAAAGCAGCAAAGCTGCTACCCGGTTGTAAGCCCATAGGAGGCTTTGGTTTGGAGTCTTTTGGATTTCTTTTTAAGTATATCCTGCTAGTTTTTTTTGAAAAAGCAAGGGTTTATTTAAAATTGAATGGGTTTATTGGGTTGTTACAATTTTCTTTCTAGCTTCACCACATTCTCCACGTGGCTTGAGAGGACAGAATGAATGTCATTTGAGTATGTTCGTTCTCGGAAACATATCCACTGCGTTTTTAGCACTATCGGTAGACGGGAACATATCCATTCATGATAAAAAATAACGTGTCTAATTGCATAATCATGATTGAGTAGAGTTGTCAAAAGAATAAACATAACGTATTTCAGTAAGTTTTTTTCCTGCAATTTCAATAATGCATTCATCGTCTTCATTGCATCGCCACTTATTCTTCCGGCTGAATCAATACTACCCCCTGCTCTGAGATGACAATAATGATATCACCTGAAGCTGGTATCCCCTTGTTGGAAGTATATCTTTCAAAAAATTTGACAAAACTTATCATCTAGTACAATTTCCATGCCTAAAACCACAATATTAATATCCCTCGACTACTATAACTTCACCTTCTTCAGCAGTTGGGGGTTGAAAATGATCATAATAAGTGGAAGCTGTTTGCTCCGTCAATATGATATCATTTTGATGATTTCCGTTTCTTTTTCGAATACGTTCCATAACAACTTCCTTAGGTGTCTTTATATAATAGATTTTGGGTTCTATGTCGTATTTCTTTAATAATGAAATATATTCATTTCTCATTTCTCTAGACCAAAATGAATAATCGAGAACAATATCAATGTTTTGCATGATAAGTGAAATTAGTTTTTCATCAAGATAGGTTTTAATATCTTCTAAAACCTCCTGAGGTAAAGGATGTTCTTTCAAACCTCGTTTGAATGATTCTTCATCATAAGATAGTATTGTCATCCCAGTACTTTCAAATTTTTTTGCTAGTGTTGATTTACCTGCTCCCGCAGGGCCGCACATTAAAATAACTTTACTTTTTGACAAATTATCTACTGTATTTTTCATTGATATAACCTCCTATAACAAACCAAGAAAACATGACACTCTCCTTAAGCATTATTACCATTCGCTCTTTTCATGATTTCCTGTACTATTGATGTTTTAGCATTCGCATAGTGCTGGACATGCCTCCATTTATTCTTTGCCAAGCTTCGTTTGACTTGTGCATATTTGTCCCGATCAGTATCATTAGTCCGCAACCAATCACGGAAGCGTAACATTCTATCAATCTCTGATGTGCCCAAACTGAACACATGCAGATTAATATCGGTATCCGGTCCTTTAAACAAACGATGCTCAAACCAGTCAGGTTCTCGAATCTGTAGCACATATCCGGCCGCTTCCAACACTGGAACGTAGGATGACTCATCAGCAGAATCCTTAACAACCAACAGTATATCGATGATTGGCTTTGCACAAAGCCCAGGAACCGAGGTTGAGCCCACATGTTCTATTTGCAACGCTTTGCTGCCGAGTACTGAATGAATCCGGTTCGATTCCTGCTCAAACAATTCAGGCCAACTTGAATCGTATTCAACAAGAGTGATCGGTGCATTGTGCGGCTTAAGCTCACCAACCGTATTCTTTTGCAACTCATCATCCGTTGTAGGCATGGAGGTATTATTAGATATCATCTTATCGCACTCCTTTGCTGCTTATTATCTAGGGTTAAACTTAACTACTATTTTTTCTTTGCGATATAAAATATATAACTGTAATAATCTACTACTAATCTAAAATAAAGCGATTATAAGCTATCCTTTTTCCTGTGTTTGTTTTAAAGTTTTCATCTATACACTTTTTTATCTTTTCCTGTTCTTTTTCTTTATCCATAACTGTTAAATTTTCAAGCAAATCAGCTTCCCATTGTATTTGAAAATCAAGTCCATCAATTTTAGATGGAGTATGATGGTTGCCTATTATAAAGCATATTCTATCAATATTTTTGTTATAGCCTACCTTTTTTAATATTTCTTTCGCTACTGCTGGTCCTTCCTTTTCTTGATAGACACCATCAATAGAACCGTATTTTTTTTGTGCTTCAACCGCACCAATATCATGTAGTATAGCAATAATACTAATGAATTCTTTTTCTTCCTCTCCGATATTTTCTCCTTTCATTATATCTTCTGCATTTTTCAAAACTTTGAGAGTATGCTCTATGCCAAAAGGAATTTCTTTGAATACTTCTTTCATCTCTATAATAATTTTTTCTTTAAACATAAATTACCTCCATTTATACCTTATAGGTGTTTTAGTTCTATCTATCCACTTTTTTGTTCGCCGATACAATCAGCATCATGGGACGGCGCATTTCATCCTGCATCCCCGGAATATCCATCATGTTTTCCGGCGGCTGCGGCTCCACAATCTGATTTATTATAAAACCATTTGAAAGCAGTGTATTTAGATATGTGGTCAGTGTTCTATGATATTTTGTAACCTTTTCTCCCAAAAACACAGCTGTCCGTTTGCCCTCATAATAATAATTATCCACCGGAAAATGCAGTATTTCTCCTTTTTCGTTATAATGCCAGTCTTGTGTTCCATAGGCAGTAAAAACAGGATGTTCAACCGTAAAAACTAGCTTACCACCAGACTTCAGTATTCTATATATCTTTTTTACTAAAATCTCATAATCTGCTACATAGTGAAACGCAAGTGAACTTAATATTACATCAAAACTCTCCTCTGGGAATTCCACATCTTCTATAGCACAGCATTTATATTCAACCTGTGGAAAATGTGTTTTTTCTTTGGCTACCTCGAGCATTTTATGAGAAATATCAACACCTACAACAGAAGAAGCACCGTGTTCCATCGCATAAATACAGTGCCATCCATAGCCGCATCCTAAATCAAGCACACGCTTATCTTTAAAATCCGGCAGCAGCTTTCTCAATGTTTCCCATTCTCCTGCACCGGCTAGTCCCTGCTGTGAGCGACTCATTTGACTGTATTTTTGAAAAAATATATTATCATCATATTTGTTTTCTTTCATCTGAATTCCCCTCGTTTAAAAAGTTATTTATCTCCGTTGCAATTTTTTTCACTTCTTTATAAAGCTTCTCGGTCATATCGTAGCATTCAAAAAGTGAAAGACCGAGTACTTCAAAAATATGATTAACCCTTTCGGCATATTTTTCAGGTTTATATTCAAAAGTTTCAAGCAGTTTTATAGCTTTCTTTTCGTTAATGCAATAAGCATTATTGCATGCAAATAGTACTTGATTTAAGCATGAAATAATACGAAAAACATGGCCTGCAATATAATATTTATCCTCTGCTCCCGCATTTGCTTTTACAAACATTAAAGAGAACTCTGCTTCAAATATAAAAAAGTTTATCAAGCTCTTCTTTAGAGCACCAGGGTAAATTTCTGCCTGATTTTTTAATTCGCATAAGCTTTCATTCTTAGCATATTGTATCTTGCTGATCGCCAATTCTCCACGATACATAGCACTTATATAACCATGGGGATGCCCAGTCTGATAATTGGCAGTAACAATTCCTTGCTCCGTATCTTTGATTATTTGTTCCACCCGTTTTATATCACGTAAAATCAAGTCAACATGATACCCGTTTATAACTAACCATCCGCCGCCATTAACCCAATCACCCCACGCTCCGGGAGGTACAACAAGGTCGTTTCTATTCTCATCATCCAATTCTGTAGCAATTTGATTAATCGCTGTCAGGTCAAATGATTCTGAATTGTAATAGATTCCGATATCTATATCAGAATCCTCTGTATGGGTGCCTCTTGCACGTGAGCCCCCTAATACAATGCCTTCTATGCAAGGCAAAGAAGATAATTTCTCTGTTACTATTTGAATTACATTATCTACCATACGAACACACTCCTTTTATCGATTAAAGACAAAATACTTGTCTCCTCTCTTTTTCTTTCCGTAGTTCTTCGGGAAGTAATCCTTCCCGAGCTGCCAAACATACTGGTCGATTTGCTTCAGGCTAAATTTATCCAAGCCATAGAAGGCACGGAAATCAATCAGTATACCTTTGAATTTAACATAGTCTTTCAAATCACCATCTTGGAAATCTGAGAAGCTATCACGATTTCTAAAATAGCGAAGTACCTCATCGACGTAGCTGTCATAAATCGGATAATCAAGTGGATTGTGATGGCTACAATACTTTGTGGCAAAGGAGTAAAAACTCTTCTCTGTATCACCGATAGGTACATACTGGATATCTCCAACAAGAGTAACATCACCAGCCTTAAGCCTCGCATCAATATCCAAAGCGCATATGTGCTTAGCTACTGGATAGATTGAGAAAATATTCGTACTATAAAAATCATTAAGCGTTGATGCCTTCAAAAGAACATCGATTATGTCTGTATTCTTCGGGCATAGCTCAAAGAACAGTTTATTAAGTGCATCCTCCTGCAGGTGGTAGTTCTCAAGGCCATCCCACTTAGCAAGATAAAACTCCACCTGCTCAATTGATGGATCAGGAACATCAACATCCATTTTCTTCTTACGAGTATATGTACGATTAGCAGTATTTTCATGCTTGGGCGTTGATCGCTCGGCAGCTCCATCAGAAGCTAAGAGTAAACGGAACCTTCTTAGATGAGACAAGTAACTATTAACAAGTGATTTAACATTGCCGGTCGAATTCTCAGAAAGAGCCTTTATTAAGGAATTCTTCGCCTCATTCTCGAAATCAGTAGCAGTCACTGTATTCCAGAACAGGTCTTTGCTCCCTTTCCTCCAAAGGTAGAAGGTGTCTGTGTAAGCAGTATTGATTGTTAACTTTGAAATGTTCTGGCTATATAAGAATTCTCTGTATAAAGAACGCAGTTCATCATATGATAAATCTTTCATTTTGTTTATATTCAAAGTCAAACCCCCTTTACTTTACTCTTTGCTCCTTTTAATTACAAAAACTCGATTTATATTTCATCAGTGTATCTTCTACCTCGTGCCAAATTGTTACCGTTTCACCGTCATCCTCAAATACTTTACCGTGACTTTTAGGTCCATCCAACTTCATCTGTGAGTAATTATTCTTAAAAGTGGGCACATACAGTTCTGGGTTGTTTTCGTCACTGCATAAACGCTCCATCATATTTATGGTAGCACGACCTGTGGCAGCCACTGCCTTAAAATAAGCACGAATGATTTTGTGGTTATATTGATTCGGCTTTATAGCCCATACTGGGATTCGTTGATTTGCTTTTCCGTAAAAATCCTTGTTTGTATCTTCATTCTGTTTTGCTACAGTTTTTGGGTTATAGGCTTGTGATGCCTTTTCAAAAGTTTTTGCAATATACCAACGCATACAACTTTCCACTGCAGCATCTTTTGTTTCATTTGTTAAATTCAATGCGATGCAGAATTTTTCATACACATCTGCATCTACTGTAAAGGTCACGCTCTTACTCAAAGTTTACACCTCCGCTATTACTCTATAGAAAATTATACCACTAATTTATATTTTGTAAATACTAATATACTAATTTGTATTGACTCATAGAAGTAATATGAAAAACACCCTGCATTTCCGGCAAGGTGTTAGATTCAAATAACATTTTTCTTTTCATTTCAATTTTTAACGTCTATACTAATTCCAGACTTAAATTCCACCTCAACCCTGTTAGCGTGGATCGTTACCTTTTCAATAAGCCACCTTACTAACTGCTCATCATATTCCTCCAACTCGCAGGATTGTTCATTTAAGAAATCCGTCATCTCAGCGATGCGTTGCCTTTTCCCTTCTCGCTCTGCACTTTCAACCAGTGCATTTTGCTTTAACTCCCGAAGTCGATAAATTTTATCAGCTACATCTTCATAGTCGTTCTTGGATTTTGCTTGTATAAGAAGCTGCTGCTGTAATTCTTCCAATTTGCTATCGATGTCATCAGTGGCATTATCATTTCCTTCATTAAGTATGGCGGCTATGTTTTTTTGTAACGTTGAGAGGAAGGGTTCTTTGTTAGCCAAAAGTTCGTTAATAGCCTTGACCACTGCTGTCTGCAATATTTCCTCGTTTATGGTAGGGGCAGTACATTCAGATCCTTTTTCCTCCAAGCGGCTGACGCATCTCCAAACAATAGACTTGTAACCTCGGTTATTCCAATGTACCCGTCTGTAAATATCACCGCACTGTCCGCAGTAAACAATACTCGATAAAGCATACTTGCTGCTGTAAACTCTCTTTTTACCGCCTTTCCCGCCACGAAGGTTGGCTCTTCGAACCATCTCTTCTTGAACCTGCATAAAAAGGTCTCGTGGAATGATAGGCTCGTGGCTATTTTCTACATAATATTGGGGAACGATGCCGTTATTCTTGACTCGCTTTTTAGAAAGGAAATCAACCGTATATGTTTTTTGTAGAAGGGCATCACCGATGTACTTTTCATTCTGCAGTATCTTTTTCAGTGTTTCTGGCCTCCATTTGGCTTTTCCCGCCGCTGTAAGAATCCCGTCTGCTTCTAGTCCTCTTGCTATCTGTAAAAGGCTGGCTCCTTCTAGGTACTCCCTGTAAATCCGTTTAACAACCTCAGCACCCTCTGGGTCAATCACTAGTTGCTTGTTTTCATCCTTGGTGTATCCAAGGAAACGCTTGTGGTTGACCTGAACTTCACCTTGCTGATATCGATACTGAATACCCAGCTTAACGTTCTGGCTTAAGGATTGGCTTTCTTGTTGGGCAAGGGATGCCATGATAGTTAGCAATACTTCACCCTTGGAATCCATGGTGGTGATATTCTCTTTTTCAAAGAATACAGCGATGTTTTTATCCTTTAATTGACGAATGTATTTAAGGCAGTCCAACGT
This sequence comes from Clostridium cibarium, assembly GCF_014836335.1. GTDB lineage: Bacteria > Bacillota > Clostridia > Clostridiales > Clostridiaceae > Clostridium > Clostridium cibarium. The sequence goes on from NZ_JACSRA010000008.1 coordinate 69,326, forward strand.
GTTTCTCGCAAATCGGCTGATGGATTTTGTAATGATCATGTCAATATTTCCTGCCATGCACTCTTCGATCATGCGGTTGAATTCATCACGCTTTTTGGTATTTGTACCTGTGATGCCGTCATCCGCAAAAATACCTGCCAATTCCCATTCCTTGTTCTTCTTAATATAGTTTGTATAATGCTCTATCTGAATTTCATAACTTGAAGCCTGCTCCTCACTATCCGTTGAAACACGGCAGTAAGCAGCCACTCGTATTTTGGGTTTGCTTTCACTATTTTTATTATTTCCGACTCGCTTAATTGCCGGAATGACTGTTACATTCCTACTCACTGCCACTTGTTACACCTCGCTTTCTATCAAATTGTAGGCATATTCCGCCTGCTTGTATGGATCTTCATATTTTTGCACCAGAGGTTTTGCTTTGAACTTTACAGGGTAATCCCTTTCCGGTTCATCTTTAGGCTCCCATATCCTTCCGAGCTTTTCTGCTCGTTTTCGTTTTTCCACCCCAGCCTTTTTAAATGTCTCCTCATCAATAATTGGAGGGTAGAATTCATCGCCAAGGTATTGCTTGTTCTGCAACATCTTTCCTGCAGTGGCATGATAGCAGTCTATCCCAGCTTTTTTAGCAGCACCCTTCAAAGAAAGTCCTGCCAAGTATCCTGAAAATAATTCTTTTACTTGTTCTGCTGCTATATCATCTACAACAGCCTTTCCATCTTCAATTCTATATCCATAGGGTGTGTGACCCATCTAATTCACCAACCTTTCCCTCAATGTGATTCCACATTTTAATTCAAAACCGACTTCCTCCCGTGAAAAGACAATAATCCTCTCTACGTAATCTTCAAACAACTCATCCTCATAAGCTGTGAGCATTTTGGACTTAGTGGCAAACTTAAGCAGACGGTCAACCTCATCTACCTTTGCAATATTGCCATTGACGGAACGAGTAAGTTGATCCTTTTCGGCAAGAAACCTTTCTCTTTCTGCCTCCAGTGCATTCTTTTCTTTATTAAACAGAGCAGGTTCCAGATACCCTTTGGCCATTAAACCTGTCAGTACCTGGCTCTGCTCCATGTTGTTTACAATTTTAGTTTCCAACTCTTCAATTCTACGAAAACTCGCTGCATTGTTCTGGTTACGTAACCCCTGCAAAAGTGGTCTTAATATGAACTTCTGACCAAATATGAGTTTATTCATCATCGTAACAAATGCAGTCTTTATATCTTCATCTCGAATGAACTGCATAGAACATTCCGTTATATTGCTTATATGCTTACTGCAGCACCAAGCAATGTATTTTCTTGGACCGGATGAATGAATCCGTCTTTTAAAGGTACTGCCACATTCCGAGCAGATAATTTTGCCAGAGAAAGAATATCGGTTTAGATATTTACTGTTGCGCTTTTCGATGCCTTTTTCCTTTGCCCTTTGATTGAGAATGGCATCTACAGCTTCAAAATCTTCATGGCTGATAATTGCTTCATGGTGGTTTTCTACTAGATACATATTTTCCTCACCATAATTGGTGTGCCTGTTAAAATGGCTGTCAGTATAAGTCTTTTGCAAAATAGCATCCCCAGTATATTTCTCATTTTTTAATATCCCTCGAATTGTAGTAGCAGTCCAACGAGCACCTCTTTTAGGGGGGATGCCCTTTTGATTAAGATCATCTGCAATTTTCTGTGTACCTTTGCCCGATAATACTTCTGCGAAAATATACTTCACGATTTCTGCCTGCTCAGGGTTTACCACCATTTGACCATCAATGTTGTCATAACCATATGGTGGGTATGAAATCTTAAAAGTACCGTTTTGAAATCTCCTTTGTATTGCCCATTTGTTGTTTTCCGAAATGGAAATGGACTCGCTTTCTGCAAGTCCACTTAATATAGAAAGCATCAACTCACTTTCCACTGACTGGGTATTGATATTCTCTTTCTCGAAATAGATGTAAATACCCAGATCCAACAGCTTACGAACCATCTCTAAACAATCCGTTGTGTTTCTTGCAAACCTACTAATGGACTTTGTAATAATTAAGTCAATCTTCTTGTTTTCGCAATCTGATAGCATTCTAAGAAGTTCTGACCGGTTTTCTTTTTTGGTCCCACTGATCCCCTCATCATAATACAAGCCAACATATTCCCATTCTGGGTTTGCCTTTATGTAAGTCTCATAATGGGATTTTTGTGCTTCTAGGCTCACTAACTGTTCATCACTGTCCGTAGAAACACGACAATAAGCAGCTACTCGTAATTTTGGCTTGATAATTGATGTACCCTTATTCCCGTCTATTTTTGTTATCTTTTTCATCGACTCACCTCCTTTTTGGTAGGTCACATATTACCTCTGAACGCCCAGTATATCAAGGAATATCGGGCATTATCTGTGCTAACATAGGTGAGAAAGTTTCACGGTTTAATGCGTCTATCTTGTGGAATTCTATTTCAGTTATTAAGCCTTTTTCGAGCATCTTTCTCAGCAATTTTTCTGCCTGGATATAATCAAACTCACGTTGTAGCTGTTCCTGAGATACTCTCTTTGATTCGATGCTTTTGTCTATAACCTTATCTGAAATCTTTGTAACTTTTTTATCCTCGTGCTGATTCACTAGGAATCACCTCCTACCTAATAGCCGTGGGAACAGGTCGAAGTTGAGGATTTGTAGAATTTAATTAAATCAAGGCATAAAAAAAGAGCCTGCAAGGGAAGAACCCCCACAGGCTAGATAAATTAATAGTTTAATACTTTATTTTAGAGACTTTGTGAAAATCAAGCAACACCGTTTTTAACTTGCCCTTTTGATTAATCATACTTAATAAATGCATCCGTAAAGCCTGCTTTTTTAGCTTTGGCAAGCTGTGCCTCAGCATTTGCTTTAACAGAATAAGCACCGATCTGCACACGGTAATATTTCTTATTCACCGTGTCTGCTGGTTTATTTTCGGCACTTAATAGTTTCTTTACATCCGCTCGAAAGGTGTCCATACTCTTCCCATGCTTAGGAAACCAGTGCATCACGTCTGCATGATTACTGGCAATGCCTCGTTTATAACCTTCGCTATGACAAATGATATCTCTTTCACTAAACCCATAAAGTTTGCAAAGATATACACAAAGCTCCACAGCTTCCTTATAAACAGCAGAAAAATACGAGGCATCGGTCAAACCGTCCTCGCAAATTTCAAAACCAATATGGGAATTATTAGCAGCTCCTCCAGCATGCCAACCTCGGTGATTCCAAGGCAATGTTTGATAGGTAGCAATGGAACCATCTGCTAATTTGCCAATAAAGGCATGAACACAAACTTGACGCCCTCCAGGTTTGTCTTGATTCCAATGGTTGTTATACTGGTTCTTTCCTAGCAAGCCATCGTCTGGGCCAACGTAGCGCTTCAACCACGGGTTGTTAGCTCCCGTTGAGTGAATCATGATACCCTTCGGTGTTATTGTTTTGCCCGCTTTATAGCAGGCATTGTTCGTAAGTAATAGTTTGCGTAGATTCATTTATAGTCCTCCTTGTCGCTTCTGTTGTGAAGCTGCTCTAATATATCCTTGAGTTTCTGTGGCACAGGCAGACCAACATGAACAGCATTTTCAAGTATGGATATGCCTTCATTTGAAAGATAAAAAAAGATGACCGCTGTTCGTATAACAGAGCCATCTCCAATAACGTTTTTATCAATAATGTGACCGATTGCTACCAGTGAAAAGATGAGTACTTTCTTGAATATGCCGCGAAAGCCTACCTCACTGGATAGCTTTTTATCAAGCACAGCACACATTAAACCTGTGATGTAATCAATCACAACAAAAGTAAGTAAAGCATATAAAAATCCGTCCCATCCTCCGAGGAAATACCCAAGCCAACCACCAATAGCGGCAAATGTCACTTGAATCCAGTTCCAAATCTCTCTCATTGTCTTAACCTCCTATCATTTTGATTGCATAAAAAAACGCCAGCCGAAATAGGCAAGCGTATACTTGTATAGGTTATTCTTCCTTTATATTTGTTTTGGCAAGGCTTCCCATAGCCGCATATCTTCCTGTCCCAATGACCAGATAGCAATACCCCGTAAGTCCCAGCGATAGGCCGCTTCGTTTGACCAGTAGACCAGCGAATCCACATCTTGATAGTACAAAATTGAAAAGCCATCTGCATCACCGAGAAACAGCCGAGATATCCAGACGTTGATGTCCCTTGGTATAACCTTCGCTGTATAATCTGCATTGCATGGTATCTGCAAGAGATTACTGTGATAAAAGTCATAATCCATGGAAATATCCTCACTTCTGGTGGAGGATTCCTCTACATCAGCTGTAAGAGTAAATACATGAAACCTATTATCCCAAGTTACACCACTCCTAGCAATCCTGCCATACTGCATGAGTGATCCGTCTGGCATGGTGACATCAAAGGCTTCATAAGGCTCATAAGTCCATGCATCGCCCAAGCGGAGAAGTTCACACTTGATTTGCCCATCGGATTGAATACCGCAATAACCACCCGTACTTGAGATGTTTGCAGTAAAGCGAAGCGTGTTTGAATTCCCAGAGTAGACACGCACCCTATTGCCACGCTTTCTCATTTCGATAAGATACATATTCGGATTGGTGCGAATGTCGGCATCCGGAGTTTTAGAGTAACTTGCTGCATAACTGCCAAGTAAAGTAGAGCCTTGGTAGAGCTCCACTTGTTGGGTGTCAATGTTGATACAGCAAAACACATTCCCACAAAACACTCCTGCTCTTCCGCTACTACCCATAGGAAAGGCAATTCTTGCACGGATATGCACATCACTAAAGCTATCGTATTTCCAAGCAAGCTGACCGCTTCCTTCAAGCTGGGAATATGGGCGGTTGCCATTGTCATCGGGATTTTGCCATACACTCCAACTCCCCGATAACATCTGCCAGTAGCTTTCCGGCAGGATGATGGGATCTCTAAAATCTTCATACCAAGCTAACGCTGAATCCGGCTTACGGCGCAAAACCTCTGTAGTAAGCTTAAACCCTTTGTCGGGAACAGCCATGTTACCATCTATGTCTTTGAAGCTTCGTGGAGATAAACAGAAAGTTGCCTCTCCAGCAGAGGGATATTCGCTAAAATTAGAACAAACCCGGAAACCATAGAATTGCGTACCGACTACACCGCCTTCAATCTTAATGCTATGTGTTCCTGCCAGAAGATTTACATTAGTGGCAAGTTCTGCCCAGAAAGTTTTTCTCCAGTATGGCCACCACAGACGATTCTCTGAGTAGCTAACCACTGTACCGTCAAGTGCAATTGTGATACCGTTCTTATCCCAGAACGGAAAGCAAAGCTGTACAACTACATCATAAGTACCTGATTGGGCAATGGTAAAGTTATACTCCGATTTGCCTTCACTTGACGAAAGAGTGATCATTCCATTACCAACCACAACACCATCCGTGTAGCTGTCAGGTTCACCATTTCGATTAACATAGATAGTTCCAAACTCCGACTTTTGTGTTTTCCCGTAACAAGTTAGATATTTTCGGCGGTTATATGTTTCATCAATAATAGGAGGTTCTCGTGATACTGCGTCCCAACCTTCCATATAATCGTAGACATGTGGCAGTGCCCATGGTACTTTATCGTGATCATCCCAGTAAGCAATAATTGGGATAAATGGTTGCGGAGGCTGGTCGTTCGTAAAATTATACACCCCAGTCATCCAGTTCTTAGCTGCGTAGTAGGTGTTTGATGTACCGCGATAAGCCTTACCTAGGTTGGACGGGTAATCGTAAATCTGCCAATTCCAACCGTAACCAGGTAAACCCATATATACTTTTTGTGGTGACATAGCTGTAACCGCATAGTTATAAATACCCTCAAGCCAACTCCTTGGTGATACTGGGCCTGGAGCTGAACCTGCCCATGCCATGCCATAACTCATGATTGCTGCCGTGTCACAATAATCGTTAAGGTCGGCATAAACACACCAATTTTCTCCACCAACTGAACCTTGCACACCCGTCATTCCAGGTAAGCAGATATTGACTAGTTTTGATGAATCGTAGTTTTTAACAGTCGTGTATATATCAGCGAATAGAGCATTTGCGGCAGTACGGTTCTCAAATCCACCACCGCGCTCTAAATCGATATCTACACCTGCACACCAAGGGTATTTGTTCATAATACGCACTATTTCTGAGAGGAATTTTGACTTTGCACCGCCCTCGTTATTTCGCAGAGCCGTAAAGATACTCTCTGTTCCATGGTTCATAATGGTAAGTAACCATTTGATATGTGGCCACTTTATACGATATGGAGTAAGGGAAGAAACGCTGGTACCTGTTTCCGTTATCGTGCCTGTGATGTCTACCTCAAAAGTGAAAATACCAACAGTATCTAAGCGGTCACCGTAATCGTTCAAAGCTTGATACATCCGGGCATTGCCCATGAAGGACCATACCATACAGCGTTTACCCTTAATATAATCTTTCATGGACGCAGATCCCCTTTCAGCATTTCTTTGTATTCGAAATATACCCTAGCAGATTTTCTGTCTTGTAGCTTCACTTGGTGCTTGCTGTCAGTAGCAGCTGTGTATTGATAGAATCCATGTTTCGGTGTGGGATAGCCGTTTCGCAAACACTCTCTTGTTGAAGCTTTAAGTGCAAATTCGTCGCCTGCATAAGCCTCCGAATCAAACCTTACCTTATGTGAACCCATACCTTGCGAAAGCTGAATGCTTCCTGCTTCCATTGCTTGTAGCGGGTAGATATAGCAGTCTAGCCCGTTTGAAGTTTCACCAAGATTAAAGATAATGATTGTGTCGCCACTACGCACTACACCATTGTGGAAACGTACCGGATTAGGCGAATACTTTAGGAATGCTTCCGTATGAGGGGTATATCCCGTCAGCTTATCACCCTCCTGCAGTTGAAGGTCGGTGAAATAAATCGAACCCGTACAGTTGGTAATAAGGGGACGCACAGTGATACTTACTACACGCTTTTCTGATTTTACTTTTATAACTTCCGCAAAACGTATAAAATTGCTTTCCTGCATAGCCATCACCTACCCGTCGTTCGTCCACTTGATTTCGCATACATGACCGACCCAACCAGTGGCAATAGAACCTGCCTGCAGCATAAGGTCAGTGAAATATACTTCTCCTGTGCAGTTTGAAACTACCAACCGAATGGTGATAGAGCGAAGTGTTTCATACCCTTTAGGTGTTGCATCACGAGCAATTTGTTGAAATACAGCCAAGTCAATCACCATCCTTCCTTAATATAGGTCAATAAATCTCGTTTCAGTAGTTCCGTCCTCAAACTCAAACACTACTTCGATACCCACTTGTCCATCTGGGCCTTTTTGGAGGTTATCTGAGCCTATTTGTGCTGATATGGTGTAGTTACGGCGGGATGCAGGATATACTGTTTGAGCCATACTTTTTGTAGCAGTTGCAGAGCCTACCGCTTTAAAGGAAGCTGTACCGGTCACACCTTTTTCAGTGTCCACCTCAAAACCTGAATTCTGCCAGTAAGCGAAGCCATCGTCTGCTCTACTATTACGCAGGTGGTTGAACGGCACCATATCTTTGATTTCCTGCCCAATGAGGTTGCTTTGGTCAAGCTGATCAGCGAGGATGCCAGAGGACGTATCCCCAAGTTCACGAAGTTTTGATGATAATTCAAGTACAGTTTTCCACGGCTCCTGAAGATTATATTGTCTGCGAACAACCCTTGTTTTGATAGTAAGATTTAAATCTCTATCATCCACCGTCACAATGTCGCCAAGTGACCACCTTTCATGCTCATAACCTGTCAGCACAGACAAATCCATCGCTGATAGCACATAGGAAACACGAGGCTTTGAGTACTCTGCAAGTCGCATATTCGTAAACTCAAGCATTTGATAAGGATTTGTGAAATTCGAAAGATCGAGTGTTGAAACCCGTACCTCATTGGAATATTCATAGTTATCCACATACTCCTTGCCACCATTGATAGTGGCAAATGTCATGCCATCTTTACCATAGGCATACAGCCTTGTCACCAGAGAGCGGGTATCAACAACCCTCTTGATACTTGTAAGGTTTTTCTTATAGGCAAATAATGCACCGCTATCACTACCACTAAATCTCAGTAAACTCACAAGACGGTTTCGACTATCAAATACCAAGTCCCCACCGTGAATCTGTTGCGTCATTCGGAGTATGGCCAATGCATTCTTCTCTTGACATTGCCATGTCCGCTTGGTAGTGACATCAACTACACCAAGAGACCATCCTGTACCTTCCAACGCATAACTCATCGGAGCAGATGGTAAATCGGCATTAAATTCTCTCGGCTGTTTTTCAGCTGAAAAGGTCAAATCATAAAATGCTGCTTCCGCATATACGGTGGTCAGAACACCCGTTCCATCTGCTCCTTTTTCATCTGTCAGCGTCCTTATGCGATAAATGTCATGTGCCACCTGAACTTGTTTTTCATTATCTAAATGTACACGCTTGCTGTCATTCCATGGGAGTTTGAATTCCAAAGTATCTGCGCCGTTAATCTCTCCCGTTACGATGATGTCATATGCATTTTCAAGTACCGCTTCCCATGCACCATTTTCGTCCAGCACGACAGGCCTGGCAAAACCCAGTTTCTCATATGGAGCTTTCGGTATGTCGTGAAGTGTGATATCCAATAGTTTCGGGGTAACCAAGGGATCAGTAGTTGAAAGTGTAATTCTATAGCGAATAAAATTACGGTTTGGAGATACTAGTTCACCGTTGGAACCTACCACCTGCCACGCCGACCAATCCTGCAAATCATCTGATGTAGCAGTTTCTATAGAAGAAATTGAAGTCACACCTGCAGTATATTCCGAAGTTACAGACACTCGACCACTACCTGCAAGAGAACATTCCGCAGCTATAGTCGTAAGCTGCCCACCTTCAGGATATCTGTTGTTAGTATCCTTGAGGAGTGTTACCACACCAGGTTCTGTTATAGCATCAACCGCACCACTGGTATCACCGCCGTTGGCAAGTATTGACTGCTTGAAATGTCGTTCTAAATCCTCAATTGTAAGCTGTGAATTTACTTCGATGAACCAATCATCAAATCCACCTGCATAATAATACTGATTTGCATGCATTCCAATCACAATATCGGCTGTGCAAGATGGGTTTAATGTTCCCGTGAATGTCCGTTTAGGCGCAATCCAGACTGTACCGTCTGTTCGGTTACAAAGAATAAACTGCGATGTCTTGGTATTCACTTCAATAATTGCTGCAATAAAGTACCACCCACCATTAACCATGTTAAAACTTGGTGTTTCACTCTGGTCGAGAATCAGTGAACCAGAAGAGTTATATAACATCATTCGAGGTCTGCCCTGGTACAGGGACAAGTATAGAATAGGTTGACCCGGGCCTTGTCTTGTATTAAACAGCGGAATAAAGGTCTGTCCCACAGAGTAGGTAGTTGGGTTTATCCATCCACCTACTGCGATTTTATCGCCTAGATTGGAGAAAAATGTACCATCATTCTTTGCAATCAAGTAAGTTTTCTCTGATGTCGGATTAATAATATTCTGACGAAAAAATCGTCCATAGCGACCATTTGGGAGACTTGCCGATGTGCCAGACCATCCCGATATAGCGACGTGCCGACCGTGACCACTCGCATCGACAAGTTTAACATCGGAGTCAGGTCCAGACTCATTGAATCGCCAAAGGGCAAGGGTATTCTCACTTACAGGAAACTCACCCGTAAAGTCAGTTTGTGATGTCAATATTGATTTAATTGCCATTTGCATCACCTCCATCGGCTTTTTGCTTGTATTTTAAGCTCCGTAAAATCCGCACCTACAGGAGTAATCGTCACAGTATTGTTGCCCTTACGAAGTACAGGGAAATTGAGTTCTTGCATAAGCGGTAGACCGTTACGGAGTGTTTCGCCGCTAGTATCAACGACCTTTGCTGTGACCTTTCCTGTATCAATTATTAATGTTTCACCATCATACAAAGGACCAATAACACGAATTTCTTCATTGTTAGTCTGAATGGAAACATATGTGTTTGTTCCTGATGGAATTATTCCTTTTATCAAGTACACAGGTTCGGAGTCGGCATTGCCTTTAAGCCTTGTAACGGTATTTTCTCCCTCGGCTGTTATGGTATAGGTTTCATCCGTTAAAGCGTAGGCATGGGGATCTGGGCAAACAAATTTCAAATCAAATGCACCGGCTGAAAGAATGAGTCTGTCACAGTCTACAGTTTCTGACAGACGGGCAGTGAAATAACGGTCAGGTACATCGTCCAACACAAGTTGTTGCACCCCACGTTCAGGATTTAGCCAATCAGCAAGGCTATCCATAACAGATACCAGTTTAGAAAATTTATATTGTGGGTAGACATTGCAATGAACTGTGATTATTTTCTCTGCAATATCGCTACCAAAGTCAGCTACACCAGGCTTGCCAGGTATCGTTACAAAGGAGTTTCGCAATGAGGGTGATGCTTGCCAGTTTGTCAGCCTAGCCTTGATATTCATTGATTGCGATGATATGCCGTTAAATGTGAACCCCATTTTCATCCTCCTTCCTTAAGCGGGATTGAAGCGTCCTTGCGCCCTCGAGCCGGTTTCCATCAAGTTGTACAGTTCCTGTGAAATCCTGCGGATATCGTCCTCGGATCGAACTATCATCTGCTGTATGGTGATAAGCGAACCACCAAAACCCCCAGTACCGACTGACCCATTGACAGAACTGCTAAGGTTTATACCTGGTGTGTCAAAGTCTGTGGGGATAGCATTTTGCATATCCTCACCAACCTGCGCCATCGTCTTCTCAAAGCCTTGCCCAAGCCCCTGTGCCATATTGTCACCAAGTCCTGCAAAAAGTGCAGAAGGTGAGCGAATGCCAAAGAAGTTTTTGATTTTATCCACCACACCACCGAAGAAACCGGATATTTTCCCCCAGAGCCATGCACCCGCATCAGAGATTCCCTGCCATAGACCCTTAATAAGATTGCCACCAACGTGAGCCATCTGCCCAATTGAACCCGTAAAACCCTTAACTAAAGCTGTGATTATCTGTGGGACAGCTTTGACAACCTCTACGATAATAGTAGGTAGGTTTTTAATCAGTGATACTAAAAGTTGTATACCCGCCTGAATTATCTGCGGGATACTGCCAATAATTGCATTGACAAGCGAGGTAATAATCTTAGGTATCGCTGCCACCACAATAGTAATGATGATTGGTAAATTTTGAATTAAGGCAATCAACAGATTCACCCCGGCATCAATTATTTGGGGGATTGAGCCAAGTATCGCCGTAACTAAACCATCAATTATCTGTGGGATTGCAGCAACTATTGCTGCAATGATTTCCGGCAATGCTTCAACTAGTGACACCAAAAGCTGTATACCTGCATCGATAATCTGCGGAATGGCGCCAATGATAAAGTCAACTAAAGCGGTAATGATGGCGGGTAATGCGGCAATTAACTGCGGAATAGCGGCAATTAGACCTTGGGCAAGCCCCATAATAAGCTGAAAGGCTGCCTCCAGTATCATTGGCAAGTTGTCAGTTAATCCTTGTACAATCTGTGTTACTGCAAGAACCGTTGCTGGTATGAGTTGTGGTAAAGCCAAACCGATGCCTTCTACAAGTGCAGTGACCAGTTCCACTGCAGCATTAATCAGGAGTGGAAGATTATCGATCAATGCCCCAACAATCGTCATTACAGCTTCAACAGTAGCCGGAATAAGTTCTGGTAAAAGATTCAGAATTGCCTCCAGTACTTGAGAAAACAGTTCTGTTACAGTGCCAAGAAGCATAGGAAGCAAGTCGCCTACCGCTGATAATATCGCACCTGTTGCCGTAGGTAAGGCGGCTACAATATTCTCTAAAACTGGGACAATATTAGCAACAACCGATTGGAATGCATCTACAAGATTCTGTGTCAAATTCGTCATATCTGCATCGGCATTGCCAAGTCCTGCTGTAAACGAGCCGAGTGCGGCTTGGAGTAGACCCAGCGAACCTGTGACGGTTTCTGTTGATTCACGGGCAAAGTTGCCTGCATACTGCTCTGTGTTCTCAAAGAACATCTGCATGGCTACTTCAGCTTTTTCCGCTTGTGTTGCGGTGTTCCAAGTGAAATCCAGCCCTTTTGCAAGTGCGTAGGCTTCGATATTGGTAGCGTTCATAGCAACACCCAGATTATCCATCATATCAAAGTTACCCTTTGCCGCACCTGTGACCGCCTCCAGTGCAGAGGACATATCAATACCCATAACAGATGCCATATCCGCCGCTCGTTGCATAGCCTTTTCAGTTAGCTCAAGACTTCTCTGTTGCTGTATACCAGAGCCTTGGAACAATGCGCCCATTTTGTTTGCCGTAGCAAGATACTCACTTTGGGAAACACCGAGATTTTTGTAAGCCTCTTCACCAGTTTTTTGAATGGATGCGGCATATTGACCGAATACCGCCTCAGAGCCACCGAGATTCTGTTCTAACTCTCCGAACTGAGCAACTACCTCTTTGCCTAGCTTTATAGCAGCGGCTCCTGCTGCAACAGCAACTGTACCCATCGCCACACCGATGCCTTTAAGGACACCGCCTAGCTTCTCAAACTTGCTACCGGCCTCATCTGCACTATTCCCTGTATCCTCAAGTTCCTCTCCAAGATCATCTGCTTCATCAGCTGCATCTCCTAGCTCTCGTTCCATATCGTTGAGTTGGGCTTTTGCATTATTCAGCTGAATAGCCCAATTTTGTGTACGCCTGTCATTCTCGCCAAAGCTCTCAGAAGCATTTTTTAGAGCAGCTTCTAACGTAGAGATTTTATCCTTCTGTGCCTCAATAGCCTTGTTCAGAACTTCGTTTCGAGCGGTTATCGCCTGAACACTTTTATCATTTTTATCAAATTCCGAGGATACGAGTTTCATCTCACTACCTAGAACCTTAAAGGACTGATTGATATCACGAAGGGCGTTCTTAAATTCTTTTTCTCCCTCAATGCCAATCTTTAAGCCAAAATTATCAGCCATATGTTAACGCCCTCCTTTCTAATTCAATCCTTCGGGGATTATGTCCTCAATGAAGAGTTCTCGCTTCCGGTTAGCAAGCCCCAAGAACTGGCGATGACAATCCCACAAGTCCATGAGAAGCCCTAATGGTGTGAGCCACGTTTCTTCCTCAGTACGGTTCAGATGAACTGTTCCGTAATAAAGAAGCCGAGTAAACAATTCATCATCGCTTACTCGGCCTTGATGTTTTTTGGGTGATCTTCACTTTCAATATTTCTCTTTGTGCCTTTAAACATGGCTTCTGTAATGGCACTTTTATAAGTTGCGAGTTCTAGTGGTGAGGTGAGCAGTTCCACCTCATCCTCAGTCAACACATCCTTTGGGGCTTCTTTATTTTTCAGGTTGTAAATGAGAATGGATTGGTTTGCCAAGAGAGTAATAAGCCATATTATCTCATCCAAAGCCATCTCAAAGTTTTCAGATTTCAGCAGTTTCTCGCCCAGATTCTCCAAACCACCATAGCGTCGGGCAATTTCTTTGGTAGCCTTGGTCGTGAGGATAAGCTCATGTTCCTGTCCGCCAATATTAATCATTGCACTTCTTTCGTTATCCATCCTTATTCACCTCCACCAGAAACAGCAAAAACAGGTTCATAGACTTCCGTGTACCAACCACTGATAGTAGCTGGTAAAACTCCTTCATCATCTGCATTGACCTCCGCTTTCCACGGATGATTGCCGTTTCCATCTAATTTATTTCTGCGCGATACAGTTCCCTCAATGGTTGGCGTGGAAAAAGTGATAGAATCTCCCTTTGTAGCTAGATTGGTGGAGGGAACACCAAACTTTACCCTGTATAGCCAGAAATAGCGGTATTGCCCATTTGCCTTTTTTGCTCGAAAGCCGATAGCAACAGGGCTACCTCCATCCTCACTAGCGGAAATAAGTACCCCATTATCATCCGTAGTTGCTCCTGTAAGACTCTCAGCTGCTTTACGTCCAATGTCATCCACACCAAGGGAGAGTGTTCCGTTTCTGAATTCTTTTATAATCTCTGCCGCTCCGTCATCAGCGTAAAGGGTGGCCTCCGCAAGCTCAATGGATAGCTCTGCAGAGATGGCCTTTGCCAACATAACGGGCGTACCATATGTTTCGTCTCCACTTTCGTCCTCTGTGATGGGAGCATAATAGAGACGGTCAAGTCCAATCGTTGCCATAATCAAACCTCCTGTAATTCATATTCTTTTGCCACATCAATGGCATAATGATGGTAGTCCGTGTCATCCTCATGTCCAATATAACGACGGTCCGTCACGGTAAAGTCTGCATCCAGGAACGCACGGACAAGCTGATTCTTTCGTACTTGATAGTTATTTTTGCTAAATAACGATAGCCGTGCTTCCTGTATCTCAAACTGTGGACGATTGTCTGCGTGAACATCAAAGGTATCCGCAAGAGGTGTGATAACAACATACTCATCAGGGGCTTTGTCCTTGAACACACCAGTTTCCACAAGAATACCTAAACCATCCACAATTCTATTTAGTTCCAATAAAATACTCATAGGCTGTTAATCTCCTCATCCAGTTTGGCAGTCATTGCCTCCACACACTGCTTTCTTGATTTAGATTTTGCAGGTTTTAGAAATGGCTTTGCTGGCTGCCCATGCTTACCATATTCAATGATATTAGCAATCTTGGCATTGCTACCACCATCGCTTCTGGGTTCTGAAAATCCAACCTTGACATTGTAATTACCTTTACGGTCTTGTTTTGCTGAAGTAACACCAAGGGAGGATACAAGTTCTCCCGTGGATTTGGACGGGTATTTTGTTCCCTTTCCAACGACAGAGCGTAGGTTATCCTTAACTTTCGCAAGCACCACTTCGCCACCAACTTCCAGCACCTTGGGGATAATAACATCGGTTTGCTCAGCCAATTTGGATACCTTAAGAAGAAAGTCCTCGGGCATTCTTACATCCACTTTAGCCATTCGATGCCACCACCTTTTTTGCTAAAACCTCAATATACATTCCTCGGCCTTTTACATCTTCTACACTAGTAATCTCATACCGTCCATCGCTATCTACAATGACCATTTTTGTGGTCACATGGATATCGGGAATCTTGCGAAAACAAAACAGAGCGGTTGCTTCAGAAAATACCGCCCTGTTTGCCCATTTCTCATTACCATGCCGTTCTTCCTTATATGCACGAACCGAAGCAACAATAGTGTCACTGGTTGTACCAAACCCCTCGCTATCCTTATTGTTTTCAACTGAAACGATATCGATGAAGGTGTTCATCTTTCCAAAACTCATGCTAAACACCCCACTCTCGGTCAAGCCGTAAAAGCAAGTTCACTGTGTTCCATACTTGTTGCCCCGCCTGTACACTATCAGCAAAGAAACCGGCCGTCGAGCCGTCCCTACTTTCATAGAAATGGCTCGACAACATAATCACTGCTTGTTCTGTTGTTGGAGGCATGGCATGGGTTTCATAATAGTCTTCTGAAACGTGTTGATAGCTCTGTGCATATGAGACTGCAGCAGTGATATATCCAATAAGGAGGGAATCATCTTGATCATGCGTTAAAATTAAGTTCGCTTTAACTTTTGGCAAAAGATTATCTGCCACTGCCATACCACCAACCTCCTTTACGTTCCACCTTAGTCAGACTCCATAAGCCCCGCCGCTTTTAGTTTGGCAAGCAGAGCATTAAAGTCCGTAACTAAACCAGTAACATCGGTGGCTATACTGTCTGCCTGATTTTCAAGAACAGGAAGTCCCGTAACCGAGGCCCCCTCTTTAATTTCTAAAACACCACCGATAACAGTTTTTTCTCCGCCTTGTTCAGTATAATTCTTCGCGTTATAACTCATAATGCACCTCCGTTAGGCTTTCTGTTGGAGTACCTTAACGGCCTCCGGTAAGATAAGCTTTCCGTCAACTCGTTGAGTCGCAATAAATCCTACTTGACCTGTGACAGCATAGAGTTCATTTAAGCGTTTGAATACTCGTCCTTGACGGTCTGCCACCCAGTAATAACTAAAATCACCGAATACCACAGTCTTTGCACCAGCTTCAGCAGTAGGTACATATGATGAGGTATACAGCGGGCGGTTAAGAATCGTATCAGGTGTTCCCGCTTGGATGGAAGGTTGCCATAGGTATTGCCCATTACCGTCTTTCAATTTACGAATAGCCTTTATAGTGGCATCGTTCATTACGAATACTGCCTTATTACGATACGGTGCTTTTAAGCTGTAGAATAAATCTAATACCTCATCCAAAGTGATGGCAGTGGCACTTGCCGCAGTAACACCAACTTGACCGCCGCCTGTGGCATTTAAAATCCCTGTTGGCTTACCTGTTCCATCACCTACAAAGAAGGCTTCCTCCTCCTTGTTACCAATGCGACGGGCAAATTCTCTTGTGATGTAGCTTTCGAGATTAAACACGGAATCGTTTAGTAGCTCCTCAGAGACTTTAATCATCGTTGCTAGTTTATAAGCACCAATCGATACTTGACCGAAGCTGTCATCACTTTCTGGGATAGCTCCTTCTTCATCTATCCAGCTTGCTGTACCTTTGCTTGCAACAACAGGAATCTTACGGTCACCAGAAGATGTAGTGATTACATTAGCCAATCTACGGAAAATATTTTCTTCCTCTAGAGCTTCTACTAGAGTACGTTCAAACTCATCTGGCACAAGGAATCCGCCTTCAGAATCAGTGCCAATCTTTAGAGCGTTTCTTACTTCATAGCTAACATTGTCACGCATTGCATTCCAGAAAGCTCTTTTGTATTCAGCACTTGCACGACCGGTCTTTTCCTCTCCAGTTCTAGTAGGTTCATTGGTAATTGGGTTACTGGTCGCTTTCGACAGTTCCAAGTCGATAGATGCTTGGCGTTCCAAACGTTCAATTTCCTTACCAAGAGCCATCACATCGGCTTCCATTTTTTCATAGGTTGTCGTGTCCTCGGCGGATAACAGTCCATCACCACCACGTTTTGAATCAAGGAATGCCTTTGCTGCGTCCCAAGCTTTAGCGCGTTTCTCACGCAATTCAAGAATTTTACTCATTGTTATTTCCTCCTTTAAATTAGTGCAAAATTAAAGAAAGCCGCTTATCCAGCGACTCGATGGGTGTACCTGTTTTCTGTTTTGGTTGTTTTGGTAGTTTGCTAATAAGCGAGTTAGTAACCGCCATTCTGCTAAAGATAAGACTATCCGTCAAATCCGGTGTTTCACTTTCCATGAACATGATCTTGTCTGCAAAACCAAGTTCAATGGCTTTATTTGCATTCATCCATGATTCTGCATCCATCAGATGGGAGAGTTTTGTTCGGGAAAGACCCGTTTTTAACTCATAGGCATTAATAATACTTTCCTTAACCTCATCTAATAGTGCTTTTGCTCGTAGCATTTCCTCACTGTCACCGATAGCAATAGTTGATGGGTTATGAATCATAAGCATGGAAACCGGGGACATATATACATCTCCACCTGCCATTGCAATAACGGATGCCGCACTTGCCGCAAGTCCATCAATCTTTACAGTGACTTTTCCGGTATACTCCATCAGCATGTTATAAATCTGGGCTGCTGCGAACACATCACCGCCAGGGGAATTAATCCACACCGTAATATCGCCGGTGCCTGCCAGCAATTCATCTTTAAAAATCTTAGGTGTAACCTCATCCCCCCACCACGTTTCTTCGGATATCACTCCATTTAAATAGAGGGTACGTTCTTCATCAGAATCTCGCACCCAGTTCCAAAACTTCCTCATTTACTGACCTCCTTCGGTTTTGGCAAACGCACCTGCGTCAGCCAGTTTTGTCATATTTCCGTTAACCAGATATAAATCGCCACCTTCCTCAGCTGGTATTCTGTTCATGTCCTCCAGTTCACGGATATCGTTGGCTGACATCCAGCCATTTTGACGACCTGTAGCGTAGCCATTCATACGACTTTGGTAATCACCACGAAGCAGACCGTCCAAATTGAACTTGATAAACAGTGAAGTTTTCTCAGAAGGCAAAATAAGCGATTGCTGGAGACTTTGTTCCCATCGCACCACCCACGGATCAAGGGTGTATTTTACAAACTCCAACGATTGCTGCTCAATATTGGAGAAACTAGACTTCTCAAGATCACCCACCATATGGGGCGGTACTCGGAAAATCCTCGCAATCTCATTAATTTGGAATTTCCGTGTTTCAAGAAATTGCGCTTGTTCCGGCGGGATACCAATGGCTTGAAACTTCATGCCTTCTTCCAACACAGCAATTTTGTGAGCGTTGCCTGTGCCTTGGTAGGCGCTATTCCAACTATCCTTGACCCTCTGTATATCTTTGATTACTCCTGGGTGTTCCAGCACACCTCCGGGATTAGCACCATTGGCAAAGAATGCCGCACCGTACTCTTCAGTAGCAAGTGACATACCGATTGCATTTTTCGCCATAGCGATAGGGCTATAACCAATGAGTCCATCAAAACCTAAGCCAGGAATGTGAAGAACTTCATCTTTACGGAGTGTGACATAGCCGCCTTTTGGGTTTAGGCCACTTTCATCCGTATCACGGTAATAGGTATAGACCAGCTCACCATTTGTTGCTCGACTAACCTCCATCTTGTTGGGGAGTAGGGGATAAAGCGCCACTGCCTGCCCACGACCGTTTCTGACCACCTGTGCATAGGCATTTCCCCAAAGCAAAAGCTGACTCATCAGTGTTTCTCGAAACACAAATGAAGTCATCTCTGGATTTGGTTCATCATGAAGAAGGTAATACAGCGGGTGAAAAGGAATCTTTTCTTTACCTCCATCAGAACGATATCTAAATACATGGAGTGGCAATCCTGCAATCGCTTCAGCTAGTATCCTTACGCAGGCATACACTGCTGTTGCTTGCATTGCAGTACGCTCGTTCACTGTTTTGCCAGATGACGTACCACCAAACAGGAAGGAAAATGCACTACCCACACGGTTTTGCGGTTTGTCCCTTGACCGAAACAGTCCTTTTATTAGATTCATAGGCGTCACCTCCGAATATAAACATTGTTGTTAACCATTAAGGTTTAAAAGACAATCAAACCTCTCTCGTCATACACCGAATCCCCACTATTACCTGAGCCACAACGGATAGCACGATCAAGTGCCATGATGGTCGCTACCGCACCATCTATCTTTTCTGTACTTTTTTCCTTATCCGGTTTCACGTTACCTGCCGGATCAGTTTTTATAAAGATGTTGTCCATCATCCACCGAAGCACTGGATGCCCACCGTGTGCTATTCTTTCTTCTAATGTCAATTTCATCAGTTCTTTGGTTGATGGTGACATATCTTTAAAGCCTTGACCGAAAGGAACGACAGTAAAGCCTAATCCTTCAAGGTTCTGAACCATTTGAACAGCTCCCCAACGGTCAAACGCAATTTCTCGAATGTTATACTTTTCGCCCAGTTCTTCAATAAACCGCTCAATGTAGCCGTAATGCACTACATTGCCTTCTGTGGTTAGAATATACCCTTGCTTCTCCCAAAGATCGTATTGCACATGGTCTCTTCGGACTCGGAGGTCAATGTTGTCCTCTGGCATCCAAAAATACGGAAGAACAATGTATTTATCTGTTTCATCCTCTGGTGGGAACACCAACACAAAGGCTGTAATGTCTGTTGTAGAAGATAGGTCAAGACCCCCATAACATACCCGCCCTTCAAGACTTTCTGGTATAACTGGAAATGCACAGGCATCCCACTTTGCCATTGGCATCCAACGGACAGACTGTTTAACCCACTGATTCAATCTTAACTGCCTGAAGCTGTTCTCTTCAGCAGGGTTTTGCTTTGCACTTTCACAAGCTGCCCTTACCTTGTCAATTCCCACCGTAATTCCTAAGCTTGGATTTGCTTTCTTCCACACTTTTGGATCTGTCCAATCATCCTCTTCTTTAGCACCATAGATTACGGGGTAAAAGGTAGGATCGTATTTTCTGCCCTCAATAATATCAACCGCTTTTTGGTGTGTTTCGTAGCAGATACTTTGAGTATCCGTTCCCGCTGTGGTGATAAGAAAATACAGCGGTTGGGTCCTTGCATCCCCAGATCCCTTCGTCATAACATCAAATAGTTTCCGGTTTGGCTGAGTATGAAGTTCATCGAAAACAACACCATGTATATTGAAGCCGTGTTTGGAGTAGGCTTCAGCCGACAATACCTGATAGAAGCTGTTGGTCGGCAGGTACACCAATCGCTTAGTTGAAGCCAGCAACTTTACTCGTTTATTCAGTGCCGGACACATCCGCACCATATCGGCTGCTACTTCAAATACAATTGATGCCTGCTGGCGATCGGCGGCACAACCATACACCTCCGCCCGTTCTTCACCATCACCGCAAGTGAGGAGAAGTGCAATTGCTGCGGCAAGCTCGCTTTTTCCCATCTTTTTAGGTATCTCTACATAAGCAGTATTAAACTGCCGATATCCATCTGGCTTTAAAATTCCAAATAAATCACGGATTATTTGCTCCTGCCAATCGATAAGTTCAAAAGGCTTACCTGCCCATAAACCTTTCGTATGGGAGAGTGCTTCGATAAAAGCTACAGCGTAATCAGCAGCATCCTTATCGTAATATGACCCATCAGCTATAAAGGCGGTCGGCTTATATTTCTTCAGTTTCCGCATAAACACCGCCCCTTTTATGAAAAAGGACAAAAGAAAAGAGCCTCAATCCTATAGATGAAGCCCTTCTCCTTATCCTAGTTAAATTTTATTTACTTCTTTTCATCCACTTCCCCCGTCAGTATGAAATGAGCATATTCCGTTTTATGGTCTATTAAATAGACTACCAATTCATAAAACCCTCGTTCATTTGCTTCATACTGGACTCGGTTTGCATCAAACATATTTGTGACTCCACTTTCTCGGATGGAAAGGATTTGTTCTTTGATTATCTCATTCATTTATTACCTCCTCCGATTCATGTTTACTCTTCGATTCTCTTGCATAAATCCTCACCAAAGGCTACTCCAAGGGAACCACCCGAATCCCAACTGACATGAATCGTTCCTATGTCATCAACACTAGTAACCGTACCTTTAGATCCAGGCTGAAGTTTAGTATAAGGGTCGTTCATTTTAAGTAGCATCACACGTGTTCCTGGAGTGTAATAGCTTCTAAGTTGCTTTAGCATTTCTGGGTGAATGATATTCATTGTTCACTCACCTCCTGCTTGGCCGTTCCGCTTTTGAAAGCGGAGCTACCTGAAAGCTTGGAAAGGAGAATCTTTCGTTCCATCTTATATTCTGGTCCGATAAAACCAAGCCTTAGCAGGAAGCAACGGAAAGCATATTTTTCATTCTCTACTGATTTCTCGGTGGAGTTGACACGGGTCTGTTTTTTCGCCATTTCGCAAAGTGCCGTGACAAAATGGGTGTATGCCTTAACCTCCTCTGAGGAGCACTCACCTTGAAACCAAGGGAATGCTACAAATTCCTCATATACAATGATGGGAATGGAATCCGTATCAATTGCTTTCTTTATTAGAGTTGCTTTGCTCTCTACCAATCCTTTTAGGTTCTCGATTGCCGTGTCGGTAAAATCTGCCCGTGGCATTTGAATTATCAGATTGATAGATTCTTCCGTTTCATTTGCTTCTGCTTTCGGAGGTGGTGCGTCAAATTCTTCTGAAATTGCTTTGAAGTCGTGAAGTCCCAATAGATCATCGACCAGTTCCTTTTTATCTGGTCCGCTTAGAACTCCGTTTTTGTTAACATTGTAGTCTGCCACCTCATATGCAAATGTAGGTGCTCCGAGATATTTTACAGGGGCGTTTAGTTGTTGGCTGATTGCGTTAACCAGTGCTTTTCTTTTTGGTCCCGTAACATTATAGTTAATCTTCATTTTCATACCGCCTTTCTATTTTCGGTACGTACATATATCACTCTAAAAGCTGTTAATATCAAGTCATTTAGAGCATCTTTCTGTAGAAAATACGGTTTGAAAATACGGTTCCATTAATCGGCGGTATTTTGTGTAGATAACACAATGCCAGTCAGCACAAAACAAACGCATGGAAGTGCTACGCCATTACCCCACATTTTATATTCAGCTGCATCGGAATGAGGATTGTTAAGCCATTTTATAATCTTATTTCTTGTTTTTGGCCTTTTGCTTTTACCTATAATTTTGCGGTGAGTTTCCCAAACCTGCGTCCAGAATGAAATTTCATCTTCTTTAGGATTTTCCGTACCAAGATCATCGCACCAATCATCGGGAAAACCTTGCAATCTTGCACATTCCGTTGGCGTAAGCCTTCGAACAATATAGTCCGGCTCAACCAATCCATTTTGATAGCCTGGATTGGTACCATTGATAATCGTATTTGATGTACCATCCTGTCTGTAGCATTGACTTTCAGCTTTCATCTGAGGATAAAACGAATCTGGGTGCGCCACTGCTCCAGGACCTTTAGCTGTGAGCGTAGGTTGCTGTTCTTCATCTATAGTCGGTTTATATAGAGCGTTCTTTCCTTGATTAAAAGCCGCCCGATCAATACCGTAAGAAGGCTGAGTCACAACAGGAGCATCCTTATAATCTCTCGACAATAACGTTGGTGCTTTATCTTCTTCAACCTGTGCATAGGCTCCGGTAGTCATGGCATAGGCAACAGCATGACGATCGGCGGTATTAAGCGTAAAAGAAACATCTTCATCTATACCGCTTCCTTGGGGACCGTTTTTATCCTCTCTACCAATCATCGAGCCTTGCAGAGCAACTACTGCAATACCACCTTGATTACACCCCGGATTTCCTCCATTGGCATCAATAGTTCGAGAAGTATCCGCTTCATATATACCGCTATGTGGATTGCTTGACTGCATGGAATTGCTTTTATCAGAACATATGCCATATGCGGTAGGCACAAAAACGGTTTGATCATTATTGCATCCAAGAGTTGCAGACTTATCATCTTGTATCAATGCACCCTTACCACCGCCTTCACAGCCAGAGCGGATTTTTAACGTTTTAGGAGTGTTCATAATAAGGGGTACATTCCCGCCACCAGTTCCCATCCGAGAGGTTAGCGTCTGTACTTTATTATCCTCCGAGAGTTTCACACGGCTATCGGTTGGATGGTTTTCTATTACAACAGCTGTTTGATTATCTCCCATGTTTGCACGAAGTGATCCACTTAAGTTTTCGTCAGTATGTCCCCCAATGCGAGAAGCCGCACCAGGTTCAAAGGACATGACTGTACCCGGGACAACGCCTGCTCTAAGTGTAGGGGAGCGTTCTTCCTCATATCCTACACTTCTGCTCTTGGCACTGTGTTCAGTACAAAATCCGCTTGACTGCATTACGCAAGGCTGGTGTCCATGTTCCTCTGCTCGAAGTGTTGCAGTAATATCCTTCGAAACAGACATCACTCTTCCGCCTTGGTCATTTAGGCAAGTTATGCTATCGCCTGTTTTTCCAGTGCATTTTTTAGCATTGTCGGCAGTTCTTTGCCACGGGCTGCCGCCCGACGTAAAATTCCTTGGCATGCCTTCGGACTCAAATAGTATTTCTCCGGCACATCTGTCTGCAAAATCTGCGACAAGGTAGATTCTACGACGACGTTGGGGGACTCCGAAATATTGCGCATCGATAGTTCGGTAAGCCACACTCCATCCGTCTCCCATATAGATGTCTGCGTAAGGCCATCGTCTTTTTTCAGGAAAAGGCACCGAGGTGTTCGGTTCTTTGACACCGATAACCGTTTCGAGGACTGCCCTGAAGTCCTCTCCTTTATTTGACGAGAATGCGCCGGGGACATTTTCCCAGACTGCGTACCTTGGATATTGTCCATTGGTCTTACACCTCATTTCTTTAATAATTCGGATTGCTTCATAAAAAAGGACGGATTGCTCTCCGTCCAGACCGGCTCTTTTACCCGCCACACTCATATCCGTGCATGGAGAACCAAAGGTTATGATATCTACAGGCGGAAGCTCCGCACCATTTAATTTGTTTATATCTCCATAATGCTTCATCTGAGGGATACGTTTAGTCGTAACCCTTATAGGAAACGGCTCAATTTCAGATGCCCATAAAGGTTCGATGCCACAAAGCAAACCACCCAGAGGAAAGCCACCACTACCATCAAAGAGGGAACCAAGTGTTAATTTACTCATCCTCATTCACCTCTGGCAGGTCACAATATCTGAATTTCGAACCATCTCTTAATAGAAATACACCATCAGAATTTCCCACTTGCTCAATATACCTTTTTACAATGACATCGCAGTACTTTTCATCAAGTTCAATGGTGTAACAAATTCTATCGGTCTGCTCACAGGCAATCAGTGTGCTTCCTGAACCACCGAAGGGATCAAGCACAATGCAGTTACTAAGGCTTGAGTTCATAATGGGATATGCCACAAGTGCCACTGGTTTCATGGTTGGATGGTCGCCGTTCTTCTTTGGTTTCTCAAACTCCCAGATAGTGGTCTGCTTACGGTCTGAATACCAAAGATGCTTGCCTTTCTTTTTCCAACCGAAAAGAACCGGTTCATGTTGCCACTGGTATGGGGAGCGTCCAAGAACAAGGGACTGCTTTTTCCATATACAAGTACCGGATAGATAAAATCCCGCATCGGAGAATGCTCTTCTGAAATTGAGTCCTTCCGTATCAGCATGGAATACATAAATAGAAGCGTCCTTTGCCATCGCTGCTTCGGTGTTTTGAAATGCCGCAAGCAGAAAATCATAGAACGCTTCATTAGCCATATTGTCATTTTTGATTTTTCCAGCAGTGCCTTCATAGTTGACGTTATATGGAGGGTCCGTAACTACCAGATTGGCAGCTTTCCCATCCATCAAGACATCAAAGGTGTCTTTCTTTGTACTGTCTCCACAGACTAATCGATGCTGTCCAAGTAGCCAAACATCCCCTAAATGCGAAACAGCGGGCTTTTTCAGCTCACTGTCTACATCAAAATCATCTTCTTTTATATTATCCTTAAGGGAATCCTTGAAAAGATCGTCCAACTCTCCCGGGTCAAAACCTGTCAAAGACACATCAAAGTCTGAAGCATTTAGGTCCGTGATGAGAAGTGCTAATTTGTCTTTATCCCAATCACCACTAATTTTATTTAGTGCAATGTTCAGCGCCTTCTCCTTTTGCTCATCCATTTCAACTACTACGCATTCTATCTCATCTATACCCATACTAAGCAGGACTTTTAAACGCTGATGACCTCCGATAACTCTGCCTGTAGTCTTATTCCATATAACGGGTTCTACATAACCAAACTCCTCAAGGGAGCGTTTAAGTTTCTCATATTCCGAATCACCCGGTTTTAAATCTTTCCTTGGGTTATATTCAGCGGGGATGAGTTGTTTCGTTTTAATCTTCTCTATCAACATACTTTTCCACCGCCTTTCTAAATTCACTGTATTTATTTACATCCTCCCACGGGAACAGACAACTGTTAAAGTGACCATAAGCCGCGGTGTCAGAGTAAATCACATTTCTAAGACGCAGTTTTTCAATGATGGCCGCAGGTCTTAAGTTGAAAGTTTCCTGGGCAGCAAGAGTTAATATTTCATCAGAAATAGTGCCAGTACCCAGGGAATTTATAGTAAAGGCTACTGGGTTTGCCTTACCAATGGCATAGGAAATACTCACTTCACACTTCTTTGCATAACCACACCAAACAATATGCTTGGCAATATACCGAGCCATGTAAGCACCGCTTCGGTCAACTTTGGTTGGGTCTTTACCACAAAAAGCACCACCTCCATGAGATGCAAGCCCTCCATAGGTGTCGACCATGATTTTTCTTCCGGTCAAACCCGTATCGGCAGCGGGACCACCAAGTACGAACTGACCTGATGGATTGATGAGAATTTCTGTTTCATCATCAAAAGGGAAGTCTTCAAAGCACTGCCATAAGACATTGTTAAGGATATCTGCCTTAAGTTCTTCCTGTGTTTTATTTTTATCGTGCTGTACCGATATCACAATCGTCTTTATTCTCACTGGAGTGTCAGCTTCATATTCTACCGTTACTTGTGCTTTACCATCGGGAAGAATCCCTTTTATCAGCTTTCCTTTACGACAATCATCCAGTCTCTTTACGATTCTGTGAGAAAGTACAAGGGGTAGGGGAAGCATTTCCCTTGTTTCCTTTGTAGCATAGCCATACATTGTTCCCTGGTCTCCGGCACCTATGGAACCGTACTGTTCATTTATTCCATTTCGTGCTTCTAGCGCGGTATTCACACCAGCCGCAATATCTACACTTTGATTATGTACATATACATAAATCAAAAATTTTAAAGGGTTGTATCCCACATCTTTCAGTACAGTATTTACAATGTCTCTAATGTTCACTTTCTCGCTGCAGGAGATCTCGCCCGCCACGATAATTTTTCCTTTAGTCGCCATAACCTCGCAAGCCACCCTTGATGCCCTATCTTTACGTAAGCAAGCTTCCAAAATGCTATCTGCTATGATGTCGCATAGTTTATCAGGATGTCCAGCACATACACTTTCAGCTGTTAAATATCTTTTACTCATTACATATCTCCTCATCTTTATTTTCCTCTGCGGGCAGATAGCAGTCGCTCCATCACATCGTCCTGTGGGTTTAAACCAGAATACTCTGTAGCACAATTCTCTTTAACGATTTGATAAATCTCCATCCACAATCTGTTTGTCTGACTCATAAAGTTCTGACTCATAGCTACATATGGACTTTGAATAGCATTGCCGGTAGTTGGATGCTTGGCAAGAAAGCCAAACTCAGTTACCGCCTCCTCACACTGTATCCATCTGGCCGCACTCATGGCATATCGTTCTAGAAGCTGCGGGAGCACCAAATGGGCACAGCCTCGCTCCTCAAGCCATTTCCAAGTAATTTCATAAATCTCGCTGGCTACTAGGGTTTTCCCGTCCTTTTGCACCGCTGAGAGCATGGCCCTTGGCTTTGGCATTTCCTGCCCCTTTAAATCAGCGGTATTTTGGAAGTCAATGATTTCTAGCTTTCTCTTACCTGGATTTCCCTGTGCAATTTTATCAGCAAGCGGTTTCTTTTTTTGACCAGAGCCTATACGGGCACCGCCACGATTTGTTCCATCTTTGGCCATTCACTCACCTCTTTTCGTCGATGGGTCTATTACCCTGTTTGAAACCGCGAATTTTCACGCGTTGCCCCACGCCCGTTACACAAATGAAAAGCTGTGGAGATTTGACTCCCCCTACCGGGTTCCCCAACGGTCTCCATCTCTTGCTGTGATAGCAGAGTGGCAAGGAGTACAAAGAGCCATCAGATTACTTCTATCGTGAGTCCCTCCTCTTGCAAGAGGAAGAATGTGATGGACTTCATTTGCTGGGGTCAGCTTTCCTTGTCGTTTACATTCCTCACAAAGAGGATGAGCTGCAATGTAGCGGTCACGTATCCTTTTCCAAGCACGACCATAACGCTTACGGGTTGCTGGGTCACGGTCGTACTTTTCATACCGTGCGGCTTCCTTTTTAGCATGTTCTTCACAAAAACGTCTGTCAGTCAGCTCTGGACAACCAGGATAAGAGCATGGACGCTTAGGTTTTTTTGGCATACTGCACCTCCTTTTGCCCATAGAAAAAGCCCTCGCAGGAGTGGTTCTCCCGTGAAGGCTTCTGTTTATTAATATTCCATACTACCATTATATAACTTTCACTACAGACAAACAGTGTCATCGTATGCCAAACTGTGCCAAAGTGTGCCAACCTTTTGCGAGCATTCAGATTACTGCGTACAAAAACCACCAATAGATATTTTCAAAAATATCCAAAGTTATTGACATGTTTATTGTAATTGTTATAATAACAATGTCCAATATCTTTGACATAGGTGATACTGTTGAAAAATAAAATTAAAGCAATACGGAACAAATTGGGGATAACACAAGAGCAACTTGCTAAGAAGTGTGGAGTTGTTAGACAAACAATAAATTGTATAGAGAATGATAAATATGATCCCACACTGGAACTGGCTTTCAAATTATCAAAAACGTTAAAAGTAAAGGTAGATGAATTGTTTATTTATGAATAAATTTCATTCAAATTATATAATAACAATGAAAGATATTGTAAGGGAAGGTAATGATATCTTACATCGACCAACACTGGAAGTGATGGTACCTCCCCCTGAGGAAGATAAGGAAACATTAACTAGTATGATGAATTTCTTAAAAAATAGTCAAGACCCCATTCTATCCAAAAAATATAAATTACGTGGAGGAGTTGGATTATCCGCGAATCAGATTGGCTTGAATAAGCGAATGTTTGTAGCGTATTTCACTGACGAGATGGGGAAAGAACATGAATATACCCTTATTAATCCAAAAATTATTAGCCATTCCGTTTCTATGATTTACTTACCACCAAGTGAAGGGTGCCTATCTGTTGATCGAGATATAAATGGGTTCGTACCAAGATATGAGAGAATTAAAGTGAAAGGGTTTAATTTAGAAGGAGAAGAAATAATATTAAAACTCAATGGCTATTCCTCTATTGTTATTCAACATGAAATAGATCACCTAAATGGAATTATGTTTTATGAGCGTATCAATAAAGAAAATCCTTTCAAACTACCAGAAAACTGTAAAAGTTTATACTGAGATCATGCATTAGGTCGGTATTCAAAGTGGGTAAGCAATGAGTTGTTGTTTTGACAGCTCATTTTAATTTAATAATCATTAAAAAGGAGAAACTAATTATTTAAATCACTGTAATTTTCATACAATGACTAAGGTAATGGTGAAGAGGGCCTTTTAACCCTCTTCCTGCACTATTTTCCGGTTACTCCTTTTTATTTTGGAACCTTTAAATGTTGCAAAGCGGATGAATGGAGTCTATGCACGGTTCTCATAGAAACATTAAGGTTAACACAGATTTCTTCCCAGTTAAGAAAGTTAATGTATCGGTAGCGAAGAATCAGCTTCTCATCTACGTTTTCCATCTGGTTAATTGCTTCACGGATATCTGATTTAAGCTTTACTAACCGTTCAACCTCTTGTTGTATCTGTTGCTCCAAATCTACTATTCTAATCACATACTTTTCAAAGGGTGGGTCAGTACACTTGGTTCGACTGACTTTTTCCTCAAGAACGGGGGATGAAACACTTCTTGATAGTTCCCTTAAGTTTTGTAACTCTTCAAGGTCGGAATTAATCAATTCATTCAGACGATAGGCCTGTTTTAAGAATTCCTTAGCTGTCATCATCGCACCACCTCCTCTTGTAGCTGTTGGATTAACATGTCAGGGTTTAGAGAGGTAAGGACATTGAACAATTCAGAATGAAAGAAGCACTCCACCTCACGTTTCGTATATAAAGCAGAATCATTGCGAGGGTGTTTTGCTAGTCTTTTCAGTGCAAAACGATAATCCTTAACTGCCTGAAGAATAATGGCATTTGCCAGTTTTTCAAATGCATCCATCATACGGCATCCCTCGCTTTCCCAAGATTTGCTTTGACCGCATTAATAAGATCGGATTGTGTCTTTTCCTTTCGTTTCAAGGCTCCCATCACATCTTCATCGATTGTGCCTTTAGTAATGATGTGATGGATTACTACTGTCTCTTTTTGTCCTTGTCTCCAAAGTCTCGCATTTGTTTGTTGATAGAGTTCCAGACTCCAAGTAAGTCCAAACCAGATAAGCGTTGAACCTCCACTTTGTAAGTTGAGACCGTGCCCCGCTGATGCAGGATGGATAACTGCCACAGAAATATCACCGTTGTTCCAATCCTTAATATCCTTGGAAGTTTTAATTTCTCTGACATTGAATTTTGCCTTAATACGCTCTAAATCGTGATTATACCAATAGGCAATAAGCACAGGTTTGCCGTTAGCACCTTCAATTAAATCCTCAAGAGCATCTAGCTTGCGGTCGTGGATAATATGGGGGTTTTTATCATCATCATAGATAGCACCGTTTGCCATTTGTAGAAGTTTGCCTGAAAGGACAGCTGCATTCATGGCATCTATTTCTTCATCGCCAAATTCAAGGACCATCTCTTCACGAAAGTGATCATATACTGATTGTTCTTTTTCATATAGATAGACAGGTACTTCATTGATCACGCATTCTGGCATTTTGAGAAAATCTACCGACTTCATGGAAATGGTAATATCTGAAATGAGCCGATATATGGCATCTTCAGCACCTGGCAATGGCTTATATGAAAACACAATCTGCTGATTTCGTTTATCCGGTGTAAAGTAGGAATTGCGGTAGTGTGTTATGTACCTGCCGAGTCTTTTACCCATGTCGAGAATACGAAACTCTGCCCACAAATCCATTAATCCATTACTGGAGGGTGTACCCGTAAGACCCACAATCCGTTTTGCCCTCGGTCTTACTTTTAGTAAACTTTTAAACCTTTTTGCGCCATAGGACTTAAAAGATGATAGTTCATCAATGACCACCATATCGAAATTAAAAGGAATACCGCTTTTGTTTACCAACCAGTCAACATTTTCTCTGTTTATAAGATAGACACTTGCAGGCTTCCTTAGAGCCGCCAATCGCTCCTGCTCTGTACCGATTGCTACCGAAAACTTGAGTCCTTTTAAATGCTCCCACTTATTTATCTCAGCTGGCCAAGTATCCCTAGCTACTCGAAGTGGAGCAATAACCAGAACCTTTCCAACTTCAAAACGATCAAGACATAGGTCAAATATAGCCGTTAGAGTAATGACGCTTTTGCCAAGACCCATTTCTAAAAACACCGCAGCAATGGGATGCTCTAGAATGAAGTTCGTTGCATAGGTCTGATATTTATGAGGATTGTATTTCACCCAGTATCCCTCCAATCTGCTTAACATCATCAATGACATAGCAGGCAAAGCCTAACTTCTGTAATTGCTTTATTCTTCTAATCTGTAACAGGCGAGGTTTCTTTCCCGGAGCCTTTAATTCCACAAAAGCCATCTTCCCATATGGTAAAAGCACTATGCGGTCTGGCATCCCATCTAAACCTGGGCTAACAAACTTCGCCGCAATGCCTCCCATCTTTTTTACCTCAGCCACCAGTTTCTTTTCGATATATTTTTCAAGCATAAATACCTACCTCCCATATAAAAAGCTCGGAACAAGAAAACAACTTTGACCCATTTTTCCTATACGCGCGCGTATGCGTGTATGCACAGGCTACTATTACTTCTTTTTACTATTTATAAATAAATAGGATACTTCTTGTTCCACTTGTTCCGAACCGTTGATTTTCCTTATCGTTACTAGCTTTAGGGAAAGAACCAGTATGGGAACAAGGTAAGGTACAACTTAGTTTTGTTCCTCGACTCGGGAATAAGCTCGTTGCTTTCCGTAGACAGGAAACGTCACAACACCATTCTTGTTCCCAGTGTACTTGTTCCACTCACTGATCTTTCTCATAATGGCACCGATGGCATAGGAATCTGAAGGCTTTAGCATTGATGCCTCTTTACCGAAACACTCACACCAAATCTCCATATTGCAGACAAGAGTCCTTTTTACTGTTCCAACACGGGTGCCGCCACCAAATTCGCTACCGCCGAGGAAATTTCTACGCTCGTACAAAGACATCGTGTCCCAATCATCCGGCAAGAGCGTATCCAAGTAAGTACGAACCAGTCCTTCTCGTTCATCTGTTTCCATCGCATCTGCCTGTTCACTGGTTGCCATGGTTACATCATCACCTTCAAGGTAGAGTTTTTCGCCCTTCTCATATAATACTAGTGCCTCTGCCCAAATCTGCTGTACTTCCTCTTTGGTCATCTGCCAAGCTTTCTTTCTACTGTTACCACTAATGCGGACTGGCCAAAATCTGCGGTTGCCCGT
Source organism: Clostridium cibarium (assembly GCF_014836335.1). Lineage (GTDB taxonomy): Bacteria > Bacillota > Clostridia > Clostridiales > Clostridiaceae > Clostridium > Clostridium cibarium. The sequence continues at coordinate 101,199 of NZ_JACSRA010000008.1, forward strand.
AATATCACGAAGAAAACCGCTTTCCGCATTGGTAGAACCTACAATCACGCATTGACGGGGATGGCTTTCCACGTTGACCCCATAACTGGCACGGTACTTATCATCCGCCCTAGAAATAAAGGACTTCACAATCTCCACATCCGTCTTACGCATCCCAGCAAGCTCACCGAGTTCCAACAACCAATATCCCTGAAGTTTTTCAGCCCCAGATTTATCTTTCATGTCCGTGAGAGTTAAACTGTCTGAAAACCAGTCTCCAGCAAGTTTGGCAAAGAAGGTTGACTTACCAATACCTTGAGGCCCGTTTAAGATTAGAACACTATCAAACTTTGTACCGGGTCTATAAATGCGTGCTACCGCTGCAACCATCGTTTTGCGAATCACCGCTTTTGTGTAGGAATTATCTGTTGCACCGAAATAATCAATGAGCAGATTTTCCACTCGACTAATACCATCCCATTTTGGCAGTGAGTCGAGATACTCCTTAACAGGATGGTAGGCTCGTTCTGACGCTACAGCTAACACAGCATCTTTGGTCTTTGTAGGGGAATAGACTCCGTATTTGCTGCTTAAGTACACCTTAAGAAGTGCGTTATCCGAATCATTCCAACCCATCTTGATCTGTTCCCAAGGCAGACCACCTTTGGCATCAATACCGTCACGGTGGCAATTGAAAGCGATATGCTGTAATTCCTCATCATGCCGAATAATCAAGACAATGTTATCCAGTGTGTCTTTTATCCGACCTTGCTTATCTAGTTCCAAACCTGTCTGCCAATCCTCATCACTAAACTCCTCTTCAGCCTGAGCCTGTCTTTCCTTTGCGAACTCGGCTTTTACCGCTTCGTCTTTTATAGCAAACTCGCACATTGCCACAAAAGACGGCATCCTGCCAGGAGCCGTAGTAGTGGAAGCTCTATCATCTAAAGAGCCAAATTTATGAATACGAACGAGATCAAAAGCATTAAGAAGCAGGCCGCTTGCTGGATCAGTAGCATGGTGGCTGTATGCAAATTTATCATCATAAATAATCACACCCGCACTACTGTCAGCTGGAATATAGTCATAACGCCCTTCCATAGCAGATGGGGCATAAACTGCACCTAAAAATTTATCAATTGCTTCACGAACGGAATAGGCGCGACAGAAAGTTCCTACCACACCTTCCTTTAAAAGAGGATCTGCTTGTTCTTTAAGACTGCGATTAATAACTTCAGACTGCCTGCTTGATACGGGCCAAGTTGATGTATCTCGCCAGTTTTCATATTTTGAAAGATAAACATCCGGGTCAAGTAATGCTCCATCCTGCTCTTCGTAGACAAATTCACCATTAGAGGAAGTAGATGGCCAATACATAAGGCGATGAGCTTCATATGTCGTATCATCGAAAAGGTCAATACCGATTTCTTTTGCCACCATACGTCCAACGGCTGCATATTCTTCTTCACTGATCTCACGAGCAAGGGGAACGATAAGTCTGAGTCTCGGATTTTCTGGTGTATGTTTATGAGTGGAGTAAACACAGCATTTGTAGTCGAAAAGCATACTGATTTGCTCCCAAATATCCGGTCTACCGTAATCCATATCAAGGGTAAGCAAAGAGCGACATAGAACATTGCCCTTCTTTCGCCTTCCTTCTTTTAAATGTCCTCCGACAAAGCCACCCACGTCTTTGATATCATCTTGTTGACCTTTTTTAAGTTTCCGATATTCTTCTACCGTTTCTGTAGTACGTTGCGTCGTCTTTACACGGGAGCAAAAATCCACCCAGGAGATATCTTTGTTTTTCCATTTCCTATCCATCCGGCTATTGCCCACTGCAATTTTCATAAGCTTTCAACCTCCTCATGCTCCGGACTAAAATACCTGACCGTTTGTCTGCGTTTCTTGGCTACTTCAATTTCCCTCGCCATACCGCTTGAGATGGTATTGCCCAGCACCCACACCTCGGAGCATTTGCCCATAAGCACGATGTCCATAAATATGGCAAGCTCCCGTTCTTCGGGATTTTCATCATCCATAAACTGAGGAAACATAAGATGGGGAGCAATTGGGATACAGTTTTGGTCTAGAGCAAACCTGCAAAAACTGCGAGCCTTTTTAATGTTTCCTTCTACATCACCGGAATAGGGAGAACAGATATATACAAGCGGCTTAAAGGCAGATTTTTTCTCTGCCTTTTCCTTTCTCATTATGTTGGTCAGTGCTTCATGGGGAGTTGGGTCATGGTATCCTTCATGGTTAAATTTGTTGATTCCCATTACACACCCTCCATTTCTATCTGTGGCAAAATACCGTCTGCCTTCATCAGTTCGTAAATGAAGAGTCTGCCTTTTTGTGTCCAATATGTATGGACCTTTGTATGCTGTTGCCCATTACTGCCAAGGTAGCTATGAGTCTTAGTGCTGGTGTAACCTTTTTCCGCATACTTCTGATATAAAAGCCAAATGCCGCCTTGTTTAAATTGGATGCCCTTTTTATTAAGATAGCGGTTCATCCAAATAGCTGACTTACCGTAATCTTTGGCGATTGCTGATGTGGAAATGAGGTCTTTGCAATTTAAAACCACATCGTAATAAGACACTTTCGGTTTCATTTCTGCAATTTGCTGATTCTGAACAGCAATCGTACCTTCAAGCATTTTATTTTGTTTCCTTACTTGAGTTAGCTGTTGATTGGCAATCTGAAGTGCCCTTGCCATGATCGCTTCTGGGGAATTCCATCTTCTTTCTATTTCAAGAAAGTATTGACGGCACTCTTTCCCTTTTGGAGTACGCTGTATCATGCACAGCTCTTTTGCCATGTCAATTGTTAACTGATGGTCAATGCTTGGTCTGCCTCCAGTACTTTCGCTCAAAAATGAGCTAAAGTCTGATCCTTCCTCAAATCCGTACTCACACATTCTTGGAAACCAGTCTTTATAAGCGGTCTTTACTTCCAAGGCTTCATGTAAATCACGACCGAGTACGGTTGGTCGTTGATTTTCATAATTAATTTTTACTAATTCGTCCATACGAATTACCTCCTGCAATATAGTCAGAGAGGAAACCCCTCTACCTAATAGCCACAGGAGGTAATGATTGTTGAGGATTTTGAAAAAATTTATTTTAATCTTTTTGATAAAACTGACACTCATAGCCATCAGCGCTAAGTAACAGACCATTTGCCCATGTTGGTGTCCTAGCCATCTGTTCACAGATAGCGGAAAGTGACATTCCCATATCTGCCTCGATGATAATTTCATCGTGTACATGAGCCACAATAGAACAATTCTTTAATGTCTGCATGGCATGACACAAAATGTCACGACTGATTGCCTGAACAATATTCTCTACAAATTTGGGTCCATAGCTATCGATTCTTTCCCATTTCTTCGTCCCACCGACCCCTTCGTAAGTAACCGACTCACCGCCAAACATATTCTCTCCCATACGAGGTTTCACATAGGCAAGCCGTCTACCAGAGGGGAGGACAATAAAGAGCATTCCACTTTGATAGATAAATTTAATGCCGTGTGTCTCTGTAGGAGTTTTTTGCTTAACACAAGTTTTTACTGCACGGTCAACATCCCACCAAAGTTTTGTGATATTGGGATTGGATTGTCTCCAAGCCGTTACAAGGGGCTGAAGTTCCTCTTCTTCAATTCCCATCTCCAAAGCACCCATTGATTTTAATGCTCCAACAGATCCACCATAACCGAGGGCAAGTTCGGCTATTTTCCCTTTCTGACGAAGGTGACCGTTCACACCATGCTTTTCAACAGGTACATTAAACATCTGAGAGGCACTGGCACAGTAGATGTCACCGCCGTTTTGGAATACATCTATTCTCCATTTTTCACTTGCAAGCCAAGCAATGACGCGAGCCTCAATCGCTGAAAAATCTGCCACAATGAACTTCATACCTTCTCGCGGTATAAAAGCAGTACGGATAAGTTCCGACAGTACCTCTGGGATTGAATCATAGAGTAAAGTAAGAGCATCAAAGTTTCCGCTTCGAACTAAAGCACGAGCCTGTTCCAAATCGGGCATATGGTTTTGGGGGAGATTTTGCAACTGAATCAGCCTGCCAGAGAATCTGCCGGTTCTGTTGGCTCCGTAAAACTGAAACATTCCTCTTGCACGACCGTCACTACATACCGCATTTTCCATTGCCGTGTATTTTTTCACCGATGATTTTGCAAGCTGCTGGCGAAGTTCCAAAACAGTGCCTAGTGGTTCAGGAGCCGTCTTTAACATCTCAGCAACCGCTTTTTTACCAAGGGTATCTGTTTCTAGCCCATTGTCGGCAAGCCAGTCTTTCATTTGTTGTACAGAGTTTGGATTCTCCAAATTAGTTATATCTTGCATCGTAGCCATTAGCTTTTCACGAGAATGTTCATCCATCTCTACAGCCTGTTTTACGAAAGTCATGTCAATGGCAATGCCACGATCATTGATTACCTGGTCGAGATGATATTCCTCCCAGATGTTCTCTGGTACTTGAAACTTGGATAATTTCTGTTGCATTGACATCTCGGATTCCACATCGCGAATGTTATATACTTTAAACCGCTCCCATTTATCCATGTCGTGTTCTGGTAAATTACGAACTCGACCACCATTAGATTTTGTAGGGGAGCAAGGTGTACAGAAATATTTGATGAGGTCTTTACCCTCTGTTAGCTTTTGTTTCTCCAAACCTAGAACTGCACCGACTCCCTCCAAAGAAAGAGGTAATCCCATATATGCCGACCATATCATGGAACATTTCCAGGATGCGGGGTTAAGATATTCAGTAAGGTTAAGCCATTTTGATAGACACACACGCTCAAACATTGCATTGAAAGCCCACTTGGTAACGGAATCATCCATAAGTGCGTTTATAATTTCATCGGGGATTTCCTCCCCACTGGCAAGGTCAACCACCTGTACTTCACCGCCATCCACCGAATAACCAAATAGTAGAATTTCAAAATCATCACTCTCTGCATAACGGTAAACTCCAGACTTTTGAAGGTTGGCACTACTAAATGTTTCAATATCAATAGAAATAGAATTCATATATTACCGCCCTTTCCAATGCAAACGAGGTGGCAGAAGAACAACCTCCACCACCTCGTCTGTATTTATTCCTTATGCTAGAAAATCATCATCAATAGTTGTGAAATCATCAGCTGCATTGGTTCTTCCACCTAAAGGCTCTCCATCTCTTATCTTCTGGATGTTGCCAAGACCACATGCTACACCCTTATTGCCATTAGAGTTAAAAGCGTAGAAATTTAGGGATACTCTTGCATAACAACCGCTGTAAACCTCGTTACGATCCAGGATAGGTCTAACCGCTTTATCTACTATTTGGGGTGGAGTCTTGCTGTTGGCATTTACAAAGTAATGTCCTTTGTAAGCCTCGTCATCACGTTCTACGTCACCATCTCGAAGTGGCAGTTTAATAGCCGCCTTATTCGGCTTTTTACCACCAAACTTTGCAATGCCCTCTTCAATGGCTGCATCTATTGCTGCATTGATAGCATTGATGGTTTCCTTATCTGTTTTGGGAATCAATACGGATACGCTGTATTTTTCCGCTCCGCCATTGATGGATACGGGTTCCCAGCCGTGAAAGTAGCTAAGACGTGTGTCGACACTTGTAATAACCTTCGTTCTGTTTTGATTATTCATATTCCAATTCCTCCGTTATTTCGTTAAATTCATTTTTTACGTTTGATATATTCATAGCTGGCCGCTTGTCCGAATTTGGAACTAGCGTTGGCTTGCCCGGTGGTTTATGTATGAGACCACCAAGAATTTGCTCAAATTTCTTTTTGCCCATCAGCTTCTGCATTTCTGTAAGGGTTATGAGACTCTGACGGTAGATGTCCTTATATCCATTTGCCTTGGCCGCTTCAGCCACAGCCCCTTCGTCCTTATATTTCCGAACTGATCTGCCCTCGACTACCTTAAAACCATGCCATTCTTTCCCGTGATTAACGGCAGCATCCGTGGCATAAGCAATGATTTCATTTGCCCATTTTGTAAGATCGGACAATTTAGAGAGAACTTCCTCAATTTCAGAATCCGTAAGCAGGGGTGGCAGTTTAAATTCCATCTGTGCTAATTTCAGCTTTTCTTCTGCTCTTGCACGGCATTTAACAGCCGCTCGACAGAAAGTACACCATTCACCTGGAAGATAGTCACCTTCGCCTTCATAGGCCTTTTTCGCCTTTGGCTTCAGTTCATTTTCTGCCCAGTCTTTTAATTCCTTTACCGGGATTGTCCATGTGCTGACATTTTCCCTGCGGGGTTGGAAGATGGTCATGGAAACCTCCTCGATATCATACAGGCTATCGTAGATTTCCAAAGCACCAAGGGCATATAATTTCATCTGCGGGTTTTCCACTGCATCTACTAACACACCCATGCCATACTTAAAATCGATAATATGAAGCTTTTTATCTCCAATAATGATGCAGTCACCAGTTCCGAACCCCTGCGGTACATAGCAGGAAAAATCAAGACGTTGTTCAATAAGTATTAACGGGTCCGTACAGCTTTGCCTTGCCAGTTCAAGCTGCTCCATTACAAATTCCACATAGGCATCGCTGTGTTCTTCCATCTCATCGGTGTTATAAGCCGAGACAGGGCGCTTACTTCTCATGTGAAGTGCTTTTTTAAGTTTATGTTCACAGAGAGCGTGGGCGGCAGTGCCTTCAGCAGCCGCATTGGATTCGCTATTTTCAAATTCCAGTTCCAATCTTGCAGATGGTAGGCAATTAAGCCACCTGTGGGACCCTGATGCGGAAAGTACTGCATGATCACTCATTCCCTAGTACCTCCGCATCTTTCAACATATCTGCATAATGTTTTGGGTCAACTTCGCTTAATTTAGAGCCACCGTATTTTTGGATGATTTCCCTCACTTGGGCAGTAAGGCCAACCTGACTTTTTTCAGCAAGTTTTGCTCTGACTTCCTCCAGAGTGATTTCCTTTTTCTTTGGCGCAGATTCTTTTACGATTGTAGTCGGTTCTTTTGTTTCCACAGGTTCATTGCCGGCCATTACATCAGCAACCGCTTGTATACTGTCCGCCAAAGAACGCATATCAGAAACCACATCAAGAAGTAGTTTGATTTTGCTCATGGTTTAATCCTCCCTCCTTAATCTCACTGATGGCGAGTTCCTGAACGGTGTCACCCGGAACAAGGATAGTCAGTTTCTGCTTATCACCAAGTAAGAAACGAAGGAAACGCTCCCTTATGGTGACATTACGACAGGAAACAATCCCGCCAGATTGTGGAGTTTTTGAAACACTGATTTTCAAATTGTGTTTCATGTTCTTCACCTCTTTTCGAGAGCGTTTATGTGTTGCCCTCTACCTATTAGCCCTGGCAAGAGGGGAAAGTTGAGGATTCTGGAAAAACTTTTTTGAAATTCTTCTTAGCTGTATCTAAACGGTGTGAAATGGCACTTTTACTAACACCCTCACGCTCTGCATACTCTGTTACAGAAACACCATCTAGGAATATAGCAATCAATAACTCTGCTTGTTTTTCCTTGAGGGTCTTGCGGATAATTTCACAGAGGTATTCATACTCTACTTGTTTCTCTCGAGTCACTTCATCGGTGTTATCAGGGAAATAGTCCATATGGTCCGTAGCATCTTCAGATTCATCATCCTTGCGGAATGGTTTCTTTGGCATCCCTCTGTGCCTATCAAATTTATGCCAGTTATTGTACTCAGGTTTGTTGAAACGCTCGTCCATAATCTCCTGTGGGGAACGGCGTGTTACAGTTTCCTTGTCCTCAACAGAAGATAGCCTGTCCTCGTAATCTGCATCAATCATTAAAGTGAAGTCCTCGTCTGGTACCTCTAGGTAGATAGATTTGTTTTCGTGTTGAATTCTAATTTTCATTTTGCATCCTTTCCGCCGGACTGCATTGGCGGCAAAGGATACAAAAATAGGTCTGTGCCTCGAAGTACACAGACCCTTTGTCCTGAAAATGAGCGCAACAAGGTAAGGTACTTCTATTGCAACGCATAACAATCCTAAACGGACTGAAACGTTGCAATATGTATCCTTTGCCCTTATTGCAAATCAGGCATTTGATATTTTTTTGTAGACGAGGAATGGTCTAATTCTTGCTAACTACGAAGGACCTTTCCTTCATCTATCATTATTGTAGGTGAGAATTGGACAGCCTTGGCGGACACCTCATGCCCGTTAATTTCAGGCTCAAAATGACGCATTTCCCAACAAAAACACCTAAAAAGAACAATAAAAAAAGCCATTCACAAACCCTTAAAAGGATTCATGCATGGCTTACTTATTTAATAACTAAAAAACGGACATCCTGTGTCCGCTTTTTCAAAAATATTATTGAATTTTATAATGGCTCTGCGCCATGTTCCTGTAAAAACTTTCTAATCTCATCCATCGATTTTGCATATAGATGAGTCAATGCAAAGTTATACCAAATATGACTATTGTTATTGAAGTTCAATGAAAATGGTGAGTTGCGAATTATATGACTGCTAATATTTGGCGGTAGATGAAGTCCAAGGCAGATTAATACTATGGAATTAATCGATCCCGGTTCCTCACCATTAACGATTCGTCTTATGGTACGCTCGTTGACCAATATTTTCTCTGCTAATTCTTTATAAGTTACTTTTTTCCACTCACGTACTATTTTGAGAGAGCTGGTATAACTATTTGGCAATTCATTATAGACTCTCATTTCTTCCGCTAATGTTTCAGCCAGTATTTGAGCCTTCTTTTCTGGAGATGAATGCTCAAAACCATTACAATATTTTATATCAAAATCTATATTCGATGTCTTATCGCGGTTGAGAAAACATTCAGTATAGTATCTTTCCTTACACCCGGATTTGACTGATAACTCGAAAACCAAGCAGCACTCTTCCATATGGGTTCGTGCATAGTCAGTAAGTACGGTCTGTCCAAATATATCCTGTGTTATATATTTTGGATGGTTTAAAACAAAGTGGGAATCTACATATATATAACTTCCGTCCCTAACTAAAGCGGCCATTTCTGGATTGGTTATGCTTTGGATGGCAGCATCCTCTGCGCCTATAGAAAAGGTCTGATTTCTTTCAAGCACACCCTTCTTAAATCTATGGGGCTTGACGTAGCGACCATCTATGTAAGTAAAGGTTCCGATTGCTTCCTCATATCCAACATCAATCATTCGGATTTTAGCCGCTGTCCGAGATACGCTGAAGAACGTTGCTAATGCGTCAATAACTGGCTCCATTACATCTATAAGTTCTGATGTTCCAAGTTCTGTACGGAATTGCTTTATAAACTTAAATGCTTGGGTTTTAAACATGGCTAGTGGCATTTGTATCTTTGGAGCAAGGGCATTCGCCTGCCATTCCATCCAGTCAGTTGCATCTCTGGTATTGTCTTTTATACCCCCGACTACCTGACACTTTATTCGTGTGACACTGCTGTTATATAACCGCTCCAATTCAAATGCTTTTCTATGTTGATCCCAATGAACACACTCATGCACAATAGTATTATTGACTGACCCCAGATTACGAAGGAAGTAAGCTTTAGGGTCCACGATTATTGTACGAGCATTCACACGGGTCTGTACCATTTCATCGCTATCTTCATCATAAAATTCTGCATCACAGTCGTGAAAGTATATCTGTCCAAAAACAGAGAAATCCTTTGTAATCTCTCGCATTTCTACTGTAAGGCCCATTTTTTCTGCCAACACCTGTGGCTCAACTGCCATCGGGGTTTTTAATGCTTCAGGGTAATGTCTTCTAAGGAAGTCTGTAGCAACAGATTCTAGTTGTTCCTTATGAATGATAGGGACAAGGGAGTCTGACATAGGTTTTGGCTGCTTATTTTTGCTAGTATACTCAGTTATACTGGAGATTGAAAAATCATCCAAATTACAATCTAAATCTCCTGAGCATTCCAGCATAAACCATTGCCGGCAATTTTCCGATTCATCATAGTGATAATCTGATTCTCGGACTTCAAATTCTGCTTCAACAGCAACATCAAATTCTATTTTCATGTCCGGTAAGTCATTAACTGACACAAACTTAACTTCTACATCTGACAATTCTATGCCGCCAATGTTTCGAACCCTGTATAACCGTAAGTCTAAATCTTCACAATTATCCGTTGCATAGGTTTGTATGGCAGAAAATATCTCATTATAGAATCTATCAGCCACGTAATCTTTAAAAGAACGATTACCAGCCAAGGCACTCCCTCCTCACCCCATATGAAATTAATATCTTTAAGTAATTTTACTATTCAAACATTAGTTCATAGGTAAATTATAGCACATATTATGCCTACCACAATATTTATTTTGCGTTCGTAAATTTTAATTGTTGCTTCACTAATTTTGTGATAAACTTTATTTATTAACTTTAGGCGAGGTACTAAGGCGAGGTGATAATATGTCCATAAGTTATAAAAAACTGTGGAAACTTCTTATTGATAAAGACATGAAAAAAAAGGACTTAAGAGAAGCAGCTGGAATTAGTACAGCTTCAATGGCTAAGCTTGGCAAAAATGAAAATGTTAATACTGACATTTTAATAAAAGTATGTAAAGCACTTAACTGCGATATTTCTGATATTATGGAAATTGAAAAAACTACGGAACCCCCACCAAATACAAAGGAGTGAGCTAATGAAACTGTTATATTCAAACATCCTACCTCTTGGAACATCAGAGGGTCAACAAACAATTATAGATTGTTTTAACGAGCAGATTGCAAAATCAGACCGTGTTGAAATCGCGGTTGGATATATTTCTCGTGCTGCCTTGGAAGAACTCGACAATCTGGTCGAAGAGCATAATATATCAAATATATGTCTTACCATTGGAATGTACTTCATCGAAGGAATGCCAGAAGGATCATATAATACTGCTTTAGAAATCAACAAAAAATGGACAGAGACTGGTATAGGTGAAATTAAGATCGTAAAAGCATTCAAATATCATGGAAAAGTATACTGCTTTTATAAAGATGGGCAACCTTTTTCTTCTATAATTGGTTCCGCAAACTTAGGTGTAATCAAATTAGATGCTAATAACCGTAGGCAGTATGAAATCTCATCGATTACTGATGATGCTACTGAATGTAAAGAAATTGCAGAATTCTTAGAGAAGTTAAAGGCTCAGAACTGCTCTGATAATATCGCTAACATTACAGGAATGCCAATAATCAGGGAAATTAACACATCACTTAGTGGCATTGATACGGTAACACAGATTCCCCAAACTGGTGTACAGCTTTATGAACAGCATAAAACAGATGTTTCTTTTGTACTGCCATTAAAAGTTCCTGCTTACGATGAGCGGCATATGGATGATGGTAAGCATTTCACAAAGTCAAATATAAATGTTAGCTATGCCGCACCACGAAGTAAAAGGAAATCCCGTGATTGGTACGAAACTCAATTGACCGTTAGCAAAGCGATAACTCGTTCAGAAGGTTATCCTGAAAAAAACAAGCCTTTTTTTGTTGTAACCGATGATGGCTATTGGTTTAAAGCTCATACCACAAGCGATGGCAATAAACAATTCAGTGCTGTTGGCGATGAACTCATTCTTGGTCGTTGGATTAAAGGTAGACTTGCAGCTGCAGGTTTAGTAACACCAGTTAATGACACCCAAGCTGATACTGATCGTAAGGGAATGATTACGAAAGAAATGTTACAAGCATACGGTTGCGATAGCCTTGTACTTTCAAAAACGGATCAGAAAGCATTGGACGAAGATGGCACCGAGCTTGATGTGTGGGTTTTATCGTTTGAAACTATTACTAACGAATGAGAGGTGTATCAATGCAGTATTTAAAAACATACCTGCAAAAAATAAAAGAGCGAGGTAACGAAAAATTAGCTGAGTCCATTTCCAAAACAGCTGAAGATATTGGTAATCAACATATTCGCAATTTTTCATTTATAAGTCATGAGATTGGCTTGTTGTTCGGTAATGTGCAATCTGGAAAAACTGGTCAAATGTTTGGCGTTATGTGCAAAGCTGCAGATTTAGGATTTCCCGCATTCATCTTACTCACAACAGACAATGTTGTCTTGCAACAACAAACCTTAGATCGAGTTAGAGACGACTTAGACGGTTTCTGTATTTGTGGCGAAAACGACTCAGGCTTATTTATTGAAAATAGCCTTGTTAAGCCAGCCGTTGTCGTTCTAAAGAAAAATGCAAGAGTACTAAGATTGTGGGCAAATGTATTTAATTCTACAGGCTTTATGAAGGGCAATCCTCTATTCATCGTTGATGATGAGGCGGATGCTGCTTCCTTAAATACTCTAATAAACCGTAATAGTCAGTCATCAATTAATAGATATCTGGATTCTATAAAAAATGGAGCATCAAGTAGCTTATACCTACAGGTTACAGGTACGCCTCAAGCAATCTTATTACAGACCCTTGCATCTGGTTGGCATCCATATTTTACATACTACTTCCATCCAGGGGATGGCTATTTAGGTGGGGACTTTTTCTTTCCAACAAGCGGTAAACCTGAATGCATTGATTTTCTTGAAACAATCAAACGACCTACACGAAGTGTTGTTATACGCCACCTTGCTGTATCTGCTCAGATTTTGGCATCAAAAGGAAAAGTGTCAAATTGCCTTCTACATCCGAGTGTACGACAAAATGTCCACCAGCGTTTTGCTGACGATGTCGCAAAGGAACTAGATTGGTGTATGGAGCATATCAATACCGAATTCATCACAGAATTACAAACCCACTATGATTCTTTAGAACCCAATAAAAGTGAGAAACTTTCTTTTGAAGTTATCTATAAAACTACTAAGGATTTGTTGGAAAACAAAGGTATAAAAATTCTTGTTATGAATGGAAAAACAGATGTTGAGAGTCCAGATTATGCAACAGGCTGTAATTTTATCGTAGGCGGAAACACTCTAGGCCGAGGCGTAACTTTTCCAGGGCTACAGACAATTTATTATACAAGAACCAGCAAAAAGCCCCAGGCTGATACTATGTGGCAACATAGTAGGATGTTTGGTTATGACAGAGACTCTGGCATGATGAAGATATTTATAGATGAACAACTCTATAAATTATTTGCGGACATTAACGCTACTAATAATGCCATTATCGCACAAGTAGAGCAAGGAATTGAAAACATAAAAATTTATTATCCAGTTGGATTGAATCCAACTCGAAGGAATGTTATTGATAACAAACGAGTCAATATCCTTTCAGGTGGGACGAACTATTATCCGTTCTATCCAGATAATAACACCATAGATGATATAACAAAACTATTGGAGCCTTTCTCCGATGATGATCCTTATTACCAGGTAAATTTGAGGTTAATTAAAAAAATATTATCCCACATTATTGCCAGCCCGGATTTCAAGTTAGATGCATTCCTTTCTGTCATTGATACACTTCTTTCAGAACAACCAGCTGGACAGGGGATTTTGATTGTCAGAAGAGGAAGAGATGTTGCACAAGGGACAGGAGCCTTGTTGTCTCCGAACGACTGGAAACTAGGTGGCACTTTCCATGACAAAGTAGTTCTGACCATGTATCAAGTGACTGGTACTAAGGGATGGGGGGGAAAAGCACTCTGGGTGCCGAATATTAAACTTCCTCACGATACCATGTATTATGATGTGTCTGAAGAAACTATAGAAGAAGCATAGGAGGGCAAGAATGGATGTTAACCAACAACATAGCAAAAAGAATTTTATTTGCCCCTCCACTCCAAGGAGCGGACACTTTATTGATATTAAGCGGATATGCTACCCCTAATATGGCATCATGGCTTATTAAGAGTTTTCAAGAGCAAAATATGCACCCTGTAAATATTTCATTACTTATAGGAATGGTTCCTTACGATGGGTTAAGTGTACCTATACATGAGGGCTTTATAGAACTTCATGGCAAAACATACCCAAATGCAGTGGATAGCTTTTCATGTAGTTATGTTTGCGAAAACCCTCCAGTTCACGCAAATTTGTATATATGGCTAAAGGGAGAATCTCCAGTACAGGCCTATACAGGTTCTGCTGATTTTGTACAGAATGCATTTATCCAATCCAGAAAAGAAATAGTAGTATGCTGTGATCCAGAAGAAGCTTATAAGTTTTATGAAGAAGTTGAAGCAAATTCAATCTATTGTAACCATGCTGAGGTCGAAGACCATATCGTTCTCCGTCCAACACATCAAATTCTTGATGCTGAAAACAAGCCTCTAACCACTTTGGCTGGCGAGGGTATTACTTCTACAACTCTATCGCTTCTCACAAATAAGGGTGAAGTTGGAGAAAAGTCTGGATTAAATTGGGGACAACGAAAGGGCAGAAATAAAAACGAAGCTTATATACATCTTCCTGCAAAAATTGCAAGAAGTGATTTCTTCCCGTTAGGTAAACAACATTTTACTGTTATTACAGACGATGGGCATACTCTGCTCCTAAGAGTTGAGCAACAAAACGATAAGGCAATTACAACACCTCTTAGCAATGCTCAGCTCGGAGAATACTTTCGAAACCGTTTAGGTCTTGGAAATGGCGCATTCGTAACAAAACAAGATTTACTAAACTACGGAAGAACAGATGTTACCTTTTACAAAATCGACGATGAGCAGTACTTTATGGATTTCCATGTATAAACAAAGCAGTTACTTTGCTTTTACTACAAAGTAACTGCTTTCTCATTCTTTAATACTTGGTTCTACGCTCTCATATTCAATTCCAGCAAAACTCTTCAAAATTGCCTCAAAAATGATTTTTGCGCCCTGACAAGGTACCGCCATTCCTATTTGTTTACGTACACTCTCTTTACTTCCTATAAATCTATAAGTATCAGGGAAAGTTTGTAATCTAGCCCGCTCTCTGTTAGTCAATGCTCGTGGTTCTTCCCAATGATAAATGTGTGTTCCTCCGCCACCGCTTCCTGTAACCGTGTAGGAAGGCTTTGTTGGATCGAGCCTCTTATATATTTGACTTATTTTTGCCCCTCTAATATTAAGTTGTAAATCTTCTGGAAGGTCTGCTGTAAATGCATTCTGTCCAGGTAGAATATGCTGCAACCTTCTAACAACAGTTTCGGATTGTCTTGTCAATTCATTATTATATGCATCCTCTGGAATAGGGGGATTTTCTATTGCATTTTTGCAAGTATTATCGATTCCGACATAAGGCGCTGTTGATGGGACTTTAAATTCAACATCGATGTCATCCCGTATGCCAACGATAATCAAACGGTGCCTTGCTTGAGGGACTCCGTATTCCTCAAACTTGTAGAGATGAGGTTTAATTGTATAGCCAGCTTCCCTTAGTTCCTTGAGGATCATAGTGAAGGCTTTCCCATCATTTGCATTTCTAAGTCCTCCAACATTTTCCGCTAAAAACCACTTGGGTTTAAACAGTTTTAGAGCTTTGACACCATACGAATACAAGGGACCGAATACCCCGTCCATACCTTTTTGCTCACCAACAACACTATAGTCATTGCATGGGAAACCAAATGCCAACGCATCAATCGGGGCTAGTTTTGACATATCAAATTTACGAATATCCTCATGGTAAACAGTATGAGGAGCATCGGGACATATGTTTAATCTATATGTTTCACAGGTATCCGCATCATAATCATTTGCCCACTGGTGTACAATCGAAAAGTTTGGGTCTTCAATAGTAGCATTCATGGCGCCCCACGCAATCCCTCCTGGACCGCAAAATAATTCTCCAAGCCTAAAAATCATATCTAATCAACCTTCCTTTTTTTGTTAAGAAAATCGATTTGCGATTGAATGTGTTGCATTTCCTCTTCATCAAGAGAAGAAACACCTTGAAACACAAATTGATATTCTACAATATCCTCTTTAGTCAGGTAACCAGCCAACTCATAAAGAGGTATAATTTGAATGTTATATAAATGTGCAAGTCTTTTTAAATCATCAGGAGTACAATCTATCTGTCCTCTCTCAATTTTGCTAAGTCTTGAATCTGTTATACCGGTTTTTTCATATACCTCTTTTAGGCTTAAACCACTTTTGTTGCGACTTTCTTTCAATCGATTGCCTAATTCAGACATACTACCACCTCTATGAAAGAATAACATACTCGCTGCAATAAGTCAAGCAACTTTATAGTTTACGCTGCATAAGCGCAGCACCATATTAATAAATGTAAAGCCTTTTCTAAAAACTATATAAATCAATTCAGATATTTTAATCTATCTGTTATCTATCCTATCTCCACAACCCTATGAAGTCATCTAATCTGTCTCCACAACCCTACACACATTTTTACGGTCGACATGTTTCCCAAATAAACAAAAACAAGGATTTTCAAGATTGAAAGGCACTGCCAGACATCAGGCAGAAAACCTTCCAACCTTGGAAATCCTTTATTTATCAGCGTTTGAGTAGCCCCTATTTCTCCACCCTTGACATCAAGACAACACACTCAACGTGCGCCGTTTGTGGAAACATATCAACTGGTTGAACTTCCACAGTCCTATATCCAACATCATCTAATATCTTTAAATCTCTAGCCAAAGTACTAGGATCACAAGAAACATAAACAACTCTCTCAGGTTTTGTTTCTCCTATAGCATATAATAGCTTAGCATCACAACCTTTTCGAGGAGGATCAACAACTATAACATCAGCCCTCACTCCATCTTTGATTAGTGCTGGAATAACTTCTTCAGATTTGCCCACAGTAAACTCAACATTATCCACATTATTTACCTTAGCATTCTCTCTAGCGTTAATAATTGCTGGCTCTATTATTTCAACACCATATACTTTCCTAGCCTTTTGAGATAGAAATAGAGTTATAGTTCCTGTACCGCAGTAAGCATCAAATACAGTTTCCTCTCCTGTAAGACCAGCAAATTCTAATGCCTTATTATATAAAACTTCTGTCTGAACTGGATTAACTTGAAAGAATGATAATGGTGAAATATTAAACTTAAATTCACCTATGTAATCTTGTATAGTGTCACTGCCATATATAGTTTTACATTCTTCACCTAATATAACATTAGTATTTTTAGGATTTACATTTAATACAATACTTTTAAGTCCTTCTATTGACTCTATAAGTAATTTTTTTAATTCCTCCAAGTTAGGTACATCCTTATTGGTTGTAACTAAGACTACCATTACTTCTCCGGTCTTAAAACCTTTCCTTATCATGATATGCCTTACTATTCCCTTAGGATTATATTCTCCATCTAAAGTCGCTGGTTCTATATTATTTTTAATAATCCAATCCTTAGTTATTCTACTAACTCTATCTGCTACTTCATCTTGTATTAAGCAACTGTTTATATCTATTATATTATGACTCCTTGGTGCATAGAAGCCTACTACTATCTTTCCATTAACTCTACCTATAGGAAGCTGCACCTTGTTTCTATATCTATATGGATTACTTTCCATTCCTAGTGGATATTTAACTAATTCCTTAGACAAGCCACCTATTTTAGAAACACAGTCTCTTACCCTTTCCCACTTAAAGTCTAACTGTTTCTTATAGTTCATATGTTGCACAGAACAACCGCCACATCTCTTAAAATGATCACACTTTGGTTCTTCTCTCATTTGTGAATTTTCTATTATCTCCTCAAGCTTACCATATGCGTAGCTCTTTTTTACCTTTACTATCTTAACACGAACCTTTTCACCAGCTAATGCGCCTTCTATGAAGATCGGAAAGCCATCTAATTTTGCTATACCTTCTCCTTCATACCCTTCAGCTATTATATCTAAAATATATTCCTTATTCTTTTCTACCAATTAAAATCACCCTTTAAATTTAACTTCAATAAATTATATCATATATATTTTAATTTGGATTCTAGGTTAGTAAATAATATATAATTCAAATTATAAATCAGAAAATTTCTGTATATAATAGCCATAAACTTATTATTTAATAAATGTTTCACACATTGTCTCTGTTTCTTCTCTAGCTCCATCTCCCATTACAGAGATATCCCTTGCCCCACATATTCCACCTCCATTATAAAAGCAGTTTCTAGCATGGCAATTTACTAGTGGGCTTAATTTTATTTCATCCTGTGAAGAAAAAATTTGCATTACTTCTCCAGGAAAATTTGTACTTCCTATGGCCCTGAATTCATTTGATACTGTATCAAGTCTAAAACTTGAGCAGTATGTATTCTCACTTGTATTAGAATTTATCCCCTGAACCAATATTTCTTGAGCGGAACATAATCCCCCTTCATTATAAACACAACTTCTTGCTGTACAATTTAATTTAACCATTTCACTTACTCCTAATATATTCATTTTATATTTTAGTCTAAACATATTATGAAAAATTATTCTTAAATACAAAAAAATGCACCCTTACGGGTGCAAGTACAGAATCAGTTGCCATTTAATTCCATAATAAGATTATACCTTATTTTATATTGTAATATACATTATATCCTAATATATTTAACTCTATTTGTAAACTTTTTGTTAACTTTACTTATAACTTGCTAAACTTAGCATCTTAGCCATCTTATAATTATAAATTACTTTCGATATATCAAATATTAACCCATTTGTTAAGAACACAGTATCCTCTATTATAGTTGCTGGATCCCCTTCATCCAGACACAAAAGCTCACTATGCTCTTCATCTAATTTATCACAATAAATAATTTTGTCCGCAAAACCTATATTAAGTTTTAAGTCCTTACGTATATACTCATATATAGATTTTTCCACTATCTCATTATTTAAGTAAGGTACAATATCCTTATTATAATAGGAGTATTCCACTGCAAAATTTTCCTCATCCAAAAATCTAAGTCTTTTTACAAAATAGAGGTTTGTCCCCTCAGCACACCTCATTTTCTCTGCAATTTCTTCACTAGCTTCTTCTACCCTTAACTCAAGAAGCTTTGTAGTTATCTTTTTTGATGGAAAATCTCCAGTTAATCCTCTCATATTACCTAATGTAATATATCCTTCCTTAGACGTTTCCCTAATAAAAATCCCACTTCCTTGAACCTGATATATATATCCCCTATCCGCGAGCAAACTAATTGCTTTTCTTATAGTATTCCTACTTACTTTATATTCTCTCATTAGCTCTTCTTCTGTAGGAAGTTTCTTACTTTGTTCATATACTCCAGATATTATATTCTCTTCTATTGAATTTCCTATTTCTTTATATTTTATCGCCACCTATTATTCCTCCTACATAGCTAATTAAGTTTAAAACTTTTACATAATTATATTGCAACACACTTCACAAATTATGTAAAGAGTTTTTTATCATAAGATATGCTAAAGTTCTTCCCCTCTTGTCTCTATAACATTCTTATACCAGTAGTAAGAATACTTTTTCTTTCTTGCCAAATTGTTATTATGATCTACGTATATAAATCCATACTGCTTTT
The DNA here is from genome assembly GCF_014836335.1 of Clostridium cibarium. Lineage (GTDB taxonomy): Bacteria > Bacillota > Clostridia > Clostridiales > Clostridiaceae > Clostridium > Clostridium cibarium. The sequence continues at coordinate 120,621 of NZ_JACSRA010000008.1, forward strand.
TATACCCATTTAGCCAGCTTAATAAATCTATTACAGACCATGCATAATATCCTTTCAAATTAACCCCTTCACTAATTGCTTTCTTAACAGCTCTTAAATGTTCTTCAATAAACTTAGCTCTTGGAACATCTAAAATTTCATCTTCAATAATTAGATCTATGTCCCCTAATCCATTTTCAGTAACATATAATTTTATATCGCCATATCTTTCCTTAAGCATTTTGGTCCCATCAACAAAAGCCTCAGGAGATATTTCCCATCCCCACTTTGTATATTTTTTATCTTTCATAACAACTGATTTAAAATATCCATCGAAATACACTCCACCAGCAGCTCCAGTAGGACTTTGCTTTTCATTTGAATTTATATCATGATTTTTAGCTACCCTCATTGGTTGATAATAGTTCAATCCAATGAAATCATTATTATCTGCATTTCTCTTTAATACATCTAATTCATCTTGAGTCATATCTGGTAAAACATTTCTTTCCTTTAAAATGTTAGAAACATATTCTGGATACTCTCCCTTTAATATAGGATCGTAATACCAATATAATTCAAAATTATTAGCATGTTCAGCCGCATCAACATTTTCTTCATTATTATCAATGCTAAACACAGGATTAAATACATGAGTTATTCCAATTTCACCATACTGTTTTAACTTTTTATATACTTCCACTGATTTAGCATGTGCAACAAATACATTATGCGTTGCTTGGAAGTATTTCTTTTGGTCATTTTCAATAGCTGGTGGATGTGCTGCACTCATATATCCTGATTTACAAAATACTATTGTTTCATTAAATGTAATCCAGTGCTTTACCCTATCACCAAAAGCTTTAAAACATGTTTCTGCATATTTTACAAATGCATCTATTGTAGCTTTATTCGTCCATCCTCCTTTTTCTTCTAATACTTGAGGCATGTCCCAATGATAAAGAGTTACAAAAGGTACAATTCCATATTTTAAGCATTCATTTATTAAGTTATTATAAAAATCTAATCCTTTTTTATTAACTTTTCCATCACCATTTGGCATAATTCTTGGCCAAGATACTGAAAATCTGTAAGATTCTAATCCCATTTCAGCCATTAACCTTACATCTTCTTTATATCTGTGATAGTGATCAACAGCAACATCTCCATTTGTTCCTTCAAACGTCTTTCCTGGTATCTTAGAGAATACATCCCAATTTGAAACGCCTTTACCGTCTTCATCCCATGCACCTTCTACTTGATAAGCTGCAGATGCTGCACCGAATAAAAAATCCTTTGGAAATTTCATCAATTAATCCTCCTTAACTATATTTTTGCCCATAAACAAAATTCATTGTAATATATATAATTTATAGGTACAAATATAGTTTATAGTATTTTCTTGCCTTTGTAAATGATTTCCTTAAGACTTTTTTCGTCATTTTTTAGTTATTTTTACTTTACTTACATAGACCACTTAGCTTTACTAACAAATTTATATAGTTCAACTTCCTTCATTATAAAAAAAAGTTCCTGATTTCTCAGGAACTTTTTAAGATAAATTATTCTACAACGCTAACTTTCATTAAGTTAGTTGCACCTATTTTATCAACTGGAACTCCAGCAGCTACTACTACTGTATCTCCCTTTGTTATAAATCCATGTTCTTCAGCTATTGATACTGATTTTTCCATCATATCATCTGTTGATTGCATTCTATCAGCAACGATTGGGAATACTCCCCAAGAGAATGCTAATTGTTTAGCTACCTTTTCAGAAGGTGTAACAGCTATAACTGGGCATTCTGGTCTACATTGAGATATTCTCTTAGCAGTAGCACCACTTTGAGTTGATGATATTATTGCAGCAGCTTGTAATTCATTTGCAGCATTACAAGTAGCTCTTGAAATAACTCCAGAAATTGCTGGCTTATGAGTCTTAGCAGTTGAAACAGCTACTTCATACTTTAATTGCTTTTCAGTTTCTTCAGCAATCTTAGCCATTGTTTGAACAGCTTCTACTGGGTATGAACCATTAGCACTTTCACCTGATAACATTATTGCATCTGTACCATCTAAGATAGCATTTGCAACGTCAGATACTTCTGCTCTTGTTGGTCTTGGATTTCTAATCATTGAATCAAGCATTTGTGTAGCAGTTACAACTGGCTTTCCTGCTGCGTTACACTTTTGGATTATCATCTTTTGAACTGCTGGTACATTTTCTATTGGAATTTCAACTCCAAGATCTCCTCTTGCAACCATTATTGCATCTGATGCTTCTAATATAGAATCTATATTGTCAACACCTTCTTGGTTTTCTATCTTAGAACAAATTAGGATGTGTTCTCCACCATTTTCTTTTAATAACTTTCTTATAGCTAATACATCATCAACTTTTCTTATGAATGATGCAGCTATCATAGTAACTCCAATTTCACAACCAAACTTAAGATCTGCTGCATCCTTTTCAGTTAAAGCAGGAAGTTTTATTGAAACTCCAGGAACATTAACTCCTTTATGAGTTCCTACAAGACCTGTGTTGTTAACTACACAATGAACTTTATTTCCTTCTACTGATTTAACTGTTAATCCAACTAGACCATCATCTATTAAGATAGTGTCTCCAGATTTAACATCCTTTGCAAGACCTGCATAAGTTACTGAACACTTAGTAGTATCACCTATAACTTCTTCTCCTGCATATATTGTAAAGTCTGTTCCTTTTTGTAATTCAAGCTTACTTGGTTCAAACTTTCCAGTTCTTATTTCTGGTCCCTTAGTATCAAGAATTATAGCTATTTCTCTGTTATATTTCTTTGATAATCTCTTAACCTTTTCTATTCTTCCGCCATGTTCAGCATGGTCTCCATGTGAAAAGTTATGTCTTGAAGCATTCATACCTGCTTCTATAACCTTTGATAAAATTTCATCACTTTCACTAGCTGGACCTATTGTACAGATCATCTTAGTTTTTCTCATGAAAATTACACTCCTTCTTTGTTTTCAAATTCACCTTTTATAAGAATTAATAAATTAAATATATAATAAATTAAATTTATAACTAATTATTTTGACAACACTTCGGCGATACTATATAGTTCTTCATCAAACTTTCTTTCAATAGCTAATGCTTCATCTATATCATCATCTACAATTTTATTATCTCTGATTCCAATAACTCTTGAAGTTTTTCCTTCTAGTAAAACTTCCACAGCCTTAGCTCCCATTTTTGAAGATAATACTCTATCGAAAGCACTTGGGCTTCCTCCTCTTTGTGTATGTCCTAAAATTGTTGCTCTTGTTTCTATTCCTGTTACTTCTTCTACTTCTTTAGCAAGATCAAATGCTCCACCAATTCCTTCTGCAAGAATAATTAAGTTATGCATCTTTCCAGCGGCCTTACCTTCTAAAATCTTTCTGCATAAAGCATCTTTATCAAAACCTAATTCTGGAACCAATATAGCTTCTGCTCCACCTGCAATTCCTGCATGAACAGCTATATCTCCACAATGTCTTCCCATTACTTCAACTATTGAAACTCTTTCATGAGAAGTAGAAGTATCTCTTATCTTATTTATTGCATCTATTACAGTATTTAGTGCAGTATCAAATCCTATTGTATAATCTGTGTAAGCTAAATCATTATCAATGGTTCCTGGAAGTCCTACTGTCTTAACTCCTAATTTCGACAAAAGTTTTGCTCCCATAAATGAACCATCTCCACCTATTACAACTAGTGCATCAACACCATATGCTTTAAGTATCTTAACAGCTCTTTTTCTTACTTCTTCTTGTTTGAATTCAAGACATCTTGCTGTTCTTAAAACTGTTCCACCTCTTTGGATAATATCTGATACTGATGTTCTGTCCATGTTGAATAATTCACCATTAATTAATCCAGCATATCCTCTTTTAACGCCCATTACTTCAAGTCCGTTCTCTAAAGCTGTTCTAACTACAGCTCTAATAGCAGCATTCATTCCTGGAGCGTCTCCTCCACTTGTTAAAATAGCTATCTTTTTCATTTTTGTTCCTCCTTACACACAGCCGGGACATCAAAAGTCCCATATATGTTAAATCTGTCCACTTATTAATTACCGACTTCTATTGTACAAAAATTATGAAGATTTATCAATGGAATTTGCAGAACTTTTACACTTGTTTTTGCACAAAACTACAAATTTATAGTTTTATTTACCATAACTATATTATACCCTACATAAAGTAATTTTATAGATAATTTATATATTTTTCACGAATTGATTATTGTAATAATTTTCATTTAAGTATTTATCAATTTTAGCATGCTAATTTTGACCTTTTTCGCATTTTACCAATGTTTTTCTTAATATTATTTCAATTAATTCCGTATTTTTTCATTATTTTTTCAACATAAAATAATGACGGAATTTCGTAATAATTACAAAATCCCGTCATATAAATTATATTATAAATCTACAATTTTCACATTCTCTATGCCATACTTTTCTTTTATCATTTCAACGACTTCACTTTCAGAATTGATCCACTTATCTCTATTCAACCTATAATATTGTTTTTTGTCCGCTGCAAATACATAAATAGCAGTATTTCCTTCAAATCCTTCAATTAATCCCTTAAGTTCTCTATTAACTTCTCTAACTTTCTCTTCATTTTCGACCTTAATATAAACTTTTTCAGAATTTACCTTTTCTAGTCCTTCTATATTTTCACAAATTAACTTAGGCAATTCATCTTCTTTAAGACTTATTCTACCTTTTATTTTAACTATTGAATCAACTTGGATTAAGTCTCTAAGTTTATCCAGAGTTCTTGGGAATACAATAACTTCTATACTATCAGTTAAATCCTCCAAAACCAAAAATGCCATCATAGTATTGTTTCTAGTCACCTTTTGCTTAACGTCTGTAAGTATCCCACCAATAATAACTGTATCATTATCATTTAACGGAGGATCCTCTATTAATAATTCTCCATCAATATCATTGGATACACTTTCTTGAAGCATTTCATAAGACTTAAACACAGTTTCTATACTGGTTGAAGTTTGTAAATCTAAACTTTTTTTATATTCATCTAATGGATGCCCAGACAAATATAACCCAGTCATCTCTTTTTCCATAGCTAGCAAATTCTTTTTATTAAATTCCTTAATGTTTGGGAAATTCACTTTAGGTAAATCTATTGTATCTTCTGCTAATCCAAAAAGACTAATCTGTCCATCTATATTTCTTTTTCTTTCACTTGATACTCCATCCATTACCTTCTCATATACAGCTAGCAACTTGGATCTGAAAACATTAAAGTTATCAAGGACTCCTGCTTTAATCAAACTTTCTACTGCCCTCTTATTTACAGATGATATATCTATTTTGTCAATAAAATCTTCTAATGAATTAAAAGTATCTTTTTCTTCTCTTGCCTTTACTATACTTTCAATTGCATTAAATCCTACATTTTTTATTGCCCCTAAACCAAACCTTATACTATCTCCTTTAACAGTAAACTTCGAATAACTTTCATTAATATCAGGAGGTAACACCTGTATTCCTAAGCTTTCAGCAAACTTTATGTAATGAGCTACTTTCTCACTTGTCCCCATAACAGAGTTAAGCATAGCCGCTATAGTTTCCACTGGATAATACTTCATTAAGTAGGCTGTCTGATATCCTACAACAGCGTAGGCTGCAGCATGACTCTTATTAAATGCATATGACGCAAAATCCATCATAGAATCAAATATCTTATTTCCTATTTCTTCACTAATTCCATTCCTTATACATCCTGGAACTTCAACATTCCCTTCACCATCAAGTATTCCATATATAAAATTCTTTCTTTCTTCTTCCATGACCTTATGTTTTTTCTTTGACATAGCTCTTCTAACAAGGTCACTTCTCCCCCAAGAATATCCCCCTAGCTTTCTTACAATTTCCATAACCTGTTCCTGATATACCATAACGCCATATGTTACATCTAGAACACTTTCAAGTTCAGGAGTTAGATACTGCACCTTACTAGGATTTCTTTTACATTCCACATACTTTGGTATCTCAGCCATAGGACCTGGTCTATACAATGATATTCCAGCTATGATATCTTCTAAATTATCTGGCCTTAACTCTTTCATAAAGGAAGTCATCCCAGGAGATTCTAATTGGAATACACCTGCTGTTTTTCCTTCTCCTATCATTTTATAAACTTCTTTATCATCAAAGTCTATCTTATCTAAATCTATCTCTATACCTCTATTTTCTTTAATCATCTTAACTGCATCATTCATAACAGTAAGAGTTCTTAGTCCAAGAAAGTCCATCTTTAAAAGACCTAGTTCTTCTAATGTTGTCATTCCAAATTGAGTTACTATCATATCCTCATTTTTTTGAAGTGGTACATACTCAACTAAAGGTTTAGATGATATAACAACCCCCGCTGCATGAGTTGATGAATGCCTTGGAAGCCCTTCTAAATCCTTACTAATATCTATAAGGTTTCTTACCCTCTCATCACTCTCATAGACTAATTTTAACTCTGGATTTAATTCTAATGCCTTATCTATTGTTATTCCCAACATAGTAGGTATCATTTTTGATATTCTATCAACTTCTGCATATGAATAATTCATAGCTCTTCCAACATCTCTTATACACATTCTTGGCGCCATAGTACCAAACGTAATTATTTGTGAAACATCGTCTACCCCATACTTCTCTACAACATAATCTATAACTTCCTGTCTTCTTTCATAGCAGAAATCAGAATCTATATCAGGCATGCTTACTCTTTCCGGATTTAAAAAACGCTCAAAGATAAGTTTGTATTTTATAGGGTCAATTTTAGTTATGCCAAGAGTAAATGCAACTATAGATCCTGCAGCTGATCCTCTACCTGGGCCTGTAGGTATTCCTTTTTCATTAGAAAATCTTATAAAATCCCAAGTTATCAAAAAGTAATCTACATATCCCATTTGCTTAATAACACCAAGTTCATATTCAAGCCTATCAACATAGCTCTTTGCTTCTTCATTACTTTCTGCAAACTTTTTTATTGCTTCTAGGTTATATTCTTTTTTATTTAAATCTTGAAATACGTCATATCTAGAAATTAAACCTTTATAACAATTGTCCCTTAAATATTTAAAGGCTTCTACCCCTTCAGGCAGCGGGAACTTAGGTAATTTTGAATCATGAAACTTATAATCAAAATTACACTCTTCTGCTATTTTTATTGTATTCTCCAAAGCCTCTGGAACATATGAAAACATATCCCACATTTCTTCAGGAGACTTTAGATAGAATTGATCAGAAGGGTATCTTCTTCTATTTTCATCATCAACTGTTTTACCTGTTTGAATACACATTAAAATATCATGTGATTTTGAATCTTTTTGATTTATGTAGTGAACATCATTAGTTGCAATTAAAGGGATTCCTGTTTCTCTAGATATTTTTATATTATTTTCATTAACTTTTCTCTGCTCTTCCATGCCATGATTTTGAATTTCTAAATAAAATCCTTCTTTAAAAATGTCTTTATACAATAAAGCAACTTCTTTTGCTCTATCATATTCATCTCTTAGTAAATAATTTTGAACTTCTCCACCAAGGCAAGCACTTAAAGCTATTATCCCTTCACTATGTTTACTTAAAAACTCATGATCAACCCTTGGCTTATAGTAAAACCCTCTAATTGAAGCTTCTGAAACTATCTTCATTAAATTCTCATAACCAACTTCATTCTTCACTAGAAGCACTAAATGAGCTGTGCGATTTTCTTTATCAGGTTGCTTTATATCCATTGATTTACTTGCTACATAAACCTCACAACCTAATATTGGTTTAACGCCCTGCTCTTTAGCTTGCTTATAAAACTCTACACAACCATACATAACTCCATGGTCTGTAATAGCTATACTTTCCATCCCAAGCTCTTTAGCCTTTTTGATAAGTTTAGGAATTTTCCCTGACCCATCTAACAAGCTATACTCTGTGTGAAGATGAAGATGGCAAAATTTCTTTTCACCCAAGTTCATCATCTCCTTAACTATATTGATACCTATTGACTTGCTCTTAATTCTTCTGCAATCTTTTCTATTTTCCTAAGTCTATGATTTACCCCAGACTTACCAACAGGTGGATCTAACATTTCACCTAACTCTTTTAGGGACTCATCTGGATAATTAAGTCTAAGTTCTGCAATCTCTCTTAAATTTTTAGGCAATCTCTTTAATCCTATTTGACTTTGTATAAGTTTTATACTCTCCACTTGCCTAACTGCTGCATTTACTGTTTTAGAAAGATTTGCTGTTTCACAATTTACAAGTCTATTAACATTATTTCTCATTTCCTTCATTATTCTAATGTTTTCTAACTCTAACAATGAAGTGTGAGCCCCAAGAATATTTAATAAATCCACTATCTGCTCACCTTCTTTTATGTAAATAATAAAAGAATTTTTTCTTTGTATGACTTTTGAGTTTAAACCAAAACTATTAATAAGTTTACATAAATCCAAAGCATACTCTTCACTATGAGTAACAAACTCTAAATGATAAGTTCTTTCAGGGTTGCTTACACTTCCTCCCCCTAGAAAAGCTCCTCTAACATATGCTCTTTTTTCCGCTTCACCTTTAATCATGCTTTCCTGTATTCGATAATTTAAACTCATAACACCATCTACTTCTGCTAGTATTCCTGTATCCTGAAGTAAAGTTCTTACTCCCATTTCTTCATCAATAACAACCATATAAATGTTATTTTTCTTTAATGAATTACTTTTTTTCACCATTAGCTTAGAGTGAATATTAAAATGTATTTTTAACAAAGTAAATATCAACCTTGCACTTGAAGGATTTTCTGTTGTAATTTTAAAAGATAATCCCTTCCCACTAAAACTAATAGTCCCACTTACCTTCATTATAGCCGAAATTTGTGCTAATGCTTCTGATTTACTTAGCTCTGTATATCTTGCTATTTCTCCCTTAACTTTAGCTGAAAATGACATATTAATCTCCTTTAATCTATACTTAATATCCAAATTTATTTCTTTTTATAACACTTAATTATAGCATAAAACAATAATTCTTGTACTATTCAAATTTATCCTATATTCATATCAATAATACTAAAAAGAAGCACAAATTCATTACTTCTCGTGCTTCTTTTCTTCTTTTTCTCTTTCTTTAATTCTTTGAGATAAGTACATGTATTCAAATATTTTCTTTTTATCATATAACAATTTCTTTTCCATTACTGTATCTATCAATACTTCTGCTAACTTTTCCGAATCATGTTTCACCGTATTGTTATTAACTTTTGCTATATTGGATAAAACTAGATGTACCCCTAAATCTTTAATTTCCTTTTCATCAACTTTCACTGGTATAGAATTATCCTCCTGATATTGATCTTTAACATCATCGGATAACTGGCCGGAATTAGCTATAACACAATCTACTATATCTCGCCCACCATACCTTTTTATTACCTTTAAATGATCTGAAACAGTAAATCCATCGGTTTCTCCTGGTTGAGTCATTATATTTGAAATATATATTTTTAGTGCCTCACTTCTTCTAATTGCTGTACTTATCTTTTTAACCAGCAAGTTAGAAACAACACTAGTATAAAGACTCCCAGGTCCTATTACTACAGCATCTGCTTCCTTAATTGCTTGCAAAGCTTCTGGTAAAGGTTCTGCATCTTCCGGATTTATTATTAACCTTTTTATTCTCGATTTTTGTTTAATAGCTTCTTCTGGAATCTGAGATTCCCCACAAACTGTTTTTCCATTTTCAAGTGTTGCAACTAATTGCATATCATCTAGTGTTACAGGTAAAACTTTTCCCGTTACTGCCAGTACAGAACTCATTTTTTGTACAGCATCTTCAAAATTATCTGATATGCCTGCCATTGCTGCTAGAAACAAGTTACCAAAACTTTGATTTTTTAATCTCCCATCTTGGAATCTATACTGTAGCAAATCGTGCATTAAAGGCTCTGTATCTGCTAAAGCTAATATACAGTTTCTTATATCCCCTGGCGGAAGCATCCCTAGGTCTTCTCTTAGATCACCAGAACCTCCCCCATCATCACCTACTGTTACTATGGCTGTAATGTTAGATGTATAATATTTCAACCCTCTAAGCATGGTTGAAAGTCCAGTTCCACCACCTATTACTACTATTTTAGGCCCTTTAACTAAAAGTCTTTTTTCATAAATAAGACTTTCTATCTTTTTGCTATCTAAAGATACTTTTAAGTAACCTTTATTAATCATAACTATTATTGATTTCATAGTTTCTGTAACAGCAGTATATATTACAAATATCCCTGTTATATTAAGAAAAATATAAAAAACTCGATAATATATATCATAAACTCTACGAGTCACTAATTCTGTAAACCCAAAAGCTATAAGTAAAACTCCTAAAACACCAAAAACTATCCACCGCTTAACTTTAATACCAGGTTTTAACCAATCTGTAAACCTCATAGTTTCTTTACTCCTTTATGAAGATCCTCACTTATATCTCTATGTTCTATCTTTGCATCAAATCCATCATTAGATAACAATTCGTGAACAGCATTAGCTATAGCCACTGAACGATGTCTTCCTCCTGTGCATCCTATTGATATAATTAATTGTCTCTTTCCTTCTTTTATATAATTAGGAATTAAAAACTTTAACATATCTTCTAGTCTTGTTATAAATCCTTTTGTTTCTTTTTGATCTAAAACATATTTTTTTACAGGCTCATCATCTCCAGAATACTTTTTAAGTTCTGGTATATAAAATGGATTTGGTATAAATCTAACATCAAACACTAAATCAGAATCTACAGGTATGCCATATTTAAATCCAAAACTTAATACTGTAACAGAAAGTTGCTTTTCTGGTACTACTGCATCTCCAAAATATTCGTTTATCTTTCCTCTTAAATCCCTTATTGCATATTTAGATGTATCTATTATTATATCTGCCCTATCTTTTACCTCTCTAAGCTTCTTTCTCTCAGCATTAATCCCATTAATAACTCTACCTTCTGGAGATAATGGATGACTTCTCCTTGCCTCTTTAAATCTCTTCACTAATATTTCATCTGAAGAATCTAGGAATAATATCTCATACTCAAACTCACTCTTCTTCAAATACATCAATGATTCAAAAAGATCATCAAAGAATACTCCGCCTCTTATATCTATTACTAATGCAGCCTTCTCTATATTCCCACCACTGCATGCTTCTGCTAATTTAGGAATAAGCTTAGGTGGTAAATTATCTACGCAAAAATATCCTATATCTTCTAGACTTTTTGTTGCTTCAGTTTTTCCAGCTCCTGAAAGTCCTGTAACTATAATAAATCTCATACTTTTCCTCCTAATCCTATCTCTTTATTCAGTTATATTATATCATATATTTATTAATCATTTCATAATTTACAATCAATGTTTTGTTCTTAAATTTTTATTGATTTTTTATAAAAAGTAAGCCATCTAAAATAGAAATTGAATCTCTATTTTAGACAGCAACTAAAATCTTAATCTTCACCTAATATTCTAACTTCCGGATGCAACTCCACACCGAACTGCTTCTTAACTTTATCTTGAACATGAGCTATCAAATCTAAAATTTCTTTGGCTGTAGCTCCACCTTTATTTATAACAAACCCAGAATGTTTTTCTGAAACGGCTGCACCACCTATAGAATAACCTTTAAGCCCAGCATCTTGAATCAACTTACCTGCAAAATATCCTTCTGGTCTTTTAAATGTACTTCCAGCAGATGGATATTCCAATGGTTGTTTTTCTTCTCTTCTTCTAGTAAGTTCATCTACCCTATTCATAATAGCTTCCTCTTCGCCCAACTCTAGCTGGAATATAGCACTCACTACAACAAACTTTTCCTTCATAACCTTTGAAGTTCTATACCCTAATTGAAGCTCATCTCTATCAATTACTATAATGTTTCCATTACTATCAATTACTTCTGCCTCTTTTATTACATTTTTTATTTCTCCATCATAGGCTCCCGCATTCATGAATACAGCTCCACCTACAGTTCCCGGTATTCCACATGCGAATTCAAATCCAGTTAATGACTTTTCCAAAGCTTTAGCCGATACGTCTTTAAGTAATACTCCAGCTTCTGCTTTAATAAAATTACCCTTTGTCTGGATATTATTTAGGTTAGTCAACTTTATTACTACGCCTCTTATACCCCCATCCTTAACTAAAAGGTTAGATCCATTGCCTATAATATAATAAGGAATATTATTCTCTTTGCATACTTCTATAGAGCTTACCAATTGTTCAACAGTTGTTGGACTTAATAATATATCTGCTGGACCTCCAACTTTAAAATATATATGCTCACTCATTTTTTCATTTATCTTTATCTCATTTTCTAAATAAATCTCTTTAAAAAAATCTTTAAATTTAAAATATTGATTCATATTTAGCTCCTTGAAATTATTATTAAGCTTAAAAATTTAAAACTTTCATTTACTAAGTATAAAGTATAACATTGTATTAAACAAGGTACAACTTTCTTTTTTGGTATTTATTATAGCAAATACTTAAAATATTGTTACTTTTCTTTAAAATAACTTATTATACTTTCAGACGATCTCTTATCCATGCTAGGTGTATCCATAAGTTCTTCCAGTGTAGCTTTTTTTATATTTTCGACACTTCCAAATTTCTTCAAAAGCATTATTCTCCTTCTTTCCCCAATTCCAGGCACATCATCTAATACAGAATGTAATACTCTTTTATCTCTAACAGCTCTATGATATGTAATAGCAAACCTATGCACTTCATCTTGAACTCTTCTTATAAGTTGCATTAAATTTGAATTTCTATTTATCATTATCTCTTCATTATTGTAGATAATCCCTCTAGTTTGATGCTTATCATCCTTAACCAAGCCACAAACATCTATATTTATATCTAAAGATTTCAAAACTTCTAGAGCTATATTAACCTGACCTTTTCCTCCATCCATCATAATTAGATCCGGGAAATTAGAAAACTTTCCTTTGGAAAATTCTAAATTTCTAGATTTAATCTCTTCAATTTCTCTTAGTCCATGCTCAAATCTTCTAGTCAATACCTCTCTCATACTACTATAATCATCGGTACCTCTTACTGTCTTTATCCTAAATTTCCTGTAATCACTATTCTTCGCTTTTCCATCTTCAAATACTATCATAGTTCCTACAGAATCAGCTCCTTGAATATTTGAAATATCATATGCCTCTATTCGATAAGGAGCTTCATCTAAATTTAGTACCTCTTCAAGTTCACTTAAAGCTATGCGATTAATTTCTTTTTCTTTAAGTATTTTATCTTTAAATTGTTCTAATGTAAGTTTTGCATTATTTTTTACCAATTCTAAAAGATCTTTCTTTTCCCCTCTTTGAGGAATCTTCAACCACACCTTAGAACCTCTTTTAATTGTAAGAAACTCTTCTAACAGTTCTATATCCTCAATTACTGGTACATATATAGTTTTTGATACTTTAGCCGCCCCAGAATAAAAAGTAGTTATAAACTGAGATAAAAGTTCTCCATCTTCTTCATCTGCACTATTTTCTATAATATAATGTTCTCTACCAGTTACCTTTCCCTCTCTCATAAAGAATACTTGGATACAAGAATCTTTTTCATCCTTATATAAATTAATAAAGTCTTCATCGCCTTCAACAACCCTGAATACTTTTTGTTTTTCAACTAAGTTATTGATAGCTAACATTTTATCTCGCAAAGATGCAGCTTTTTCAAAATTTAGCTCCGAAGAGGCTTTTTGCATTTCTTCTTTTAATCTGCTTACTATAGTCCTATCTTTTCCACTTAATATATCAACAATTTCATTAATTATCTTACTGTAATTTTCTTTAGAAATATATCCACCACAAGGTGCTGTACATTTTTTTATATGATAATTTAAACAAGGTCTAACATCTTTCATTCCTTCTTGAATATTCATCTTACAAGTTCTTATAGGAAATATCTTTCTAATTAATCCCATAGTTTCATGGACTGCTGTTACATTGGTATAAGGTCCAAAGTATTTATTCCCATCCTTAATAAAATTTCTAGTCATAAATACTCTTGGGAAATCCTCATTTAAAGTGACTTTTATAAAAGGATAAAACTTATCATCTTTTAATGCTATATTATATCTAGGTCTATATTTCTTTATTAAGTTTCCTTCTAAAATTAACGCTTCCATTTCTGAATCTGTAATTATATATTCAAATTCTGAAATATTTTTCACCATGCTTTTTACTTTTTGAGAATGATTTTTCGAATTTTGAAAATATTGCCTCACTCTATTTTTTAAGATTTTAGCTTTTCCAACATATATAATTTCTCCAAGAGAATTTTTCATTAAATATACTCCCGGCTTATCTGGTAATATTTTTAATTGATGTTCAAAATCAAACATAACAACACCTCCTCCTTATGAAAATTGTTAAAGGCTGCCTAAATAAAATAAATTTTATTTTAAGGCAGCCACCTTTATGATTGTTTCCAAAATCTTTATAACTATTTTAAAGCAGCTTGTATAACAGCAGCTGCTACTGGAGCTGCTGATGTAGCCCCCCAGTTACCATTTTCCACTATTACAGCCACTACCACTTTAGGATTGTCAGCTGGTGCAAAACCTATAAACCACGAATGTGGAGTTGCAAGATTCCCATTAGCATCTGTATGATCAGCAGTTCCTGTTTTTCCTGCCGCATTTAATCCTCCAAAAGCAGATGATAAATTAGTTGATACTAAAGCTTTCATATATTCAGTTATTGTAGCCGCATCAGATGAACTTAATACTTGCCCATACTTCTTTGCTGAAACTTTCTTCACTGAATTTTTATTTTTATCTACCACTTCTTTAACTAGAGTTGGCTCCATCATTATTCCATCATTTGCAATACTGCTAGCAGCTAAAGCCATTTGCATAGGTGTTGCAAGTATGCTACTTTGCCCTATTCCTGATTGTGCTATCATTCCAACTTCACTATTATTCAATGTTGGAAATTTGCTCTGTGATATTTGAAATCCTTCTGCTGGTATAGTCTTATTAAATCCAAACTTTTCAGCAGTAGCTTTCAACTTATCATTTCCAAGTTCTCCAGCCAAAGTACCAAACACAAAATTACTTGATTTAACAAAAGCAGTCTTTAAGTTTATATCTCCATTTGCAACACCCAGAGCATTAGAAAGGGATTGTTTAGAATTAAATACAAGTTTACCTGTATCATTAAATATCCTACTTTGAATTCCTGATATATTCTGAAGAGCACTTGCTGTAGTAATAGGTTTAAATGTTGAACCTGGAGGATATAACCCTGCAACAGCCCTATTCATAAAAGGACTATTTTCTGAAGCCCCTGAATTAGCAGCTGCCATTGCTGCATCTAAGTTATTAGGATCATATGTAGGCTTTGAAACCATCGCTAATACTTCTCCTGTTTTTGGATCAAGTGCGATTACAGCCCCTTTACGATCTCCCAGCGAATTATAAGCCACTTTCTGAATATTAGTATCTAATGTTGTAATAACTCCATTTCCAACCTTTTTTTCCTCTGCTCCTCTTGTTTTAAAAGCCTCTTTTAATGAATCTATGCTAAAATCTTTTAAAAATGTCCTTAGACCAGTTTCAACACTGCTATAAGAAGACAATTCAGCATCATATGCATCCTCTAGCCCTGTAAGCCCATACTTTTGATTTACATACCCCAATGCATGAGTATATAAATCTCCATTAACATATTTACGAGATTGAGTTAAATCTCCAGTCTTTTCACCTGTAGTTAACGCAGTTCCATTTCTATCATAAATAGTTCCTCTTAAAACCTCATTTCTCTTTGCCCACAATCTTTTATTTCCAGTACTTGCTGCAAGATCTGGAGCTTGAAAAGCTTGAAAATAAGCTATATATGAAATAAGGGCTACAAAAAAGAATAGAAATACTACCATTACTTTTTTTACACTATTTCTAAAATCATTCATATTCTAGCCCTCCTCTGAAATCTTTTGTAATATTCCCAATGCGAAGAAAGCAGTCAAAATAGAACTACCACCATAACTAACAAAAGGAAGTGTTATACCTGTAAGCGGAATAATTGCAAATATACCACCAATTATAACTAAAGCCTGACAAGCTATCATAGTACTTAATCCTACTGCAGTTATTTGAGAAAACTTATTGTCTGTTATAAAAGCTACCCTTATTCCTCTATAAAATAGCAAAAACATTAATATCATAATACCTATTCCGAAAACCATACCGAATTCTTCACATATAGCTGCAAATATGTAATCTGATGTAGCTACTGGTACAAACCCCGGATACCCTTGCCCTAATCCTGATCCAATCATTCCACCTGATGATATTGAATATAACCCCTCAACAAGTTGATACCCATCTTCATTGGAATATTTCCATGGATTTCTCCATATCATAACTCTTTGTCTGACATGCCAAAATAATTTATATGCTAAAGTCGCCCCTAATGCAAACAAGCCCAAACATGCAAATACATACTTTTTCTTTGATGTAGCAACATAAAGAACCGAAACTGCTACCCCAAAAAATATCAAAGCTGATCCTAAATCCTTTTGCAGTACCAAACATCCTAGAACTAACATAACTACAATAGCTGGCTCTATTAACTGTTTTATATGAGCAAATCCTTTTTTCTCATTATCAAAATCTTTGAGTACCGAAGCTAAGTATAAAACTAATGCAATTTTACCAAATTCCGATGGTTGAAATCCGTGACTTCCAATATAAACCCAGTTAGTTGCCCCATAAGTTTTAGTACCAAAGAGCAGAGCCAATGGCATAAAAAACGCTGTAGTTCCTAGATATATATATTTCCACTTTGACAGTTTCCCCATGTCCGGCAATAATATAACTGATAATATATAAATAGTAATACCTGCACTAACCCAAACGACTTGGCTTAATGCCTGATCCTGATCAAGTCTATATATCATAGCTATACCTACTACTGATAATATACAGGCAAAGATAAGCAAAAATTTATCTCCATCTGGATAGAATTTTCTTATTACAAAGTGTGATAATCCTATTACAACACACAAAACTCCTCCCATGATAAGAGCTTTTCTATCAATAGGATTATCTTTTATCGCTAATTTTCCGAAAAGAACTATACAAAATATATAAGTAATTAATAATAGCTTCAATTCATCTTTTCGCATCTTCATATAATCACCTCAATTGTTGCTTCTATAGTACTTTAAAACTAGTTGATCCTATTTTTATCTCATCTTTACCAAAAAGTTTTGCTTTCCCAGCCACTTTTCTTCCGTTCACAAAAGTTCCATTTGTACTATTTAAATCTTCAATAAATAAAATATTATTTTTTATAACAAATCTAGCATGATTTCCTGATACATGTTGATCTGATAGAATAACAGAATTATCATCTTTTCTTCCTAAAGTAACTACACCTCTAACAGGTATTACAGTTCCCTTTTTTAAGTTCTCATTTCCGTCTACTTCCAAAACTTCAATTCCGTAACTCTTCTTTCCTTGTGGTCGTTTTCTACGCCCTCCGCCTTTTACATCCTTGTACATTATTTTAAGTGCAAAATATATTATTACATACAAGATTATTATAAACGCTATACCAAATACTATAGCTGAAAATTTCGAAAAATCCATATCTCCACCTCAAATCTATTTTTTTGCCTAAATAGATTATACAACAAAACTAAGTAAAACCCTAATCCTTATGTTACAAATTATCTCCTATTAATCAACTAAAATCCTTTTTAGATACTTTCCAGTATAAGATTTTTCGTTTTCTGCAACTTTTTCTGGTGTTCCTTGACACACTAATGTACCACCTTTATCTCCACCTTCTGGTCCAAGATCTATAATATAATCTGCGCACTTTATCATATCTAAATTATGCTCAATTACTACAACAGTATTTCCTACATCAACTAATCTTTGAAGTATTTCTATTAATCTCTTAACATCATCAATATGAAGACCTGTTGTTGGTTCATCTAAAATGTATAGAGTTTTTCCTGTACTTCTTTTAGATAATTCATAAGCTAATTTTATTCTTTGGGCTTCTCCTCCAGATAATTGTGTTGAAGGTTGACCTAATCTAACATACCCAAGTCCAACATCAAATAATGTTTGTAATTTATTTTTTATTCTTGGTAAGTTTTCAAAGAAAGTTAATCCTTCTTCAACTGTCATATTTAATATATCATCAATATTTTTTCCTTTATACTTTACTTCTAAAGTTTCTCTATTATAACGCTTACCTTTACAAACTTCACATGGAACATATACATCAGATAAAAACTGCATCTCAATTTTAATTATGCCATCACCTGAACAAGCTTCACATCTTCCACCTTTCACATTGAATGAAAATCTTCCTGGTTTATATCCTCTCATTTTTCCTTCTGGTGTCTGCGCAAACAATTCTCTTATTATGTCAAATGTTCCAGTATAAGTAGCTGGATTAGAACGTGGAGTTCTTCCTATTGGACTTTGATCTATATCTATAATTTTATCGATATTTTCATAACCCAAAATCTCCTTATGATTTCCAACAGGGTTCTTGCTCCTATTTACTAATTTATTTAATCCTTTATATAATATTTCATTAATTAGAGTACTCTTACCTGATCCTGATACCCCTGTTACCATAGTTAGTGTTCCAAGTGGCACAGATACATTAATATTCTTTAAATTGTTTTCCTTCGCCCCCTTTATTGTTATTTTCTCTCCATTCCCCTTACGTCTAGCATTAGGCAGCTCAATTTTTTTCTTTCCAGTTAAATACTGCCCTGTAATAGAATTTTCGTTATCCATAATTTCTTGAAGCGTTCCAGTTGCCACTATCTTTCCACCATGCTCTCCTGCTCCCGGACCTATATCTACAATATAATCTGATTCTCTCATTGTATCTTCATCATGCTCAACTACTACAACAGTATTTCCTACATCTCTTAAGTTTTTAAGAGTTTTAATTAGCTTATCATTATCTCTTTGATGAAGGCCTATACTTGGTTCATCTAGTATATATAACACTCCCATTAAGGATGATCCAATTTGAGTTGCTAACCTAATTCTTTGAGCTTCTCCACCAGACAATGTTCCTGAACTTCTCGCTAAAGTTAAGTAATCTAAGCCAACATCAACCAAAAATTGCAATCTACTTTTAATTTCTTTTACAATTTGTTCACTAATAATTTTATTCTTTTCAGAAAATTCTATGCCATTTATAAAATCTAATTCTTCTTTTATCGGTAATTTAGTAAATTCACTTATGTTTACTCCACCAACTCTTACTGCTAATGCTTCCTTTTTAAGTCTATCCCCATGGCATTTAGGACAATAGTTATCACTCATATACTGTTCTATTTCAGTTTTAATCAAATCAGAGTTAGTCTCGTTATATCTTCTTTTTAATGAATTAATTTCACCATCATAAGCATGATTATAAACAGATTTCACTCCTTCTTTCACATATTCAACCTTAAGCTTTTTCCCCTTAGTCCCATAAAATAATATATCAATTATGCTAGGTGACAAATCTTTAACCGGAGTGTGTAAAGAAAAATCATATTCTTTTGTTAATGCTTTTAAAATAGCAAAAGTCCACGACTCCTCCTTTAATCTGCCTTCTCCCCAAGTTGCTATCGCACCTTCCATTATACTTAATTCTTTATTAGGTATAACTAAATCTTCATCTATCTCATATAAAGTTCCGAGCCCATCACAACAATCACATTTACCAAATGGTGAATTAAAAGAAAATAATCTTGGTGCAAGCTCATCTATACTTATTCCACAATCAGGACAAGCAAACTTTTCACTAAACATGATATCTTCGCCGCCTACTATATTTATTAAAACTAATCCTTCCCCCTGTTTTAACGCAGTTTCTAACGAGTCACTTAATCTTCCCTCGATCCCTTCTTTGACAACTATTCTATCAACTACAGCTTCAATATTATGCTTATTATTTTTTTCTAACTTTATTTCTTCTTCAGTAAGGTCATATATTTTCCCATCCACTCTTGCTCTTATAAATCCATTTTTCTTTATATTATCAAGAACCTTTTCATGCATACCCTTTCTTCCCCTAATTATCGGAGCTAAAATTTGAATTTTTGTTTTATCCCCAAGAGCAATAACTTTATCAACAATTTGGTCAACAGATTGTTGACTTATTTCTTTCCCGCACTTTGGACAATAAGGAGTTCCTACTCTTGCATATAGTAATCTCAAATAATCATATATTTCAGTTATAGTTCCTACAGTAGATCTAGGGTTTTTACTTGTAGTCTTCTGATCTATAGAAATAGCTGGTGATAATCCTTCTATATATTCTACATCTGGCTTATTCATTTGCCCTAAAAATTGTCTTGCATAAGCTGATAGTGATTCAACATACCTTCTTTGTCCTTCTGCATATAATGTATCAAAAGCTAGCGATGACTTACCCGAACCCGAAAGTCCAGTAAATACCACTAGTTTATCTCTAGGAATTTCTAAATCTACGTTTTTCAAATTGTTTACTTTAGCACCTTTAATAATTATTTTATCTTTCATATTTATGTTTCCTTCCACATTTCTATATTTTATTTATACTTTTCAATTAAATCTCTAAGTTCTGCTGCTCTTTCAAATTGCAGATTCTTGGCTGCGTCCATCATCTCTTCTGTATATTTTTTAACTAAAGCTTTCTTTTCTTTTGCAGTTAACTTCTTTGTTTCCTCTTCAGCCACATAATTTTCTTCTGATTCTGATACTTTTGTAGCTTCTATTACATCTCTAACATCCTTAATTATCGTAGTTGGTACGATTCCATGTTCATTATTATATTCTTCTTGAATCTTTCTTCTTCTATTAGTTTCCTTAATAGCTCTATCCATAGATCCTGTAATATTATCTGCATACATTATTACCTTACTTTCTGCATTTCTTGCTGCTCTTCCTATTGTTTGAATAAGAGAAGTTTCTGACCTTAAAAATCCTTCCTTATCTGCATCTAATATTGCTACAAGTGCTACCTCTGGAATATCTAGTCCCTCTCTTAAAAGATTAATTCCAACTAAAACATCTTGTTCTCCTAGCCTTAATTCTCTTATTATTTTCATTCTCTCTATAGTTTCAATATCAGAATGCATATAAGTTGCTTTCACACCAAGTTCTGTTAGATATTTTGTTAAATCTTCTGCCATTCTCTTAGTTAAAGTTGTTATTAAAGTCCTAAATCCTCTTTCTGTTGTCTTTACTATCTCTCCATATAAATCGTCTATCTGTCCTTTTACTGGCTTAATTATAATTTCTGGATCTAATAAACCTGTAGGTCTAATTATTTGTTCCGCTACCACTGATGAATTATCCAATTCATATTGAGCTGGAGTTGCACTTACAAACACAACTTGATTTATCTTTTTCTCAAACTCAGGAAATTTTAGAGGTCTATTATCATAGGCACAAGGTAATCTGAAACCATATTCCACTAAGGTATTTTTTCTAGACCTATCTCCTGCATACATAGCTCTTACTTGTGGTAATGTTACATGACTTTCATCAATGAACATTAAATAATCTGCTGGGAAGTAATCTAAAAGTGTTTTTGGAGGAGTTCCTGGATCTCTATTATCAAATACTCTTGAATAATTTTCTATTCCAGTGCAATATCCCATTTCTCTAATCATCTCTATATCAAAATTAGTTCTCTGTCTAAGTCTTTGAGCTTCTAATATCTTATCTTGAGCATTAAGCTCTTTTAATCTCTCTTCTAATTCATCCTCTATCTTACTAATTGATTTTTCTAAAACTTCTGAAGAAGTAGCAAAGTGAGAAGCAGGAGTAATTGCCACATGATCTCTTTCTCCTAAAATAGTCCCTGTAAGCACATCAAATTCTCTTATTCTATCTATTTCATCTCCAAAAAATTCTATTCTTATACCTTTATTCGATAATGAAACGGGAACTATATCCAAAGAATCCCCTCTCACTCTAAAAGTACCTCTAGAAAAATCAATATCATTTCTTTCATACTGAATCTCTATAAGTTTTTTAATAATTTCATCTCTTTCTTTTTCCATCCCCACTCTTAAACTAAGAGTTAACTTCTTATATTCGTCAGGATTACCTAATCCATATATACAAGATACTGAAGCAACTATTATAACATCTCTTCGCTCAAATAATGCCGATGTTGCTGAGTGCCTTAACTTATCAATCTCATCATTAATTGATGCATCCTTTTCTATGAAAGTATCAGTCTGAGGCACATATGCTTCAGGTTGATAGTAGTCATAATAAGATACAAAATACTCAACAATATTATCAGGAAAAAATTCTTTGAATTCTGCACATAATTGAGCTGCCAGTGTTTTGTTATGAGCTAACACTATAGTAGGTCTTTGTAATTTTTCTATTATATTTGCCATAGTAAATGTTTTTCCAGAGCCTGTTACTCCTAGTAAAGTCTGACTCCTATTATTACCATTTATTGAATCTACTAATTCATTAATAGCTTGTGGCTGATCTCCTGTAGGCTTATATTTTGAATGTATTCTGAATTTTCCCATACTATCACCTTTTTCTTTTAATCGAACTTATATTCGTATTCTTATTTTACTTTTTCTCACTTTCATAGTCAAGAAAATTGAAATAACAAAAACTCTTTTAAAAGCAGTACTTACTGCCTCCAAAAGAGTTTTTTCTAAAAACTTATTTTTTATTCTTATCTTTTATATTTTTTAACACTTCTGAAAACTTATCATTATCAAAAGAAACTATTTTTCCCACATCAACAAACTTAGGAACCAAAACAACTCCTAATCTTCTGTTATTTTCTTGCTTTAAAGAAAATTCCTTTATTTCTCCAGCTTTATCTTTAATTTTTAGGTTTAGACAATTCAAACTTTCCTTAATTATCGAATAAATATCAGCTTCAGTATCAATTACCTTATCATTTACTGATACTATTCTATCCCCAGCTTTTAATCCTATCTCATGAGCTTTTGAAAAAGGAACAACATCTAATATAGCTATTCCACTTTCATCACTAACAAATAAAGGTATTCTCTTTTCTTCAATTTTTCGTTGAATTACCAACATCCCTTCATGGGCTAGGGGAGCAAATATGATTACTGCAATCTTTCCTATCATACCTAAACTTCCAAGTTGAGCTACCAAAACTAAAATTATTCCATATGCCAATATGAATATCCCCGAAGATACAGCCTTCTCTCTTTTTCTTCTTGTAAATGTCAACGAAGAATATCCTAGCACTCCGAATAATGGAGATAAGCTCAATATTGCTGATTTAACCAAATTAACTATATTATCGTATCTTAGTATAGGCCACCACTCAGGAGTTCCAATACTATCCGTTCCTACCCCACCGCTACTTATTGTTCTATATGCAATAAATATAGCCACCGGTAATATCCAGTACCTACCAAATGCATATCCACCTAAAATCTTTCCTTTTTTATTAGAAAATACCGGCACTGCCCCTCTAGATCCATCAAACATAACCAATAATGCTTCTACAATATGCATAACACCTACAAAAGTCATTAACATAACTATATCCAAATTAAATAATGCAGTTCCATCACTTGTTTTTATATTAAAATAAGAAAATATTAAACTTATTCCGCCTAATATTGCCCCTGAATATGAAAAACATACCAACCTAGGCTTTATAAACATTAGAAGTATTGAAATCATAAACAAGAATTCTATTCCTGAATTTTCATCAAATATTACCCCTAAATAACTTAAAATAATACTCGCCAATATTCCTGCAAATATACCTAAAACTATTTGAGATAATGTTAATTCAAGTGAAGAATTGACCTCTTCACCTATTACCATTCTTTGCATTGCAACTAGTTTCCTATTTTTACTATAAAAAACTATTCCTAATATAATCAACATAATCATTAAAGAGGGCTCTACAATTACATACGCCACAGATCTTAATGTATATATAATTAAATCCATAAAAGTGAGCCTCCTATTTAATCTTTTCCCTAATTACCTCTAATCCTTTTTTAAATTGAGGATCTGTTTTTCTAGAGTATTCTTTATCAACATCTTCCTTTGATAACTTCACTTCATAATCAGGCTTTATGCCAACTTTATGAATATTTTCCCCATTAGGTGTATAAAAATTATCTATTGTTATTTTAAGGGCACCTTCAGTCGTCTTAAGGGTAAATGGTGCTTGAGCAACACCCTTTCCATAAGTATTCATACCCACAGTTTCTGCAATTCCATAATCTCTTAACGCCCCTGTGAGAACTTCTGAAGCACTAGCTGTATTTCCATCAATCAATAAAACAACAGGCATCTCTTGCCCTATTCCACCCTTTGATAAACTTTTCTTTTCTTTATTAAACTTATTATTTAATGTTGTAATGACTTTACCCTCTGGGATAAACTGTGAAGCGATACTCTCAGCTTCTGTAAGAAATCCACCACCGTTTCCTCTAATATCTAAAATTAAGCCAGTCATGCCAGAACTTTTCAAATCAGACAAAGTATTAATAAATGATGTTGATGCATCTTCATTAAAATCTTTTAATCTTATATATCCAACTTTATCTTCAACCATTTCTCCAAAAACCGACTCTGTCTTAATTTCTTCTTTTGTAAGTTCAACATCAAATGTATTTTTTCCCTCCCTCAAAATAGTAAGTTTTGTACTACTTTTATTTGCATTAGAAATCAATGATATTGCTTTACCTGAATCGCTACCAATTTCTTCTCCATCTACTTTAACAATTATATCTCCAGCTACAAGTTTAGCTTTATCTGCTGGCTTATCAGCTTCAACATCTACTATCACAACTGCATTATCTTTTGCAAGTATGCTAACACCTATTCCAACCCTCAACCCTGAATTAGACAGATTAAATTTCTTATACTCATCTTTAGTCATATATACGGTGTATGGATCTTTTAAACTAGCTGTCATCCCTTTAATTGCTCCATCTAACAAAACATCATCTTCTACATCACCATTATAATTATCAATTAAAGTCTGTCTAGCCTCAAATAATCCAGCATATTTGCTATAATCTTGTGAATACTTTACAGCTTTTGAATACTGACTTGCATTAGGGCCTATAAACAATCCAAATCTTGCAGCTAAATTCCCTGCAAAAAATGATATTAATATTACACCTATACTCCCTAATGCAACGTAAGATTTCCCCTTACTTTCTTTCATTTTTTTTTCTTTAAATTGGTTCATTCCAAAAGCTTCCTTTCCAACACAAGATTAGATTTGTACAGTAAATATTCTATTCTTATTTTTTATAATTATACTACTAAGAACTTTCTTAAAGCTGCATAACTTGCAGTTCCACCAACAACTATAGATCCTAAGATAAACTTCCATAATAGATTAGTGAATACATAGCTAGGAACTACTAAGTTTACCATTAACAACTTAGATGCAATAAATGCAAATAAAGCCTTATACACTAAAAATACTGCTATTGTTGAAAAAATAGCTCCAAAAAGTGCAATAACCATACCTTCTATTATAAATGGCCACCTTATAAACCAGTCTGTAGCACCAACAAACTTCATTATTCCAACTTCTCTTCTTCTTGAATATACTGTTAATTTTGTAGTATTCATTATTAAGAAAATAGAAACTCCTATTAAAATTACAAATAAAACTACTCCTATTATCCTAATACCTTTAACTACATTTTGAACTGTATTGATTATTTCTTGTTGATCATTTACACTTTCAACACCCTCTAAATCTTTTACCGCATCACTTATATCTTGTGCATAGCTTGGATCTTCAAGTTTAACTATGTACGATTCTGGGAATGGATTATTATCAAAATTATACCCTTGTAATAAGCCCTCACTTTCACTCATACTTTCCTTGATATTATTATAAGCTTGTTCCTTAGATTCATATTCTACATCTTTTACTCCAGGTTGTTCTCTAAGCTTAACTTCAATCTCTCTTTTATCAATCAATTTTATATCATTTGTTAGAAATACCTTAAGTTCTACTTTTGATTCTACTCCTTGTATTGCCAAACTAGCATCCTTTGCTACAATTGAGAAAATTCCCAAAACCATAAAAGTAATTAATACAGTTATTGTCGATGCAATACTTATCGTCTTATTTCTCCTTAAACTCTTAAATGCGTCACCTATTAAATAGCTAATCGTATTAATCTTCATTTTGATACATCCCTCTTTTCTCATCTCTCGCTATTTCGCCAGCTTCCATTGCTATAACTCTTTTCTTCATGGTATCAACTATATCTTTTGCATGTGTCGCCATCAATACTGTAGTCCCTGATTTATTGACATCGTCTAATAATGACATTATCTCTTTTGCAGTTTCAGGATCTAAATTTCCTGTTGGTTCATCTGCTATTAAAACATTTGGATTATTTACTATAGCTCTTGCTAAAGATACCCTCTGTTGTTCTCCTCCGGATAATTCATTTGGAAACATCTTGTATTTGTGTGAAAGTCCAACTAGAGAAAGCACCATTGGAACTCTTCTTCTTATTTCTCTTGGTGACGCTTCTACTACCTTCATAGCAAATGCAACATTTTCATACACGTTTAAATTTGGTATTAATCTAAAATCTTGAAACACCATACCTATTTTCCTTCTAAAATAAGGTACTTCCTTTCTTGATAGGTTCCCTAATTCCGTATCATCAACCTGTATTTTCCCAGTAGTAGGTTCAACTTCTTTAAGTAACATCTTTATAAAAGTTGACTTACCTGCTCCTGATGGCCCTACAAGGAATACAAACTCTCCATTTTCTATGTCCACATTTACATCTGACAGTGCCTTAACATTATTATCATATATTTTAGAAACATTTTTAAACCTAATCACATTACCACTCCTTAGTTTTTATGTAAGCATCCATTATTCATCCTTTTCCATAGTGCCATTATAACATAACACTTCAACAAACGACCATCCCTGCCTATATTATATATTTTTTTTGCATTTTTTCAAATACTATTAATTGCTAATCTTCAATTATGTTCCCAAATCCTTTTCCTAAAACCTCTTGAGCTTCATTTACTGTAATGAACGCATTTGGGTCTTCTGCTTTCATAAATTGCTTCAACTGTATAAATTGCCTTCTATTTAATACTGTAAATATAACGGAATTGCTTTCACCAGTATAACCACCCTTACCATTAAATACTGTACAACCTCTATCGACATCTTTCATAATATAATTTACAACTAATTCCTCCTGATCTGTAAATATAATAACTTGCTTACATGAATTAAACCCATCAATAAATTTATCAATTAATGTACTACTTAGATATACACTTAACAATCCAAACAACCCAAGCTCTATACCAAAGTTATACATGGCCAACAAAATTACTACTGAATCTGATATTAATAACCCTTTTCCTATGTCCATAGAAAAATATTTGCTAAGTAATTTTGCAGTAATACTTGTTCCTCCAGTAGATGCCCCTTGAGAAAACACAACTGCAGATCCTACTGCTGTCACTGCACTTCCAAAAAATGTAGCTAGCATTAAATTATCAGTAATTGCTGTAGCTAACCCAAACTTTTCAATAGCTGAAAGAATTATTGACACTCCAAATCCAGCATAAATACTTTTTACACCAAAATTCCCTCCAATAAAAAAGAACGCTAAAACAAAAAGTATCCCATTACAAATAAACATGACTGGCCCAGCATCTAAATTAAATATATCTTGAAGGACTAAAGCTAACCCAGCTATCCCTCCTGATGCAATTTTATTTGGGAAAAAGAAAAATTCTAATCCAACTGCAACAATAATAATTCCTATAGTAATTAGTAAATATTCTTTGAACTTCTTCATATGTTTTCTCCTTGCTATTCAATTTCCATAAAACCTTCACCTAGAACCTCATATGACTCTCTTACAGTAATAAAGGCTCTTTTATCAATTCCTTTTATAAATTCTTTTAGTTTTATAAATTCACTTCTACCTATAACTGTATAAATTACTTTTATATCTTTTTCACTATATACTCCTACCCCTTTTAGATATGTACATCCTCTATCTAAATCTTCTAAAATAAATTTGCTTATTTCCTCATATCTGTCACTAATTATCACTATTTCCTTGCTTGAATTAAATCCGTCAATAAATCTATCTATAGTAATCCCTAAAATAATAACACTTAACATAGCATAAAATCCGATATCTAGCCCAAAAACCATAGCCGCTGCAAATGTTATTATAATATCTACTATCAACAATGACTTTCCAATATTAATATGAAAAAACTTGTTCAAAATTTTTGCTAAAATGTCTGTTCCTCCTGTTGATGCATTACAATTAAAAACAATAGCCATTCCAAAAGCTGATATTATTGTTCCAAATGCGGTCGCTATTACCAAATCAGTAGTAATTGCAAACGGATTGAAAAACTTTTCTATCCCCCACATAACTACTGATAATCCTAAACTTGCGAATATAGTTTTAGCACCAAAATTTCCTCCTATTAGCATAAAAGCTGCTGCAAATAATGCTAAATTTAAAACAAGTGTTATAACTCCTACACTTAAGTTTGGCACCAAGTTATTTAGAACTATAGCTATCCCAGTTACTCCACCTGCTGCTAACTTATTAGGTGCAAAAAAGTACTCTACTGATAATGCAACTAATATAATTCCAAAAGTAATTAGCATGTAATCCTTAATTAATTTTTTAGTCATATACTTATTCCTCCATATTAACATTCTCATATATCATTATAATTCCTATTGTGGAAAAAAAATATCCTAAACAAATGTTTTATATTTTTATAATTCCCAATATATTATACAATATATTGCCTATGTTTCTAAAAAAATAAATGTACAATAAGCAAATCCCAATAAAAGATAAAGTTTAAATCAAATTACCTTTCACTGCAAATTGCTAATTGTACATTAAGTTCTATCTTATATAATTCAAATTATACCTACTTATTGTTATTTCATCTCAATTGCCTTTTTAACTTTTACCACTATATCTGCAGATGTTAATCCATACGCTTTTAATAATTCACCTGGCTTTCCACTTTCACCAAAAACATCATTAACTCCTAATTTCAAAACTGGTACAGGAAATTCTTCAGATATCACTTCTGAAACAGCCGATCCTAGTCCTCCAATTATGCTATGTTCTTCTGCTGTAACTATTGCCTTAGTTTCTTTTGCTGCCCTAATTATAAGTTCTTTATCTATTGGCTTAATAGTGTGTATATTTATTACTTTAGCCCTTATTCCTTCTTTTGCTAATATATCTTTCGCTTCTAAAGCTGCTTCTACCATAATCCCAGTAGCAATTATAGTAACATCAGTTCCTTCTGAAAGAGTAACACCCTTACCAATCTCAAATTTATATTTTTTTTCATCATTAACTGTTGCAACAGCCATTCTTCCTAACCTTACGTAACAAGGGCCTTTCACATTAGCTATAGCTTTTATAGCAGCCTCAGTTTCTACATCGTCTGCGGGATTTATTACTATCATATTTGGTATGCTTCTCATAAGCGATATATCTTCAATAGCTTGGTGCGATGCTCCATCTTCACCAACTGTTAGCCCTGCATGAGTTGCACATATCTTAACATTTAAATTAGGATAACAAATTGAGTTCCTAATTTGCTCAAAAGCTCTACCTGCTGCAAACATAGCAAAAGTACTAACAAAAGGTATCTTTCCACATGTTGAAAGTCCTGCTGCAACCCCCATCATATTTGCTTCTGCAATTCCCATATTAAAAAATCTTTCTGGAGCAACAGTCTTAAAATTTGCTGTCTTCGTAGATTTTGAAAGATCTGCATCTAAAACCACTGCATTTTCATTTTCATTTGCTAGTTCTGCCAATGCTTTTCCATATGCTTCCCTAGTTGCTACTTTGTTTCCCATTATCTATCCCCTCCTAATTCTTTAATTGCCTTTTCACATTCTTCTCTATTTGGAGCTGTCCCATGCCAACTTGCTTCATTTTCCATGAAAGAAACACCTTTGCCTTTTACAGTATTACATAATATAGCAGTTGGTTTATCCTTATATTTCTTAGCACTTTCTATAGATTCCAATATTTCGTCATAATTATGTCCATCTATAGTAATTACATTCCATCCAAAAGCTTCAAACTTCTTGTCAATAGGCGATGGATTCATTACCTTAGTTATATCTCCATCTATTTGTAATCCATTAAAATCTATAAATATAGTTAAATTATCTAATTTATAATGAGCTGCTGACATTGCAGCTTCCCATATTTGACCTTCTTCTAATTCTCCATCCCCTAAAACTGCATATACTCTATAACTCTTTTTATCCAATTTTGCAGCCAGAGCCATACCTACAGCAGCAGATGTTCCTTGTCCTAATGATCCTGTAGACATATCTACTCCTGGTACATCATTCATATTAGGATGTCCTTGCAATTTTGAACCTAACTTTCTCAAAGTAGTTAACTCTTTTGGATCAAAATACCCCCTTCTTGCAAGAGCACTATATAATACTGGCGCTGCATGCCCTTTTGACAATACAAATCTATCTCTATTTTCATCTTTAGGATTTTCAGGATTAATGTTTAATTCATTAAAAAATAATGTTGTAACAATATCAGTTGCTGATAGTGATCCTCCTGGATGCCCTGATCCTGATGCAGTTAACATTTCTATTATATCTTGCCTAATTTGTTTAGAAATTTTAATTAATTCTTCTTTACTTTTCTTCATTGCAATATCCTCCTAAAAAATTCTGTATAATATATTCTCTATTTTTTCCCTAAATTAATAATATTATTTTAACATAAATAAATCTGTTTGAATACTCTAATCCAATTATTATGATCACTTTTTAATGTAAACATTTTATATAGTATATACTTTTATTTAATTGTGATACTCTTTATGCATTTTATTAAAAATAATTATACCAAAGTTAATATGTAATTCACGGAAATAATTTATAAATAAAAAAATCGAGATAGATTTCTATCTCGACCATCTTTTTAGCTTGTACTTATTTACCCTAAACTTAAACTAATTAGTAATGCTTTATTTACCTTTATCATATCACTTTCAGTCATATGTCCTATTTTTTCCTTCAACCTTTTTTTATCGAGGGTTCTTATTTGTTCTAAAAGCACTACAGAATCCCTATTCAGCCCATATTCTTCAGATGATATTTCTACATGAGTAGGTAATTTGGCCTTATTAATCTGTGATGTTATTGCTGCTACAATCACTGTTGGACTATATCTATTGCCAATGTCATTTTGCATTATTATCACAGGTCTGATTCCTCCCTGTTCTGAGCCTATTACCGGACTTAAATCAGCATAAAAAATATCTCCTCTTTTTACTACCATAGTCGTCATTTGAAAAATCACACTCCGCAAAGCCATGTCTCATAATTTTTAATATCAGCTAGTTCACTTTCATTATCAATTGCAAGTTGTAAGTTTATTTGGCCCATCTCTATATATCCATTTCTCATTGATTCAAAATCTTCCAAGGATTTTTTTTCTTCATTACATTGTATTAGATTACCATCAAATAATGACCTACTTTTTACACTTTGCACTTCTTTTTTTGTTTTTGATTCCCATGACGATGACATATCTTTCCCTCCTGGTAGTAAGAGTTTATGTATAATTAAATTATATTGCAAATAATGTCAACATGTCAAAGGGTTTGATGATCTTTTTCCTATTTTTACAAAATATTTATTTAGTAATGCATAATATTTCTTTATGATAAATTAATTAATCATATTTTAAATAGTTTCTACCACTTCCAGCCATCACTTTATCTATTCTAGCCAATATTAATTACAGACTTTATTTTTGTCTCACTTTATATCTCTCATATGTTCATTTATCAAAATAGTTCTGTATCCATTTCTTCTGTATATCTAAAATCTTTGTAAACAATTGTTAACTTTTCATCTCCGTTTATATCATAAACTTTTGTTACCATAGGACTTTTGTCTTTTTTGTTTATATATAACTTAGCCGAATTCATGTGACTATTCTTAAAAGGAAGAGCAATTTCTACCTCCAAATATTTTATATCCCCCCATTCTTCTGCATTTTCTTCAACATTTTTGATCTCATTTGATAGCAAATTACTAGTAAATGCTAATGTATAAACTTCATCTAAATCTCCATCAATCTTATATTCATCCCCATTATCATTCATGTTAATATAGCCATCTTTATAAATCTTAACTCTTTCTTGACCAAATTCTATTCTCATCCCTCGTTCTTTAAAATAATAAATATTTGCCTCATCTTTATATTCTCCCTTAGTATTCTTTATTATATATTCAACTTTTGAAGAATATGATTTCGCATTTTTCACAGATTCAAGTATCTCTTCATTTGTTGGGTAATATAAATGTCTAAAAATAATAACTAATATTATTGAAATGAACGGTATTATTAATAAAAATAATAATATATTGTTTTTTTTTATTTCCACCTTCGCAGATCCTCCAATTAAAATTACTCATTAATACTAATATTATTTCATCAGAGGAATTATTCTATTTTATTAACATATATTCCATAGTTTTAGGAATTTCCTCGATAATGTCTCTTGCATTAACAACATATCTCTCCTTACCTAAAACATCTCCAATCATTCCATGCATATAACAACCTAACTTGGCAGAATCAAATAGGCTTATTTTTTGGGCTATCAATGCTCCAATTATTCCCGAAAGACAATCTCCCATTCCTCCAGACGCCATCTTACTACTTCCTGTATTGTTTATTACTACCAAGTCACCATCTGAAATAATAGTGTTGTATCCTTTTAACACAGTTATAATTCCATATTTTTTCGAATAACTTCTGCAAATATCAATTCTATTTGCCTCGACATATTGAATACTTTTTCTGATCAATCTAGACATTTCTCCTGGATGAGGGGTAAATATCCCTCTTCCACATATACTATCTAATAGCTTAACATCTTCACCTATTATACTTATTGCATCTGCATCTACTAAAATAGGGCATTTGCTATTAAATATACAGTTTCTTAACATGTCCTTATTGCTACTACCATTTCCAAGCCCAGGTCCACAAACTATAACGTCTGCCTGCTTTATCAGTTCATCTACTCTATCTTTATCATCATAACAAACAGTCATAGATTCAACTAATTTGCCTGCAAGTATCGGCTGTATATCTTTTTCTATTAATAATGTTACAAGCCCAGCCCCTGTTCTTACCGCTGCCTCAGTAACCAAATAGGCAGCTCCTGTAAATCCACACCTTCCAGCTAAAATTAAAACTCTTCCATAGTTGCCTTTATGCCCATACAAATTTCTTTCTGGTATCATTTTTCTATATTGAGCATTATCTAATATTTTAATGCCTTCACTAAACTTCTCCTTAACATTATTCGGTATACCTATTTTTACAATGGTAATTCCCCCCAAATAATTTTTCACTCCTGAATTAAAATATCCTTTTTTCAGTACTTCAACCACAAACGTTTCATTGGCTTTTATTGATGCATTGAGCACTTCTCCAGTATCACCATCAAGTCCAGATGGATTGTCAATTGATATAACATAATTTGCATTTTCATTTATAAATTCAATTAACTTGAGTATTACTCCCTCAACTCGTCTATTAATTCCACTTCCCAAAATTGCATCAACTAAAATATCTTCATATTTTACTTTGCTTTGAACTTTGATTATATCTTGTTCACTATTTATAATTTCTATTTCAGCCATCATTTTTACTAATATCTCATAATTAACTTTAAATTCAAAACTGCTTTTTTTTAGGTCTCCAACCACATAAATCTTAACTTCTTTTTCTTTTATTATCAATTTTCTAGCTATTGCAAGACCATCTCCGCCATTATTTCCAGTACCGCAAAAAAACACAAATTTATTTCCTTTATTAATCATATTGCAAGCCATTTCATGTGCAGCATTCTCCATTAAAATAATAGACGGAATTCCAATTTCATCAATTGTATACTGATCTAATTCCTTAGCATTTTTTACTGATAAAACTTCCACTTATCTCACCTCTTCAATCACTACAAATGCTATGGCATCCTCACTTGTATGTGATATAGAAACATGTATTTTGCAATTATCAAGACAGTACTTCTCTGTAATTTTGTCATTAATACCCACACTAGGCTTTCCTAAATCATCATGAATTACTTCTATATCTTGTAATCCAAATCCTCTAAACCCAGTTCCAAGAGCTTTACTTACTGCCTCTTTAACTGCAAAAATACCAGCAAGACTCTCTGAATTATTTTTTTTTGTTTTATAATAACATATCTCTAAATATGTAAATGCCCCTTCTAAAAACCTGGGCGTCCTATTAATTATCTTTTCTATTCTTTCTATCTTTACAATATCAGTACCTATTCCCCTTATCATATGCATCACCTTTCTAATATTGTATATTATATCAAACTTTCTATATTCTGATACTATACAATATTTATACTAAGCATGAACTACTATCCATATATTCTCCAATTACATCTACTAAGTGTATAGGCGATACTTCATTTCTCGATAATATACTCAATATTTGAAATACCCACTCCTTTTTTGACGAAATATGTTTTACCTCTTCTCTAACACATCTAGTAATTATGCCTTCACTTTTATCTTCTCTTATGACTTCTATCCCATATTCCTTGATTCCATCTAATAAGTCTTCTGTTATTCTATAAATATACTTTCTTTCACTATTGTGTGAATATTGAGTTGTAACCTCTCTATTTAATAACATTCTCCCATCTCCTTTTATTTTTTCTCCCTTTTATAAATTAATATTATCATACCCAATAAGAAAACATTGTCAAAGGCTGTCCTCTTTTTCTAAAAATTATTATTTATTTAATGACATAAAAAAACTTATTATACCTTTCTTCTTTTTTAACTTTCTATTTTCAATTAATCTAGATATTGATATATGTCGATTCATAGGTTATTATTACTTAATTTAATAAATTAACTTTCTAAATTTCATATATGTTATCCCACTTGTAAATTACTTTCTCAGCAAGTTTTATTGAACAGTATAAAAACATATATTTCTTATTTATATAAGTTATATTCCATTATCTCTTATCAAACCAATTTAATTTTCTTATGAAACCAAAAACTTCTTATTTTAGTATTTCAAAATATACTTATAAACAAAAAAATTTAAGGGAAATAAAAAAACAAGCTATTACAGCCTGCTTTTTTATTTCCCTTAAACCTCTCAAATATACCACATTTGAAACATGAATACGTTATCATTCACAGTTTAATTATAGCACATTTATTTAAAATATCAATGTTTTATCCTTTGTTTTTCATATTATATTAGAATGCAGTTTTATTTATTGATCATTTGTAGCCTCATCACTCTCGTTTCTTCTTCCCCCAACAAATTTGAAATCTTCTGCAATAACTTCAGCAATATATTTTTTATTTCCTTCTTTATCTTCGTAGCTTCCTGTTCGTAATCTTCCGCTTAAGCTAATATAATTGCCCTTTTTTAAATATTTACATACTACCTCGGCTTTTTTACCCCAAACTGTTACTGGAATTAAATCTGCTTTCCTAGTCCCATCTGGGGATTTAAAATTTCTATCGACAGCAACTATGAACTTTGTAAATACTTTATCTCCAGCCTCTACAGTTCTAAGTTCAGGATCTTTTATAAGTCTTCCTAATATAATTATTTTGTTCATGTTAACACCTCCTGAATATTTTCATTTTAAGTGTTTCCATGAACAAAGATTAATATTCAACTATTTTTCCTATTTATTTAATTTTTTTATTCTTTGCCTATTTATATCTAAAACCGAATTAATTTCTACCCCAAACATGAAAATTATAGACGACAAAAATAACCATATCATTAAAATAAATACTGCAGCTAAACTCCCATAAAACTTCGAATAATTGTTATAATTATTAATATAGAATGAAAAAACAATTGAAATCATCAACCACCCTATAGTACTAAAAATAGCTCCTGGCAAAACTTCTTTCCATTTTAACATTTTAGATGGTGTATATCTATATATTGCTGCAAATACAAAAATTAAAACAAAAATAATTACTCCATATCTTAACACATTCCATATAACTCCTATAACTTCTTTAAGAGGTAGCATTTCTATTAGATGGTTTCCAATAACTCTTCCGAACACCAATGAAGCCAATGCCATTAGAACTGTTAATGCTAATGCTATAGTACTAATAAATGATACCATTGCTCTTCTTATATAGGTTCTTTCATCATGTATATTATAAGCCTTATTAATCCCTTTCATTACAGCTCTAAATCCTGATGATGCTGTCCATACGGCTAATATAATTGATATTCCCAATAAACCTGTGTTTTGTGATCCAAGAACCTCTAATATTGTAGTTTCTGTAAGTTCCATTACCGATATTGGTAATATAGTTCTCAATCCCTCTAGAACCTCCTTAGAATTTAGATGAATAAATCCAACCAGTGTAAGCAAAAACATTATGAATGGAAAAAATGAAAGAACTAAATAGTATGCCAATTGTGATGCTAGAGCAAATATATCATCTCTTTTTACCTTAACTATTAAGTGTATTAGTAAATCCATTTTGGAGTTTTTTTCATTATTCATATAATCACCAATCTATCCTTTTATTACTTTTTTTATTTTATGCTATTATTCTCTATTTTATAATTTTTAATGGTTGCCATTCCTCTGGCATTAGATTGAAATACTCTGAATTTGTATATCTATCATCAATAAGTAACACCCTACCTTTGTCCTCTTCAGTTCTAATTACACGTCCTACAGCCTGCATAACTTTATTCATTCCTGGATATATATATGCTATTCTTTCTCCTTCTTCGCTAAAATGATTCTTTATAATCTCTCCTTCTAATGAAACTTTAGGATACCCCACACCTACTACTATAGCTCCTATAAGTTTATCTCCAGGCAAGTCAATTCCCTCTGAAAACAATCCTCCAACTACACAAAAAGCAATTACATCTTCTCCTTCTTCAAATCTAGATAAGAACCTTTTTCTATCTTCATCATCCATATTAGCTTCTTGAGAAATTATATTATTAACTTGAAAATTATCTTCAATATAGAATTTTGCCTTATTAGCATATTCATATGAAGGAAAAAAAATCATATAATTTCCCTTTTGTATGTTTATAAACTCAAAAATCTTATTGCAAATTTGAGGTAATGTTTTATCCCTAGCCGAATATCTAGTATTCCCCTTATATAAATAAACTTCAAGGTTTTCTTTTGGGAAAGGGGATCTTAGTTTAAGTCTATAATCATTAATATCTCCTCCTAACACTTTAATGAAATACTGAAAAGGAGCTAAAGTTGCTGAAAAAAGTATTGTTGCTTTGAACTTATCCATAGTACTTTTAAGTTTTTCTGCTGGATCTACACAAAACATGGAAATAATAACATCATCTCTTTCTATATTAACGTACGTTACATAATCATCCCCATATAATTCTGAAATAGACAAAAAACTATTTATATCAAAATATATATCCAACAATAAATCAGTAAATCTAAACTTTTCTTTTCTTACAAGTACTTCTTCAGACTCTCTATGAAAGCTTCTTAATATTTTACAAAGTTCTTTAGGTACTTCCTTATAAAATATTGAATTTTTATCCTGAGCTTCACAATTTCTTTTCTCTTCTATAAATAATTTATTAATTTTATTTATAATCTTATATATATTAGGTAATACTCCCTTAACTTCTCTTCGTAAATTCAAAAATTCACTTTTACTTAATTTAGTGCTATATCCACTTCTTCCTCTATCAATTAAGTTATGTGCTTCATCCACAAGAATAATATTATTTTCCCCTTCATCATCAACTATGCGCCTAAGATAAACTTTTGGATCAAATATATAATTATAATCGCAAATTACCCCATCACACCATTTGACTAAGTCTAGAGATAATTCAAATGGACAAATCTTGTATTTATCTCCATAATAAATCAATTCCCGATACGAAATAAAATCTTCATTTTCTAACACTTCGAAAATAATATTCTTCACTTTATCATAGTAATTCTTTGCATAAGGGCACATTTCTTCATTACACTCAACCTTATCATTGCGACATATTTTCTCTTTCGCTGTTAGTGAAATTGATTTAAATACTAATCCTTGTCTTCTTAAGTCCTCCAATGTATCTTCTGCGACTTTTCTATTTACATTTTTGGCAGTCAAATAAAATATTCTATCAGCTAAACCTTTCCCTACTGCCTTAATACTTGGAAAAAGAGTTGAAATTGTTTTCCCAATCCCTGTAGGAGCTTGCAGAAATATCTTTTTTCCCTCTTTTATAGTTCCATAGCAAGCTCTTATAAGATCTAATTGTCCTGCTCTATATTCATTAAAAGGAAATATAATGCCCATTATAGTTTTATTTCGCATTTCTTTATGTTTAATTTCAACAAGTACATATTTCTTATAGTAACCTACTAACTCTTCTATATATGTTGCTAATTCTTCAAATTCATATCTATTTAAAAACGACTTAACTTCATTTGTTTCCAAATTATAATAACTTAGTTGAACATATATAGTAGAGATACATCTTTCTTTGCTTATCATATACGCATATATTTTTCCTTGACTCCAATGCATAATATTAAAATCATCATATATATCTCTAAGCGGTACATATGTAGATTTAATTTCTTCAACTATTATATTATCTCCATCTTTTATAATTCCATCGCATCTACCTTCTAAATGTAAAATAAAATCATCCATATCTATGTCTGTCTTTAAATAAACTTCTTTTTCATATTCCTTATAAATTTCTTCATTACTTTTCTGTAATTTTTGATGGGCTCTTACTCCCTCCAAAGCTCTAGCATTGGTTTTAAATCTATTATCTAAACTTCCTGATTTTAAAATTACTTCAACAAATTCTCGTACTGACTTTCTTACTTCAACTGCCATCATTCTTCACCTTAATTCTATATAAATAAAAAAATAGGAGAACTACGCTCTCCTATTCCGTACTGTAGTCATTAACAATTTTTTGTACCAGTTTTTTTATTGCACTTGCTTGTGAAAGCAAAGCCATCACACTAACAAACACTCTTATACGCTCTTCAT
Organism: Clostridium cibarium; assembly: GCF_014836335.1. Lineage (GTDB taxonomy): Bacteria > Bacillota > Clostridia > Clostridiales > Clostridiaceae > Clostridium > Clostridium cibarium. Next base: position 159,831 of record NZ_JACSRA010000008.1, read on the forward strand.
CTTTTTTATCCAATTCAAGCGAGTCCATAATTTTATCTAATTTTCCTAAATCCCCAGTAGAATTCATTAAAATCGAGCCATAACTTTCCTGCTGAATTTCTTCAAATATTTTATATGCAGACTCCCATGATATTATATCATCATTTCTATCATTTATTTCATTAAATGCTAAACTAAATACTTTCTTAATTTCTTCTGTTGTCAATACTGGTCTCATATAACTCAAAAGTACAAGTTGCACCAAATGTATTTTAGTATAACCTCTCTTCTTACCATCCTCTGGCTTAGTTATAACTCCACTTTTAATATAATTTTGAACAACATTGCTGGTATACTTATCGTTAGGAAATTTATCATTTAAAAAATCAATTACTTGTGACAAAAACAAATCATATTGTGGTAAATCACTATATGGAATTGTACTACTACTTGATGGCTCATTTGCTAGTTCTTCTATATAATTAGAATCAAATTTATTACCCATATATATCCCACCTTTAAATGTTTATCGTTAATTATATTATATAGTACAAAAAAACTTATTACAAGTTACATTAACTATATTATTTTTATTGCTATTTTTTTAAATTAATAGTATATTATACATATACATATTTCGACAAATATTCTTTGTTTTCATAAGCCAATGTCAATTTTTATCATTTTTAATTTTATCGCTTTTTTTATGATTTTATTTCCATGTTTTGGTTTTTGCTGAATTGCTGTAATTATAGGTTCTTATCTAAAAAAAAAACTAATCATAAATATATTTTTTAAATGTAAACTATTGACATTTTCAAAAAATGGTAGTATATTCAATTTAGACATAGTTTAGAGAGAAATTTGTAAATATAAAAATATTTTTCACATTTTTAGTTGACTTTATATTACAAACTTGGTAACATAACATAGTAAAATGTCGAACAATGCAAATATAAGGAGGAATTTTAAATGAAATCAACAGGTGTAGTAAGAAGAGTGGATGAATTAGGAAGAATTGTTATTCCTATAGAATTAAGAAGGACTTTAGATATCGCAGAAAAAGATGCTTTAGAAATTTATGTAGATGGTGAACAAATCATATTAAAGAAATACGAACCAGCTTGTATCTTCTGTGGTGATGCTAGAGATGTTATAAACTATAAAGGTAAGAATATCTGCAAAAATTGTCTTGAAGAAATGAAGAACGGAAGATAATATACAGATACATATATTAATATTTTAATATAAAAAAAGTACCTCTATCCCCTAGAGGTACTTTTTTTATATTTCTAATTCTGTTGAGACCTTATACACTATATTTCTTTCTAAGCTTCTATCTTTTGCCACCTTTTTTACCGCTTCCTTTTTACTTAATCCTTCTTTTACAAGTAGTATTATATGCTCTTCTATAGTTAAATCTCTCCACTTCTCTTTATTTTCATTCTCTATCTCTTCCTGCTGCTTACCTTCAACAACTAGTACAAATTCACCTTTTATCCCCTTTTCAGAGAAGTACTCAATAACTTCTTTTATACGTCCTCTTTTTATTTCTTCATGCAATTTGGTCAATTCTCTACAAACAGCTATTCTTCTGTTTCCTAATTCCTCACATAATAAACTTAATGTGCTCAGTAATCTATGTGGGGATTCATAAAAAATCAAAGACTCTGTTACTTCTCTAATATCTTGAAATAATTTTTTTCTCTCCTTGGTTTCCCTTGATATAAACCCCCTAAATTGAAACTTTGTTGTATCCAAACCAGAGTATACAAGAGCAGTTGTTATCGCTGTCGCTCCTGGAAGAACTTCAAAATTTATATTATTTTCTATACATTTTTCAACGATGACCGCCCCTGGATCTGAAATCCCCGGAGTTCCAGCATCAGTTACAATAGCTATTACCTTACCTTTCTCTACATAATCTAATATCTCTTCACTTTTAGTTTGTTCATTATGTTTATGATAACTTATTAAAGTTTTTCGTATACTAAAATGATTTAATAATTTTAATGTTTGACGTGTATCTTCTGCTGCTATAATATCGGCATTTTGTAACACTTCTAACCCTCTTAATGTCATATCTTTTAGATTTCCAATAGGCGTAGGTACTAGAAACACTTTTCCTTCACTCATTGCTATTCGTTCCTTCCATAAATTGAATTTATTTCATCGCTATATCCACCTTCATCGTTATAAACATATAAAGGGGCTTCCCACTTTAAAAACTTTCCTCCATCCCTTTGCCCTTCTACTAAAACTATATTTGGTGCTTTTTTGGTATTAGGATGGACCATTCTTATTCTTTTAGGCTCCACACGATGCTTTCTCATAAGATTTAGTATGTCTACTAACCTTTCTGGTCTATGAACCATATAGATGCGGCCATTATCTTTCAGTAAGGTCCTAGAAGCTATTATGACATCTTCTAGCGTGCACATAACTTCATGTCTTGCTATAGCTAACTTATCTGATGGATTAACTATTCCTGTACTATTTAATTTATATGGTGGATTAACTGTAACCACATCAAATCTTCCCAAGCTTTTTAAGAACTCCAAATCTCTTAAATCTTCAGCATAAAACTTAATTTTATCTTGAACTGAATTAAGTTCTGTACTTCTTTGAGCCATATTAGCAATATCTTCTTGTATTTCTATCCCTACAACTTCTTTAGGCGAATATTTTCCCCATATCAAAAATGGTATTATTCCTGTGCCTGTACATAGATCAATAACTCTAAAGTTGTTCTTTACATTAGCAAAATCTGATAATAAAACTGCATCAACTCCAAATCTAAATGCATCTTTTTTTTGGATTAATTTTAATCCCTTTAACTGTAAATCATCAATGGATTCATCTTTATATATTTCATTATTATACATCTAATCAACTCCGCAAAAATGATACATATTATTATACATTAATACTCTGAAAGTCACAAATAAAAAAGCTATTTCAAATGAAATATCAATTTCATTTGAAATAGCTTATCCTTATAATACTAATTTAATATTCTTCTTCCTGCCATAAATGCATATACTGGAGATATCTTAATTACATCTCCTGTTTGTGGTGAATGTATCATCTGACCATTACCTATATATATTCCTACATGTCCTGCATGTGGAAATACTAAATCCCCAGGTTGTAATTCATCCCTTGAAACTGGTGTTCCTTGATTAATTTGAGTATACGTAGTTCTTGTTATATCAATTCCAGCTGCATGTGAATATACATACTGTGTAAATCCTGAACAGTCAAACCCAGCTGGAGTTGTTCCTCCATATATATATGCTAATCCCAAGAATTGATATGCATAGTTTACAATAGCTGATGTACTACCTGATTGACGTACTCCACCTACTACTACTCCCCTGTTTGTTCTTGCAGCTTCTTCATTCTTTTTCTTTCTTGCAGCTACATCTTTAGCTTTTTCTATAATATCATTTACATTTTTAATAACTGATTCACTCTTCAATTGTTTATCTCTAACTAGTCTTAATCTAGTAACAATATCCATAATTGAGCTAGATGTACTATTTGGATCATTCATTGCATTGTTCAGCGCATCAATGTCACCCTGCACAATTGCTTGCTCCATTGGAGTCATAAACTTTTTATTAAACTCATCTTGCTCTGCTTTAGCTTGCTCAACAAAAACTTGCTGTTCTGATCTCTTCTCATCAAGCTTAGATTTTTGTTCTTGTATATCTTCATTAAGATCTTCAATCTCATTTGCCTTTGTTCCTAATGAAGTCACTTTCTCATCAAGCTTCTTTTTATTATCAGTTAGGTCTTGTACAACTTTTTTATCTATGCTAACTAGTCTTCCAGCTGTATCAATCTTACTAATTAAATCGCTAAAACTATCTGCTGAGAATATTAAAGAAAGATAACTAGTTTGTCCACCAGACTTATATACCTCTCTCAATCTTTTTCCTAATACATCTTCTTTTTCAGAAATATCTACCTTAGCTTGATCAATTTCTTTATTTGTGTTTTTCACTTCTTTATTTATGTTATCAATTTGACTATTATTATCGTTAATTTTTATAGCTAACCCACTTATTTGATTATCAAATTCTTGAACCTTTTGATTTGTTTCATTTACTTTTGCTTGTAACTTTTCATAATCATCATGTACGTTAGTTAACTCCTGATCTGTAGGTGTTGCGCTAACCTGAATCGGCGGCACTACTGTTGTAAGAACAAGTATTCCTGCTATAAATGCAGATAATATTTTTTTCTTCATTCACAATGGTCTTTTAGACCATCCCTCCCTTCCTAAACTCAGTATATTCTTAATTATATAATAGATTATATCATTATATTCATTATCAAACAACTTGTCTAAGTATTTATGAGCCTTTTTTATCTTTTATTACCCTACATATATTCCATTATCCTATGAAATTCTACTATATCCTCTATATTGTAAATAATTTCATCATTTATTTATGACACTTTTCATTCAAATTATCTTATAACTTCCATTTGACATATCATACTCATCAATATATAATGATATATGTACCACGGGGTGTGGCGCAGATGGTAGCGCGCATGGTTTGGGACCATGAGGTCGCAGGTTCGAGACCTGTCACCCCGACCATAAAAAAGGCAGACAATTTGTCTGCCTTTTTTATTATATTACTATAATAAAATATTTGAGGTGAAATATGTTAAGAAATATGAATGCTGCAATTTTTGACTTAGATGGAACTCTTATTGATTCAATGTGGATATGGGAGAAGATTGATGTTAATTATCTTAATTCAAAAGGCATTGATCTTCCTCCTAACCTTAAAGATGAAATTAGTCATCTAAGTTTTGAACAAACTGCAATATATTTTAAATCAAGATTTAATTTAGATGATTCCATAGAGACAATCCTCTCCACTTGGAATAACATGGCTTATGAATATTATTCTAATGATGTTACTTTAAAACCTGGAGTAATACAATTCTTAAATTACCTTAAGAGCTTAAAAATTAAAATTTCCCTAGCCACAAGTAATAATACTACCTTGCTAAATGCAGCATTAAGATCTACTGGTATTGACCATTATTTTGATTCAATTACAACTACCGACGAAACAAAAAGTAATAAAAGTAAGCCCGATGTATATTTATTGGCTTCAAGAAAATTAAATGTTTCTCCTGAAAATTGTATTGTATTTGAAGATATATTAGAAGCTGTAAAAGGAGCAAAGTTAGCTAATATGAAGGTAGTTGCTGTTTATGATAAATCCTCATCATATCAAAAAAATGAATTAATATCAAATGCTGACAAATACATATATGATTTTAGAGAACTTTTATAATTGTAAAAAAACACTATGTAACTTATATACATGTACAAAAAAAACTCCTGTAAAGGAGTTTTTTTTATTTTCTTTCTACACCATATTTCGTCTCTAATTCTTTAACCACATCAAGATATTTTCTTTGTTGAGCTTCTTGAATTAATTGTCCTGTAACAGTCTCTTTAACTTCTTCAAAACTTTTTTCCTTTGGCTCATTTTTTTGTTCTACTAGTATTAAGTGATATCCAAATTGAGTCTTAACAACATCTGTTACTTTTCCTATTTCAGCTCCAAAAGCTGCATCTTCAAATTCAGGTACCATCATTCCTCTACCAAAAGATCCAAGATCTCCTCCTTGCTCTTTTGATGGACAAGTTGAATATTTTTTAGCTGCATCTTCAAATGTTATCTTACCTTCTTCTATTTCTGCCTTAATACTAGCCGCTTCATCTTCTGTAGCAACTAATATATGCTTAGCTGTTGCTGTTGGTTGATCCATAAACTTTTCTTTATTTTCATTATAATAGTTTTGAACTTCTTCATCAGTAATAGTTACTTCTGATAAAACTTTATTAATTGTCATTTGAATAAGAATTTCTTTAGCTAACTTTTTTACAGTTTCTTTATATTCATCTGTTTCATCTAATTTTATTTCTTCCCCAAACTTTCCGAATAATTCAAAAGCTATAGTTTGTTCTAATAATTGCTTTTTACTTTGTTCGTTATTCATATACATCCTTTTATCTTCTGGATATCTCATAATTATTTCATCAAGATCCCTATCTGTTATTTCATTTCCTGCAACAACTGCCCATACTTTATTCTCCATTGTTTATCTCCTTTTTATTTAAAATAGTATAGATACATTTTATCAATATATATTGATTATAACAACAACTTAATTTTTTTCCTTTTATCTCTTATATAAATATATTTTATTCTAACATTATATAAAAAAGCACTAACCTAAGTTAGTGCTTATCCTGGTGGCTCGACCAGGAATCGAACCAGGGACACGAGGATTTTCAGTCCTCTGCTCTACCGACTGAGCTATCGAGC
>NZ_JACSRA010000009.1 GCF_014836335.1 Clostridium cibarium
TTACCATTATATCAATATATAGGTGGGGTAAATGCAAAGGTATTGCCTGTACCTATGATGAATATTATAAATGGTGGCTCTCATGCTGATAACTCAGTAGACTTGCAAGAATTCATGGTTATGCCAGTTGGTGCAGGAACATTTTCAGATGCCTTAAAGATGTGTGCAGAAGTATATCATACATTAAAGAAGACTTTAAATGAAAAAGGTTATTCAACTGGAATAGGTGATGAGGGGGGATTTGCTCCTAATCTAAAATCTAACGAAGAAGCTATAGAAGTTATAATAGAAGCTATTACTAAAGCAGGTTATAAACCAGGAGAAGATATGTTCATAGCAATAGATGCTGCATCTTCTGAATATTATAAGGACGGAAAATATGTTTTAGAACATGAAGGAAAGACATTAACAGCTGCAGAGATGGTTGATTTCCTTGAAAAATGGGTAGATAAATATCCTATTATCTCAATTGAAGATGGAATGGCAGAAGAAGACTGGGAAGGTTGGAAGCTAATAACCGATAGATTAGGTAAAAAAGTTCAATTGGTTGGTGATGATTTATTTGTTACAAATACAAGCAGATTAGAGACAGGAATTGAAAAAGGTGTAGCTAATTCAATTCTTATAAAACTAAATCAAATAGGAACTCTAACAGAGACATTAAATGCTATAGAAATGGCAAACAGAGCAGGATATACAGCAGTAGTATCACATAGATCAGGAGAAACAGAAGATACAACTATAGCAGATCTTGTAGTAGCAGTAAATGCAGGGCAAATAAAAACAGGAGCTCCAGCAAGAAGCGAAAGAGTTGCTAAGTATAATCAATTAATAAGAATAGAAGAAGAACTAGAAAGTGTTGCTGAATATAGAGGAAGAAAAGCTTTCTTCAGTATTAGATAACAAGGCTACTACTAAGACAATATATTGTCTTAGTAGTTTTCTATTTTTAATATCTTTTATTAATAAACATACGGTTTTTTTTAGTTAATCATTTCTAACTCAATTTATTCAAAAAAACATTCACTACAAAATTTTCCTTAAATCCCCAACTTAAGTTTCAGCAAAAAATCACGATAATAATTTAATCAACTAAATTTTTGAAAATAAAGTGAGGTACACATGAAACTACAAGAATTAAAAAATGTCGTATTTGCAAATTTGAATAAATCTTTATTTGATTTAGCCATAGAAAACATAAAGAATGCTCTTGCAATTGATCTTTATGACAGTGACTTATATTTTTATATGGGTTTAGCTTATGCTGGAAAGAAAAATTATAATTGCGCATATTTATGCTTTGAAAATGCATTGAATTATTGTAAAACTAATGAATCTAAAGATAATATTCTATTAGAAATCAATAAGTTAAAAGATCTTAACGCAATTTCAGTAAGTGACTTTTCAATTATTATAATAACAAATAATAACTTAGAATATTCAAAGAACTGCATTGATAGCATAAAAAAATATAATACTTTGGACAACTATGAAATTATTATAATAGATAACAACTCTAGTGATGGTACATCTGAATGGTTGAAGTCTGAAGAAAGTATAAAATACATACTTAACAGTGAAAATAAAGGAATTCCTGCTGGATATAATCAAGGAATAAATCTTGCTAAAGAAACTAATGATGTATTTGTGTTAAATAATGATGTCATAGTACTTCCAAACTCAATATTTAATTTGAGAATGGCATTATACTCTGAAAACTCAATAGGTGCTGTTAGTCCAGTTAGTAATAATGTTGGATATTATCAAGCAATACCAGAAGGGTTTAATGATATCTCTGAATATATTAATTATTCATTAACATGCAACATCCCAAATGATAACCAGTATGATTTTAGATTAAAGTTAGTTGGATATGCTCTATTCCTTAAAAGAACTGTTTTAAACAAAATAGGATTATTTGATGAACAATTTAATCCTAGGAATTTTGAAGATGATGATATTTCTTTAAGGGTGCTAAAATCTGGTTATAAGAATATCCTTTGTAAAGATAGTTTTGTATTAAATTTAGGTGTTACAAACTCCCAAGTATCACTAGATATATTTAAAACTAATGAAAATAAATTTAAAACAAAGTGGGGATTTAATCCTTTTTATTCTCTCCTTATAAGAAATGAGATAATAGGGCTTTTAGATAAGCCTGCTGATACAAGTATTAATGTCCTTGAAATTGGATGCGCTTGCGGCGCTACCCTGTTAGAAATAAAAAATAAATATCCTAATGCCAATCTTTATGGTATTGAACTTAATGATAATGCTGCTGAAATAGCAAAAACTTTCGCCACCGTTACAGCTGAAAATGTTGAAACTTCTTCTCTTAATTATGATGAAGGTTTTTTTGATTATATTATTTTTGCAGATGTTTTAGAACATTTAAATGATCCATTGAGAACATTAGAAACTGCAAAAAAATATTTAAAAAGCAACGGATATATTTTGGCTAGCATACCAAATGTCTTAAACTATACAGTACTAAAAGATTTAATTAATGGTAATTGGACTTATACAGATGCCGGAATTTTAGATAGAACTCATTTAAGATTCTTTACATTAAATGAAATACAAACTTTATTCACAAAGGCACAATACAATAATCTATCAATATATTCCGTTAATAATGCACCACAAAATAATGAAGATATTGATTTTATAGAAAAGATAAGCAGTATATCTAGTAAAAAAGAAACTATAAAAGGAGAATTAACTACCTATCAATATATAGTTAAAGCTCAAAATTATGATAAGACCAATGAGTTACTAGAAAAAGCACAAAACATAAGAAACGAAGTTAACTTTTTCTTACGAAAATTGGATATAAATTCTGATAACAACAAGGTATTAACTAAACTTATCGATTTGATTAGAATTGAAAATATAAGCTTTGAATACATTATCGAAGCTGTTGAAAAAAATACAATATTAAAAAGCAAAATATTAAACTCTCTAGGAATCAAGTGTTTTGAATGTGGATTAGAAGGCTATGTAATACCTCTCTTGGAAAAAGCCTACAAGTTAGATCCTAAAGATTTAGAAATAGTTTATAACTTGGCTTGTGCTTTAAGCCTAGCAAAAGAACATAAACTTGCATTAGAATATATAAATTCTCTAGATAAAAGCAATGATAATATAGAAGAATTAAAAGCTTTTCTTATTAATCAACTTGCCTAAATGTTTAAAAAACCTACGATTTTGTTTATCGTAGGTTTCCTTATTCTAATTATTTTTCACAACTACTGCTCCTAATTTACTTACATTAATTATATGAAAATATTCATTATCCTCTAATATGAGGTACTTATCTGTTCCGCTATAATATTCTTTTACTTCCCCATAGTAAGTTAACTCAATAGCCTTTTCTGAATTATAATTAGCTAAAGTATCATATAGGTAAGCTGTTTCACTATTAATTTCATAACCATTATTGTACTTTTTTAATGTTATTGCCATTACATATTTTAAATTTATATAGTGTTTATATTCTTCACTTACGTAGAGCAAAGTATTATCCATTAATTTTACACAATTATATGAGTTGCACTCTGCTGTTACCTCTGGATTAGATTTATCATAATCAGATAGTGTCATAAATATATTCACCTCTGATACCATATCTAAAATTTCAATTTGTGAATTTGAATCATTTAAACTTTTTATATTAATCATAAATTTTCCCCTTTCCTTTAATCATTTATAGAAACTTCTTTTACTTTGTCTTTAAGAACATATACCTTATAAACATTTCTTTTAATAGTTTCTGAATCACTTAATTTATAAGTTCTCTCAAAAAAATATACTTTTCCTAACTTATCCTTATAATCTACATCTGTATTATCTGCATAATTTGTAGTACAATCAAGATCTGTTACTTCAATGTCAACGGACTCTTTATTGTCCTGGTTTATCTTAAAACGATAGTATGTCTTATCTTTTGAACTATTATATAATTCTGAAAACATAAACCCCTCAACATCAACCAAATTTGCTTCTCCTTTATACTCCTCTGTATAAGGAGGTAACTCTAAAGTTTCACTTTTCTTATGTTTATAAACACCATAGACTACAATACCTACTATGACCACAATCACACAAATTATAATATACTTCTTCTTATTTGATGTATTTTTGTTTAGCATCATATTTCCCCATCCTCCATTTCTACATAAGTAGGTGTGTACATACAGTTCACATCTGTTATCTCTGTACCAACTCTGGTATATATTCCTGCAAATTCAGTTCCACATAAATACGTACCAAACACTGGATACCTATTATCACTCGTCTCTGAAAATATATATTCCTGAAATATATAACCTTCATTAAACTCATCTATATTTATAATATTTCTAGACAAGGTGATCCCCTTCCCCTCTCTAGATAAGATTGGTTTTACTACAAAATCATTTGTTCTCATTTCACTTGCTTCTAAAGTTGTGTATGGTATATGCTTTTCTATGAGTAAGGCTTCTTTTTCATTAAAGAAATTGAATTTTAGAAGTTCGTAAATTAAAGCAAAAAACATTTTGTTTTGAGATATAATGCTACTAGTATTATTTAGAGAGATTACATTATTACTTTCTAAGGCATACTTTAACCTTGCTAAATCTTCTGTTTCTTTGTACTCTAACCAATCTAAAGGATAGTATCTAAAAATGGCATCAACTTTCTCACCATACAAAGATACCTCTCCTTTTTCACTAACCTTTAGATCATAAATATTCCCTAAAGTTATAGTAATACCATTAAGCTCTGATAAGATATTCTTTATAGTATTGATAGTATACCAATCTTCATAATATAAACTTCCTACAATAGCAATTTTCTCTATTCTTTTCACCTTAGAATATTCATCTATCATCTTATTAACTTGTTTTAATACTTTTTCTTTAAATTCACTATTAATGTTCTGTAAGTTAGATATCTTAACTTCTTTTAGTAACTCTTCTGAAATATACATTGTTTCACATATACCAGCTGGAGTTTCTGAATTAATTTCAAGTACTTTCCATACTCCATTTGTATCTAAAATCCAATCCATTCTTCCAAGTAAACAAAGTTCTTCAGTATTTGAATTCTTAATCACTTTTTCTAAGTATTCTAAATTAAATGCATCTTTATAAATAGAAATGTTATCTCCTACAAAGCTTTGAACTTTTTTAAATATTAAAGCTATTTCATTTGTAAGACTTTTCAATTCTTCATATTTGCTTTTATTTAATACTAAAGGACTGGTTTTGATATATTCAGAAATCCTGCAATAACTGCCACAAAATCCAAATCTAATTAGAGAACTAGTAAACTTTCTATAATCTATATTTGTATTAATAGTTTTAAAACATTCTTTTTTATTCAAAATAGGGGTTATCCATGTATTCTCCTCTTCTGTTAAGTAAGAAGGATTAAACCTAACACAGGTTCCTATATAATCTTTTATAGATATAAAAATCCCTAAATTAGCAAAAGCTTCTACCCTCTTTGTGAAAATACCATTGCTGTATGGAGCCATATCCTCTCTGATTTTACAAAACTTTTGCAAAATGAAAGATTTTCCACTTTTCAAAGCTTCAATCACATAATCAATACATTGTTTCCACTCTTCTTGTGAATACAATTCACCAATAAACACATCTATACTATACCTTCCATATACAGGCTTTATCACCCATCTATCCTTATCTTCAACAGCCTTTTGTATATTATCTATATTTAATAATTCAGTATAAGGCAAACTTTTATTTATTACGTCTACCTCACTTTCAGACAACCTAGAATCTTTTTCTTTTACCAACTTCCAAAGATAACTATAAAGATTTTTGCATTGCCCAATAATCACCCTCGGATCATTCAATAGTAGCAGCTTTCCATTTTCAAATAACCTTAGCATTTCAGAAAAGCAACTTACTTCCTTAAAGTATTCAGTAGGATATAACCTTAATATTACATCAATCTTTTTCTCAAAAGAATATATAGAATTATCAATATATTGAAAATTAGTATTATTACATATTACAAACTTAAAATTTTCATTTTGAAATAATTCTTTAAATAACATCATTAGATGAGTTTCTTCTGCTCTCGAAGATGAGCTTAGAAGAGCTATAGTAAGCTTATCCTTATCTTTAAAATAATCATTGCATATACTATAGAAGTTATTTTTAAGTTTTTCTATAAATCCTATATTTATATTCTCCTTACTGTTAACTAGAGATTCCATTACCATTATTTCTCTTTGTGCACAGGGCTTATCATAGTTTAATTCACTATAAAACACTCCTGAACCATCGTCTTTTACAAATCCATCATATCTTGTCCAAAGTAAAGGTGCTAGAGGATTTTTAAGTGCCAATATTTCTTCTTTATAAGGAAACTCTGGTATATAAGGAACTAAATCATTGAACTCTCCATTAATTCCTTCTATAATTCTATTAACAAGATTATTTATTTTAGTAGATGTCTCATTAAAAATATTATGATACTTATCTTCTAAATAAAAGGGCTCTTTAGTGAAAATATCATGATTCCTTGTCGAGTGGACCATATGATATTTAAATAAAAGTTCATTAATAAATTTATTATCCAATTTATCTATCTCCTAACCTGTAAAGCTAGTAGATTTTGATGAACTATAACTGCCATCTGAAGATACTACAGAAGATGCACTAGAAGGTTTGCTTGACCAACTTTTCCATCCAGAACTTGTTGAAGAATCAAAATGAGAATTACCACTACCAGGTAAATAGAAAAATGAATGTCCCATATATCCTCCTCTAAAGATATTATTATTTTGTGCTTCTTGATCTTCTTTATCTTGTTCTTTTACAACTTCTTTGAAATTATTATATTTTGCATTGCCACAGCCTGTTAATACAGCACCCCCGCTAATAGCCATAACTGTAGCCATAGTTAAAGATAGAACTTTTTTATTCTTCATTTTTACCACCCCTATATTTCTAACTTTCTAAATCAATAAAAACTATATTTATTTTTTCTCCCTTTAAATAGTCTAAGTATTTTTGTATATCTTCTTTAATTCTGTTTCTATATATGAACATTAAGCTGTCTATATTCATCATTTTCAAAACTTCGCTATGTGGTAATTCTTCCTCAGTTACTTCATATTGATTATTAAAGACAAGAGGATCTAAATAATCATCATTATCTTTATATCTTCCATTATCTAAAATAAAGCAATATCCTTTTACTTCTTCTATATCCTTGAACTTCAAGGAATAATTCACCAATTTATTATGAATTACATTGTTACCTATTAATCCATAATTATGAGCTATATGATTAATTGATAAAATAGGCTTTATACTTAAATTATTATTTAGCATTATACTAAAATCCAAATTCTCTTCTGCCTCAAGATCACTAATTATTAATACATTATCTAAACTAGTTTTTATCTTAGCCTCTAGTAATTTAAAGCTCTCTTTATTTTCTTCTTTAATATCCTTACACTTTGTAATATCTACTTTTTCTAAATCTACTGTTGATAATGATGCTAATGTTGTACTTTTTACATAACATTCAAAAATGCTGCTGTTTTTACGCCAGTTATCATAGCTTTCTATCAATCTATCCAATATTATTCATCACTTTCCTTTACATGAATTTATTAAAATATATGAAGAATATTATAGCATACTTTTCAATGTTTTACATATATTTCGAAAATTCATTCTAACTTGCCATGAATATTTTTTTTAAACCTTCTTAATTCCAAGTATTTTCTGCTGATTCTATAAAAAAAGAATGTAGCAATTTTATAAAAATCCAACTACATTCTCAAAGCAAGTATATTTTATTATAATATTATTCTTTATAAATTATTTTATTCAAACCCATTAAATCTGAAATATCAATTGCTCCATCACCATTTAGATCTGAATTTTCGTTCACTATTTTCACATCAGAATCCATAAGGTATGCCTTTAAATTATTAATATCTTTCTCATTAACAACTCCATCACCATTAACATCACCTTTTATATTGATAGTAAGCTTTTCATTTAGCTCCACCAAATCCGCAACATTTATGACATCATCACCATTTAAGTTCCCATTTTTTTGTACTATTGACTTCTCCTTTCCAGTAATATACTCTTTCAAAAGCATATAATCATCTGTATCAAGAACGCCATCACCATTTACATCACCTTTTATATTAGTATTAAGTTTTTCATATAAAAGCTGTAAGTCTAAAATATCTATAGAATTATCTCCATTAAAATCTGTATTTTCTTTTACAAATTCCACCTTTGTACCAACTAGATATTTCTTTAAACGATTAGCATCATCAATATTAACAATACCATTTCCATCTACATCACCTTTTATTTTTGTAATAACTTTAGTTTGTAAAATGGTTAAATCATTATTATCTATATTGCTATCTTCATTAATATCTCCATTATCATAAACTAAATCAATATCATCATCAGCATTTAAATATCTATTTAATAATGATAAATCATCCACATTTACAAGACCATCCCCATTAACGTCCCCAGGTAAAAAATTTGCTGTTTTTGCACAAGTGCTAATAGGACTTACAAGTACAGCACTGCATACTAATGTTGCAATAAATGCAATAAGCTTTTTCTTCATAAATAACTCCCCCACCCATAATATGTATCTATAATCAACATTTTCCTTAAAGTTAATTATATACTATATATGAGTTTAAATCAATTTTTGTAAATATATAGGGTGTGTTGTTAAATTGAAAAACCTGTTATTTTCTAAAAGATTCTTATCGATCAGATACTAAATCTGATTTATAATTTTTAATTTTATCAAGTAAAGCACTATTTACATTGTAATCAGAATCATCATATTTTGTAAAAACCCATGTAAAATCTCCACCATTGACTCTTCCTGCATAAGTGGTAACATTCCCTTCTATATCTTCTGGCGCATCTGGTGCATAGTCATACATAGCTGCACTTGTATCAAAATTATTATAAGTATTTTTCCCATTTACAGACTTAAAGGCACTTGTTACCGCCTCATTTCTTGTCGTTGCCAAGTAAGCATCAAATTCCTTAGAATTATCATTAGCATAAACAAGTCTTTCAGCACCTTCTACCTTATTGTTATATGCCTTAATCATGCCCCCTTCTTCACCTGAAAAATTTCCTCTTGCCTTGTTATAAATATCAGTCCCTTGCAAAGATGTTAACATTGGATATTTACAATTTCTAAAATAATTAGCTTCAACAAAAGCAGATGAGCCTTTAGTAACTCCAACTCCATATTTTGAATTACCATCAAAATAGTTATTATATACATGAACTGTACCAACTCTTATACGTGGATGTCTTGAATCTGAATGATCAAACCAATTGTGATGATATGTTACATGGAAATCTTCTGTATCATTCATTCCACAAAGTGAGCACTTTCCAGAATCATAGTAGTGATTATATGAAATTGTAACATAATCTGATTTTTTCACATCACTAGATCCATCACCTTTCTCTTGATCATTATCACTTCCTTCTGCTCCATAAAAAATATCATTATTATGTATCCAAATATTCTCATTGTCTGTGTCAAGTGAAATAGCATCATCTGGGAACATCATAAAACCAACATTTCTTATTTCTACATTGTGAGCATCTCTAACAAGAATTCCCCATCCATAAGCTGTAGCATCTTCTCCTACCCCTTCAAATGTAACATTATAACAACCTTTTAATTGCAAGTATCCATTGCTATTAAGACTATCAATATCAGATGACTTTACTTCTCCTATCATACGAATAATAAGTGGCCTTTTATCATAACCTTTTTGACGTTTTGCTAAAATATCAACAAGTCCTGTACAAGTAACTCTTGTTCCTTTTTTATTTGCTATAACGTCTGCTTCCACTGTATTTACTGTATCTTTTGTAATATATATTATTTGAGCATCTCTTGCTACAGTACCGTCATTATTATATCCTCCAGAGCCTGTCCTCATTGGTGACTCTAAAGAAAAAGCAAAACCTTCCCTAGTATTTGCTTTTACCTTAATACTTTGTGTAATTTCCTCCTTTGAGGTTACTTCTTCGTTATTTATTATAGGCACTATTTTTATTAAATAGTTTCCTTCTGAAAGGCCTAAAATATCTGCTCTTAAATATGTTTTATATTGTCTAACTAACTTATTTTCTATTAGTTTATACTCAGAGTCTATATCATTTGCTAATTTATAATAAACATTATATCCTGTAGCCCCCTCCACAGGAGCCCATTTAACATTAGCTGATTCTAACCATCCTTTACTATCTAATATAGAAACTGTAGGATTAACATTTCCCATTACTTCCATCAATGAAGAGCTTGTACTATAAACCGAAGCACTTGCATGTACTAAAGGAGTCATAATAATTGCAGACACCAAGGTAGTTACTATTATACCTTCTGAAACTTTTTTTAATTGAAAGTTCTTCTTCAATCTTTTTCCCATTTCCCCACTCCTTTCTTATTCTTATTATATATATTAAGCACAACCAAATTTTCACAGTTCTATTTATATTTAACCAAATTAATATGTTAATGGTATTATAATTGTCACAAATAATATAAATATTGTCAATATAGAATGACAATATTATTCCAATTGAGCTAATTATTTTCACAAAAAAACCTTAACAACGCCTCTATCTACATTGTTAAGGTTTAATAACTTAAATTATTTTTACTCTAAATCTTCTCCATTTGTATTTATAACCTTCTTATACCATTCAAAACTCTTCTTTTTCGATCTTTTCAAAGTCCCATTTCCTTCATTATCTTTATCTACATAAATAAATCCATAACGTTTCTTCATTTCTCCTGTTGATGCACTTACTAAATCTATACATCCCCAAGGTGTATATCCCATAAGTTCCACTCCATCTTCGTTTACTGCGTCCTTCATTGCTTTTATATGTTCTTTTAAATAATCTATACGATAATCATCTTCTACATAACCATTTTCATCTGGGTTATCCACAGCACCTAGTCCATTTTCAACAATAAATAATGGTTTTTGATAACGATCATATAGTGAATTCATTGTAATTCTAAGTCCTAATGGATCAATTTGCCATCCCCATTCACTTGCCTTTAAATATGGATTCTTTAATGTAGCAAATACATTTCCTTCTGTTTCTCCAATAACTTTTGGATCCGCACTAGTTAATCTAGAAGAATAGTAACTAAAAGATATAAAATCAACTGTATTATTTCTTAGAATTTCTTCATCTCCAGCTTCCATTTCTAAATTTATATTTAATTTTTCTAACATCTTCTTTGCATAGTTAGGATATTCCCCACGAGACTGAACGTCTATAAAGAAATAATTTTCTCTATCCTTCTCCATTGACCTCCATACATCTTCTGGTGCACATGTATTGGCATATGTATTTCCAGCTGCTAACATACATCCTATTTTAAATTCCGGATTAATCTTACGTGCTATTTGGGTTGCTTTAGCACTTGCAATCAATTGATGATGTGCTGCCTGATACTTTACTGCTACTTCATTTTCACCTTCTTCAAAAACTAAACCTGCTCCTATGAATGGCAAATGTAATAGCATATTAATTTCATTAAATGTAAGCCAATACTTTACCTTATTTTTATATCTATTAAATATTACTTCACATAACCTTTCATAATAATCTACCATTTTACGACTTCTCCAAGAACCGATAGTCTTTACTAAATGCATTGGAACATCAAAATGAGTTATAGTTACCAATGGTTCAATTCCATATTTTAAGCATTCATCAAATACATCATCATAAAATTTTAATCCTTCTTCATTTGGTTCAATATCATCTCCATTTGGAAAAATACGAGCCCATGATAATGAAAGACGGAAACATTTAAATCCCATCTCTCCAAATAAAGCTATATCTTCTTTATATCTGTGATAAAAATCTATAGCTTCATGGCTTGGATAATAATGCTCCTTATCACACTCTAACATTTTAAGCTTGCCCATTCCTACTGGAAAACGATCCTTTCCTGATGGCATTACATCAACTGTAGACAAACCTTTATTACCTTCTAAATATCCACCTTCACACTGGTTAGCAGCAGTAGCTCCTCCCCATAAAAATCCTTTTGGTAATTTATTTGCATTTTTCATCATAAAATTATACCTCCTAAAAAATCATACATACATTGTTGATTTCAAAAATTATGTTTTTAATCCATAGTACTTCCTATATAAGAAATCCTATGGATTTTATTAATTTTGCTTAAATATTTATCTTTTCTATTTATATTATTAAATCATTACAGTTAATAAATCTTCTTTATAATCAATAGACTTTTTATCTGTTTCAATAATATCTAAGTAATTATCTGAATTAGTTACAACTATAGGCGTTATTGTTGAATAACCTTCTTTTTCTATAGCTTTTATATCAAATTCTAATATAACTTGCCCAGCTTTTACTATATCTCCTTGCTTTGCTTTAGGAGTAAAATGCTTACCTTCTAATTGAACTGTGTCCATTCCAATATGAATTAATATTTCTGCTCCATTATCACTTGTAATTCCAAGTGCATGACAAGTTGGGAAAAGAGTTGTTAAAACTCCATCTACTGGTGCAATTATTTTGCCTTCTATTGGTTTAATAGCAATCCCTTTGCCTAATGCTCCTTTTGAAAACGCCTCATCTTTAACTTCTGATAAAGGTGTAACTTCTCCTTTTAATGGGCTTATGACTATTTCTTGTTTCACTAATGAATTTTCTTTTTTAGGCTCTTCCTTTGCTCCTTCATCTTTAAATCCTGCAAACATCATTAATAAAAATCCTAACACAAAACTTACTGAAATTGATATAACTGCTCCATAAAATGCTTTATCTAATCCATTAGGCCCTATATAACTTGGAAGAGCAAATACTCCAAGGCCACCCATCATAAGAGTTTTAGTTCCAAATAATCCTGTAATGGCACCACCTACTGCTGCTCCTATACAGCTTATTATGAATGGTTTCTTACGAGGTAATGTAATTCCATATATAGCTGGTTCTGTAACTCCGAAAAATCCTGAAATAACTGCTGGTATAGATAATGATTTTAACTTCTTGTTCTTTGTTTTAATTAAGATCGCTAATACTACTCCTGTTTGTGCAAATGATGCTCCAAGTACAGATGCTAATACAGGATCCCCACCAAGTACTGCCATATTATTCATAGCTACAGGAACTAATCCCCAGTGTAATCCAAAGATAACAAATACTTGCCAGAATCCACCTAAGAATATTCCTGCAATAATTGGACTTACATTATAAATTCCAACTGTAGCTGCTCCAAGTAATTTACCTGCCCAAGTAGCTATAGGTCCTATAACGATAAGAGTTAATGGTGCAACAACAAGTAATGTGCAAAATGGAACTAAGAATGTTTTAACAACATCTGGTATTATTTTCTTGAAAAATCTTTCAATTATTCCACCTACATATACAGCAAGAATTATAGGAATAACACTTGAGGAATAATCCATTAATATAACTGGAATATTTAAAAAAGTTACATAAACGGGTGACTCAATTATGCTTCCACCAAACAATGTAGTAAGTGGTGTTCCTGCCATTAGTGCAGTTAGCTTTGGATATACTAAAACTGCACCGATTGCCATACCAATAAACTCATTAACCTTAAACTTTCTAGCTGCTGTTAACCCTAAGAATATTGGGAAGAAGTAAAATAAACAATCTCCTATTGCATTTAAAATTTGGTATGTTCCTGATTTATCACTAAGAAGTCCTAATGCTACAAATAAAGCATTAAAGCCTTTAATCATACCAGTTGCACTTAACACACCAAGTGTTGGAGTAAATACTCCTGAAATAATATCTATAAATTTATTAAATGGACTTAATTTTTCTTCAGCTCCTTCTGAAGCAGCTGCAAATCCACCAATAGCAACAACATCTGCATAAACATCTGGTACATGATTTCCAATAACAACTTGATATTGTCCACCACTTTTTACTACAGTTACAACTCCATCCATGTTTTTAAGCACTTCAGTATTTGCTTTACTCTCATCTTTTAATTTGAAACGTAAGCGTGTAATACAATGTGTTAGACTGTTAACGTTTTCTTTGCCACCGACATTTTTTATAATGTCTTTTGCTAAACTTTCATACTTCATAATTCCTCTCTCCTTTGTATAAATAATATAATAATAATTTCGTATATAAAAAAAGCGAAACCTCAACAGATAGAATATATTTAACTTCTATCTATCATGGTCTCGCCTGCTTTACCAGTAACAATCCAAAATTTATTCATTTATTATAGATATATTGCTACATTTATCCATTAAGAAATTTATGATATAAAAAAAACCTTAATCAATAAAAAGGAATAAATAAAATCACTTTTCATTAACAAAGGTATCGCCTGATCGAATCAGTAACAATCCAAACTCTTATGAACACTTTATGTAAGCGTTATCTATGTTTTTATTATATCCCCATTATTTATAATCGTCAATAGTTTTTATAAAAATATTTTTACTTATATTTTTTTACTCTCCAATTCTAAGCACTTAACTTATCATAACTATGAATTTTAATAAATTTGCTCTTTAAAAGTCTTGATGTTATAAACGATACTAATGGCACTGTTAATATAACCCCAATACTTCCTGATATTCCTTGCATTATCTCAATTCCAATAGAATACATATTAATAATTTGATTATATTTCATACTATAGGAATATATTAAAATTAATGTATTAATAGCTCCTCCTGTAAAAGCTAAAATAAGAGTGTTAGCCATGGTCCCCATCATGTCTCTCCCTACATTTATTCCTGAAATAAAAAGCTCCTTGCTAGTTAATTTATTATTTTTATCATAAATTTCATTTACAGTAGATGCTATAGATATACTAACATCCATTACAGCTCCTAATGAAGCTATAAGTATTCCAGCAAATAATATTCCTCCCACATTTAAATTGGTTTTGGTTGATAAAAATACTAATTCCTCAACTTCTGCTACATTATATCCTGATATCTTGGCAAGGTATCCAAATAATGTTGCTGCTCCTCCTGCTGCAATTACCCCTAAAATAGTTCCCATAATAGATGATATTGTTTTTACACTAAAGCCTGCTATTAAATACATTGTAACTATAGTAATTAAAATTCCTATAATAACAGCTGCGAAGAATGGTGAGTATCCTTTATATAACATTGGTATAAATAAGAAAACTATACAAACAAATGTAAATACAAGTCCTATTGCAGATTTAAGTCCCCTTTTCCCTCCAATTGCCCAAAGCATTAACATAAATAATAGAACAAAGGCATAAATAATGGTTCCTCTATCATAACTATAAACCGAAGCCACATAATCATTTCCTTCTGTACTTAAGGAAACGATAACCTTCATATTTTGCTTACATCCAGCCCCATAAAGATAACCTGATGCACTTGTAGCATTTAATACCTCCCCTTTTTTACTTCCACTTAACATTCTAACCTTCACTTCTTGATTTCCAACACGTGAACCATCTTCTTGTATATTATCTTTTAGAACCTCTTCAACTACAGCCTTCTCATACTCAGTGCCTTTCTGATTTATCAATTCAGGCTTATCTACTTTATTAAAGAAATATAAAAATATAAAGAACCCAAAGGTTAATATCATTATAATCATTATTCTAATAATAGCTCTTCTGTCACTTAATAGTTTAGAAAACATATTTATCATCCTTTATTTCTATATTTAAATTATAAGGAGTGCATAAATACTCCTTATAATAACCATGCCTCAATTTTGTAAAAGTTTTTACCTTGCTTCTTTATGTTTATTACTTCTAATTCCATATACTAGCCCAGCAAGGGTTATAAATACTACTGCTATGAATGGATAAACATTAGCTTCATCACCGGTTTTAACCTTACCTATAGTTTTTACATTTAAACTTTTTACCTCTGGTGCATCTTTAACAACTTTTGTGCTAAAATCATTTAATACCTTATCTAAATTATTTAATGCATTATCTACTGCTAATTGATTAGAATCAGGCGAATTCATAATGCCTTTAGCTAACTCAATTGCTGCCCTTAAACTTTCTTGTGCTTCTACTGGATATTGTCCTTTTTCTGTTCCTACTGCTACACTATTTAATAGAGTTTCTGCTTTATCTATTAATGCTTTAAGTTCAGTTTTATCACCCTTAACTTCAATATTATCTATGGTGTTTTTTAAGTTAGTATATGCATCAGCAATTTCCTTAGAAGTAGCAGAAGCTTTACTTGATATTCCTTTAGCAGCTACTAGTTGATTTTCTAGATTACTAAAACTTGAAGGTGTATAATTATCTTTACTACTAACTTTATTATCTCCTATAGCTATTAACTGATTTAGTTTTGCTTTATCTATAGATTTTATAATTGAAAAAGTATTATCTATCTTTTCTCCATTATCTGTTCTATAAGTATTTATTGTAAAACTTACTTCATCAACACTTATTTTAGAGTAAGTTGGAATATCTTGCTGCCATCTTGCTGCTATATAAGATTGTTGATGTTGTATCAAATCATAATACTTGCTACCTGATGCAGAGTTAGCAGTCATATAGAGTATCCCGCTTGGATCTACAACATTTCCATTTTTATAAGTTACATCTTCCCTAACATTTTGTACTGCATTCGGATCTTCAATGCTCTTTAAATACTCTTTATATTCATTAGGCGTATCTTTCCCAGCTATCTCATCATCATAATATTTATAAAAATCAGTAGAATTCATGATTTTAGCGTTATCTGCCTTTCCACCTTTTAGTATTAAAGATCTTGAATAAGTATGATCATGTCCTGTTAAAACTACATCAATTTTATTTTCTTCTAATATAGGAATTAAACTATATCTTAAACTAACAATTTCTGGTTCATTTGAATGTTCCCCTGAACCATAAATATCATGATGTATTGTCACTATACGCCATTTAGCATCCTTATTTTCATTAATTGCTTTCTCTATAACTTGCTTATGTTCTGCCATATTTTTATTGTTAGTGTTTAAAGTAATAAATAGTGTATTTCCATATGAATAATAATAGTCTCCACCAGCTTTTGTTAAGCCTAAATCAGATGTATTGGGATTATTAAAATGATAAGAATAGTTCGGACTATTTGAATCATGATTACCAATTGTTGTTGCAACAGGCAATGATCTTAATACATCTGGTCTTAAAAAGCCAGCATATTCGATATCTTGCTCATTACTTTTTGGCTTAGATGTTTGAATTTGATCTCCTGCTGAAACCATAAAACTGATATTTGGATGTACCTTTAAGGCAGTATTTAAAGTATTATTCCAGTTAAAACTATCATTCATAACTGCTGCATATTGGCCTTGTTCTCCAGTTGCCCCAGTAGCAATATTGGAAGATGATGACCCTATTTGCGGATCCCCCACATATAAAAAACTAAAACTTTTTGTATCTTGAGTTTTAAAAGAAATAGCAGATCTCCAAAGGCCACTTACTTGGTAACTATAATAATATACAGAATTCTTTTCAAGGCCTGTTACAGTTACTTTGTTACTCTTATATCCATTGACAGCCTCCTCAGTATTTACAGCTATCTCTTTTGCATCGCTAAGATCCTGATTTTTTCCAAACTTAAACTTTGGATTTAATTCTGCATTTTTTGAGTACCAGGCAAAATTTATTTCGCTAGCATTTTTACCTGGAGTCAATGATACTCCCAAGGGATCTTTCGCATTTTCAAAGCTTTTTACCCACTTATCCCATGCTCCATCATATTTTCCTGCAGATGTTTGACTTGCCTCTGTCCATCCATCTGTAGATGATGCAAATGCATTAATACTTGTAGTAAATATCATAGTTGTACCTAATAAAAAAACCGCTATTTTCCTTTTTAACATTTTTACTCCTCCTAATTTTGGTAGATATATTTTCAAGTAAAATCACTACATTAACTAATATTTCACTTTCTTTAAATAATAACCCTGCAATGTTATAAATACATAAACATCGTGTTAAATTATGTAAATTATTTTCAACAAATTTATATTAGGATCACTATACTTACTTATAAAAAAAGAACCACAACTTACGCTATGGTTCTTACTTTATCAAACTATTCATATAGCTCTAGCTATACTAACTAAATCATATATATCTATTGCTCCATCTAAATTAAGATCTTTATTATATTGCCAACTTTCCATTTCACCTACTGCCTTCTCATTATAATGAGCTGCTACTTCAGCTAAATCAGTAATATTTACAACATTATCCTTGTTTATGTCTTCTGTATAAAAACCTGATTTTATCATATCGATAGAACGGAAAATTGACCTACTCTCACCATTTACATCTACATATTGAATATCGCAAAACAAACTATAAGTATTTTCTTGCCACTCTGCATCTAACTTATTATCTATTAATATCTTATTCCCACTAACTGTATAAGGCACATCAACTTGATCATAATTATTATTATATCTATAAAATCTTATACTTACATCCTCACTTATATCTATGTTGAATGTTAAACTTATACCATTTTTGCTATTCATATTATTAGTTGAAATTTGAAACTCTTTAGTTTCATAAAAACCTGGTCTCTGTTCATCATTGAAAGCATCCCATCCTTTAGTGTCTTTTAAATACTTCATAATCGGATAATCACTACTTATATGATTCATACCTACATAAAAATGTGGTGGATATGTACTTGTAATTATATCGCTTAAGTTTCTAATAGGTGTTAAATCTTCTATTTCGTTGGATTCCAAACTAATTTCATAAAGTTTTACAGATTTCTCTAATGGATTTAAATCTTTAATATAGTTACGTGATGCATTTATTGTTTCTAAATTTGTCAAACTCTCAATACCATTAAGACTGGTGATTTTGTTATTATACAAAGATAAGTATGTTAATTCCTTACAACCTTTAACTAAACTTATGTCTGTTATTTGATTATTTTGTAACTCCAAATATCTAAGGTTTATTAAATTTTCTATTCCTTTTATATCCTTGATATAGTTACCACCAAGATCTGCATTATATAGCTTTGTAAATTTTTCTATACCTTCTAATGTATATAAGTTACAACTATTTACTGTGAGTCCTTTCAATTCAACGTTGTTACTTAAATATTTTAAATTTATCATATTTACTTTATTTAAAGTCACATACTCTAGGTTTTGTAAATAAGTTAAATCCTTTAAGTTTTTAGATGCTCCATTTGAAGTTACATATAGATTGCTTAATGAAGTTAATAATCCTATATCTTTAAAATCAACATCCTCACCATAAATATGTAATGATGTTACTTTACTTAAATCTCCACTAGTTATTTGATTCTCTGCTTTACCAAGTTCATTAGCTATGGCTTTAGATACATCTTTAGAACTAACTGTAACAATATCCGTATCAGAATATGTATTTACAGATATACTTAAATTTTTGTCACTATCTAGACCCTTATTTACTTTATTTACAAGGGCATTTTTAGGTATTGAAAGTGTTGCATTTCCTAAATACTTTGAATTCACTTTTATATATAACCTTCTATTATCAATTCTAGTAGTTGCAAGCAATGGATTGCCATTTGCATCTTTTAATGATATTTTTGAATAATCTATTCCAGCATTTATTGAGTCATCAAATGATATATACTTCTCTTCTTTATTTATAGTATTAAAATTTGATACCACACTAAGATTGGTATTAATTGAAACATTTATACTTCTCTTTATGCTTCCACTTCTGTTACTAACAGTCATTACTGTATTTCCATTACCTCTACCTGTTACTACTCCATCTTCATCTACTACTGCAACCTTATGATCTGAGCTTGTCCAATTCAGCTCTTGACTTGTATACAAATTCCCTACTATACTTGCATTTATTTTTGATTTTTCACCAATTTTAAGCATTAATGAAGTTTTATCTACATTAATACTCGTAGCAATTTCCGCTGCTTTATTATAACTATAAACAGTTAATGGATTTGCATATTCCTTTTTAGTCAATTTATTATATGTTATTAAAAAACTATTATCTTTTCCAGCATCACTTGTAAATTCTAAGGATGGAGACACAATATCTTTATACTTCACCGCCACCATAAATCTCTTGCCTCCCTGCACCTCAATAGGGGTATCAAGCTTAATGGTATTAAGTCCTGCATATTCTAGAACTCCACTTTTTCTCTTTTTATTTAGCAAGTAGCTTATATCTCCATTTGGATAATTGGCTTCAGTATAATTTTCATCAATATAAACTTCATAAGGCGCATTTGTTGAAAAAGTAAATATAGAAAAAGCACTTAAAAGTTCATTATTCTTAGCAGTATTTACATTTGCCATAAATTGATCATTTAAATATGATGAATTATAAGTGTAATTTATAGAATATTTACCATAAGAATACCTATTGTCCACATCATTAACTGAATCTATATTTTTAGCAGAAAATATTAATCCATAACCTAAACTGGTATCATAATATGAAATATAGAAATATCCATCATCTCCCCAATTACTTCCCCATGAATTCTTTACTATAAAAGCTCCATTCCCTGAAGGTATGTTTTTAAACTTTTCTTTAGGATAATTATCATCCCATCCAACCAATGTAACAGCATGATTGCTACTTGAACCATTATTATAATAATAAGAAACCTTATCATCAGCTAAATAGGAACTTGAATCATAATAACTTATTCCAACAGCTCCATTCTTCATAATAGTTTCCTTTATTTTGTCGTTATCTAATGAACTGGCTCTTGATGGAAGTAACAAACTATCATCAACATTATAATAAGATGGAACATCTCTATCTACAGGAGTTTGTCCACTAACAAAGTATGGATCATCTTTTTCTAAAACAGGTCCAGTGCCATTTGCAAAATAACTCGTAGACATTGAGTAATTTCCTCCATTATCTACGCCATTTACTCCTAGTCTATCCACAACTAAATTACTTTCAGATAAATCCACTTCTTTACCTGTTGTATATTTTAAATTACTTTCTACTGATGACATAGATGAAAAAGCCCAGCATGTCCCAAATGGATTCTGATTTTTTATAGATGTAACACCATCTTCTTCCCTTAAATCAAATCTGCTAGGTAAAATGCCCGTAGCCTTTATTGTATTTGACGGCTGTTCAAATATTTTAATATTTGAATCTACATAACCATACTTATTTTCCTCATTAGAAGTTTCTACTGCTTTTGTTTTAATATTCCCAGGAAATATTGAAGTAAATAAACAAAAAGCAAGAAGAATATTACCCATTTTCTTTCTCATTAAATTCTCCCCCGTTTTTAAACATTTTATTACATATTATACTATATTGATTTATTAACCCAAAGAGTTTTTCTATTAATATACGAATTTAATTAAATTTTTCTTATATTTTTATAAAATGATTAAAACAGTTATCTATATCTATATTCAATTTGACACTTTTAAATAATAAAAGGTCATGTCTTTTAATAAAAGACATGACCTCAATATAGTATTATTTACTTATTGACTGTCCACCAACTCTTACTAGACTAGATTCATAGCTTTTAATTTTATCCATTAATGCACTATTCATCTTACAATCTGTATCATCAGCGCTTGTAAATTTCCATGAGAAATCTCCACCATTAACTCTTCCTGCATAAGTAGTAACATTACTTTGCACATTTTCTGGTGCATCTGGCAAATACTTATACATAGTTCCACTTATATCAAAGTTGTTATAAGCATTTCCTCCACTTACTGATTTGAAATCGCTTGAAACCACCTGATTTCTTGATGTTGCCAAGTAAGCATCAAAATTCTTAGAATCCTCACTAGCATAAACGAGTCTTTCAGCACCTTCTACTTTGTTATTGAAGGCTTTAATCATACCACCAGCTTCTCCTGAGAAATTTCCTTTTGGATTATTGTAAACATCAGTACCTTGAAGTGAAGTTAACATTGGATATCTACAATTTCTAAAATAATTAGCTTCCACAAAAGCAGATGAGCCTTTTGTAACACCAACTCCATATTTAGCATTACCATCAAAATAGTTATTATAAATATGAACTGTTCCAACTCTTATACGTGGATGTCTTGAATCCGAATGATCAAACCAGTTATGATGGTATGTCACATGGAAGTCCTCTGTATCAGTCATTCCACAAAGTGAACATTTTCCTGAATCATAGAAGTGATTATATGAAACTGTAATATAATCTGATTTTTTAACATCACAAGATCCATCACCTTTTACTTGATCAGCATCATGTCCTGCTGAACCATAGAAAATATCATTATTATGAACCCAAATATTCTCATTATCAGTATCAAGAGAAATACCATCATCAGGGAACAACATAACACCAACATTTCTTAGCTCTAAATTATGACAATCCCTAATAAGGAATCCCCATCCGTAAGCTGTAGCATCTTCTCCTATACCTTCAAATGTAATATTATAGCAACCTTTAAGCTGTAAATATCCTGTTTTATTTAATCCGCCAATATCCGATGCTTTAATTTCGCCTATCATACGAATAATAAGAGGAGTCTTGTCAAAACCTTTTTGACGTTTTGATAAAATATCACTAAGTCCTGTACAAGTAACTTTTGTTCCTTTCATATTTACTATAACATCTGCAGTTACTTTATTAACAGTATCAGCTGTAATGTATACAACTTGAGCACCACTTGCAACAGTACCATCATCATTATATCCCCCAGAGCTTGTCTTCATTGGTGATTGTGCAGAAAATGCAAACCCTTCTCTTGTATTCGCTTTTACACTAATACTTTTTGTAATGGCTTCTTCGCTTTCATTTTCTTTACCATTTATAATAGGTACTATTTTTATTACATAATTTCCTTCTTTAAGTCCTACTACATCTGCCCTGAAATATGACTTATATTCTCTAATTAAATTATTATCTAATTGTTTATACTCAGAATCTGAAGCTGTTGCTAGTTTATAGTAGGCATTATAACCAGTCGCACCTTCAACCGGACTCCATTCAACATTAGCTGATTCTAAAGATCCTTTGCTATCTAATATAGATAAGTTACTTCCAATACTGTTTATGTATCTTGCTGATAAATAACTTGTATTGTAGTTAAAAGTTGTGGCATTAGCACTTAGCATTGGACCTATAACAATTGATGATGCTAGAGCAGCTACAACTACTCCTTCTGATACTTTCTTAATATTCTTGTGATTTTTTTTCCCTTTTTTCATTTTCATATCCCCTTCTTCTTTAATTTTCCACCTAAAGTAACTATATTGAAATACTTACTCAAACTGGTATACATGTCTCTTTGATAATTATTTCAAATAATGTAAATGTTGTCAATAAGAAAAAGCACTATTTATAATAATTTTTTTATTACAAAATAGTACTTTTACTATATTTATCTCTTCATTAGTATAATTATTGTATACCAATAATTAGATTTCCTTTTATATCTTATTAAGTAGCATATTCATTATTGAATCATCTTTAAAAAACACAGGATATCTTCTATTGTAGTTTCCCCATATCAAACAAGGATATTTTGTAAAATAGAAACTACTAAAAAGCACTTCTCTTGCAGTAAGTTTAAGTAATATCTCTAATATTTCAGAATTAAGCCTAATAAAAATATCTTCTGGACATAGTTTAAAGGATTCTATTAATATAATTTCTTTTTCATCTAATATATTTTTTACAGCACCCTTCTCTTCTTCATTTAATCTTCCATAATAGAAATCAGCATAAGAATTTTCTACCCCATTTATACTAAATAATTTTCTTATAACATCATTTACATGCTCTTCGGTACCTTCAAGAATTGAATTTGGATATCTATCAAAACCTTCTTGTATATTCTTTATGTATACAACATTTTTCTTTTCTAATTCCTTTAAACTTATTTTCACTTTCATATTACCTATCCACCCTACCTTCTTTTTTACAAAAGCCCTAATTCTACTTTTTTCATGAAACTTTATTAAGACACATAATGACAACTTTATTATATCATGGGCTAAAATATATATTTAAACTCATTATCTATATTATTATCCCCTTATACATACCATTCTTAAGTAAAATCAAATTATTTATTCATTTTTATAAGTCTCTTATAACAAAACTTAATATATATTAAGCTTTTTGTATAAAATATCTTTAATTCCATTATAAAACCCCATTTACATATTATACTACTTATGGTAACTTTATATTTATAAAGCTTTGGGGCTTTACAGTATAAAATTAACTGTATAAAAAAAGGGGGTACTTAATATGTCCAAATCTAAAATTATAGGACTATTGACAGCAGGGGTAATGACATTTAGTTTATCAACAACTTTAAACGCAAAAGGCTTCACTACTAACTTACTACCTGGAAATAGTCAACCTATATTCCAAACAGAAAGTAATTGTGATTTAGCTATTGCTAATGATGAAAAATTACAAGAAATGTTGAAGAAAAATGGAACGATTCCAAAGGATGCATCTGAAGATGAAGCTGATAGAATTCTTGGAGAATACTTAAATTCTAAGAAGGGTATAAATAATACAGATCCTTCTGTGATGGATACAAAATCTCTTCAAGGATTAAAAAAATACGGAAAAGAAGCTACTAAAAAAGGTTTCTTGAAAGAATCTGGCACTAAGGAAAAGAAGAAAAAAAATGATCCTCAAACTTCTTGGGATGGAAGTGTAACAAAGGATAAGGCACTGGTACTTTTAATAGAATTCCCAGACTTACCTCATAATACATTAACTGCAAGTGATACCGATATGTATTATAAAGATTACACAAAATCTCATTATAATGATATGATATTTGGAGAAAATGGCTACACTGGTCCTAATAATGAAAATCTTGTTTCTTTAAAACAATATTATGATCAAGAATCAGGAAAAAGTTATGATATTGAAGGAAATGTCTTAGGCTGGTATAAAGCTAGTAAACCCGCAGCATATTATGGTTCAAATTCTGGAAGCAATAATAATGTAAATATTCGTGATCTTGTTAAAGAAGCATTAATAAACGCTTCTAAAGAAGTAAATCTTAAAGATTATGACTTGAAAGATCCTTATGATATTGACGGAGATGGTGACCTTAATGAACCTGATGGAATTATTGATCACCTTATGCTTATACATTCAGGAATGGGTGAAGAAGCAGGCGGAGGAAGTCTAGGAACTGATGCCATATGGTCTCACAGCTCAAAGATTTTTGATGTTGTAAATGGTGCAAGTCAGCCATGGAAAATACCTGGTACAGACATGTCTGCATATCCATATACAACTATGCCTGAAGATGGAGCTGCTGGTGTGTTCTGTCATGAATTTGGTCATGATTTAGGCCTTCCTGATGAATACGACACTCAATATACTGGTAAAGGTGAACCAATAAGTTACTGGTCTATTATGTCAAGTGGAAGCTGGGCAGGGACAATACCAGGAACTGAGCCTACAGGATTTAGTCCATATGCAAAGGAATTTTTCCAAAAAAAATATGGTGGTAACTGGTCTCATGGTAATACAGTTGATTTATCTGAATTAACTACTAAAGGTAAAAAGTATACTTTAGATGCATCAAGTATAAAAGATTCAAACAATGATGTAGTTAAAGTTACACTACCAAAGAAAGCTACTACTATAACTACGCCTGTTAGTGGACAAAACTTATATTTTAGTGGTAAAGGCAATAGCTTAAATAATTCTATGACAACTACTATAGATTTAACAAATGCAACTTCTGCTAATTTTAATTTTAAAGCTTGGTATGATATAGAAAAAGATTGGGATTATGGTTCTGTTGCAGTTCAAATAGATGGTTCAAACACTTGGACAAGCATTCCTGGGAACATTACTACAACTACTAATCCAAATAACCAAAACCCTGGAAACGGTATTACGGGAAAATCCAACGGTTGGGTTGATGCAAGTTTTGATCTTAAAGATTATATAGGTAAAAAAATTAACTTAAAAATAAACTACTGGACTGACGTTGCTGCAGAAATGTCTGGTTTATATGTAGATGATATAGCACTTAACATAGATGGGAAGGCTTCTTTCCTTGATGATGCTGAAGGTACTAGTAAATTTACAATGAATGGCTTTAGCAAAAATGATGGTAAAAAGCTTACAGATCAATATTACTTACTTCAATTTAGAAACCATTCTGGTGTAGATAAGGGATTAGATCATATTAAACGTAGAGCAAGTTTTATGTCCTATAAACCTGGTTTATTAATATGGTATGCAGATGAATTATATAGTGATAACTGGACAGGAATTCACCCAGGTCACGGTTATTTAGGTATTGTAGATGGTGATCAAAAACTATTAAAATGGAGTGATGGTTCCATTGCAGAAACTAAATTCCAAATGCATGATGCCACATTTAGTACAAATAAAGATAAAGATATGTTTATAGATTATAGTACAAAAACAAAGACACTTACTTTATCTGATACTGCAAATTCTAAAAATCCAACTTTTGAAGATGATAGAACTTACATCAATAACCAAATTCCAGATGCGGGTATGTATCTACCACGCTTTGGTCTAAAGGTAAATGTAATTGATCAAACAGATGATAGTAGCCAAGGAAATATAGTTATTAAGCTTAAATAATAACTAATATGTAAAAAGTGGTTTGGATAAAATATCCAAGCCACTTTTTTATTATGATTAAGTATCTTTTATTTTTTTCTAGATATTATATAATGTTATATATATAACACTATTGGAGGTTTAATTTATTATGAATAATACTCTTACAGAGGAAAATATAAAAAAATTAAGAGAAGAATTAGAATATAGAATGACTGTCAAAAGAGCTGAAATAGCAAAAGAAAAATTAGTTGCTGCTGCACATGGTGATAGATCTGAAAATGCTGAATATAAAGAAGCTTGTGCAAACTATCGAGAAAACGATAATAGAATTCAATATTTATTAACTATGATTTCAACAGCAACTGTAATAGATGATGAAAGTATTAATAAATCTGTACTGGGAATTAACAGTAAAGCTAAAATCAAATTTGTAGAAGATGATGAAGAAGCTATTATAACATTAGTAACCACTATGGACCTAGACCCTGAAAATATGCTTATAAGTATAGAATCTGATTTAGGAAAAGCTTTATCTGGGAAAAAAGCTCATGATATAGTTGAAGTTAATGCTCCAGGAGAAAATTACACAGTAGAAATATTAGAAATATTATAAAAGTATAGAGATTACTTAGCCATTAAAATAACCCATGGAAATCTATTGTTATCTAGATTTCCATGGGTCTTATTGGTGGAAAAGGAGTGTAATTTCAAATCCACCGCAGTCAAAAAATTTAATTTATTATTTAATTTATTATTTAATTTATTATTTAATTTATTATTTAATTTATATATTTTTATTCTTATAATTCATCTGAAAATACTCTTTCAATATGCATAGCAAGATATCCGATTTCCACATCTTTAATTTCCTTATTTAATCCATTGCCTAACTTCTTACAAATTTCTTCGGCGATTTCAAAGGACTTTGGAAATCTTTCATTAATGTAATCATTCATATCAAGCTTTATAGTCTCACCTTTTAATGTTCTAGCTACCATATACTTAATATGACTCATTAATCGATTATATGATAATGATTCAATATCAATAGTTTTTCCAGTATACTCTTCAATTGAAGTAACACATGCTCTAACAAGCATTGCTGTTTCCATAGCTTGCGCTATTTTTTCATTTCCAAGACTTGAATGAATGTGAAGTGCTATATAACCTATCTCATCTTCACCTATTTCAACACCTTCTATTTCCTTTATAATATCTTTTGCTTTACTTGCTACTTCATATTCTTCTGCAAATAACGCTCTAATATCAGGTGTTAATGGATTACTAATCTGCTCATTGTTTTTTATTCTTTTTATTGCAAATGCGATATGATCTGCAAGTGGGCATAAAATGTTCTCATCAACTTTTTCAAATTTCTTTTCTGCTTCCATAATGATGCTGCTAGCAATTTCTAAAATTTCTGGTCCAACACTATTTATTATTTCTTTAGCTGAACCTCTCTCTGTTTCTTGCTGCAATAAATATATTTTAGCATTTTCAGGTGCTTCTATACGCTCATTTACTTTTTTCCCAAAGCCTATCCCCTTACCAAGCAAAATATATTCTTGCTTGGTATCCATGTCTATAGCTAGTACACCATTATGATTTAGTCCTTTTATAACTCTGAACATTTTATGCCTCCTATTAATTGTTACTCAAATATATCAATTGCAATTAAAGCTTCTCCTGCTTTTATATCTCCTGTTTTTAGTAAACGTACTTTTTGCTTGCTGCTTAAAGCTGTGCATATACATGGCGACGCAATAGATGGGGCATTAGCTTTTACGAATTCTAGATCAAAACTTAATAGTTTATCTCCTTTCTTCACCTTATCTCCATCTTTTACAAAAGTCTCAAAGCCTTTTCCATCAAGCTTTACTGTATCTATTCCTATATGAATAAGTAATTCTAATCCATCAGTTGTTGTTAATCCTACTGCATGTTTTGATGGGAATACAAAAGTTATTTCTCCGTCTGCTGGTGCAACAACATCTCCATTAACTGGAACTACTACGGCCCCATCACCCATCATCTTATTTGCAAATGCCTCATCTGGCGCTTCTGATAATTCTTTAGCAGCACCAGTTAGTGGGCTGTTTAATATTATTGTATTAACAACTTTTCCCTCAGCTTCTTCTGCTATATTTTCCGTTACTTTTTCTTCTACTACATCCATAGCAACTTCTTCATCTGGTGCTGTAGCTAAATAGTCTTCTAAATTTGACTTTATAACTGTTACTCTAGGTCCATATATAATTTGAACACCTACACCTTTATGAACTACTCCTGATGCTCCAGTTTGTTTTAGTAAATCATCATTTACTAGTTCTGATTTATGTACTGTACAACGTAATCTAGTTGCACAACAATCAACATCTGAAATATTTTTCTTACCACCAAGACCTTGACAGATCATAGCAGAAAGTTCATCTACTTCTCCCTTGCCATCAGCATTTTTCTTAGCTTCCATATCACTTCTACGATAAAGTTTAACTTCCTCGCTATCATCACGACCTGGAGTCTTTAAATCTAACTTCTTGATTAAGAATGAGAATAATAAATAGTATACTATAAAATATACGATTCCTACAACTACAACCCATACCCAACTTGTCTTAGCATTTCCTTGTAAAATACCGAATAGGAATAAATCGATAAATCCTCCAGAGAAAGTCATACCTACTCCAACATTAAACATATGCATCAACATATATGCTAGTCCAGCAAATACACAGTGAATTCCATATAATAATGGAGCTACAAA
Organism: Clostridium cibarium; assembly: GCF_014836335.1. Lineage (GTDB taxonomy): Bacteria > Bacillota > Clostridia > Clostridiales > Clostridiaceae > Clostridium > Clostridium cibarium. The sequence goes on from NZ_JACSRA010000009.1 coordinate 29,409, forward strand.
TAGGAATGTAAATTCAAGTGGTTCTGTAATACCTGTAATCATTGAAGTTAATGCTGCTGATATTAATAATCCCCCTACTTGTTTTCTCTTTTCTGGCTTAGCACATCTATACATAGCAAGTGCTGCTCCAGGTAAACCAAATATCATAAGTGGGAATTTACCTGACATAAATCTTGTTGCTGAAACGCTAAAATGTTCTATTCCTGGAGTTCCAAGTTCTGCAAAGAAAATGTTTTGAGCTCCTTCGATAACATTTCCAGCTACTGTTGCTGTACCACCAACTGCTGTTTGCCAGAATGGTAAGTAGAATACATGATGAAGACCAAAAGGAATTAATAAACGTTCCATTAATCCATAAACCCATGTTCCTGCATAACCTGATTGTAAAACAATATCTCCAACCTTATATATACCTGCTTGAACGTGAGGCCAGATATAAAACATTAATATACCAACTATTAAATATACTATTGCACTTATTATTGGAATAAATCTAGTTCCACCAAAGAACGATAATACTTGTGGTAGTTCTATCTTATAGAACTTATTATGTAATGCTGCTACTCCAAGTCCTACAATGATACCTCCAAAAACACCCATTTGTAATGAAGTAATACCAAGTACTGAAGTTGATGCACCACTTAAAAGAGCATCAGTTCCACCATTAATATTTATCATTGCACCTATTGATGTATGCATTATAAGAAATGCTATTGCTGCTGATAACGCTGCAACATCCTTTTCCTTTTTAGCCATACCTATTGCAACACCCATTGCAAATATTAAAGGTAAGTTTGTAAATACTACATTTCCTGCTGCACTCATTACAGAAAGAATTGAGTAAACAAAAGTACCAGGTCCAATTAAATTAGTAAGTCCATAAGCTTCAAGCATTGTTTGATTTGTAAATGAACTACCTAATCCTAAAAATAATCCTGCTACTGGTAAAATAGCAATAGGAAGCATAAAAGATCTTCCCACACGTTGTAAAACGCCAAAAATTTTGTCTTTCATAATTTTTTCTCCTTTTTCTATGATTATTAGTGCGAATTGAGATGTTATGAATTATTTTTTGGCACAAAAAAAGCACCAACTTACATAAACATTCTCAAATATCTATGTATAGTTAATGCCTGCTTACCAGTTACATACTATATCACTGTTTCTAATAATACCAAATCTATGATAATTAGTCAATATAATTTTATTGTTTTCTATCACTTTGGTGCTTCAACTGGTCTTTCTTTAAATAAAAGCATCCAATCCCCATTTTCCTTTAATGCTTCTACACCTAATTCTTTTATTAATCCTTTTGAAAGTTCAAGGTCATTTTTTTCTAATGCTCTTTCAACAAGCTTAATAGTTCCTCTAAATAAATGTTTCATCTTACAATACCTTTTACATTGTTCCCCCAGAGCCATTCTATCACTATAGTTTCTAGTGATAGATATTATTGCACAAGACAACCCTGTCAATATTTTGACCAGTCCTAAAAATGCTTCCTTTTATTCAGAGTATACTATTGCATTAATATCAGCTGAAACCTATGACAACCTTGGCCTCTTTTCCATAAAAGAAGATAACACTCTCCAATATGTAGAGATCTACGAAAAAGTATTAAATCTACTGAAACCATTTCTAAATGAAAAAAGAATTGATTCATCATTACTTCAATGCCTAAATCATAGTATATTTTTTCTAGGAAGGTACTATTACAGCATTGGAGAATATGAAAAATCCTATAACATCTATGATTTATTTATAAGATACATTAATCTTTTTGAGTTTGGAGACCCCTTATTAGAATCATTTTGGTTGGACATTTCTAATTTATATTTTGATGCAGGTTGTTACTATTATGTAACAAACAATTATGACAAAGCTAAAAATTCATTATTAGATGCTAAAAGATATATTGATATTTATTTCACTTCATTTGATAACCTTACAATTCAATTACTAGATAATATAAATAATCTCTTAAAAAGTATATAAATAATTTGTTAGGATGTGATATATAGTGACCTTTAATTATTTTAGAGATGAATACTTATTGATAAAAAAAGATCTCATGCTTAACTTGCTTAAAATGGAAAAGAAACTAATCCTTAAATCTAAAAAGACTGTGATAATATTGTGTATAACTCAATCTGCAATGAAATAAATGAACTTATTAGAAAAATAGAAATGCATACTTCTGATATGAAAGAACTTTTATTAAAAGCTGAAACCATTCCTTATGATGAAGCTATGATTAAAATATTTAATAATGTCATGTTAGCTGAAACTGAAATTAGGCTTATTGCAAAAATATTAATCGACAATAACTTTAAAGATTTCATAAATACTAGCTATCAACTTGTTGTTGAATTTGGCAATATTGGTGAAAGACATTCTAAATTAGGTTACAGCTTTGCCTCAAGTTTGGGACTGGAAGATTCTTTTATGAATGCAATTAAGTATTAAGCAAATATGACATAAAAAAATAATATAAAAAACCGTTTATAAATTTGTTTGACAAATTGTGACTGTGAAACTTTTTCTGCAAATAACTTTCTATATAAATTTTAAGTATATTTTACCTATGGTAAATAATATTATTAATATATACTTTTGTTAAATAGGGGGTATTTCATGTCAATAAAAAAAAATAAGGCAAACATAGCTTTAATAGCTATTCTAACGGTATCAACGGTAGCAAAACCCACTTCTTTTATGGCAAATGCAGCTGAAGAAAGTATGGTTACAGTTTATCCTACAATAGAAACTACATCAGTGCATCATCCAGGAGATTATGCAGATGACACGTGTATTTGGGTTGATCCAGAAGACAAAGATCTCAGCCTTATAATTGGTGATGACAAACACGGGGGTATTTGTGTATGGAATTTAGATGGAACTGAAAGACAATATATTGATGGCAAAAGTTATATGAATAATCTTGATATTCGTTATAACTTTAAGCTAGGAAATCAAGTTACAGCATTGGTTGGCTCAATTAATGAAAGTGATCAATGTATTAGTTTTTATAAAGTAAATCCTGTTACTAGACTTCTAGAATCAGTAGGAAATATAAAATTAGATAAAGAAAAGCCTTATGGTGGATGTATGTACCATAATCCTTATACAGGAAAGTTTTATTTTTTCGCTAACTGGAAAGATGGAACAGTAGAGCAATGGGAAATAAATGGTGAAAGTGGTTCTATTGACGGCACAATGGTTCGTGAATTTAATGTTGGAAGTCAAGTTGAAGGTTGTGTTGCCGATGATGAATTGTCTACATTTTATATTGGTGAAGAAGATGTAGGTCTTTGGAAGTATTCGGCTGAACCAGATGGGGGCAATAGTCGTACAATGATTGATTCTACTGACTCATCAATAGGAGGCCATTTAACTGCAGATGTGGAAGGGGTAACCTTGTATCATGGCAAAGAGAAAGATAAAGGGTATATAATTTGTTCTAGTCAAGGAAACAGTACTTTTCAAGTATATGAAAGGAAAAATAATAAGTATAAAGGTTCATTTACTATAGGAGCAACTCTTAAAATTGATGAAGTGACTGAAACTGATGGCTGTGATGTTTCCAATGTTAATTTAGGCGGGGAATTTTCAAAAGGTGTTTTTATTGCACATGATCATAGTAATGATGGAACAGAGAATTCAAATCATAAACTAGTTCCCTGGAAATATATAGCAGACAAGTTGAATTTAGATGTATCTACAGATTATGATCCAACTGATGGGGCTAATCATAAGCCTAAAATAAAAGATGTTGATGATAAAGAAGTTAATGTAAATGAAAAACTTAAATTTCAAATATCTGCAAAAGATAAAGATAATAACACCATAGATTATTATTGTATTAACTTGCCATATGGAGCAATATTTGATATAAACACACATGAATTCACATGGAAGCCTAATGATACACAAAAAGGAACTTATTATGTGACATTCTATGTTACAGATGGATATAACATTGATAAAGAAAAGGTAAAAATAGAAGTTAAGTAATGAAAGAATAGAAAACTATAAATAGGCCATAAAATTTAAATTTCCTTTAATAAATTTTTCATTGTTCATTCCTCTATTCCTAACATGTCAATTTTACACGCTAACATAATAGTACTATACAATTAATTATTAACACTTATGTCAGAAAATTAAAATTTAAGTTTTTTATACCATAAACGATAAAAAAATATATATAATTGTACAGGGAGGGATAAGCAAAAATGAACAACATAAACACTTATAATAATATGGCTAGCTTAAATATTAAAAATAAATCAGTTACTAATGCTACGAATCTTACAACTAAAAATCAAACTAATAAGACTGATAATAAAAGCTCGAATACTTCAGATACTATTGAAATAGAACAAAAGAACAAAACTATAATTAATACTAAAAAAGCATACGATGCTCTTCAAGAAACTTGTAAGGAATTTGGCACTGTAGAATGTGGGGGAGATATTTGTGGTACTATGCAATTTTATGTAAATACAATAATGGATTTAATGAAAACAAATGGAATGTCTGTACCTGATTTTAATTTATCAGGAGAAAATATTAATAATAATGACTTTTCAGGATTTATAGATAAACTAAAAGAATTTACTAAAAAAGCTATGGAAGATAAAAATAGTATAAATATCGCTCCTGATAACTTCTTTAATTTTTGCGATGTTTGGAAAGAAAAACTTATCCAAAATGGTTGTAATTAAATAATTAAAGTCTCAATTTAGCTAAAAGTTACTTTGGCAAAATTAAAAAGCAATGATTTAAAATCATTGGTTTTACTAATTAAATTATTTATTTATTTATTTTTAAAATACATTTTCCTTATGATGATGATAGCATTAAGGAGAATAAGTGCCAAAAGCACTACAGAAATAGCAACATATCCCACCTTTAATTGGAAAGCCATTGTTTTTCCAAGTAGTATATATAAGAAACATATAAAAATAAAAACTTTAGTTCTACAAAGGGGTAAAGCCGAACTTATAAATAATAAAACCGGTAACTTGATGTGATTTTATTCCATCAATTTACTATTTCTTACAAGTACCTCGGTGTGTATCCTACAGTGACAGATTGATATAAACATACATAATCATCGTTTTCTTCTGATATCTTATATCCAGCACTTTTTAGTAATTTTATTTCTTTTTTAAAATTTTCAATTGAAGAATTTTCTCTATATATTTCGATTGTTTCCTTAATTATCACCCCAAGCCCCACCTTTATATAAAATATTGTTAATTATTTGTATTCAGTTGTTCTTTGTATACCTAAATAGCATATGTATATTAAAATCAAACTTCTCTTTTCATACTCATGTTTATATATCTATCTAAATTTCTACTGGCAATTATCACTTCTTTAGAACTCCGTCCATATATTTCAATTGATTTATGTAGATTTGCTCTAGCTTTTTCCATAGCTTGGTCAAACTTAGAAATAGCTTCATCTTTTTTCAAATTTAATTTCCTCATTTTCCCTCGTATATTATCTCCTTATTTTTCTTAAATTCTTACTACTTAATCAATTATATAGAGATATTTAATTTCTCACAAATTTAAAAAAGTTTAACCAAATCCACTTGAATTTAGTTAAACTTTTACCATATATTTCTATTAAGTTTTGCGGTGTTTTTTGTTACTTTTATTACTATTAATGTGCGTCTTGTGTATTTGTATGATATACATTATTTTGTGTCACGCTAGACACTATGCTATCTTTAGTATTCTTAGTACGTGTAGTTTTTGTTGAAGCAAACACAACATTTGTTAATAACATTGATGTTGCAAGAACTGCTAGCACAATTTTTTTCATAAACTCACCCCCTTCAATAGTTAAAGTAAGTCGACAAATCCTTTATTTAATATTGTAATATAGTAATAGAATTTGCGATAAAAAAAATTTTTTTTAAATTCCTTTAATCTGTTTTATTTTTTTTCTTGATTTCTTGCTAAAATATATGCTTTTTTCCTCATTTCGACCTCTATAATATTCTCCAATTTCTGCATAGATTAAAGAATAATCTATATTTAATTCTTTTGCTTTATCTGCTAATAGCATTAACTTCTCTTTATCTTCTTTTTTTATATAAATAAGCACCAAATCATAGAGTATTTTTTCAACTAAGCTTATATTCTCATTATCATTTTTCTCACATACTTCTAATGCCTGTAAAAGATACTTCTCAACATCTTCATTTAAATTTTGTAATACTTTTGATGCAAAATATAGAGTTTCTGAAATATCCTCATTATTAGGATTATATAGTAAAGATTCTTTAATATGCATTGCAGCGTGCTTGTAATCTTTTTTATTAAAGTATAATTCAGATAAATTTCTATAAGCTTGAGCTATGAAGTCTTTATAATCATATTTCATAGCAATACTTAAAATTTCCTTATATTCTTTTTCTGCTTCGTCAAACTTATGATAATCATTCAAACAATTGGAATGATTCATTTTTGCCCTTAATAACATCTTATAATCATTAATTTCAAATTGCTTTAGTATTTTAAAACATTCTAAAGCCGTATCATACTCACATAGCTTTTTATATGTTAGCGCCTTATAATACAATATCATTATAGAAAGCTCATCATTCACTATACTATCATTTAATTTTTCAGCGTATCTTAATTGTTGTAATGCTTTAACATAATTCTCGGTAAATATATTATTTCTGGATTTATATATAAAAAAAGTCACTTCCTCCAAACTATTTTGAGAATTAATACTTATCTTTAATCCAATATCACACATAAAATCACTTTTAGCATACCTATGTTTATAGTAATAAAAATCAGCAGTTAATTTATACATCTCTATTTTATTATTATCTGTAATGTTATACTTTTCAATTAGTTCTTCAGCCTTCAATAATTTTCTATCAAATAAATTTATTTCTTTAATTTCTTTTAATTCATTCATAATGCTATTTGTGAAAATATAATTTGCTTGCTCATCTTCATCTTGCATAAGTTCCTCTGGCGTAATTAATTCAATCTTTATTCCTTTCTTTTTTGCAATTTTATTAAAATTTTTAGCAATTCCAGTAGCTAAATTTATCGTTAGATTCCGTTTATTATTTTCAATATTACTCAGCCAAATTGTTGTACAGATTCCGTCAGCGATTTCCTCTTGAGTTACTCCAAGTATATTTATTCTGTATTTCTTTATTCTTTCATATGGTGGCATAATCTCATTATTAAACATTTATGTTTTCCTCTCTCTCTTTACAGAGATGCTAAAAACTAAATGAAAAATTTTTACATTACGTAATTATATTCCATATCGTGGACAAACTCGCATAAATATACTATAATTACATTGCTTGCATTCAATTGTTAGCATTGCAGGGTATTTTATTCATTAATAAAATACAATTCAATTTTTAACATATATTTCTATATTCAATATATTACATTAATTTGGATTAATATTCAATAAGTCTCAAGTTATTCTTCGTATTAATAGAATTTGATTCTAATGTCAATATGTTTTTCCTTTTAAAATGAGTGCGATTTATTTACTTAATGGATAAATTGTATTTTTACCTTAATTTCGCTAAATCACATTTTAATGAAATAAAAGCCAATGACTTTAGATCATTGGCTTTTGATTTTTATATCCTATTTAATATAATTTTAAATTTTTACTACATTCTTCACAAACATGTATTCCTTTAAACTTTGGGATATTATCCATATCACCACAAAAAGTACAACCGGGAGAATATTTTTTAAGAATAAAGTATCATTTTCTATGAAAATTTCTAAAGAATCCCCCTTATTAATAAAAAGCGATTTCCTTGTTTCTTTACGAATTACTATTCTACCAAGTTCGTCAGCTTTTCTTACAATTCCTGTTGCTCTCATATTGTCATTCCTTTCCAATTCATATCTTGTAATATTACTATATAAGTTCCAAAAGTGAGTTGTAAGGCTGATATCTTTAAGTTATGGTAAATCAAAACCTATTCTGCTAAAACTTTAATGAATATAAAAAATATGATTTTCTTATATATCTAAATATATTATTAAAGCCTTCAAAATTAGTACTCCCAATGCTTTAGAATATTAAAAAGACTACTTAATTTTCACAGACAACAGTTGATATATTAAATGTATCTTTTTCACTTTTTATTGTCCTTTTAGAATGAATCGTTGCTGTTCTCTGAAATGGGCTGTCCATCCTTACAAAAAATACATTTTATTCAACAAATCTATTCGATATAATAAATAGGATTTATAATAGTTTTATGATCACTTACTGAATCTTTTGAAACAATAATATTGCTATTAGGTCCAATGAAATATGTTTTTTCTTGGTCGTTTATTTTTACTACCATTAAAAATCCTCTTGAATCAGTACGATCCCAAGTGTCAGTATGATTATTTTCCATTTTCCAAAAATCAGTTGATCCACTTTTGCCCCATTTATTAATTGCAACTTCAATTGGAACACCTGCATTATTGCTAACCTTAATTGCTGCAAAAGCTTTTGTACCAATTCCACAAAACATAAAACCTAATAAAAGAGAACAACTTACTATTAATCTTTTTATTTTCATTAAAACTCCTCCTTTTAGTTATAAAGTTATTCTATAATTTTACCATATTACCAAATTTATGAAAATAGTATAAATATCCAATAATTACTGGAGTATAAACCAAAATTTAGGTCCTACTAAATCACACTTTAGTAAATAAAAAAGCCATTACTTAATATCAATGCCTTGATTTATTAATAAAAATTTTTTATATAAACTTATTGATTTTTATGTGATATAAATATTTTTTCTAAATTTTATAGACTTATTAAATAAAAAAGATGTTATTACCACCGGAATGGAAACAAAAAAATAATCCTTGTACCATTTGGCGCTAACCCAATAATATAATAAATTATATTTGATTCTGAAAAATACATAAAAACAACATTAAATATTATAAAAACTAGAGGTAACAATATCATATAAAGACTATTTTCAATAAAATTTTAATTAAATAGATTATATTCTAAATTTATAAAAAAGAAAAATTATAGTTTATTAGTACTCTTTTAACTTCCCTAAATGGTATTTTTGCAAAATTAAGAAAAGCACATGAATATATATCTGAATACAATCCACATCTATAATCTTTCAATTTAAAAGCTTCTGCTAGTTTCAAGGAATTCTGGATCCCTATTTCACTTTCTCCCACAATTAGTATAACTGGTATATCTATATTAGTATCCTCTTTTACCTTACTATTAAAACATTTATATAGACTACCCCTTTCCCATAATTAAATAAATTCTCAGCGAAAAAATTCAAATTAAATTTATCATTATAATCCTTTATTACTACGGTATCATAATCTTTTAAATTCTTTTTATTTAACATTTTCTGTCAATATATATTGATAATATTGTAAAATTAACAACTTTATTGCTACTTCTTCTTTCTTTTAAATAGTAATAAGTTGAAAAATATTTTTTTTATAACTAATATAGGGGTTGTCCTAAAATACTTATCTATGTATTTTAGGACAACCCCTTCTATAATAATCTTCTCTATTCACCATATTTTTTAATATATTTTATCTGCACATCTATATTGGGATGTTTTTTACAAAACTGACTAATTACAAAGCAGCAGCTTGGACACGGCTCCCATTTACTATATAATATAAGATTTCCTTCATTATTTAATTCTTTAGCTTCTATTTGCTTATGTATTTCTTCAAATATCTTTTTTTCACTATCATTAACTCTATTATACCCTATCCCTAATTTACCTAATTTATTAACTTTGCTACTTTTAAAAAACGCATCATCTTCTGATGGTGCAATGCAATAATCACTTATATCATTACTTCCACTTATAGCTTTAAACTCCTTATTATCATATACTGCCACTGCAATATTAATAGAATCTTGTAGTGTTTCACTCTGATCTATATTAAATGTTGTTTTTTCATTCTTATGTACTGTCATATATTTGTTTATGTTTCTTCTCAAACGGCGTATTCTAGGTATGTTAGTAGTTAGATGATCATGATACTCAACAGTTCCTTTCTTAGCTTTTATATAAGAACAATTTATATCTCCAATTATTTCAATAGATATTGTTTTAGTTCTAGTCATAGAATTATATTTTTCTTGTGTAACTTCTTTTTTAATAAGGAGCATTTTCTTTAGCAGTTCAATATCTTTGGCATAAAGATATTCCTTATCTAGTTCATTTTCTATTCTTACTAACTTCTCTTTCTCTCTTTCATCTATCATTCTAGATACATTCCCTTTTATTTTTTCGATATCTTTTATAATATCTTCAACATTATCCTGAATTGTAGGTTCTCTTTCATATTCAATTCTATCTATATTTAGTCTTTTTACTCCACTTATCTTCTTACACAATTTATTATGTTCATCTTCAAATAACATTATCTTTTCTATATAATCTATAAAGTCTCTGACATCATCTGCTTTATAAGTAATTTCTGTATTACTAATACATCTATAAAGCCTATCTGTTACACTGTTATCTACTTCAAAAATTTTTGCAACTTTTTCTTTGAATTCTTCTTCATTAGATTCATCTATTTTATATCCTTCTCTTTCTAAGGCACACTTAAATGAATTTATATCATTAATTCTTATTCGTTCCTTCTTTTTCTTCCTCAACAGAGTATCTTTTTCTATCATTTTTACCTCTCATATTTATAGTTCACATCTTTCTACCATTAACTAATTTAACATATAGTTTAATTATGTACAAATCGAACACTTGTTCTTTTATTTCTCATGAGTTATACTTAACTTATAAAAATGTAAAGATTGGTGATGTAACATGGAATTAAGTGAAAAACTAAGGATTTTAACTGGTGCAGCTAAGTACGATGTGTCTTGTTCTTCTTCTGGCTCAAGTAGAAGTTCAAAAAAGGGAAGCATTGGCTCAACGGCTACAAGTGGTATATGCCACAGTTTTACTCCAGATGGAAGATGTATATCTCTACTTAAAATACTTTTAACAAATTATTGTATATATGATTGTTCATACTGTATTAATAGAAGATCTAACGATATTGAAAGGGCTTCTTTCACTGCTGAAGAAATTGTAAATATAACTATGAATTTTTATAGACGTAATTATATAGAAGGTTTATTCTTAAGTTCTTCAATTATCAAAAGTCCTAACTTTACTATGGAACTCCTTACAACAGTTGTTTACAAATTAAGAAATGAACATAATTTTAGAGGCTATATTCACTTAAAGGCAATTCCCGGAGCTGATGAAAATCTTATAAAAAAAGCTGGCTCATTAGTTGATAGAATGAGTGTAAATATAGAGTTACCTTCATCAAGTTCTCTTAAATTATTAGCCCCTGAAAAGAATAAGGATGATATTTTTAAGCCTATGGGAGATATCAAAAATAATATTATTGTAAGCAAATATGAACGTGCAAAATATAAAAATTCACCTATTTTTGTTCCTGGAGGTCAAAGCACTCAACTTATTGTTGGTGCTACAAAAGACAGCGATTTAAATATCTTAAACTTAACAGAAAACTTATATAACAAATTTGATCTAAGAAGAGTTTACTATTCAGCCTATATTCCTGTTAATAATGGTGAAAATCTTCCTGCTTTAAAAAATCCGCCAACCCTTAGAGAGCATAGACTCTATCAAGGTGACTGGTTACTCAGGGTTTATGGATTTAAGGCAAAGGAATTACTAAATGACAAGAATCCAAATTTCGATATTAACTTTGATCCTAAGACAACTTATGCTTTAAACAATATTGACCTATTTCCTGTAGAAATAAATAAAGCCCCTTATAACACGCTTATAAGAATTCCTGGCATTGGAATACGTGGTGCCCAAAAAATAGTAAGTGCACGTAAAATTAATTCACTAGACTTTTTTGATTTAAAAAAACTTGGAATAGTTATAAAGAGAGCTCAATATTTCATTACCTGCAAGGGTAAATATTATGGTTCAGTATCCTTTGACCATATGAAAATAAAAAAGGCTCTTACTCCTAAATTTGATTTAAATTTAATAGATGACGATGCAGAGCAATTAACCTTTTTTAATAACAATATGAATAATTTAATTCTTCCCATGAATTCTAAAAATAACAAATTACTTTTATTAACTGATAAATCCACTTCAATTACAGGTGAATTATAGGAGGCTTATTTTGAAAGAATATGTATATGATAATACTTTTGAAGGTTTATTTACTGCCATTTTCTATGCCTATAGCTTTAAAGAAGATAGCATAATAACTAAATCCAAAGACTATATCCCCTCATTTCTTAATGAAATCATAAATATTAAAACTGAATATGATAAATTTGAGAGAGTTTACAAAAGTATTATAGAAAAACTTAGTGACGATGTATTAAGAAATATTTATTACCTATATCTTAGTGATATTTCAGAATCAGATTCTCTCTCTTTAAAATACCTAAGGCTTTGCTATAGTATTGGAGTAAATATTAACTTGGCTAAGAATAATGATATTATAATTTCAGTTGATAAATATGTAAGAAAGGTTACTCATGAAGCTCATAGATTTACTGGATTCGTTAGGTTTAAAGAGGTAGGTCCATTAAGCTTTTACGCTTCTATTGAACCTGATCACAATATTTTACCTCTAATACTTAGTCATTTCACTAGAAGATTTTCTGATCAAAACTTTATAATTCATGATTTAAAAAGGGAACTTGCAATAGTATATAATAAAGACTCCGCTGTTATAACTGAATTGAAAAAGGAAAATTCTAAAATTCTTGTTTCCTCCAATAACGATGATGAATTTGAAGCACTTTGGAAGACTTTTTATAAAGCAGTTAACATAAAAGAACGTAAAAATCATAGATTGCGTAATCAACATATGCCTAAGAGATATTGGGATCACCTCACAGAACTTATATAAAAACAATAAGCAAAAAGGGCTGCACTAGACTCAGTTTCAAAAACTTCATTCTAATACAGCTCCTTCTTACTTTTCATTATAATCACTAATTATTACTTATATCAATCTCTTGAAAAAATTTATCTTCTTTTATATATGTATCTAAAGTTATATTTTTATATTGGCTCACGATATCTTTTAAGTTCCCCAAACCTAACCCTCTATTCTGACCTTTAGTTGAAAAACCATCTTTAAATAACTTACTGAGTGGAGGCATTTCTCCTTTGAAAGTGTTTATAACAACAATAATTACAGATTCTTTTTTCTTTATCAATCCTATATTAACTGTTTTTTCTTCACTTTCTAATGCTGCTTCAATAGCATTATCAAATATTATTCCTAAACATCTGCTTAATTCTATAATATCCATATTAATCTTAGTTATTGGCTCAATTACATCGATTATAATATCTAATCCTAATTCTTGAGCACGAATAACTTTTGCTGATATAAGACTTTTAATTTCAGATATTTCTATATTTTTCAACAAACCTAACTTATAATTATTCCTATTTATTTTTCTATTTAACGGATATATATGCTCATTGAAATAGCCTTCTAGAGCATCGATATCTCTATCTTCAATAAATCCCCCCATAGTTGAAATCATATTTATATAGTCATGCCTAAATTTACGCATATCCATATACAATTGCTCCAAGTTTTCAGTATATTCTCGAAGCTTGTCCATTTCCATTTGTTTATATCTAAATTTCTCTTCTTTTCTCATTATTAAAAATATTGAAATACAGATACAAACCATTATAAACCCATATACTGTAAACACAGCGCCATTTACTTCTGTCAAATAAACAGGATTAGAAGATTTGTTCCAATTTATATTTACATAAAATAATATAAAAGTTGCTAATAATATTATATATACTAAAGCAAAATGTTTAGAATTATAACTGTTAACTATAAATCTCTTATACTTTACAAACAATTTTCCTACAAATTTGCTAATAGGAAATAATACTAATGCTATGATAGTACAAGCTATATAATATCCTACTCCAGTTTCTAGAAATTTATCTGACATCAACTTTATAGTAAGAGTTCCAATAAAACTATCTACTACTACTATGGTCAATGTTATAACTATTCCCAAAACTAAACTTTCTTTTACTTTATGACATTTTTTATAAATAAAAAACATTGGAATAATATATGAAGATACTGAAGCAAATTTAGAATTAAATAAAAATATCGTCATATAAGTTACTACAATCAAAAGCATCATAACAATATATTCCTTAACCTTAAGCTTATAAGGATTAATATTTACAAATGCTATTAATAGCGCAATTACAGAAATTATAATTGAAGTTAATATATTAATACTATACATTACATTTCCTCCTTACATACTTCTCTATATCAGTATAAATCAAACTTAATTTACAATAAATAAAAAAATATATATTATGGAAACTTTTCTATAATCGCACTATCCTTTTAATCAATCCATCTCTAAACAACTTCATATTTTTTGTAATTATTATAACTTGCCTTAAATAACTTATAACTCCAAGGTAAAACGCTTAAAGTTTCAAGAATTAATGCAAACATTGTTAAATTAAATATACTTTTGTTTAGTAATAACAAATTTATTAGTATTAAAATAGATGACATTATTGTTGTTTGAATTTTAAGCTTTTTTCTATGTTTTGCACCTAAAATAGGACGTTTTTCTGTATCAGCTGGAGAATACTTACATAAAAGCACTGCACAAATAACACATATAATGCAAGCTAAAGAACAATTTATAGGATACTTCACAGAAATATATGAAGCTCCAATATAAGATGTTAAAGTAATAGCCATGCATGCTAAGTTGTTTTTACAATGCACACCTGCTGCTGTACATCTTATTGATGCAAACATAATAAAAAATAATAAAGCTTCTTTTATGACTCCAATATAAAATGCTACAACAAATACTACTACAAATTCAAGTACATTAAACATTATAACCATAATCCCTAAATATAGCTTTTCTAATTGTAGCGGATCTAAATTTAACTTTTTCTTAAAATAATTAAACATTCTCATACATATAAAATTACAAGGATTAAAATTTCGTAATAATTCTTTCATCTAATGACTTCCTTATTTTTCATCTGAATTTGTATTTTCTAATAAACTAAGAGATACCTCAGGTTCATAATAATTTAAAATTATTGAATATTCCTTTGCATGTACATCTCCTATCTTCATAAAAGTTTCAGCTATCTTTCCTGTTAATGTTGATTTAGAATTATTGTTCATATTATAAAACCACCTTTTTAAAATATTTATTTTATATTTTTAGTATAGCTCGTCTTTTCATCTTTAAATAAAAACAGTAAAAACGTATACACTTTATATAAAAAACGTAATTATTTAACACAAAAATGTAATATCTGCGCATTTTTTAATAAAATCTTCAAATTATATACATACATTGTGTTAAAATATTGTAGTATACTAAAATATATGATGTTTTGTTAAATTATAGGACTGGGTGGGATAAAAATGCTAAAAATTTTTATATGTGAAGATGACAAAATCGAAAAAGAAAGGCTCGAAAAAATTATAAAGAACATTTTAATTATAGAAAACTATGATATGGATATAGAACTAAGTACTAATGATCCTTTTAAAATAATAGATTATTTAAAATCTATTAGTGTTTCCGGACTATACTTTTTAGATGTTAACTTGCATTCTAAAATTAACGGAATCCAACTAGCTGAAAAAATAAGAGAATTTGATCCTAGAGGATTCATAGTTTTTATAACTACTCATGCAGAAATGAGCTATTTAACCTTTCTTTATAAAGTTGAAGCCATGGATTATATAATAAAAGATAATTATAACAATGTTGCCCAAAGGATAAGGGACTGCATAATTAATTCCAATAGTAGATACACATGTAAATCTCCAACCATTCAGGAGGTATTCTCCATAAGGGTTAATGATAAAATAATTAACGTTGATTTTAATGACATAATTTTTTTCGAAACTTCCTCAACTATTCATAAAATCACATTACATTCTACCAGTAGATTGATTGAGTTTTATGGAAAAATGAAAGAAGTAGAAAATATGCTCTCTGATAATTTTTGTAGATGCCACAATTCATTTATAATTAATAAAAATAAAATTAAAGAAATAGATAAGAAAAATCGCATTGTGTATATGATAAATGATGAAGAATGTCTTATCTCAACCCGCGGCATAAAAAAATTATTATCTAAATAAGTACTTAATTCCCTATTGCTAGTACTTCATGAAATATTAAGAAGCCCCGACACTTATT
Organism: Clostridium cibarium; assembly: GCF_014836335.1. Lineage (GTDB taxonomy): Bacteria > Bacillota > Clostridia > Clostridiales > Clostridiaceae > Clostridium > Clostridium cibarium. Next base: position 45,705 of record NZ_JACSRA010000009.1, read on the forward strand.
TGGGGTTTCTAATGATAAAATATTTTCTAATATCAATCTTGATTTATAAATATACAATAATCACAAGTGAATTCTTTTCCAACATCTAAAGAAATTACTCCTGGTTTCTCTCTATAATCTCCATTAAAATCAACAGGATCAGCATGTCCAACCCAAGGTTCAATGCATATAAGAGGAGCTTCATTTGGCTTTGACCATATTCCAAGGTAAGGAAACCCTTCAAAGTTCACAGAAATACTCTTACCATTCCTAGCACTTTTTAAAGTTACCTCATTGGAATTTAAATTCTCGAATATTAATGCATCTTGGATAAATAAGTTTTTAGATAATTTTAAAATGTTTGTATTATCTAAAACAAGTTCACTTTCTCCTGTAAATAGAAGAGACTCTTTATCAAGTAATTCTCTTCTGGCATTTTCATTCTTATTAAACTCTAAATAGTAGTCTTCAAAATCTTCTCCTTTAATTAAAGGACAATTAAACCCTGGATGTGCCCCTATAGTAAAGTAAATTTTTTCATTATCTATATTTTTAACCTTATACGTTACTTTTAACATATTTTTATATAACTTATATTCAATATCTAATTGAAATTTATAGGGATACTTTTTTAAACTTTCCTCACTACTTACTAATCTGTACACAATAGTATTATCTTTATTCTCTAATAGATCAAATTCATAGTCTCTTGCAAATCCATGTTGCCCAAGCTCAAATTCCTTTTCTTCAACCCTATATTTATTATCTTTAACTCTTCCTACTATAGGAAATAATATAGGTGCATGCCTACCCCAGTATTTTGAATCAGCTGTCCATAAATACTCTACATTGTCCTTCTTTCCCTTTATACTTATAAGCTCTCCCCCATGACTTGATGATAAAACTTCTAAAAACTCATTTTCAAATTTTACAATCATAATTTTCTCCTATCTATTTGGGTAATTTTTACAATATAAATATTATAGCATAACTATTTAAAAATGCTATTCTTAAATTATATATTAACCTACCTTATGTTTACTGACATAGATATTATCAAATCGCTTAGTTCTAAGTAAAATTAAAAGCGCCACTATAAATGCAGTAGCACATATCATGAATATCATATAGCTATTACCATATTCATATACAACGCCAAAAATATATCCGAAGAAAGCTTTACCTATGGATGTAGATGCATTAAATAAAGTAATTGCAGTACCCAACATTGCTGTATTAACAGAATTTCTAATATAAGTTAGACTACCAACTGTAGAAATCGAAACTCCTAAACAATGAAAAATACTTGCTGCTAAGAATGCATAGGAATTGCTAGTTACTGAGTAGATTCCAAATCTTAATATCATTGAAAGTACAACTAAAATATAATATTTTTTAAATCCTATTTTTTTAATTATCTTAATAGCTATCATTAGGAATACTACTTCAGGCAACACTGTGATAAAAGTCATCCAGCTGATTAAAGATTCAGAACCTCCTAAGGTAGATACTAAATGATTTCCCGCATAATTAGTTGAAGAATCAACAATCACTGTTGTTAATATAGTAATCCCTAAAATAAATCTGTAATTTTTATTAGTTATTAATTCTTTGAGGTTTCCTTGTTTTACTTTATCCTCTTTATTTTTGTCTTCTCTTGAATTCTTAGGGAAACTAAAGGTAATTGGCAACGCGATAATTAATAGCCAAGCATAGCTAATAAATAGTGGTCCGTCTAACCCAATCTTATCTGCCAAAAAGCCAACAATCATACTAGATAACATATATCCTAAAGATCCCATCGCCCTAATAGAACCATAATTACCACCAATCTTGTGACAGTAGCTAGTAGCTAAAGTATCTGACATTGGTGTGGTACCTAACCGTAACATCTCTAATCCTATTGCACATAAAATTATTTCTAAGTAGGTTGATGCATTGTAATATAAAACAACCATTACTAATGCGCCACCAAGAGAAATTTTTAATAAAGCATTATACCCTTTAGTCTTATCTCCAATTATCCCCCATATAGGAGTAACGCAAAATCCAAATATTAAACTTAACGCTGTAATTACTCCAATTTGAGACCCACTTAACTTAGCACTTTTCTCTAAATATACATTTATATATGGCATAAATGACCCTATTGCTCCATAATATATTAGATAAAATAGCTTAAATTTAAAACTGTAGCTATCTTTCATTATTTTTACTCCTTTTATTTAATTTAATAGTCCCACTGACCATAACATCATATCACCTTATTTAATATCATGTCTAGCTAAGTGGGGCCTATTTTATGTACTCCATTAATCTGTAAAAATACAACTTTCTAATCTATTTATGCCACATAGTTGTATGTTAATTTTCCTTACTAAGTAAATGATATGCTTTATTTAATCATAATAAAAGAGAGATTTTTTCCTATTCTATAGGAAAAAATTCTCTCTTTATCTATAAGATTATTTATTTTTACTCTAAAATCATCAAAGCCTGCCCTGTTTTTACTTGTTGACCTTCTTTTATAAGTAACTTTTTAACAGTTCCTGGGACAGAACTATTTATTATTGTTTCCATTTTCATAGCCTCAACAACTATAACATTTTGATTTTCCTCTACCTTATCCCCTTCTTTAACCAGCACATTTACAACAGTACCTGGAATACTTGATCCTATTTCATACTTATTATTTGGATCTGCCATTGGAACCTCAATAGTTTCTGACTTAACTGCACTTAACTTATCTTGAATCTTAATTTCTTTTCTATTACCATTGATTTCAAATTCAACATTTCTCTTTCCTTCACTATCAAGTTTTCCTATTTCAAGTAGCTTAATAATAAGTACTTTTCCTTCAGCTACCTCAACTTCACATGTTTCTCCTTCTTTTAACCCGTGGAAGAAAATATCACTACCCATCCTTTTTAGGTTTTCATATTCATTAACATTTTTCAAATATTCTTCAAAAACATCTGGATAAAGTGCATAACTTAAGATTTCCTTCATAGAAGAATTTATTTCATATTTTTCATCTAAATATTTTTTTATTCTTTCAAAATCTTCTGATGGAAGAAGTTCTCCTGGTCTACAAGTTATTGGCTCTTCATTTTTAAGCACCAACTTTTGTAGATCTTTTGGAAAACCACCCATAGGTTGCCCCATCATACCTTTAAAATAAGCTGTAACAGAATCTGGGAAAGCCATGCCCTTTCCTTTTTCAACGATATTTTCAGGTGTTAAATCATTTTTTACCATAAATATTGCCATATCTCCTACCATCTTTGAAGAAGGAGTAACTTTAACAATATCTCCAACCATACCATTTACTTTTCTGTACATCTCTTTTATTTCATTAAATCTATGCCCAAGTCCAAAACTTTCAACTTGTGGCTTTAAGTTTGAATACTGTCCCCCTGGTATTTCATACTTGTATATTTCAGCACTACCTGACTTCAAATCAGATTCAAACTGTTCATATACAGGTCTAACCGCACTCCAATAATCTGATATCTTTTGAATACCTTCTAAATTAATTTCTGTATCTCTATTTGTATTCTTCAAAGCTGCAACTACAGAATTTAATGCAGGCTGACTTGTTAATCCTGACATACTGTTAAAGGCTGTATCCACTATATCAACACCTGCTTCAGCAGCCATTAATACTGTAGCCACGCCATTTCCTGTTGTATCATGAGTATGAAGATGAATAGGCATTGAAACTTCTTCTTTTAAAGCTTTAATTAACTTAAATGCTGCATAAGGCTTTAATAAAGCCGACATATCCTTTATTGCAAGTATATGAGCTCCAGTTTTCTCAATTTCCTTTGCCATCTTAACATAGTAATCTAAATTATACTTATCTTTTTTATTATCTAAAATATCTCCAGTATAACATATACAAGCTTCTGCTATCTTACCATTTTTGATGACTTCATCAATTGCAACTTCCATTCCCTTTATCCAGTTTAAAGAATCAAATATTCTAAATACATCTATACCTGAATTAGCTGACTCCTTAATAAATTCTCTAATAACGTTATCTGGATAATTCTTATATCCAACTCCATTTGCTCCTCTAATTAACATTTGGAATAATACATTAGGAATTCTTTTTCTAAGCTCTGTAAGCCTTTCCCAAGGATTTTCCTTTAAGAATCTATAAGCTACATCAAAGGTAGCTCCTCCCCACATTTCATATGAAAATAAATCCTTTCCATGTAATGCTGAAGCCTCTGCAATTTTAATCATATCTGTACTTCTAACCCTTGTAGCCATTAACGATTGATGAGCATCTCTCATTGTTGTATCTGTAAGAAGTAACTTATTTTGTTCCTTTATCCACTTTACAACTCCATCAGGACCTTCTGAATCTAATATTTGCTTAGTTCCAATTAAAGGTTCGGTTAATTGTATTTTTGGCACTTTAGGAACGTCAAAATCCTTCTTAACACCTAAAGTTTCATTTACAACCTTGTTTCCAATATATTTAAGTACTGTTAATTCACTATCTATCTTTGGTGTTGTTAAAAATAATTCTGGATTATCTGCTATAAAGTTTGTATCACATTGGCCACTTAAAAATGTAGGATGATTTAATACATTAATTACAAAGTCTACATTTGTTTTTACTCCATTTATAACAAATTCCTGAATTGCACGAATAGCTTTTCTTGCAGCATCATTAAATGTTCTTGAATAAGCTGATGTTTTAACTAATAAGCTATCATAATATGGACTAATAATTGCACCTGTAAAGCCATTTCCACCATCTAACCTGACTCCAAATCCTGAACCTGTTATGTATTCTTCAATTTTTCCTGTATCTGGTGCAAAATTGTTAGCTGGATCTTCTGTTGTTACTCTACACTGTATTGCATATCCTCTTGTTTTTATATCATCTTGGCTAAATAATCCTATTTCATCAGATTTTAAACCATAACCTTCTGCTATTAATATTTGACTTTGTACAAGGTCAACCCCAGTGACTAATTCTGTTATGGTATGTTCAACTTGTATTCTTGGATTCATCTCTATAAAGTAGTGATTACCATGCATATCTACTAAGAACTCTAATGTACCTGCACTTCTATATTTAACGTGTTTTGCAATTTTTAATGCATCTTCACATATTTCTTTTCTTTTTTCATCAGAAATAGCAAAAGCTGGTGTAAATTCTATTACCTTTTGATGTCTTCTTTGAATAGAACAATCTCTTTCATATAGGTGAACTATATCACCATTTTTATCTCCTAAAACTTGAACTTCTATATGCTTTGGTTTTTCAATATATTTTTCTATAAATATATCATCTATTCCAAAAGCTTTTTTAGCTTCATTTTTTGCACTATTGAAAGATTCTAATAAATCTTCTTCTTTTCTTACGATTCTCATACCTCTGCCGCCACCACCAGCAGCAGCCTTTAACATTACTGGATATCCACAGAAGTTTGCATATTTTAATGCTTCTTCTTCAGTATTTATAGGCTTTTCAACTCCTGGTATAGTTGGAACTCCAACTTCTTTGGAAACTAGCTTTGATTTTATTTTATCCCCAATCATTTCTATCATTTCGCCAGTAGGTCCAATAAACTCAATACCTGCTTCTTCACACTTTCGTGCAAATTCAGGATTTTCAGATAAGAATCCATACCCTGGATGAATTGCATCTACACCCTTTTTTAATGCAACTGCAATAATCTCATCAATATTCAAATATGCTTCAATAGGTCCTTTGTTTTTGCCAATTTCATATGCCTCATCTGCTTTTGTTCTAAATAAAGCATACTTATCCTCCTTTGAGTAAATTGCAACTGTCCTTATTCCAAGCTCTTTACAAGCTCTAAATATTCTAATAGCAATTTCTCCTCTATTAGCAACTAAAACTCTTTTAAATTTTTTCAAGATTGTGCCCCCTTCTTCATTCGGTGTTTTTTACTCATATTATTATACCATTAGATATAATATTGAATACAGTATTTTTCAATATATTTTGCTGAAAATTGCAATTTAATTATAATGAAAATTGCAATTATTAGCGAAATCATTAGATTTATATCAATATAATGCATACTTTTCTACTTTTAACAACTCAAAATCTTTATAATCTAGTGAAAAAAAGGAACTTGAATCCAAGTCCCTTTTCAAAATACTTATTCTTTAAATATATCTTCTAATTTTATTTTTAGCTAGCTTCGCTTACTTCTTCATCATCCGCAATTTCTTTATTTTCATTTTTAGCCAGTCCAAATCCATAGTAACAACAAACTAAAATTAATAACCATACTGGTCCAACAATAACTGCTATTAAAGTATCTGGACTAAAACACATAACCACTAATACAAAAAATAAGAAAGCCATACTTATATAATTAGTTAGTGGATATAATGGCATTGGAAATTTTAATTTAGATACTTGCTCTTTATTAAGCTTCTTTCTAAATTTCATCTGTGCTAATAGAATTATAAACCATACAAAGATTCCTGCAAAAGTTGCAACACTTGTAACATATGAAAATACTTTACCTGGAACAACATAGTTAAGGAAAACTCCTATAAGCATACAAAATGATGAAACCAAAATTCCGTTCTTAGGAACTTGAGCTTTGCTAAGTTCTCCAAACATCTTAGGCGCTAAACCTTCACGAGATAAGTTATAAAGCATACGACCTGTTGTGAATATTCCACTATTACAAGCTGACAATGCAGCAGTTAATACAACAAAGTTAATAATTCCAGCTGCAGCGCTAATTCCAAGATTACTAAATATTAAAACAAATGGACTTCCAATTGTTCCTATCTTGTCCCATGGATAAATAGACATCATAACAGCTAATGCTCCTACATAGAATATCATAATTCTCCAGAAAACCTTGTTTATAGCAGATGGTATAGTTTTATCTGGATTTTTTGCTTCACCTGCTGTAACACCAATAAGTTCAATCCCAACAAAAGCAAAAGCTACCATAGCTAATGCGCTAATAGGTCCACTAAATCCATTTGGAAAGAAACCTCCATTAGACCAAAGGTTTGAAATTCCTGTAGCAACACCACCATTACCAAATCCAGTTGTAATCATTACTACTCCTACAACTATCATTGCAATAATGGTTACAACTTTTATAAGTGCAAACCAAAATTCAAATTCTCCAAAAGCTTTTACTGCAACTAAATTTACAAGTGTCATACAAATAACAGCTCCAAGGGCTGATAGCCATTGTGGAATAGATGGAAACCAAAAGTTAATGTAAACACCTACTGCAGTAACTTCTGCCATACAAGTTACAATCCACATAAACCAATAAGTCCATCCTGTTAAATATCCAGCAAGAGGAGATATGTAGTCATTTGCATATGAACTAAAAGAACCAGCTACTGGTTTTTCTACTGCAACTTCTCCAAGGGCACGCATTATGAAAAACAATATAGCTCCAGCAACTATGTATGTTAACAACAAAGCTGGTCCCGCTTTATTTATAGCACCTGCAGATCCTAAAAACAATCCTACTCCAATGGCCCCTCCTATGGCCATTAATTGAATATGCCTTTCTTCTAAACCTCTATGCAATTCTTCATTTTCTACTTGTTTTTCTTCTTTCATAGTATATACTCCCAAAATTTATTTCTTCAAATTAAAATTGTAATGTGAATATTGTATCACTCTTAGGAAATAACTACAATTAACATGATATGTTTTAAACATATCTAATAATAAAATTCTTTTACCCTTTTAACCAAAAAAAGGTACTTTGTTATATTCAAACCAATGGATTAGCAAATTTGCATTTTCAACGATTTCGATTTTCATTTTTGCAGTCTTTTCCCCATAAACAATAAAAATATTTTTCCCACACTTATCTATCTTTTTAGGATTTAAAATAACTTGTTTTAACATCTCCTCTGTAAAATGGGCCCTTCTAACATCCCTTGTTGCCCTTTCAGTATACCTTATAGGATTTTCCACTGTTGGCTTTACTAATTCTTTAAATTCATTAATCATGGGTACTGCCACCTCCCTGCACTTAACTTTTATCATTTTAATTAAATCACCATAAATGTGAAAACATTTGACACATTTGTATTTTTTAAAGATCTTGTGTACTATAAACACACATCATATTGTTTATAAATCTACGTAATTTTCGTTAAAACATCTTTGCCTTGTCCAACCAAGACATTAAGACTTCCATCTTTTTCATAAGGCATTTCAGGAAAATCAAAAGGATTATATGGTTCTAACCCACTTACTGTTACTTTAATCGGTGGGAAAGTTATCTTTTGGAAGGATGACCTCCATCTTGCGTTCCATATAACTCAACCGTAATACCACCACTATGAGATAAACATACGAATCCAACTTTATCTGATAAATAAAATTGCTCTGTATCACTACTTGCCTTTTTAGCCGCATCTTCTTCTTCCTTATTTTTCTTTAACTGTTCTTCTTGCTTAATATTAGCTAAGTCCTCTTCCAAAGCATATCTGTAAGGCATATATGTTTTTTCTTTTCCTGGTACGTATAAGGACGCAAAGTATCCAATTAATTCTGTAGGTGCTTTTGTTGCTGCCTTCACATTTCCATCAGTATTATATCCAAAGCTCTTCTTTCCATAATAAAGAATTCCAAAATGTTCTTCATTCCAGTATTCTATGGAATCCTTAATTGGAAGACCCTTCATCGTCTCAATAAATGGATCTAAAAGTTTTTCTTCGTTATAATCTTCATTAACATACCCATCTAAATTTACTATTATCTCATCTGACTTTTTACTATCATAATTTACTATAAATGACTTTATATTTTGAAAATATACTTTCATCTCCTTATCTTGTTCTTGTAGAATCTTTACCCCAAACTCATCAAAATCATATTTATCTATTATCTACTTTGGTATATTTATTGGTTTTCTCATAAATTTAGTTATTACAATTATAAACCAAATTAAATAAAACAGCATACAAGCAAGCAGTATATAAATATTACTGTTCATTTTTCCATACTTACATAAGGTATATAATTCATAAAATAAAATCCAATATACCATCATAAATAAGGGATTAATTATAGAAAATAAAAGTATTCTTCTTAGTTTAATTAGCATGTATTTCTTCATCTTTGCCTCTTCTCAACTATTTTGTTAATATATATAAGCTATACAACAAAATACTATTACTTCACCATTGTTGCCATGAAATAATTTTTCTTCAAAATTAGTCATTTAACATGATGCTTTAGTCATAAAAGAGAATAAAGAATATACTTATTCTTATTTGTTTATGATAATTATAATGTCCCTTTCAAAATTACTCATATAATCTGATAAATCCTTTTGAATTTCACATTTGTATTTATAAGAACTGTAATAATTTTTTCTATTAAAATGCTACAAAATTCAGCATATCAACTTAGGAAATGCTTTTTCCCCATTCATTTATAATTTCTAATGCAGGCATAAGCCCCTTGCATTTCTCTGTTAATGAATACTCAACATGAGGAGGAACCTTGTTATATTCTATCCTTTTTACGAGTCCATGCTGCTCTAAAGACTGTAAAGACCTGGTTAGCATAATGTTAGTTATTCCAGGTATACTTCTTTTAAGTTCATTGTATCTTAGTATCTTGTCTGTATATAAATTCCAAATGATTGGAATTCTCCACTTTCCCCCAATAACTTCAAGAGCATCAACAACTGGACATTTGCCATGACATATGTGTATTGTTTTTTCTAACTTTTCTTTCATAAAATAATCCCCCCAATTTAAGGCACAAAAATGTGCGTACTTGATATTTTGTTCCTATATAAAATATACTAATACCATATCAAATTATAGGTTTAGTGTAAATCATTAATAAAATGGGAGTGTGGAATTTTTGAAAAAGCTATTTTCAGAATTTAGTATTAAAAATGTAAAAATTAAAAACCGTATTTGTGTACCTCCAATGGTAGTTGGATTTTCTCCTGATGGATATGTAGCACCAGAAAATGTTGAACGTTATAAAAAATTAGCTCAAGGTGGTGCTGGATTAATAATTCAAGAAGCTACATGTATTAATGCTGATGGAAGATTATCTTCAAAACAACTTGGAATATGGGAAGATGGACAAATTGAAGGATTAAAAACTATAGTTGATACAGTTCATAAAGAAAACTGTGCTATATTTATTCAAATTCATCATGCAGGAGTTGTTGGAATATCTGAAGCTCCATTATGCCCAAGTGCCTATGAATATAAAAATCCTTTAAAAACTGTTGTTGGTCGTGAAATGACTATAGAAGATATAAAATCTATACAAAATGACTATATTAAAGCTGCCAGAAGAGCTTATGAAGCCGGCTATGATGGAATTGAACTTCATGGTTGCCATGGATATTTAATTAGCCAATTCTTAAATAAGAGAGTAAATAAAAGAACTGATGCATATGGAAAGAATCCTGAAAACTTTGTAACAGAAATATTAGAAGGAATTAGAAAAGTAACTCCTGAAGAATTTGTTGTAGGAATACGTTTAGGTGGATTTGAACCAACAGTTGAAGATGGATTGCATCATGCTAAAGTATTAAAAGCTAATGGCATAGACTTCCTTGACATTTCTTATGGATTCTTTAATGAACTAGAAATGAATGCGCCTGAAGGATATAAATTCTCTAATGCAGTTTATGCAGCTGAAGAAATTAAGAAAGAAGTTTCTGTTCCAATATTTGCAGTTGATGGTATCTATTCAGCCGAGAATGCAGAAGATATATTAACTGAAACAAATGTAGATTTAGTGGATATTGGTAGAGGATTCCTTATAAATCCTAATTGGGCAAATGATGCTAAGGAAAGCAAAGATACTGGTAAGTGTTTAAAATGTGCTAAATGTATGTGGTTTAGCCAATCTAAAGTTTGTGCTGGTAAAGTTGTATTTGAACGAAATAATAAATAATTATAATACTTTTACTTATTAGAAAAGCTGATTTCTGTATTAAACAGAATCAGCTTTTTTGTACAACTTTTGCGCTTGATAAAAACTGATGATACACTGGTTGTGCCCTTGATTGAGGGGCATTTTTAACAACCTTTGCAGATTGTATTCTTACTATAACAGCACGTGAAAAACTATATTCAAGGATTGGAACATATTCTATTAATAATTCTATTCAGATAATAGAGTTTCAAATAGTTCCTTATTAAAGGAATAAATTATTTACTTCTAACACATCTTAAAATTTATATAATCTATATGCTTATTTTTTACTCGGTAACTTCATTATTCCATTATTCTTTTTTATCATGTTATATATTTTAGGGTATTTTTTTATTATTTTATTTTGATAACTCATACCAAATGTTAGTTTTACAAAGTAAAATAATAAAATCTCACTAATTAGATTTGCAATAGCAGTTAGCATAAATGATTCTAATAGATTAAATAAAACTCCTCCAATAATTATAAAAACTGTGCATGGAATTAGAGTAAAAATTCTTAATGATGCAATTCCATATATCCCCTGCTAATAATGGTCATTCATAAGTAGTTAACTCTATCTATATCCCTATGATAAATGGTACAGTTGACTTTATGTCAATATATTATTCTTTCTAAATCACCTTAAAAAACATAACCACTTGGAACATCTCATTCTATTCTTTTAAGTTTTATGGAAATTTAATTCATCACTCGCCATATACCTCTTTAGCTAATGCAAATGCTGCCCATGCATTAGGCCATCCTACGTAGAACGCAAGATGAGTGATAATTTCTGATATTTCCTCAGCAGTAACACCATTATTCTTTGCATTAGCAATATGATATTTTAAGGAATTATCAAATATTCCCTTTGTTATTAGTGCAGTTACAGTAATGATACTACGATCTCTTAATGATAATTTATCTTCTCTTGCCCATACCTCTCCAAAAAGAACATCATCATTTAATTCTGCAAATTTAGGTGCAAATGATCCAAGAGCATCTCTACCTGCTGTTTGTTTTTTCATAATTATATTCCTTCTTTCTGTACTATCCCGCAGCACATGCAATCTTTAAAATTTCTAATATTTCATCTGCTGTCAATACTTTATATCCTCCTAAAAGCACAGTTGAATTTGCAATTAGTGGAAGTATCTCTTCTGTTGCACCAAGTTCTTTTATATTAGTTACTATACTGCATTCTTTCATAAAACTTTCCATAGCATCAATACCAGCTAAAGCAACTTCTTCCTTTGTCTTTCCAGTTTCATCTACAGCCCATACTTGCTTAGCAAAACGAACAAACTTATCTAAACCAAACTTATAGATATATCTGTAATATGGAAGTGATATTGCCGCAAGGCCCATACCATGTGCACAATCAGTATAAGCACCAAGTTGATGTTCTATCATATGCACTTCCCAGTCTTGTGTCTTGCTCAATCCCATAATAGGATTCATTGCAAGGGTAGAACTCCACATTAAATTACTTCTTGCTTCATAGTCATTAGGATTTTGTACTGCAATTCTTGCACTGTTGATAACAGAACGAAGAAGTCCTTCAATTAAATAATCACTAGTAACATCATCTTCACCTGAGAAATAAGCTTCCATCAAATGTGACATCATATCAAAGATTCCGCTAACCATCTGATATTTAGGTAGTGTAAATGTATATTCAGGGTTTAATATTGAAAATTTAGGATTCATTTCTGATGAAAAAACACGTCCCATTTTAAGTTTCACATCATTATTGGTAATAACTGATCCCCCATTCATTTCAGATCCAGTTCCTGCCAATGTAAGAATAGATGCAACTGATACTATTTTATTATCTACAGGTTCAAAGTTTACCCAGTAACGTGTCCAAGCATCTCCTTCGCAATATGCAGATGCGGAAATTGCCTTTGCACAGTCAATTACAGAACCACCGCCTACAGCTAAAATAAGATCTACATTATTCTCACGTACAAGTTTAGCTCCTTCCATGACTTTTTCATAAGTTGGGTTTGCCATAATTCCACATAATTCAACTATACTTTTACCATTTTCCTTTAAGATAGATATAACCTGGTCATAAAGTCCGTTTTTCTTAATGGCACCTTTTCCATAAGCAAGCATAATAGTATCACCATAATTTGCAAGCTCACTACTTAAATTATCTAAAGCTGATTTTCCAAAATGTATTGTTGTTGGGTTTTGATAAGTAAAATCTATATTCATTCTTTTCTCCATTCCTGCGCCTCTTTTGCGCATCAACATTTTTTATTTTAGTTTTCCATATTCCTCTTCAGATACAGGCTCTAACCACTCATTAGATGCTCCTTCTGCTGGAACTTCTACTGCAAGATGTGCAAACCAGCTATCTGGTGCAGCTCCATGCCAATGTTTTACTTCTGGCGAAATATTCACTACATCTCCTGGATGTAACTCTTGTGGTTCTTTTCCCCATTCCTGATAGTATCCTCTGCCAGCAGTACATAATAACACCTGGCCCCCCTTATGGTGTATATGCCAGTTATTTCGGCATACTGGTTCAAAAGTTACATTACCTATCCCTATTCCTTCCATCGTCAACATGTTTAAGTAGCTCTTTCCTATAAAATACTTTTCAAACATTCTATTTTCTTCTCCCATAGGGAATACTGTAGCTCTTTTTAATTCTTCTAAACTATTCATTAATATCACCTCCAAATTTTTTACTTTCCTATATTTTATGTTGTGAATCTTATACTAATTTAATTACGCAACAAAGAAATATTATATTTCCATCCTACTACTTAGAGCTAACTCCAAGTCAAGTTTTTTTATTTTAATCATTGGTCAGCAAAAAGCCCACCTATGAGCAATAGATTCATTTTTACCTAAAGGACTTTCTTCATATCCATCATGAAAGCAAACTAGTTCACTATCTTCAATTTCTTCACCTGTAATGTCAGAGTTTTTACTTTTCTTTTTCCTTTTATGTGTCTTCTTATTATTTTTGGCATCTAAAAATAAAGGAATATGCCCCTGATCGTTACAAACTATATCTTCACTTCCATTATTAATTACATTTATTTCTTTATTAAACTCATCATTAGTATCTTCTATTTTATTTTTATATTCCTCGTCCTTATTATGTATATCATCTTTCATATTAATTTCTTGCTCTTCTATTTTCTCTTTATTATCATTAAGTTTATTTTTCTCTTTAACTTTAATATTTTGATGTTTCACAAAATTTTTCACCCTATAAATCTTACCTTCATCAAATTCAATCATCTCTAAATCTATTAAAACATCTAAAGCTAATTTAATCTGATCTACATCCCTGTTAAATTCTATAGCCAAAGTTTCTACTGTATATGGAATATTTTTAGAAAGATATAAATTACCTTCCAAATTTACCTTTCCAGCTAAAGTTACAATTCTAGTCCAAACATAATGAATAAGGTCCCTTTCTGGTTTCATATCTATTATCTTAAATTTAGTATCATCGTACATATCAACTCTAAATTTCACATATTTTCTCTCTCTCATGAATTATCTTCCCCTTAACTTTTATTTTTTTATGCTTCTTCTATTTAAGATATATACTAAAATTAATAAAAGTTCAGTTAAATTCAAAATTTTTTTTATTTAAAAATTAAAGCATGACATAAAAAAACTGTAGATGATTTGTATTCACACAAAATCTATCTACAGCCCTATTTTCTTATACATCACTATTTTCAGTTGCTTCCTTTTACTATTAAATATACTTGTACTTTTTTATTGATATACCAACACCAATTATGAAAATTATTATTAGAGATACCATACAGAAAAGAGATGGTACATAATTTCTTCCTACATTTTCATGAGGACTAAGTAAAATTGGTGCGCTCCATGGATAAAATGATGCAATTTTTGTATTCACTACTACTAAATTTGCAAACGAAACAGAAATTATAAATATTATAGCAGGCAATACACTCTTTGACGAAATAGCTACAGCACTAACTATACAAATAAGCATAAAGTGAAATACCATCATTTTTATAAAAGCACCTAAATAATATAGAAAAATTGCTGCTGTTAAACTTTCATGTTTTATTAATAGACCTAATCCTATTGAAAGTAAGAATATGCCAACCAAGGTGCTAACTATAATAATGAAAATAAATAATAGCTTTGACATTAGAATTTTCATTCTGTTAATAGGATAAGTAAAAAGTATATTTATTGTTTTTGTTTCATACTCATGTCCAAAAGTATAAGCAGTTATTATTCCATAAACTATTGAACAGACAATATAATTTAAAAATGTTATTATGTTATTTAAATATCCATCCCATTCAACTAAATCATATTTTTCATTAAAAGCATACATTAAAAATGAAATAATAGTAGGAATACACAATACTAATAAACAATACTTTATTTTTTCTTTTCTAAACTTAAAGATTTCTTTCCTTACAAATCTAATCATAACTTTACTCCTCCTGAAAGACTTACAAAATACTCTTCAAGATTTTCTCTGCGATTAATTAGTTCAAATAACTCCAAATTATTATCTATTAATAGCTTACTTATAAGATTTGTTTTTATATTTTTTTCTTTTAAATCAATTCTTATATATTTATCTTCAATTAATTCACTATTCAAACCAAAGTGACTTTCTAAAATCTTTTGTGCTTTTTCTATATTATCAACCCTTATATCAGCATATTCTAAGCAGTTATTTTTAACTTCTTCCATAGCTACTTCTTTTAATAAAACGCCTTTATCTATGATTCCTAATTTATTTATCATAAGTTCAAGTTCACTTAAGATATGGCTGGATATTATTAATGTTAATTGATTTTCTGATGCAAGCCTTAATATAAATTGCCTAAGCTCTACTATTCCTAATGGATCAAGCCCATTTGTAGGCTCGTCTAATATTAAAAGTTTAGGCTCATGTAAAATTGCACGAGCTATGCCAAGTCTTTGTTTCATTCCCAATGAAAAATTTTTCACCTTTTTATTCCTATCTTTTAATAACCCAAGCTTTTCTAAAGATTTATCTATTGTCTTTTCATCTCTTATTCCCATATAATTTATGTGAAGCTTTAAATTTTCATAAGCAGTTAACTCTTCATACGATGAAGGAAATTCTATAATTGAACCAATATCCCTTAAATAAGAAATATCATTTCTTCTTACTTCACTTCCAAAAATATTAACACCTCCACTTGTAGGAGGAATTAATCCTAATATCATTTTTAACGTAGTAGTTTTCCCAGCTCCGTTTTTTCCTATAAATCCATATATATCTCCCTTTTCAACATTCATACATAGATTGTTTACACTTATCTGCTCTTTATATCTTTTAGTTAAATTTTTAGTTCTTAATATATATTCCATGCTAATCTCCTAAAAATTAAATCATCCATAATTTTTGCCTGTATTATTCATTGGATTATAATTTTGCACAGAACTTATTATAACATATTTTCAAAAATATTACATGTTAATCTAAGCTTGATTTTGCTCACTTGTAAGTATAAACATTCTTTCTTTAAAAAACATATTAAACAAGGCAATAGAACGACCTATACCAGGCACAGCTACTAAAGTTCCTAAACCAATACCGATTACTTTCCCTGAAAACACCATACCTATAGTAATGGCAATAATAACAGATGATATATCTACAATGTTCTTTGCAAATCCAAGATTTTTCCCAATTCTCTCCCCTAAAGCTTGTGTAAAACCATCTGCAGCATTAGGAACTAACTTCATTTCAACTGAAATAGCCACCCCTATTCCTGTAAGCACTATTGCTATCATAAGTAAAATTAGGTTTATTATAAAACTATCAATATTTATTTTTATCATCCCATCAAAAATATTAATCACTCTACTAAAAATAATACTCATAGGAATCTGTAACAAGTCGAGCGTTCTAACTCTCATTCCTCTAAGTGCTATCTGTCCAATTACACAAAATATATAAACACACAAAGTAGCATTACCTAAGTTAATTTCGAATATTTGCGAAATACTATAAGGAATTGCATTAATAGGAGAAACTCCAAGTCCAGTCTTTGTGTTCAAGGTAATTCCTAATGCAAGTAATACAAGTCCAATAATATACATAATTCCACGAAAAAATTTCTTCATATAAATTCCTCCATTCTCATAACATTCATTATATTGATTTTTAATCTAAAATTCTACTTTGTAAATTTATATCAAATATTTAAAACAAAAAATAATAGAAGCTATCTGTTAACAAATAACTTCTATATTTTACGTATTCTTATAAAGAATCTAGTTTAAAATGCTAATGAAAAGAAAATTAAATAGTGCAATAATTTTATTGCACTATTTAATCACCATTATTTAACTTTAAAAACCCCTCTATGTTTATTGATTCTTAAAAGATATATACATGCTTATTATGGCATCATTACTGTTTCTATTACATGTATAACTCCATTTTTCCCAATAATATCTTTACCTACAATCTTAGCCCCGTCAATATACACCTCATTATTCCTAACTTCTATTTTTGCATTCTTCCCATTTAACATTTTTATTTCCTTACCATTTAACTTTAATATTTCTTCTGACACGAGTCTTTGAGGTGTAACATGATAAGTTAAAATATTTTCAAGATTCTCCTTGTTGCCTGGTTTTAAAAGATCTTTCATAATATTTTCAGGAAGCTTTGCAAATGCATCATCTGTAGGTGCAAATACTGTAAATGGCCCTTGCCCCTTAAGTGAATCCTCTAACTCAGCAGCCTTTAAAGCAGCTACTAAAGTTTTAAATCTACCATCTCCAACAGCAATATCAATAATATTTTTTGAATTATCTTGTTGCTCCTTTTGTTGCGAATTTGTGACTTGTTCACTTGCGTAAGAACTTAACCCCACAGTGTTAAATAATAATACCATTATTAATATAGGTATTAGCTTTTTAATTTTCTTTTTCATAATAAATCTCCCTTTCTAAATTAAATTCAACGAACTTAGTATGCACAGTTACTTCTAGATTTATTAGACAATTTATAATTTTACATTTAATAATAATATATAAATAATTAATTATACTCTGAATAAAAGAACATTTTTAGCTACTGATTTTTCTGTAAATACCCAATATTTATGCATAAAATCTAATATAATGTAGATTACGATAATATTATTGTATTTTTTTATTTTTTAACATAAAATGTTAGCAAAGGTAGCTACTTTACATTTATATTCTTCATCTTAGCTTAGAATATAAATTTACGAAGTAAGCTTATTAATACATAAATAGATGATTTATTATACTTTACATAATAAATCGTTGTAACGTGAGACAAACTATCTTAGATTTTCTATTTAGAAAATGATGGATATATTAAATAAAAAAATATGAAAGGATGATTTTATAATGTTAAAATCAAAGTTATCTAAATTTTTCAAAGTATCTATACTAGCTGTAACTTTTCTATTTACAACTGCTATTTCTGGTTTAAATAACGCATCTGCAGCTACTACGCTATCATCTGACTTTAATCAATTAAACTCTACAAAAATTGTGTATGAAATGGGTGCAGGTTGGAATTTAGGAAATCAACTTGAAGCCACAGATGGGAATGGTAACCCTAGCGAAACAGCTTGGGGAAATCCTACAATTACAAAAACTCTAATCAAAAAAGTAAAAGAAGCTGGATTTAGAACAATTCGTATTCCTGTTTCATACTTAAATAAAATAGGTAGTGCCCCAAATTACACTATTGCTTCTTCTTGGTTAACTAGAATCAAAGAAGTAGTAGATTATGCATATAGCGAAGGTTTATTTGTAATTATAAATATGCATGGTGATGGTTATCCTACAGTTTCTGGATCATGGCTTTTATGTAATTCAAATGACCAAGCAACTATAAAAGCTAAATACCAAAAAGCATGGGAACAAATTGCAAATACATTTTCAAATTACAATGAACGTTTAATATTTGAATCAATGAATGAAGAATTTGATGGTACTTACACTCCACCAAACAGAACATACTACTCAAATATAAACGCTTATAATCAAATATTCCTTGATACAGTAAGGCAAACTGGTGGCAATAACAGTGCAAGATGGCTTCTAATTCCAGGTTGGAATACAAATATTGATTACACAGTTGGCGATTACGGTTTTGTTATTCCTACAGACAACTACAGATCAAATACAATTCCAAGTTCTGAAAAAAGAATAATGATATCAGCCCATTATTACTCTCCTTGGGATTTCTGTGGAGACCAATCTGGGAAAACAACCCAATGGGGACAAACTTCTAAAGACAGTACAAAAAAATCAACTTGGGGACAAGAAGATTATTTAAATTCACAATTTAAAGCTATGCACGATAAATTCACAGCACAGGGATATCCTGTTGTAATTGGAGAATTTGGTTCAGTAGATAAAACAAATGATGATTCCACTAACAATACTTATCGTGCTATATTTACACAAAAAGTATGTTCAACTGCAAAAAATTATGGAGCTGTACCTGTTGTATGGGATAACGGATATAATGGACAATATGGCTTTGGCTTATTTAATAGATCTAATGCTACTGTAACACAACAAGGGATTATTGATGCTATAATGAGCGTTGAAGGTGCACCTACCGTACTTAAAGGTGACGTAGATGGTGATGGTGAAGTATCAATGTCAGATTGTATTGCATTGAAGAAATATTTATTAAATCCTTCATTAAATATAAAAGAAAAGAATGCAGATATTAATGAAGATGGAGAAATAGACATTAGTGATTTATATGCCCTTTATGATTTATTATAATTATTAATAAAAATTAAAACTGGCAGTATGTTTATAACATATTGCCAGTTTTCTCATATCATAAAAGCAATTTAAATATTGCTGCCAAGTGATTCAAACTTATTAAGAATTTTTATATATATTTTGCATATCTTTTAAGAATCTTAGAAATAGGTAAAGCTAATATCAATCCAACGATAATTTGTGTTAAATTTCCAGGCATTGAAGCCACTGGTGTTATCCAATTCCCATAAAGAATTCCTTCTGTAATATAATATCCAAAAATCATCCAAGCACCAGATAAAATTATTCCAACTATATCTAAACAAAGACTATTTCCATCTCTTTTTTTACTCCATGCAATAGACCCAAGCATATACCCCATAACTCCTCTTACAACAAAGGTAAATGGTGCCCAAAGTGCCCATCCTGAAGATAAATCAAAAATTGCCATACCTACAGCTCCAGCTATAGCACCTTTTTCTTTTCCAAAGACTATTGCTGCAATAAATAACATCACAGTTCCCAAATGAACTAATCCACCATTAGATAAAAAGGGTAATCTAATATTAATAAATGCAGTTGATACAAAAACTAATGCTATTAATAGTGCTGTCTCCACCATGTCCTTCGTTCTTAACCTAACTTTTCCTTTACTTTCTTCCATTTTTTCTGCCCCACCTTTATTTATTTTTATAAAATCAATTTTGCTTATCTATCCAAGTATTTATAAAACAGACCCACTAATTCCTTATCACTATTAAAACCTAAATCCTTTAATCCATTATCAATGACATTTAATGCATAAACTATTTTATCTTGACGAGCATTTTCTCCCATATGTCCTATTCTTAAAATTTCATTATCGTATGGTTTCAATGATGTTATTATTAAAGTATTATATTTTTTTAACATATAATCTTTAAGCTTTAAAGCCCCTATATTTTCTGGCACTTTAACAGCAGTAACTGTATTAGAATAGCCGCCATTTAAAAATAACTGAAGACCATATTCCTTTATAGCTTTTCTTGTTGCATTTGCTATTTTTTCATGTCTAATAAGTACATTTTCAATACCCTCATCTAAAATATTATCCAATGCCTTACTTAGTCCCATAATATCGCTTATTGGCATTGTATATGGAAACCATTTATCTTTATAATAATTTTCCCAAATTGTTAAATTACAATAAAACCCTACTATAGGAGTTTTTCTATTCTTCATTGCTTCTTTAGCCTTTTCACTAATACTGACCATAGTTAATCCAGTTGGAGCTGAAAATGCTTTCTGTGATCCTCCTAAAGCTATATCAATTTTCCACTCATCAACTTTTATTTCTTCACCAGCCATTGCTGAAACAGAATCAACAACAGTTAAAATACCATATTTATTTAATAGAGGGCATATCTTTGATAAATTATTTAATACGCCTGTTGGAGTATCGCAATGGACTATTGTGGCATACTTAAAGTTGTGATCCTTTTCTAGAAACTCACTTAATTTCTTTTCATTTATAGCATTATCGTAGAAGTCTGAAAAATATACTCCTTCTCCTCCATACATTTTTACAAAGCCTTCAAACCCTCTTCCATAAATCCCATTATCTATCACAAGAACTCTATCACCTGCTTCTGTAAGAGATGCACATGCTGCTTCTAGTCCTAAAATACCTTCTCCACTTAGTATGTAAACTGGATTTTCCGTTTTTATAATTTTACCTATCTTATCACAAGTATTTTTATAGAACTCTACAAATTCTTCATCAACATCTGGATTAGTAGTTATCTTAGCTCTTTCTAATCTGACATTTTCTCTTACACTTGTAGGCCCTGGTGCATAGACAAATTTATTATTCATTAACAACACCTCCATCTTCTTTCTCCGCTTAATATTGATAAAATATCATATAAAATAAAAAAAGTAAATTGTACTGATACAATTTACTTTTTTGCTATACTATTTATTTAAAACTTTTTTACTTAGCAAAAACTCTAATGCAATTTTATATCTATTTAATACATTTTCATGATGATCATATTCATCCCAAACCATTTTTACATTCTTTATCCCAATTCTTCTTTTAAATATTTCATAAGATTCCTCAGAAAGCTTAGGTAAGTATTTATGTATAGTAATTTTATTTTTCCCCTCATTTCTACCTGCAATCATAATAAGTTTGAAATCATTATTTAGCATATTTTCTTCATTAATAAATTTAATCCAATTTTCATACCATTGAGAAGCACATATACTTGCAATTTCACCATAATCATCATTTTTATAGATTGAATATAATGAGACTAATGCCCCAAGAGAATACCCCATAATTTTTCTATCTTTTTTATCTTTGTTTACTCTAAATTCACTTTCAATATAAACCTGTAAATAACCTGATAAAAAGTCAAGATATTCGCCACCATTTCCTTTGAAATCCTGAAATCTCTTATCTAATGCTTTTGAGAACCATGGAGTATATTCGTTTACTCTATTCTTAGGCGTAATCCCTACTATTATATGCTCTTCTAAAGATCTCTTTAAAAATTCATCTTCTATATAATCAATTAATTCATTAAAAATCTTTTTAAATTTATCTCCATCAAGAACATAAATTACAGGATACTTTTTATCATTAGTTTTATATCCTTCTGGCAAATAAATCAACACTTCTCTATCCAATACTACTTTTTCTAAAATTAATCCTCTCACTCTTGTTTATCCTCTCTTTAATCTATTAAAAATAATCCACCTTCTGCTATTTTAATTTATTCTTTTAATACATTATAATTTTCATATTGTTGATAATAATTATCAATTACTATTAGTATATATTATTTTTTCTACCTATTCAAGGAATTATATTGTTATGAAAGATATAAAGAACTATCGCAAATAAATTTTAACTACTTTGGATTTGCGACAGCTCCCTTTTATAATTTATTATGATGTGCTAGTTTCCATCAAATATTTTTTAATTTAAATTATTGGTCTTATTAGCCTAATTGCATCTAACCCCATATAGCTATCAAGAGAAGAATCTAAAGCATTTGCAATTTGAGCCTCTATTGTAAATGTTCCATCTGCTGTAAAAGTGTGACTCCAATAAGTCCAAGGTGTATGCCCATAATCACCAACATCACTCACACTATAATTAAATGGTGTTGCTATTACATTATTTCCTGCTTTTATCCTTACTTTACTGTTATCATTAAAAGGTAAATAATCATTTGCCTTAAAAAATGCCCATCCTTCAATTTTATCTCCAGCCTTAGCAGCAAATGTTTGTGATATTGTTGTATATGATCCTGGACCATCTGTCTTCAACAAAGCAAAATAACATTCATCAATTGGTCTATAAATAAGTGTGGAAGATGGCTCAAAAATAAATACTGTTTCAGCAGATGCTCCTGTGGGAACAACTACATTCCAATCTGCAAAAGCATTCTCAAAACTTCCATTCCGTAGAGTTTCTACAATGTTCCCTACATTAATGATAAAGTTTCCTTTAATTTTTAGCGCATGATCTTCTCCATATACAAATTCTTCTGGACTATCAAATTGTAAATCCTTATAGCCAACTGAAACATGATAATTACTATTAAAATGCTCTAACACAAATCCAAGTATTCTATCTATGCGCATAGTATAAATTCCACTTATACTAGCATTGCTATCTGATATTCCCAATTGAGATGCCGTATATTGTGCACTTATTATATAATTTATAGATCCAACTACTCTCAATTTCTTTAATTTTAATTCATAATCTTTTACAACATGCTTTTTATTGCATGGATCATTAAATGTTATATCGGTTTTCTCTATACAAGGTTCTACTATACAATTTAAAGATGGCATTATAGAAATTTTCAAGCTATCCCAATCCCCACCAATAGATTTGGGTAAGAAATCCTTTGGTACATTAAGAAGGTTGTTGAAAGGTATTATATTTTTACAATCCCCTTTACAATCTCTAATACCACATTTATTGAAATTATACTTGTCAACTACTGATTTTGCTTTCATCTGGAGTTCCCCCTATGATTAATATTATTTTAAGAAAAACTCGTCCTTCTTCTTACTTATAATATATTCATTTACAATATGGCTTGATACAACTTTAGTTATGTAATCTAAATTTACGTATTTTCCCAAAAGAAAAAATAGGTTTGTAAAAAACCTATCTTTCCTAAATGTTTATTAAATTAAGCTTCATTTGTACTAAATGTTCCTTCTATAAAATTCTTAGGATTAAATACACGTTCTATTTTAGGTAATGTTATACCCAAAGTCTCCTTAAGAACATCCTCTACAGTTTCTACAGGTATTATAGTTATTTGTTCTTTTACCTCCTCAGGAACATCTTTTAGATCAATTACATTATCTTTTGGAATTAGAGCTTTTCTTATTCCAGCCCTTTGAGCTGCTATCAACTTTTCTTTAAGTCCTCCTATCGGAAGTACTGCTCCTCTTAATGTAATTTCTCCTGTCATTGCAAGTTTTGAATCTATCTTTATTCCTGTAACAAGAGATGCAAGTGCTGTAAATAATGTTATTCCAGCTGATGGACCATCCTTATGAACTGATCCTGAAGGGACATGAATATGTAAGTCTCTTTCCTTAAAATTCATTGCATTTACTGGTAACCTTGATTTTAATAAACTCAATGAAATTCTTGCTGACTCCTTCATAACATCTCCTAATTGTCCAGTTAAAATAACTTGTCCATTTCCTGGCATATCAGTAGCTTCAATAAATAATATTTCTCCCCCTACTGCTGTCCATGCAAGTCCAGTTACAACTCCTGGTGCATTATCCTTTTGAGCTTTATCATGACTTGAAATCTTTCTTCCAAGTATATCATCTAACTCTTCTGCTGTAATTTTAAATGGTAGGTCAACCTTATTAGCTACAATCTTCTCTGCTGCTACTCTGGCAAGTGTTGCTAACTGCTTTTTAAGTCCTCTTACCCCAGCTTCTAAAGTATATTCACTAATAATTCTTCGTAGTCCTTCATCTTCTATAACAAGTTGTGTGTCGGCCAATCCATGTTCTTCAAGAACCTCTGGAATCAAATACTTTTTACCAATATGGAATTTTTCATTCATAGTGTAACTAGATATTTGAATTACTTCCATTCTATCCAATAGCGGTCTAGGAATGGTATCTAAAGAATTAGCTGTTGCTATAAAGAATACATCCGATAAGTCATATGGTAAATCTAAATAATGATCAGTGAAAGTATCATTTTGCTCTGGATCTAATACTTCTAATAAAGCACTAGCTGGATCACCATTATAGCTAGAAGATAGCTTATCTACTTCATCTAAAACCATAACAGGGTTTGTTACTCCTGCCTTTTTTATACTTTGAATAATTCTACCAGGCATTGCTCCTACATAGGTTCTTCTATGTCCTCTTATTTCTGCTTCATCTCTTACACCACCAAGACTTAATCTTATGTACTTTCTATTAAGAGCTTCTGCAATACTCTTACCTAAACTTGTTTTTCCCACACCAGGAGGTCCTACTAACAATAATATAGATCCTTTTTTATCCTTTTTAAGTTGCATAACTGCTAAATGTTGAATTATTCTATCCTTTACTTTTTGAAGACCATAATGTTGCTGGTTTAATATACTTCTTGCACCTTCTAAATCAACTGTTTTTCCTTCATTCCTTTTCCAAGGCAACTGTATCAATAACTCTAAATAGTTACGTATTACATTATATTCAGAACTATTTGGACTTTGGTTTTGTAATTTTTCTAGTTCCTCTAAAGCTGTTTCACGAGCTTCATCTGGCATTTGAGCTTCTTCAATTTTTTTATAATAATCTTTATCTTTTTTAGCTTCTTTGCCTTCATTTAACTCATTTTGAATAGTTTTTAGTTGTTCCCTCAAAACTGATTCTCTATAATTTTTATTAGCTTTTTCAGTAAATTTTTGTGCCATTTCTAATTGTAATTTTATATGTTCTTTCTGCTTTAATAGATAATCCATAAACTTTAAGCCTCTAGCCTTTAAAGATTGAGTCTCTATTAAATCATATTTTTCTTCATTTGAAAGTGGCATAAAAGGTGCTAAAAGTCCAATAATTTTATTTAAATCCTGCTGTTCTTCCACACTTTCTATAAAATCTTCTGAACCTTTAAAATTCTCACTAATTTCTCTAGTGATCCTTTTAATGTAACTTACCATTTCTTCCTGATTTTTTTCTGTAATATCAACTATATCAGATGCAAATTCAAATTCTGCACTAATTAAAGCTTCTTCAAAGTTCATAGATTTTATCTCTACTCTATCTAATGCTAAAATTTCAATTTGATATCCTCTTCCCATTTTTTGAATTTTATTTATTTCAAATGAAACCCCTATACGATAAAAATCTTCTTCTTTTAAATTATTCTGATTGAAGTTTTGTTTTAAAGGTACTGCAACATTAACTGTTTCATCATTAGATAAATTTTCAATTTCCTTTTCACTAAATCTATTTAACCTTAAAATATGAGTCATTCCTGGAAGCAGAACTGCTTCTGATACAGGAATTACAACTCCTTGGTTATATTTTTTCTCTATATTCATCGTCTTAATCATCCTTTCTTTTGCTATTTAAATAAATGAGCATTCGTTTATATGTTTTTTAAAAAATAGCGAAACATTTCTGCTATTTACAAAATTTCTCGCTTACTCTTATATTAATCTCTATTTTATTAATATTGCATCTTGTATAATTTCAATCAATTCATTTAATAATTCAATCTTTTTATCATTATCGATACAGGAATTCATCACAATTGATTTAGTAGGATAAAAAAGTATTGCTCTCAAGTTATCATTTTCAAAATCTTTGAAAACTCCTCTTTTCTTCATTTCATCAAACAAGTTGTTAAGAATACTTATTCCATTTCTTGCTGAACATTGATTGGCTAATGCTGGACAACTAGCAAACTGATCAACAAAGTGAAAAATTTCATTATTATCATTGATATACAAATAATATTCTCTTACAAGTACCTCAATAATTTTTTCACCTTTGTTACAATTATTAAGTTTATCAAGCAGGTAATAAAAAACATCTTCAGAGTATTCACGATATATATCTTGCAACATAACTTCTTTATTTTCATAATATATATATACCGTAGCTGGCGAAACCCCAGCTTCTTTAGCTATCTTTGAAATAGATGTACCATGAAATCCTTCTTTAAGTATTAACTTAATAACAGCTTCTTTTATGCTTTGTTTCTTTTCATCATCTTTCCTTCTCATTTACACACCTCTATTGTTATATTTCTATAATAAACGAACGTTCTTTTATAGTCAAGTTTTTTATTACTTACCCTACATAGAGGACTAAATGTATATAAAAAACGCACAACAATCGGAATTTTATTGTTGTGCGTTACATATTATGAATTTATTTTTCTATTGCCTTTGTGATTTCATCAATCATAGTATTAGTTCCTGTAAATCCTCCAGAAGATACATACCATACTTGTGAATCAAGGTATATAATCCTATTGTTTTTATAAGCAGAAGTTCCTTTAATAATGTCATTATCTAGAGTCTTCTGAGCACTAACTCCTTTCCCTGTTACAGCTGATCTATCTACAACAAATAAATAGTCAGGATTTTTTTCTGCTAAATATTCAAATGATACATTCATTCCATGATTAGATTCTTCTATATTTTCATCTGCTTGTTTAAGTCCAAAATCTCTATGTATAATCCCAAATCTTGATTTTTCACCAAATGCACTTAAATTCCCTTCATTAGCCATTATCATAAGAGCTTTTGAGTTCTTTTCTTTAACTTTTTCATTAAGTTCTTTAATTTTAGTATCTATTTTATCTAATTGGTCTTTTACAACATCTTCTTTACTGAATATTTTACCTAAATTGTCCATATTCGCTTTAAAAGACTCAAAATAGCCTGTATCTGAGATACTTACATATAAAGTTGGTGCTATTTCTTTAAGCTTATCATACACACTTTCTTGTCTTCCTGAAATTATTATTAAATCTGGCTTCAATTCTTGTAACTTTTCAAAATTAGGTTCAAATAAAGTTCCTGCATCTACATATTTTTCATCTTTAAATTTACTTAGGTAACTAGGCAAACTACTCTTTGCAACAGCTTGTACCTCAATCCCAATAGTATCTAATGAATCCAATACACCATAATCAAACACAACGATTTTTTGTGGATTTTTCTTTATACTCACTTCTCCTAATTTATGATTTATCGTTATATTATCTTCTCCATTACTCTTAGTTTCATCCTTTGTTGAACTAAATTTAGTATATGTAAAACCTCCTACCATAACTATTAATATAACCAATAGGGATGATATTATCTTTTTATTTGTTTTCATTATTTTTCTCTCCTTACTATTTAAAATAAATACAGATTTTATTGTTTTCTATTTCTTGAATATTAAATTTCATATCATATATTTCTTCTAGCACATCATTTCTTATTATTTCATCCGTTCTCCCAGCCTTAACAAGTTTTCCATCTTTAAGAGCTAATATATAATCTGAATAACAAGATGCAAAATTTATATCATGTATTACAATAACAACTGTTTTATTAAGCTCTTCTGCTAAAGTTCTTAAAATTTTCATTATTTCCACTGAATGCTTCATATCTAAATTGTTTAGTGGCTCGTCCAACAATATGTAATCTGTATTTTGAGCTATTATCATTGCAATAAATGCCCTCTGTCTTTGTCCTCCACTAAGTTCATCCATGTACTTATCTTTTATATCTGTAAGTTTCATATATTCTATTGCATTATAAACATGTTCTAAATCTTCCTCTGTTAAATTTCCCTGACAATAAGGGAACCTTCCAAAGCTAACTATTTCTTTTATTGTTAATCTCATGTTGATAGAATTAGATTGCTTTAATACTGATATTTTTTTTGCTAAATCTTTATTATTCCACGACTCTAATTTAGCCTTATCTATTATAACTTCACCACTATCTCTACTTATTATCCTGCTCATTATTGAAAGCAATGTGCTCTTGCCTGCTCCATTAGGACCTATAAGAGACGTTACTTTTCCTTCTTTTATAGTTACAGAAACATTATCAACAACATTCTTTCCATTATATTTTTTCACTATATTCTTTAATTCAATCATGCCTTATTCCCCTTTAATAATAGAGATATAAAATATATACCTCCAACTAAATTGATCACTACAGAAACTGGTGTTGAAAAATTTAATAATCTTTCTATTACAAATTGACCACCAACCAAAGTGATTATGCTAATTAAAACAGAAGCTGGTATTAGATATCTATGTCTATAAGTTTTTAAAAACTCATGTGTTATATTTACTACTAATAATCCTAAAAAAGTTATTGGCCCAACTAAAGCTGTTGATACAGATACTAAAATTGATGTTACTATAAGCAAGGATTTAACTGTCTTTTCATATGATAATCCAAGATTAATAGCATGATCCCTACCAAGCGACAAAACATCTAATATATCAATGTAATCATACATATAAATCATTACTAGTAATATTATTACTATAGAAATTAACAATACATCGCTATTTACATTATTAAAACTTGCAAACATCTTACCTTGAAGAACTGAAAACTCGTTTGGATCTATTATCATTTGCATAAAAGAAGCTCCACTACGAAATAATGTTCCTAATATTAAACCGACTAATAAAAGAAAATAAATATTCCCTTTTTCTTTTTTAAGCATTACCTGAAATAGTAATATAGAAAATATAACCATAACCCCTACTGAAAGAA
Organism: Clostridium cibarium; assembly: GCF_014836335.1. Lineage (GTDB taxonomy): Bacteria > Bacillota > Clostridia > Clostridiales > Clostridiaceae > Clostridium > Clostridium cibarium. Next base: position 75,189 of record NZ_JACSRA010000009.1, read on the forward strand.
TAAAATTTATATTACTTGCAAAAATCTCATTTTTATTGCTTGATAATATGAAAACTATAAAAGTTTGTACAAGCATATATAAAGAATCTAATCCCATTACACTTGGAGTCAATATTCTATTATTGGTTATGCTTTGAAATATCATAGCTGAAAAAGCTATAGCTGCACTTGTTATTACAACTGCCACAATCATTATTCCTCTTCTTTGAAGAATATATTGCCAATTATTATTGTTCATACCAACACATATAAAAAGAAGAATAAGTATAACTGATAAAATGAACATAAGTATTAAATTTCGTTTTATTTTCATGTTAACTTCCTCCTGAAAAGTAGATATAAGAATACTCCACTTCCTATGACCACAACCATAAGGCCTATTGGAATTTCATATGGATAAATAATCAACCTACCTAATATATCACAGAAAAGAAGAAATACTGCTCCAAATAAAGATGTTGAAACAAAATTCTCTTTTAAATTATCTCCATTATAAATCCTAATAATATTAGGAATTATAAGTCCTAAGAATGGTATTTTCCCAACAATAATAATCATTATGGAAGATATAAGCGCAACTATTACAACTCCGATATTTACCACTTTATTGTAATCTAATCCTAAATTCTTTGAGAATTCTTTTCCCATCCCTGAAATAGTAAACTTATTTGCAAATAAATAAGCTATTATCATAAGGGGAATACTTAAGTAAACTAGTTCATATCGATCCTTTATAATCATAGAAAAATTTCCTTGTGCCCAAGATTCTATATTTTGAATCACATCAAATTTATATGCAAAGAAAGTATTTATAGATTCTATTATTGCTCCTAACATAATTCCAATAAGAGGAACAAATATATCATTCTTAAATTTAATTTTTCTTAAAATGTACATAAATAAAAAAGTACCAGCTAGCGAAAATATAAAACATATTATCATTTTGCTAAAATAGCCTGCTGAAGGGAATAATATAATAGATACTAATATTCCAAATTTCGCACTATCTTCAGTAGCACCTGTAGTTGGTGATACAAAACTATTGCGACTTATTTGCTGCATTATAAGTCCACTTACAGCTATACTTGTACCAGCCGCTAGAATACTTATTAATCTTGGTATTCTACTTAAAATAAGTATTTCTAATTTATCTTTTTCAAAACTTAATAAGTCAATAATCTTTATATCTTTTGAGCCGATAAATATAGATATAATTGATAAAATAATTAAACTTATTACTAGATATCTTATCTTTATATCTCTTTTCTTTAAAATTTTTTCATTTTCCACTAAATTCCCCCTTACTATTAAATTCTTAGTAATTGATATTGATTATCACTCTTGTGTTATGTTATCATTAAACTCAATATTTGACTTAAATATATTTACTTTTTTTAAATATATTTAGGCTTTTTAATAAGGGAGGATTTATATTACAATGTTTAACAATTTTTCCGAAGAGAAGTGTATTAAAGAATCTTTAGATAAATTCTATTTTTGTACTAATGTCCCTGTTAAAGCTTATAGAAATGATGGTAACAGTATATATTCTAAAGGATATACCATTCATTTTGAGTCTTTAGCTGATCAATTTAATATATGTGAAAATCTTTCAAAAAAATTATATAAAAAATCACCTGATTCCTCAGTAAATATTTTCTATGATACTCACGTTATAGTTACAGGTTTCTCTATATGCCCTAATAATCTTAATAGAGGCATAATAATTATTGGTCCTTATACCACATCTAAAAATATGAACACTAAAGATATTTTATATAAGCCTAAAAGTTGTATAGCTCATCTTATTACTTTGTTTTATAACATAATGAATGATAGCGAATATATAAAACTGCAAAAAAAGTTCTCAACCACAGCTAACTATAGCCTACATATAAAAAAGGCCATAGAATACGTTGATTCAAAATTTTATGACCCTATTTCCTTAGATGTGATTGCTGAATATCTCAATATAAACAGATGCTATTTTTGTAATTTATTCAAAAAAGAAACTGGGAAAACCTTCTCTCAGTATCTTAATCAAGTAAGAATTGAAAGAAGTAAAGAATTATTATTAACTAAAGATTTACCTATAATTGAAGTTGCTATGTCTGTGGGATTTAGTAGTCAAAATTATTACAATATGGCTTTTAAAAAAATAACTAAAAAAACTCCATTAGAATTTAGAAATGAAAACTTTCAAGAGAATTAATTCAACATCTACCAATTTTTTCTTCAAAAAAGTATAATTTATAACATTTTTTGATTAATATTGCGAGTTTTGACTATATATGGTAAAATTATTATAGGATACATTTGCATGAAAATTAATCAATAATATTAATAAACTTACATCTTATACTGCAAGAGGATATATATTATATAGTTTTATTGACATTTTTTTTGCATACAGTATCCCAAAAATTATATGTGGAAATGGGGAAATTTTGTGCTTTTAACTAGTCAAAACTTTAAGATGCAAATCATTATAGGGTTTTCTTTTTTCATTTTCACAAAAAAAGGTGGGATTTTAATGAAAAAATGTTCTTTTCCAAATTGCAAGCGATTTGTATCGCTATTGATGGCATTTATACTAGCATTTGTACTAGCATATCCGCCAGTACGCTCATTTGCATCAACTAGTAATGATGTGTTGCCGCCAAGTAACTTAGCTTCTCAGCTAATTACCCCAAGTAATGCTAAACTTACATGGGATCCTGTACATGGAGCTACTGGATATAAGGTGTATGGAATTACTGATGGCCAACTCACAGTTCTAGGTACTACAACATCGACATCTTACACGTTTAATGACCTTAAAGAAGGTTCCTATAAGTATGTTGTATCCACCTTGAGTGCACAAGGTGAATCTGGTCCTTGCGCGCCTACTTCTTTTACCGTGACTTATCCAACTATGGCTGCACCAGCAACATTAACTAACAAAATACAAAATGTCAATGACGTGGTGCTAAATTGGACTGCCTCACAGTATGCCAATAGTTATAACATTTATCAAATTGCTGCTGATAATACTAAAACATTAGTTTCTTCAGTAAAGGCATCTACCACTTACACAATTGTTAATGCACCTGCTGGATCTTATACCTATGCGGTTTCTTCAGTGAATTCTCTTTATGGCGAATCTTCACTTTCGACTTCTACACAGGTACAAATAATTCATCCAACTATGACAGCACCTTCAAAATTAACATACTCTTTAGCAAATATTAATGATATAAACTTAAGCTGGAGTGCTGTAACTAATGCAACAAACTATAAAGTTTATCAGGTTGTTGATGGGCAAAAATTATTAAAAAGTACAACTACAGGTACTAATGTTGCATTTGCTAATATGCCTGGTGGTGATTATGTATATGAGGTTCACTCATTTAGCTCCCGCTTTGGAGAATCACAAGATGGAAGCCAAGTTTCCTTAAACTTAGTTCTTCCAGCTATGCAAACACCAACAAATTTATCTTATGAAATTAAAAACGAAAATGATATTACTTTAAAATGGGATGCAGTAAGTAATGCAACAAACTATAAAATTTATCAGATCATTGATGGGCAAAAAATATTAAAAAGTACAACTGCAGGTACTAATGCTACATTTAGTAATATGCCTGGTGGCGATTATGTATATGAGGTTCATTCATTTAGCAATCGTCTTGGAGAATCACAAGATGGAAGTAAAGTTTCCTTAAGCTTAGTTCTTCCAGCTATGGAAGACCCAACAAATTTATCTTATGACATAAAAAACGGAAATGATATCACTTTAAAATGGGATGCTGTAGACAATGCAACAAGCTACAAAGTCTATCAGATTGTTAATGGACAAAAAATATTAAGAAGTGCAACTGCAGGAACTACTATTACCTATACTAACATGCCTGGTGGTGATTATGTATATGAGGTTCACTCATTTAGCACTCGTCTTGGAGAATCGCAGAAGGGAATTAGTATTACTTTCTCATTAACTCCACCAATTATGCAACCACCAACAGACTTGGCACACAAAATTAATAATGCTACTAGCCTTAGTCTAACTTGGAGTCCTTCTGAAAATGCTACAGGTTACAAAATTTATCAGATAACTAATGGACAAAAAGTTTTAAAAAGTACAGTAAATAGTACAACAGTTTCTTATACAAACATGGCACCTGGTGAATACAAATTTGAAATTCACTCTTATTCCGCACGTTTTGGTGAATCTCCAGATGGAAGTACAATCACTGTTACCATGGATGGACAAACAATGCAAGCACCAACCAATTTAGTTTATAACATAACAAACCTTAATGATATAACATTAAGATGGACAGCTGTTCCATTTGCTACAAGCTATAAGATTTATCAAAAAGTTGATGGACAACTAGTTTTAAAGCAAACTGTTAACACTACTTCAGCAACATTTACAAATATGCCTAGTGGTGATTATGACTATATTGTTAATTCGGTTTCAACATTATTAGGCGAATCTCCAATAGGAGCTGAATCTACTTTTTCTCTATCACTTCCTAAAATGGGAGCACCAGATACCCTTACTTACAATGTAATAAACGGAAATGACATTACATTAAGATGGGCATCTGTACAATATGCAAATAACTATAAAGTTTATCAAATTATAGATGGTGAAAAAGTTTTAAAACAAACAGTAGCTGGTACTAGTGTAACTTTCACTAATATGCCTGCTGGAGATTATACTTATGAAGTTTGCGCATTTAGTACCCGCCTTGGTGAATCAGAAGTTGGACCAAAAACTACACTTTCTTTAACTTGGCCAACAATGCAAACACCAGAAAGCGTTACTTATACTTTAACAAATACATCTACTATTACGCTAAAATGGGCTCCTACATTATATGCAACCAACTACAAGATTTATCAAATTGTAAATGGAGAAAAGGTTTTAAAGCAAACAGCAAATACTAATAATGCAAGCTTTAATCTGCCTGCTGGAGATTATAGCTATGAAGTTCACTCTTATAGCACCCGTTTTGGTGAATCACAAGACGGAGGCCAAATTTCATTTACTTTAGACAATTCGCTAATGAAAGCACCTGGAAATTTAACTTCCACTATAACAAATGGAAATGACATTACATTAAGATGGACAGGTGTGCCATATGTAACTGACTACAAGGTTTATCAAATTATAGATGGCAAAAAAGTTTTAAAACAAACACTACCTGGTACTAGCGTAACTTTCACTAATATGGCCGCTGGAGATTACAACTATGAAGTTCACTCATTTAACAGCTCCTATGGTGAATCAGAAGATGGAAGCCAAACTTCATCTACATTAACTTGGCCAACAATGCAAGCACCAGCCAAATTAAACTACAATATCGCAAACGGAAATGATATTAGATTAAATTGGCTACCTGTACCATATGCAACCAGCTACAAGGTTTATCAAATTGTAAACGGAGAAAAAGTTTTAAAACAAACACTACCTGGTACTGGAACAACTTTCGTCAATATGCCTGCTGGAGATTATAGCTATGAAGTTTACTCATATAGTAGCCGTTTTGGTGAATCACCAATTGGAAGTACACTAGATTTCTCATTAACTTGGCCAGTAGTACAAGCCCCAACACTAAGCAGAACAATTTCCAACATTAATAACATTACTTTAACTTGGAATTCAGTTGCTTGGGCTAATGAGTATCGTGTTTATGAAATAGTAAATGATACAAAACAACTACTATTTAAGGGAAATGCTCTAAGCTACAAAGCTTTCAATTTATCAGAAGGTACTCATAATTTTCAGGTTACTGCATACAATACTCGCTTTGGTGAATCTGATCCATCTAATACATTAGCAGATAGTATTATATATCCTATTATGCAGGCACCTTTAGCAACCATAAAAGTTAAAGACAAGACAACAGCTTTTATTTGTTGGGATTTTGTTACTTTCGCTAATGGCTACAATATTTATGAGCTTATAGATAATAAGCCAGTTTTACTAGTTAAAAACTTAAACAATTTATCTTATACTTTCAATAATCTTCCTGCTGGGGATCACTTATATTATGTTACTTCTTGTAGTAACTCTTTTGGTGAATCTAGTCCATCAAGTACGCTTTTGGCAAGAATTATTATTGATGGAAAAGCACCAGTTACAACTTCTAATGCACCTACTAACTGGTCTAAAGATGACGTAACAGTTAACTTAACTGCAACTGATGATATCAGTGGTGTAGCTAAAACCTTCTATTCAGTTGATGATGCTGGTTATAAAGAAGGTACTACTTTTACAGTAGCTAATGAAGGTACTCACAAGATTTCCTTCTATTCTGTTGATGCTACTGGAAATACCGAAACTGCTAATACTGCTTATGTAAAGATTGATAAATCTGCTCCTGTTACTACTTCTAATACACCTACTAACTGGTCTAAAGATGATGTAACAGTAAGCTTAACTGCAACTGATGATATCAGCGGTGTAGCTAAAACTTTCTATTCTATTGATGATGCTGATTATAAAGAAGGTACTACTTTTACAGTAGCTAATGAAGGTACTCACAAGATTTCCTTCTATTCTGTTGATGCTGCTGGAAATACTGAAACTGCTAATACTTCCTATGTGAAAATTGATAAAGCAGCTCCTGTTACTACTTCTAATGCACCTACTGACTGGTCTAAAGATGACGTAACAGTAAGCTTAACTGCAACTGATACACTTAGCAGTATAGCTAAAACTTTCTACTCTATTGATGATGCTGATTATCAAGAAGGTACTACTTTTACAGTAGCTAATGAAGGTACTCACAAGATTTCCTTCTATTCTGTTGATGCTGCTGGAAACACTGAAACTGCTAATACTGCTTATGTAAAAATTGATAAATCTGCTCCTGTTACTACTTCTAATGCACCTACTAACTGGTCTAAAGATGACGTAACAGTAAGCTTAACTGCAACTGATGATATCAGTGGTGTAGCTAAAACCTTCTATTCAGTTGATGATGCTGGTTATAAAGAAGGTACTACTTTTACAGTAGCTAATGAAGGTACTCACAAGATTTCCTTCTATTCTGTTGATGCTACTGGAAATACCGAAACTGCTAATACTGCTTATGTAAAGATTGATAAATCTGCTCCTGTTACTACTTCTAATGCACCTACTAACTGGTCTAAAGATGATGTAACAGTAAGCTTAACTGCAACTGATACACTTAGCGGTGTAGCTAAAACTTTCTATTCTATTGATGATGCTGATTATCAAGAAGGTACTACTTTTACAGTAGCTAATGAAGGTACTCACAAGATTTCCTTCTACTCTGTTGATGCTGCTGGAAATACTGAAACTGCTAATACTACTTACGTGAAGATTGATAAGGTAGCTCCTGTTACTACTTCTAATGCACCTGCTGACTGGTCTAAAGGTGACGTAACAGTTAACTTAACAGCAACTGATGCACTTAGCAGTGTAGCTAAAACTTTCTACTCTATTGATGATGCTGATTATCAAGAAGGTACTACTTTTACAGTAGCTAATGAAGGTACTCACAAGATCTCCTTCTACTCTGTTGACGTTGCCGGAAACACTGAAACCGCTAATACTACTTATGTGAACATTGATAAAACAGCTCCTGTTACTACTTCTAATGCACCTACTAACTGGTCTAAAGATGATGTAACAGTTAACTTAACTGCAACTGATGCACTTACCAGTGTAGCTAAAACTTTCTACTCTATTGATGATGCTGATTATCAAGAAGGTACTACTTTTACAGTAACTAAAGAAGGTAGTCACAAGATTTCCTTCTACTCTATTGATACTGCTGGAAATATTGAAATTGCTAACACTACTTACGTAAAAATTGATAAAACTGCACCAACTATAGAAATGAAACTAGATAATGAATATACAATTGGTAGTATACTACCTGCTTATATTGCAAATGACAATCTTTCTGGTGTAGCTACTGAAAAGATGACTGTTTTCGCACCAAATGATGCTACTGGAAAAGTTATTGCAAAGGGTACAAGCTATATTCTTGATAAACCTGGTACTTACAAAGTAAATATTACAGTTACTGATGCTGCTGGCCTTACAACTACAATAGAAAAAGAAATCTATGTAATGGAAATATCAGATGCAGATATACAAGTATACTCAAGGGATGCCTTCCAATTATGTCCTTTTAGTAATACACTTTATCCAAGAATAATAGTAAGGAATACATCAAATAAAGAAATAAACTTAGCAGATCTTCAATTAAAATATTTCTTTACAAATGAAGGAAATGGACAAAGTATATTTGAATGTGATTGGGCTGGTTTAAATTGTTATCCAATAACATGTAGCGTAAGAAGTAATTTTGTTAGAGATAATTTTGGAAATAGCACATTAACTCTTTCTTTCCAAGGTAATAGAAAGCTAAAACCAGGCGCAATATTAGAGATTCAAGGAAGAATTCATGAGCCAAATTGGAAGATATATAATAAATTTAACGATTACTCATTAAACACTGAATGGTATTCAAAAAATGACAGAATACCTGTTTACTACAAAGGTCATAAAGTTTGCGGAACAGAGCCTAAAATAGATGTTGTAGATGATACAAAAATAACAAGTAATGACTTTACACTTTTATCTCAAGATGCAAACCAACAAGTACAATATACCCATACTCTTTATCCTAGAATAAAGATAAAAAATATTTCAAATAAACAAATAAAATTCTCTGATATGAATTTAAAGTACTTCTTTACAAGTGATGGAATAAGATGCAATATATTTTCTTGTGATTACATTTCAATCAATAATAGAGGAATAAGAAGCAATATCAACGGTAATTTTACTTGGGACAACTCTGGTAATACAGTTTTAAATCTTTCATTTGATGATGATGGAACAGTCTTTATGCCAGGAGATGAAATTGAAATACATTGCAGAATTTATAATCTAAATTTCTGTAGGGTATATAATAGATTTAATGATTACTCATTAAACACACAAAGTTCAAGAGGTTTTTCACCTAATGATAAGATATGTCTGTATGTAAAAGGAATAAACGTTAATGGTATAGAACCTCAATAAATAATAACTGTTAATAGTAATTTTTCAAAAAACAGCTCAAGCTATTTTTAAATAGCTTGAGCTGCCTTTCTTTGTCTAAAAAATAAAGTTTTCTTTGAAATCCACTACTTTATAACTTAATTCTTCTATAAAATCACTATATTCTAAAACTCATATCGTACATACTCGTATTCACAAGGATTGCCAGCAGCTATATATATAGCCCCTTCTTCAGGTACCATGATAAATGATGCAAGTGTCGCTGATGATACTGGAACAGTAGAATCAATGTGTCTGCATATAGAATTTGGCTTTTTGTCATGATCCACCAAGATTTTCTTAATGATTTCAATATTTATTTCTCCATAATGCTGATTCATTAAATTGAGAATTCTATCTAAACGATGGTAGCTGTCTGGCTGCAATTGTGGTGCAGTATCAACTTCCTTGAATCGTTCTGTAATATAATGATTAGAATGCAATATTATATCCCTTTCAGGATATATAAGTTCAAAGTCGTTATGAATACTCTCAATACCTAACATATGCCCATTTTTATCAGCTAAATGATAGTAACCAAGGCCACGAGCAACTTGTTTAAGGATATTTATGGCATCATTAATATTTTTCTCTCTCATAACTCTTGGGAGGTAACATCCTACAGGAATATTAAATGCGTAATTTTTACCTATAGTAGCGTTTGCACACATCCCGAATCCAGTAGATGAAAATGTAAATTCGCTTGAATTTGAAAAACTTAATATGAATTGTTTAAGACCATTGGCGTGATGAATTTTTAATAGATCTATAGGAACTTCAGGAAGAAAATCTATATTTTGTCCCAGTATAGTTTTCCCATCTTGTGTTGCCTTTCCTGTTACTGCAAATGAAGTGCAAAGTCCTGAGATATTGTCATAACAGAAAGTGAGCTCATTATAACATTTCTGAGTAAATATTTCTTCAAAACTAAGTCCAGTTGCGTCAGCCTGACCACGCATTATCTCAATTAAATAGGGATCGAATGCTTGAACCGCAGGAAAAAACTTCATAGCCCTAATGATAACATCTTCCTTTGATGCTTTGTGAAAAAGTGTCATGCTATTATAAATATTTTCTGAAATTTTTAGGATACTGTCTTTACAGCCTTCCCCCCATTGCCGCCCGATTTCATAAGGAGTACCTTGACATTCAATAAGTTTAAACTCTTTAAGATTCTTCATTGTATTTTCTCCTTTCATCTTCATTAAAATTAATCTTACCTATCTCTACAGACAAAAATATATTCAGCGTAAGTATATAGCATATTTTCATATTTTTGTAAATTTGTTTTAATTCTATTCCCTACTATTTCTTTTGTCAAGAAATAAAACAACTTAATTTTTTAGTACATCGCTTAACTATCTCATAAAAATAAAATATTACTGAAAACTTTAAATTCCAGTAATATTTTATAATTAAATTATACTTATTAACTTATAAGTCATGGTTAAATGCTGTAATCATCAACATCGAATTTACAATTTTTATAATAATATTTACGATCTTCTTCTGTAATCTCACGAACAACCTTGCATGGATTTCCTACTGCTATCATATTATCCGGAATGTCTTTAGTAACAACACTTCCTGAACCTATAACAACATTATTTCCAATATGAACTCCAGGATTTATGACAACACTTCCTCCTATCCATACATTGTCTCCAATTACCACTTCAACACCATATTCATAACCTGAATTTCTTGATTTAGGATGAATTGGATGCCCTGCTGTATAAATTGAAACGTTAGGTGCAAACATAACATTTTCACCAATTGTTACCTTCCCTACATCTAGTATTGTGCAATTATAATTGGCGAAAAAGTTATTACCAACTTCAATATTCTTACCATAATCACAGCGAAATGGTTGTTCTATAAAAACTTTATCACCAGTTTTCCCTAATATATCTTTAATTAATTCCTCCATTCTATTTGTTTTGTCTGGAGAAAGTAAATTATACTCATGTATTTTCAACTTATTTTCCATTCTCTCTTCACTAAGACCATCTAACCAAGCTTTATATGGTAATCCTGCTAGCATTCTTTCTTTTTGATTCATCTTTTATCCTCCTTTTTTTAGCTCTATTTGTAAATAGTAAATTATATAAAGCTCTATGTAAATCCACCTAATGAAAAACAAAAACAAAATGATAAACTCCTTTCATTTATAATTTACTAGTCTTATTATTTTTGATAGATATTATTCATTTTTTAATTAATCTATTCATTTACGAAAACGATATTAGTATAATCAAATTAAGAAAGCTAGGAGGAAGATATATGAGTAATATAAAAGTAATTATTATGGATGTAGATGGCACATTAACTAATAGTAAAAAAGTAATTACCCCAAAAACTAAAGATGCCTTAATAAGAGCACAAAAAAGTGGAGCTATTTTAATTTTAGCCTCAGGAAGGCCTACATCTGGATTAATGGATTTTGCTAAAGAATTAAAGATGGATGAAAATCATGGACTTTTAGTTTCTTTTAATGGTGCTAAGGTTGTTGATTGTGAAACTAACAAAGTTCTATTTAATGAAACTATGACCATCGAACAAGGACAAGCAGTACTTGAACATATGAAGAAATTTGATGTTAAACCTATGATTGATAAAGGTAACTATATGTACGTTAATGATGTTTTTAATAATGAGATACATTATAATGATACGGTTCTTAACATAATCCAATACGAATCGCGTGGTGGCAAATTCAAGTTATGTGAAAAGGATGATTTAGCAGCCTTTGCTGACTATCCATTAAACAAAATCTTAACTGCAGGTGATCCTGAATATTTACAAAACCATTATGATGAAATGATGGAACCTTTTAAAGATACTTTAAGTTGTATGTTTACGGCAGATTTCTACTTTGAATTTACTGCCAAAGGAATTGATAAGGCTAAAGCGTTAGATACTGTACTAATTCCTATGGGATATAAAAAAGAAGAAATGATTGCTTTTGGAGATGGTCACAATGATGCATCAATGGTTAAATATGCTGGTATAGGGGTAGCCATGGCTAATGCAGTAGATGATTTAAAAGCTATTGCTAATGAAGTTACTTTATCTAATGAAGATGATGGTATTGCTTATACGCTAAGTGAGTACATAACTCATATAGATATTTAAACTATACTTAACCACACACCACTAAACTTTAATAAAATATTATATAATATTCATGAGGTGATCTTTGTGAATATTTTTAGCAAATTGAATAAGCTAATCGACTTAACTGAAAATGAAAAAACATTGGTTAGCTATATGCAAGACAATCCTGAAATCTTTGTAAAAATGAGTGCTCTTGAAATTAGTGAAGCTTGCTTTATTTCAACCTCAACTATTTATAGACTATGCCAAAAACTAGATTTATCAGGTCTATCAGAATTGAAAGTGCAAGTATCTGCATCTATTAATGAGTATTTAAAAGAAAATAGTTCAATAGATTATAACTATCCATTTAACCAAAATGAAACACAAAACCAAATTGTACTTAAAATGAAAGAATTATATGAACAAACACTAGTTTCTTCATTAAATTTAATAGATCTTGAACAATTAAGATTAATTTCTAATGTTTTAAAAAACGCCAAGCACATTGATTTTTATACATCTGCTGGAAATATTTATTTTGCAGATAACTTTAAGTTTCAAATGCAGGAAATTGGAACCTTTATTAATGTTCCAATTGAAGAGTATCATCAACTTTTAACTGCATCAACCAGTGATAAAACTCATGTTGCAATAATAGTTTCCTTTGAAGGTAGAGGAGTAATAATAGAAAAAATAGCTAATATATTAAAAACAAATAAAACACCTATTATTTTAATTTCTTCTACAAATGAAAATCCTATTACCAAATATGCAAATTATCACTTGTATTTGAGTTCAAATGAAAATCACTTTAATAAAATTTCATCTTTTTCAACAAGATTATCTTTATTATATGTTTTAGATTGTATATACACATGTTATTTTAAATTTGACTATGATAAAAATGTAAGCTATAAACTTAATGCATATAAACAATTATCTGAAAAGTAAGTGTAAATTTTATACTTACAACAATGCATTGATATTTCAATATTATATAACCTAATAACTGATTTCATATTTATCCTTATAGTGTATTTTTCATAGAATACTCTGTTGTAATAGGAAAAAGGGATATTGCAAGCTTCATATTGCTTGTAATATCCCTTTTCTTAATTATGCCAACGCAATGTATAGCAAACTATTTTCTGAAAAATTAAAAAATTAATCATCACTTTCGATTAACAATCCATATACCAATACAGGCTAAAGTCAAAGCTACCAAGTTTTTAATTTCAAATATTGACTCTCCAAGTAAAAAAGCAGATAATATTGCACCAAATATAGGTGTCAAAAAGTTATACATAGTTATATTTCCTACTTTATTATATTTATATAGGGTAGACCATATCACTAATGCCACTGATGATATAAGTGCCATATATAATAGTAATATTCCTGATTCTGCAGATATAATAGGTAGATTTCCACCAGCTGATTTTCCTATTATTATAAGCATTAAACTCCCCAATATAAGTTGCCACCCTGTTATAACAAAAACATCGTTAGTCTTTACTAAATTTTTATTATATATACTTCCAATCGATCCCATTAATGCTGAAAAAATTAGAAGTCCATCCCCCATTAAGTTGAATGAGCTACCTATTGTTCCTATTTCAAAGTTAAGTACTATAATTGATAGAAAACCAATAATACAACCTATAATCTTTTTTCTTGATAGCTTGTCGTCCATATAAATAAAGTGAACAAGAAAAATATTTATAAACGAACCTAAAGATCCAAGTATAGAGCTCTTTACCCCTGTGGTATTAGTCATACCTATATAAAGAAATACATATTGCATCAAAGTATATATAGCCCCTAATAACGTAATCTTTTTGAAATCTCCTATAGATTTAGGCATTATACTCTTCCCCATTAACTTCTGTATAACAATTAAAATTATCCCAGCTATTAAAAATCTATATCCTGCGAATATTAATTTTAAAAAGCTCTCATCTGAACCTATCCCAAATACGTCATACCCAAGTTTAATTGCTGGATATGCACTTCCCCACAAAAACGTACATAAAATTGCTAATAAAATTATATATTTTCTGTTTGTAAATATTTTTTCTATATCTAATTTAATCATCTTTAGCTAAATCAACTCCTGTCTTCATATATCATTCCTATGTTTCTGTAACTTATAGTTAATGAGCATTTTTCATCTACTAACTAAAATAAAAAGCACTACTTATAACTTTTATATATCATAAGCAGTGCTATTTCTATTCGACAATTCATTATCTAATAGTCAAAATAATCTTTTCTATACTTAGTATAAATGACAAGCAACGGAATGATTTCTTCCTATTTCTTTTAGCTTCGGTTTTTCATTTAAACATTTATCCATGCATTTTGTGCACCTAGAACAAAACACACAACCTGCTTGTATATCTAAAGGGCTTGGCGGCTCCCCTTTTATGCCTTCTATCTCACTATTATTTCCCATTTTAATAGAAAAAACTGAATCCAATAATGCTTTAGTATATGGATGGATAGCATCAGTAACAAGCTTATCACTATCAATTACTTCAACAATTTGTCCAAGATACATTACTATAATTCTATGACTTATATTTCTAACTACTGCCAAATCATGGCCAATAAAAATATAAGACAAATTCCTCTCTTTTTGCAAATTCATAAGAAGCTCAATCACTTGTTCCTGTATAGAAACATCTAAAGCAGATGTAGCTTCATCACATATTATAATTTCAGGATTTAGGGATATTGCTCTGGCTATTGCAACTCTTTGCTTTTGCCCACCACTTAGCTGATGAGAATATCTTTTCGTAAAATCCTCAGTTATGCCAACCATTTTAAGTAATTTTTTTGTTTCTGCTTTAGCCTCATGTTTATTCATAAGATTAAAGTTTAGCAGTGGTTCACTTACAATATCTCCAATTTTCATACGAGGATTGAATGACTCAACAGGGTCTTGAAATACCATCTGGAATTTCTTTCGATTTTGTCTAAGCTCTTCGCCCTTTAAATTAGTAATATCCTTACCATTATAAATTATGTTACCTGAAGTCACAGTTTCTAATTGAGTAAGAATTTTTGCTATAGTACTTTTACCACATCCACTTTCACCAACAATCCCTAAACATTCACCTGGAAATAATTTAAAACTTACATTATCAACTGCAGTTAATGTTCTGCCATCTTGTAAATTAAACTTCTTTGTAAGATTCTTTACCTTAAGTATTGCTTCTTTCTTTTTCCTCAATATTGTATCCTCCTAGTTCAGGCACTGCTGCTAATAGACTTCTAGTATATTCACTTCGTGGACTATTTATAACCTGATCTTTAATCCCCCACTCAACTAATTCACCCTGTCGCATTACTCCAATCTTATCACACATATAAGACGCTACCCCCATATTATGAGTAACTATTATTATGCTTGTATTAAAATTTTCTCTAAGCTCCATCATTTCTCTAACAACCTGTGCTTGAATAGTTACATCAAGGGAACTTGTAGGCTCATCAGCTAGGAGAAGTTCTGGTTCCATTGTCATTGCCATTGCTATAGCAACTCTTTGCTTCATCCCACCACTAAGCTCAAAAGGATATGAATTCATTATACGCTCTGCATCAGGCAACCTCATTTTTCTAAGCATATCAACAGCTTTATCATGTGCATCAAGCTTAGAAATATTAAAGTGACTCCTTATAGTTTCAATAAATTGATCTCCAATCTTTAATATAGGCGTTAATGACCTCCCTGCATCTTGAAATATCATTGCTATCCTATTGCCTCGAATCTCTCTCCACTCTTTCTTAGAATATTCAAGAAGATTTCTATCCTTAAAAATAATATCTCCAGAAGAAATACTACTTCCAATAGGGGGTATACCTAGTATTGAACGCAGAAGTGTTGACTTTCCACTTCCGCTTTCACCTACTATCCCAACTATCTCTTTATGTTTAATTGACATGCTTACATTTTTAACTATAGAAGCTTGCTTCCCATAGTTTATACATAAATTATTTATATCTAGAATTTTTTCACTTATCATTTTAAGTCTACTTTATTATCCAACATATAGAAGTCAATTGGATAAACATCCATTCCACTAACTGTATTTTTGCTTACTCTATTACTCATTGGTGTAACTAAGAATAAACCAGCATTATCATCAATTAGAATCTGTTGCACTTTTGTAGCTATATCATATCTTTTTTCAGTATCATATTCATTTTTATATTGATCTATTAGGGCATCCACATTTGCATTGCTGTATTTCCCAAAGTTTGTATTTCCACCTGTTTTAAAATATAACTCTAAGAATGACTGAGGATCTCCTGTAGTTGCTGTATTTACATTGTATAAGCAAAGATCAAATTCTCCGCTTTTTAATACTGGATTTACTGTTTCATAAGATTTTAAGCTAGCATCTATACCAATTTCTTTAAGCTGCGCTTGCATTGCTTCCCCGATTACAGGAATCTCTGCACGTGTTGGGAATACAGCAATACTTAAAGATAACTTCTTACCATCTTTTTCTACTATTCCATCACCGTCAGTATCTTTATATCCTGCATCACTTAATATTTTAGTAGCTTCAGCTTTATTATACTTATATCCTGTAAGATTCTTATCTCCAAAAGGCAATGATCCTGGGAAAGGTCCAGTTGCAGGTACAGCAGTACCCTTTAGTAACGTATTTGCATAAGATTCTCTATCTACTCCTAAAGCAATAGCCTTACGAACTGCTGGATCTTTTAGGAATTCGTTTTTGAAATTAAAATATGACATCACTATTCTAAGACTAGTAGTTGTACTTATTGCATATTTAGACTTATCTTCAAATAGAGATAAATTATTAATTGACACATTGTTAGCTACATCTATCTCACCTGATTGTAGTGCCATTGAACGTGTATTGTCGTCTTTAATATACTTGAAAGTCGCCTGATTTATTAGTGCTTTTCCATCCCAATAATCCTCAAATCTTTCTACTACTACCTCAGCACCATCAGCATATGACTTAATTTTAAATGGACCTGTCCCCACTGGATTTTTAGCTATAGTCTCCTCAGCCACACTAGTATCTATTATTGAATTTATAGGATCTGCAAGATTTCCAAGTAGTGTTGTATGGGGTGCTTTAGTAGTTATAGTAAGCTCCTGCCCATCTGCTGTTATAGAATTAACATTTAACATTTCTTGTGTTCTAGGATTTGCTTTTAATGCTCTTTCCATGGATGACTTTACAGCACTTGCTGTAAGTGGATTACCGTTTTGAAACTTAACACCTTCTCTAACATGAAACTGCCAAGTTAAATCATCAACCTTTTTCCATGAATCAGAAAGCATAGGTACTATCTCCATATTTTTATCAAACTTCACTAAAGTTTCACCTATACCATACATTGAAACATACCAACCATTCCACTCAAGAGCAGGATCTAGATTGGTTTGATATAGATTTAATCCAACTACAATGTTTTTTGGTTCATTATTTACAGAATTGTTTTTTGTACAAGCAACAAGGCTGGTAAACAACATAATTACTAAACTTAAAATCGCTACTTTATTCTTCATTTGCTAATCTTCTCCTTAATATTGTTTATTGGGATCTAATATATCTCTGATGATTTCTCCAAGTAAATTAAATATAGTTACAGTTATGAACATTGCAACCCCTGGATATACCATAAGCCAAGGGGCAGTTTGTATGTAGGTTCTACCTTCATTAATCATATATCCCCATTCTGGAGTAGGTGGCTGAGCCCCAAGACCTAAAAATGAAAGGGATGAAATCTCGAGTAGCATGCTTCCTATATCCATTGTAGCCATTACAATAAGGGCTGAGATAATATTAGGGAACACATACCTCAAAATTATCTGATACTCCTTAGCTCCTCCCATTTTTGCAGCTTTAATATAATCTTTTCTTTTTACAGACATGGCCAATCCACGACTTAAGCGTGCATATTTAGGCCAATGTACTACAGCTAAGGCTATAACAGTATTTATTGAACTAGGCCCAAGTACTCCTGCAACTGCAATAGCAAAAATAATCCCAGGAAATGCAAGGAAAATATCACAAAATCTCATTACTATTGTGTCAACAATTCCTCCCCAATACCCTGCTAGTGTTCCTAATGCTGTTCCAATTATAAATACTGTTATAACTAAACTAAACGTCATTTTTAAAGAATTCAATGCACCATACAAAATTCTAGAAAACAAATCCCTTCCTAATTGATCTGTACCTAGTGAAAATATAGCATTTGGCCCCCTAAGTGAATTCGTCATATCTGTTTTAAGAGGATCATGGGGCGCTATATATGGTGAAAGTATGCCTATTGTAACTAAAGCAAATGCTAACATACAAATAACTACGAATGATTTATTTTTTCTTATAGCTAAGATTGTACTTTCCAAATTAAGCCCCCTTTTCTAGCCTCATACGTGGATCTAAAATATAATATGAAATATCGACTAACATATTAATCAACATATAAATAATAGTCATCCATACAACATAGCCTTGTATTAGTGGATAATCTCTAGTAAATATAGCCTCTATAGCTAATTTCCCCACTCCTGGCCATGAAAATATGGTTTCTATAATAACCGCACCTCCAAGTAGCACCCCAAAGGATAATCCCAATTGAGTTATAATTGGTGATAAAGTTGTCCTTAGAACATGCCTTAACAATACAGATCTATCTCTAACTCCTCTAGCTCTTGCACCAATTACATAATCTTGAGATATCTCTTCAAGTATGTATACCCTTACCTGCCGCACATATCTGGAAGCCATTAAAATAGTCATAGATGCTGAAGGCAATATAATACTTGTCCAATTTGTGCTTCCCATCACTGGAAGCAGTTTAAACTTCAGAGCAAATATGTACATTAAAATTATTGCTATCCAAGGTGCTGGAAGTGATATTCCAAGAAACGATATCCCTCTTATTACGTTATCTAATAACCTATTTCTATAGAGAGCTGATAGTATTCCAAGAGGAAGTGCTACAATCACTGTCATTAACATTGTTAATCCCGCAAGCTTAAAGGTTGCAGGTAAAGCTCCTAATATCAAATCTAATACCGGCTTACTATATTTATAGGAAATTCCAAAATCGCCACTAAACACACTTGCTAGCCAATTCAAATACTGAACGAAAAATGGCTTATTTAATCCCAATCCTTCTCTAACTTGCTGTATAAGCTCCTGTGAAGGTGTATTTCCAGTAGCACTAAGCATTAATTCTGCTGGATCACCTGGCGAAAGATATGTGAGCGCAAATGTTAAAAATGTTATTCCGAATAAAACAGGTATAACATATATTAATCTGTGTATTATGTACTTTCTCAATTTCTTTTCATCACCCTCTCTATTTATCATCAGAATTCTTTTTTAATATTTATTAAGCATCATTTATTTTTTCTTATAAACAATATAAATCTCTTAGGATTTTCAATGAATTCTACCAGAAATAATGTCGATACTTAGTATTAACTGTAAATGATATTTATTATCAGTTAATTTGTAAAATCATTATATATGAATTTTTATTAAATAGCAATATAATTTATTTTATTTAACCATTACTTGTTCATGATTAGATTTCTTAAACTTGAATCCAATTCAATAGAAATTTAAAAAAATCCCTATTTAGCCCCTTTATCAGCTATGATAGTGCTCTTTTAAAACCCAGAAATTACATTTTTAAAGTATTAAATAACTACCGATTGAATTTTGATCTATAACGAAAGCTGACTTTGATGAATAAAAATAAAGTCAATGTTCTCTTCATTTAGAAACATTGACTTTACTCTTAGATATTATATATGATTATTTTTTATTAACCTGTAACTTATTTAAATAATAAAATAGTATTTACATTAAATCTGGCGATGTACCAGTATATTATGGTTCCATTCCCCAATTTAAATTATCTGATAAATATGTTGTAACCTTATTCCAGTCACCATAAGTAGATGCTGTAGAATTAAATGAATAGTCTCCTACCTGTGTATAATTAGTCCAATCTGTTTTGTTTATTCTAGATTGTATTTCTATACTTTGACCTGCTCCAAGGCTACCAGCTCCATTTCCGAAACTAATCTCTAAATAATTATCTGCACCAGATTTAGCTTCAGGCATTTTAACAAATGTTCCAATTACATTGTTAGCGCCTATTGAAGACCAATCACAAGTAAACTTTTGTTCTTTTTCATTATCACTAGTGTAGTAATAACGTATTTTTACATCTGATAAGTTAATATCTGTATTTCCTGTATTTATTACCTTCAATCTTGGGCTAAGTGTATTTGCTGTACCTGATAAAGAATTATTAAACTCTTGTACTTTAAGATTACCTGATTGTTCTGGCTGACTTGGTTTTACAGAGTCAGACATGTGTATCCCTGCAATATATGCCTTTAATGCAGCCTCACTAGAATTTATTCTCCAATCAGTTTCTTTATCTATACTAAAAGTAACAATTGTATTAATTAAACTATATTTATCTGAATTAATACTATTAAAAGCATCTGTATACCACTCAGCTTTATCCCCCCCTATTTCTGTAGCTGCAAATTCTGATATTGAAATAGGTTTATTTTTTACTTTTACTGCATTGTAAGCTTGTGAAAATATTTCATCAAAAGATTGCCAAGTGCTACCCCAGCTTTGAGTTGTACCCCAGTTATATCCATCCATAGATATAATATCTACATAATCATCACCTGGATAATTACCTAAATAACTAGCACCTTTTCCCACGCTTGAAGCATTAACATTAAAATCCCACTTAACATTACTAGCTCCTACTTCTCTAAATATATCTACAACATGTCTAAATGCAGCTATAAATGTTTCATTTGTATTTACTTTACTGTCTCCTAAAGCCCAGTCATACCAATTACCATTTGACTCATGAAATAATCTTATAATTATATCTTTATTATAAGTTTTAATATCTTGAGCCATTTGTCTTATATATTCATCTTTTAGTCCATTTGCTATATCTAAGTTAGACATACCCCAAGCTTCCCATGTAAGCGACATTTTTGAATTATTTCCATATACCGCATCAAAGTTTGCTTTTATATCAGAAAAGTTAGTTTTCCAATTAATGAACATATTTACTACATCAAGGTGTTTTTGTTGCAAGTTTTCAAAATCCTTTATACCTTGTGTTGTTGGCTGATCAGCAAAAAAAGCTCCATATTTTATCTCCCTAGTACTACTTGCAGATGCCTTTTGTCCATTTCCACATAGAACTAAAGAGCATACTAATATTACACTTAATGCAAGAAATGATTTAGTTTTTCTTTTCAAATTCATTTTATCCCCCCACAATTTTCATATTGTTATCTTCCAAAATAATGTTTATTTAGTTTAATTGTAAGACGCCCAATTATAATATGCCTTTACTGGTGTTACTCCATCGAAATGATTTAACCAAGAATCTACACCAATCCCTGGCCATAAATTCATCATAATTTTTCCTGGATGTTTTGGAATATTAGTAGTTGCTTTATGCACTTCTCTGCCATCAACATACCATGCTATATAATTTGGTTGCCAATTAAACGCATAAGTATGAAATGAATTTGATGCATCATAACCTAAATTATAAAGATATTCATGATTTCCTACACCATTTGTATAATAGTTAAATTGTACCTTTGTGGTGTCTTTTCCTAAGAACTCTATATCTATTTCATCCCATGGAGTATTATCACTAGGACCTGTATAAGTAAAGAATGAAGAAACTACTCCAGTATGCTTTGCAGGTTTCATATTTACCTGATAAAATCCATAACCGTATTTATTATTTGAACGATACTCTCCACCTGCATATGGTACTGATCCACCTTTATTATCCTTAGTTATAGAAAGTTCCATTTGCCCATTTCCATAAAAGTTAACATTACTAGCTCTCCATGTACAATTAAACATGTCACCGTTTGACCATCCATCTG
Source organism: Clostridium cibarium (assembly GCF_014836335.1). Taxonomy (GTDB): domain Bacteria; phylum Bacillota; class Clostridia; order Clostridiales; family Clostridiaceae; genus Clostridium; species Clostridium cibarium. The sequence continues at coordinate 97,322 of NZ_JACSRA010000009.1, forward strand.
ACTTTGACCAATTACTTGTATTGAAATAACTAAAATCTTCTCCCATCTTAGATGTAGTTGCTGCATGAGCATTTGTAGATAATAATGCTACTGATGCAAAAACCCCTAATGTTAATACCGAACAAGCTAAAGTTTTTAATTTTTTCTTTATCATATTTATTCCTCCTAATTTTTATTTGCTTTAAAATTCAACAAACGTTTACAAAGTGATAATTACATAACTAAGCCTATAGTTTTACTAAATATTAGTCACTTTTATCTACCACTTATGTATCTTTATTATATATCCACATCTTATTTCAATATATAGCATAAATTTACTATTTTATAGGAACAAATTACTATATATAATCATATATCCTTACAAATAAATATGACCTTACCCAATTTACAAGAATGGTTAAGGTCATATTTAGTACTTAATAATATTTACTACTTGCCTAAAGAGTATTAGATTCCTATCGTAAAGCATTTATTCAGTAATGGAGATGGAATTCTGATATAGAAAGCTTTAGCCTAAACTAACTACTCTTTATTATCTATGTCATCTTCATTATATTGTAATCATTTACCAATAAAAATAGCACAAATTTACTATTTTATAGGAAATTCTTACTATTTTTCTTATATTTTGCAGGTGTATATCCTGTATGCTTTTTAAAAAGTTTGCTAAAGTATGCTGTTTCTTTATAACCTAATATATCACTAATCTCATATACTTTATAATCATATCTTTTCAACAAAATTTTTGCTCTATCCATTTTAGCCTTAGTCAAATATTCTAAAAAGTTCTCTCCAGTTTGCTGCTTAAATACAGAACAAAAATAGTTTTTACTTATATTCAAATGATTTGAAATAGATGTTAAAGTAATTTCCTCTTCTACATGATTAAGCACATACTCACGTGCCTTCTGAACTACATTATATCCCTGATTTAGTTCATTAAAATGGATAAGTTTATTAGTTCCTAAAATATATTTGTAATTCAATGCTTCCTTTGCATTTAAGTAACTTTTGTATAAGGAATATATATGATTATATACTTTTCCAATGCCTATGTTTATTTCTATTTCAAATTTCTCATTACTTGTTTTAAGAATACTTCTCAATGCATCTGAAAATATATGATCAAAATCTGTTGATTCAATATTTTCTGCTTGTGCAATAATAAATTTCATTCCCAATTCACCATCTATTATTGAAAAGTGTATAACACCATTATTTTTCAACTCTTTTTCAATAATACATACAACACTCTTCTCTAAATAGTCTCCTTTATCATTTCCAATTAATTCTTCACTATTAATAACAATATCATTTATTTCAACAATGGCCACTTGTACCTTATTTTTAATAATAGGAAGGTTATATTTTAAAATATATTCATCCATCTCCATTAAGTTTTTACCTCTTAATAAGTCGTACAAAACCTTCTCTTTAGATATTGTTTTATTAATGTTGAATTCATAATTCTTCTTATCACTTTCAACTAATTTTTTATGCACAGCAACTAATACATTTTCTAGTTTTTCACGATCTAAAGGCTTTAGTATATAATCAAAAGCTCCAAGTCTAAGACCTTCCTGGGCATATGAAAATTCATCATATCCACTTAAAAGTACCACAACAGTATCAAGCTCCATGTTCCTTAGATTTCTTAATAATTCTATTCCGCTAAGCTTATGCATTTTGATATCTGTAATTATAAAATGAATTTTTTGCCTTTTAAGCTGCTCTAAAGCCTCTTCTCCGTCAGTACATACACATTCAACCTTAAATCCATACTCTTCCCATTTAACAGTTTTCTCCAATCCCATTCTAATAATTGGCTCATCATCTACAATCATTACTGAGTACAAACGAATCCCTCCTTTTAAGTAAAACCTTTCTGCTTATATAAACTAATTGTAAATCTTGTATAACTTCCTTGCTCTGATTGAATATCAAGGCCACTGCTTTTGCCATAAAAAAGTTTAATTCTGTCATTTACATTTTTAATACCTAGCCCAAATCTTTTATCTATATTCCCATTAATATGATTTTTCAAAGCTTCTATCGCTGCTCTATTCATCCCTTTTCCATCATCCATTACATTTAAATATAAATAAGTTTCATCTGATTCCATAAATATATTAATATTTCCCTCTTCACTTCTTAGTTTTTCTGAAAGTCCATGCTTAACTGAATTTTCCACTAGAGGCTGAATAATTAATTTTAGAATTTTTAAATCTAAAAACTGCTTGTCTACATTAATATGTAAATTTATATCATACTCATATCTCAAAGTCATTAATGAAATATACTTCTTAATATAGTTTAATTCTTCATTTAATGACACAAAATCATCTTCCCATTTTATGTTATACCTCATCATATCTCCTAAAGAAACCAAAGAATCAGCCACTACATAGTTTTCTTCAATTAAGGCCATTACTCTTATATTTTCAAGAGTATTAAATAGAAAATGTGCATCTATTTGACTCTTTAATGCTTTTAACTCTGTTTCTTTCCCTACAATCTCTTTTTTAATATTTTCTTTTATTAATTCGTCTATTGTTTTCATCATTTCTCGAAAATTATAAGCTAATATACCTATTTCATCTTTACCATATACAGGTATTTTAGCAGATAAATTTCCTGTTCTTACTTCCTTAATTGAATTTATAATTAAATACAATCTCTTTAATATCGTTTTTGTAACAAAATATATAATAATGGATAACAGTATTAGTAATAACAAACTTTGAAATAATAAAGTTCTTTTTGAATCTGCTATACTTTGGTTAATATTGTTTAAAGGTATAACACATACTAAATAATTATTTGCTATTGGTGATTCTTTATATAATAAAGTATAATTTTCCCTTCCTTGTTTATATGATATTTCACCATTACTATCACCTAACTTGTCCTTAATAAATTCTCCAAACTGTTTTTTATCAAAATTTATTTTCTGTAAAAAAGAATTATTTTCATCTGTATTTAACTCTAAACTTTTTGTATTAAAAAGGAATATTTGTCCACTTCCCAGCTTATCTTCATTAAACATATTGGGGAAAAAATCTTTAGATAACATCGTTACTCTTATTATTCCTATATTTTTGTTCTTTACAGATTTAATTTCTTTATTAAGTGAAACAACCAAGTTTCCAGACTTTTCACTTGCTTTTGAATAAATTTTAATATCATTATCATATTTATTTACATTCCAGTATGCAGCACCATCTTTATCTAAAGTTTGTTTGTACCAATTATTATCCTCAACTCTCTCTTTTTTATATATCAATGGCCAAATTTCGTTAACATCTAAGCTGTTAGCAAATATATTTATTTGTTTTACATTTGGATTATTATTTTGTAGGTTCAACAGCCCGCGATATGATATGTTATTAAAACTTATAAGCTCTTTTGTGTCTATGCTTTTCTCTGGATCAATATAGTTTATAACATCTTTATTATTTATAACTGTATCTATTATATTTCTCATAATATAGATGTTTTTTTCAATAGTATCGTATTCAAGATTAAGTTCATAGCTATGCTTATTTACTTCATCTTTTTTTGCATTTGCTTTAAGGGATCTAAATGAATATACAGAAAAAACCATTATGGGAATTGCAATAACTAATATATAAGCAATTATCAATTTTTTCATTAAGCTCTTTTTTATAAATGATCCATTATAACTTTTCATTGAAAACTCCTAATCCTAAAACTACTTAATTTATCTGATATCTAGCATCCGTAACACTCCCAAGTGAGAGATAACGTCTGCACGCTCCTAGACTTGGTGCCCCTTGAGGGTATAAGTTCAACTAAATTCAGCTGGAGTTAAACTCCACCTGAAAAGTTTCACTTTATATTAAGTCTTTTCTTGTTCTCTTCAAATTTTTTCTGTCTATAAGCTTGTATTTTTTCATATCCCTCCCTTTCTCTATAATTCAAGAATTCATCAAATATCTTATCGAATTTATCATCACTATTTGCTAAAAGTAGGCTTTTCAAAGTATTTTTCCACTTACTATTTATTTTAGAATAAGCTATACCTTCCTCAGTATCTCCATATGGAGCTGTGTGATCGTATATAGAAAAATTATAAGTTTTTCCTCTAGTCCAATCTTTTAATATCTTTAGTGGTTCTGGTTCTGGTGCTTCCAATTTCTTTATTAAATTAGTGTCCATAAGCATCCAATATGTTTTTTCTGCTCCATATTTTTCATAAAAGCTTTTTCTATCACTATTTAACAAATCCATTGCTTCTGGTTTAAATTGTTTTTTTCCATCAACATCTTCCCACAAAACACCCTTTTCCCCTAAATATAAATCCTGGTTTCCCTCTTCACTTATCAGATAACTTAAAAATTTTATAGCTCTATCAGGATTCTTACAATCCTTCGATATAAATGTTACAGTCCATCCAGAAATGCTATCAGAAGATAATCTAGGCTCTTGAAGTTTTGAGTTAGCTGGTCCATCAACTGGTATGTAAATCTTATCTTTATCAGCGTTATACAATTCTAATTGCTGTTCAACCATATCAGTTCTTTGATAGAGCATTGCAAAATATCTGCCATTAACAATCTTTTCTGCCATCTGATCTCTTTTATCCCCAAATATATCTTTTGAAAGTAATCCAAGTTCATTGGCTTTCCTTAAAGTTTTTAACCATCTTACATATTCAGGATCAGTTAACCGATCATAAAATTCACTTTCTTTCTCAAAAGGTATTGCTAAAAAATTAGGGAGAATGCTATCTAAAGATAAATTCCCTGAATCATTAAACTCATCTAATCCTAAGGGTATGAGTGGCTGATTATTTACAGTAGGGAATTTCTCCTTTGCTTTTTCTAGTGCACTTAAAAAGCCCTCTGGAGTTCTCATATCTGGTTTTCCTATTGCTTCATATATATCTTTTCTTACTAAAAAGGTTTGATTAGAAGGATTTTCTTCTTTATAATCCTTAGTATCTCTTATAGACAAAGAAAAATTAGGATAACAATATACCTCTCCATCATTTTCTCTATACCACTCCAACTTTTGTTTATCTGTAACCTTGAAAAAATAAGCATCATATTTTTCTGCCAATTTTTCTAAAGGTAAAGCTAATTTTTCTTCTATAATGTTTCGATACTCATCATCCCAAGCATTTATAGTAATAAAATCTGGTAAGCTTTCTCTGTCTATCATGGCATTTAGCTTTTCTGTTCCATTTCCACTAGGAGCTATAAAATTTATACTTACACCAGTTTTTCTTGTAACATAGCTAGATACAGAATTGTTTCCCCACTTAGTTGTAAACCATGGATAATTTACATACCAATCAAAAGTTATTGGTGAAGTATCCGACTTCCATCCTTCTTCGTTCTTTGCACTGTTTTCTTTCTTAATTTCTTCATGACTTCTTTTAAATATATTAACCGAGGCAAATATTATAGAAAACATGATAAAAATAATAATTATTTTTGAAACCCTTCGCTTCTGTGAACACATAAATCATACCTCCTATAGCTTCAGCTCTTATGTATAACGTATACAAAATAGATAATTATTATCTTTACAAACAATCTCATATTTTGATAAATATATACTTATTCCTTAAAAATAATAATATATTGTAATTATAACATTTTTCTCCTATTACTTGATATGAATGCTATAAAAAAATAAACTAGTCAAATTTTAAGCTCCATCTTCATGGAATTTTCCTTTCATAATTCTCTCTATATTTATGAATTTAAAAAGAAAAAGCTATATTTCATGTTTCTATTTACGAAATATAACTTCTTCCCTAGTTTCTCCTACTTATTATAAAAATAGCTTGTACATCATAAGTATAGGATATTTTTATTCATATTTTATTGTAAACTTAGCATGTGAACCACCTAAAAATACGATTTTACCATCCTTAGGTAAGGTAACCTTATTACTGCCTGAAATTAAAGAATTGTTTAGTACTTTGCCATTACTATTATAAACTACAAAAGCTGCATTTTTAGGTATATCTACAGTAATTTTCTTATCAGCTGATTCATCACCAATAGCATACCATTTAGCATATCCATCCTTACCAATTTTACAAGAGAACTTATCTTTTGTTGGTAAAGCTTTCATTGCATCCTCTTCTACATAAACTCTACCTCCTGCACTTAGATATTCATGCTTGTCCTTCATATAAAATTTATAATCATTTTGATCCCTTGACATCATGCCTGGTCCATCTAATGTAGAAATTGCTGAATTTTCATCTACTATTTTATCTATACCAAAATATCCTTCAATTCCTTTTACATCGATACTTTGTACTGCTTCAAGTGGAAGAATATAATATACTGAAGAATACTTTTCATTTAATAAGTAATATTTTTTCCCATACCTTTTTTCCCATACTTTAGAAACTCTTTCATTTAAATTATTAGCCTCTTCCTTTTGTGCTACATAGGCATCAATTACTGTTTGACCTAAACCTGACAGATTTAAGTAGCCAAACTGTTCAAGATATGTCTCCCCATTTGATTCTTCTACAAATTTTATATTTGTTGATCCATCACTAGTTACAAAAGTTCCATCCTTTGTATAATATAAAGTTTGTTTAGCTCCTTGTGGTTCTAGAGGATTGGATAATATTAAGGAACCTGATTCATCTATTTTCACATCAATAAACCCTTGAGACAATTCATATAAACCTTCATATTTTTTTTGCTCTGAAGGAACAGCTACTTTTTGTGGTGGAGTAAAAGTCTTATCTAGTTTTATATCACTAATTACACCTTTTTCCTTTAAAGCAGCAAGAAGTACTTCTTGAGCCATTACACCATCTGAGTTACTCCCACCTCCAGAACTTAGTATTGCTATAGCCATATTTTGTTCTGGTAAAACAGTTAAATAACTATGATAAAACTCAGTATCTCCGCCCTTTGATAGTGCTTTAATATTATATTGGTTGAAAGGATAAAGATTTACACTATCCCAGCCTAATCCATAACCTAGTATATTATCTTTTTCTTCTGGCCAAATTCCTTTCAAGTATTCCTTATTCTCCATTGCACTTAAAGAATTGTTAGAAAGAATTTTATTTGAATTTTGCGTAAAAGTTGTTGCAAATCTACATAAATCTTCTGCACTTGAATAAACTCCACCAGCACCAATGGAATTTAAATTTTCTGTGGGTACAGCGTTATTTATTTCTGGATAATATGTCTTAGCTAATTTATCTCTATCAAATTTACTGACAGGTGTTTTAGTATTATTCATTTTTAAAGTATTTGTAATATTTTTTGTTATATATTCTGTATAACTATCTCCTGTTACATGTTCTACTAAAATTTCAGCAAGAGAGAATCCATCATTACAATATACTGAGCAAGTACCTGGATCTGTCTTTAATCGTTGTGTTTTTAATTGTTCTAAAAGGGTATCATGTGCATAAGTATCATTATCTCCAAAAAGAAGTGCATTAGAATAACAACTACCCATTAAGCCTGATGAATGATTTAAAAGCATCCTAACTGTAATCTTTTTGTATCTATCATCCGCCATCCTAAACTCTTTAATATATTGGTTTACTGGAGCATCAAGGTTAACTTTACCTTCATCCACTAATTTCATTACTGCTGTTGTTACAAACATTTTACTAACAGAAGCAATTCCATACATATTATCGGCTGTTAATAATTTATTTTCTTCTTTTGAATATGCCCCTGCATTACCAGATAGTACAATTTTCCCATTATTTACTAAAGCATATTGTACACTTGTACTTCCATATTGAGAAATTAAGCTTGAAGCTTTTTGTTCTGCAACTGCTTTTGCTTGTTCATAACCATTATCTGCAACACTTTTAACTTGACTATTATTTTCCCTTCTGAACTTTTGAACATCATTTGTATCTGGTATTTTTATTTTTTGTCCGTCAATTGTTTTAGGTGCAAGATCTAGTGTAATTGTATTATTGGGGTTCTTTGTATCCAATATCCCAATTGAATTTTGATCTACAGCGAAAACTGACTTTGATGATGCACTTATTAATGCTACCAAAATAAGTGAAACTACACGTTTTTTCATTTTAATATTCCCCCTTTTTTTATCTTCTAACAATTCATGTATAGCTAATACACTCAATTATTATATTGTTTTATAATATCACTTATATTATGGAACTTAAAGGATATATTTCTAAAATAAACCTTAAGAATTTTTAATATAGATTTAATTTTTATTTATTTCGCTTCTCTTCTTTGTAGCTTTTTGCTGAATGAAAATAAAGCCAATGTTTCCCTCATTCAGAAATAGTGACTTTATTCTTACCTATATAATTACCTATTTATCCGCTATTAGTTCCTAGAAAGTAATTTATCTGTATCTAGAAGGTTCCTCTTAGATGCTTCTTATTATTTGTCCCAGCACCCGTACAATGCCTACCAATTTATCTCCATCCCAATCTGTTAAGACTGTAGAAGAATTAATCAATGCCTTATACAATCTACTTGGATTCTTTAATTACTAAAATTTTTAACATACTCCAAAAAATTTCAAAAAACCAGATGATGGAGGTATGACACCTTTAGGATATGGATAATATCTAAAATCTGAAACATAAAATATCGCCAATCACAAAAGTGATTGGCGATACTAAGGAGTAATCAAATATTAATTTTACAACTCCTTTTTTATTTTTATTTTCTTTGACCGAGTTATCTATAAGTTACATAATACCTAACTATTTTATAATAGTTACCAGTTCCACCTTCTTCATATTCCTTATGAATTACCGAACTAGTACGACTTACTATTCTACCTGCCCTTCTAAGTTCCTTATATCTATCATAGTTTGCTTGATCACTTGATGTATCAGGTGATTCACTAATAAGATCACCATTAGCTTTATAAAATTTAGCAATATCATAACTAAATGATGAAGTAGAACGTGAAACTGAAATTTTAGTAATATCATTTGTAGTACTAGCAGATACTTTTGTGGAAATAAAGCTTGTCCCACAAACAGCAAGACATAGAACCATTGTTAGACCAATTATCTTATTTTTTAACATAATTAAAACACTCCTTTTTTATTTTTACTTGTCATACATATTTTATATTATTTTTACTTATAAGTAAAAAGCTGTATTTTTTGTTATTTCATTATTTTATTTAAAGAGTCTTTAAAATACGAATTTAACCAATTTTTTCTAAATAATACTAGTTCTATCTAGATTCTGTGCCTATTATATGAAACATATCTACTTGGTTTATTAAAAATCTATACTTAATTAGTAAGATAATTGTCTTGGAAAATAATTTTCCATAGAAGAGTGTAAAGAAAAGCCTGTTTATGAATAACTCTAAAAATTACCAATCTCATTTAATCATAATATATATCTTAACTTTCACGCTTTTCTATAGCCCAATCAATCGATCTCCTAAATCCATTTTCAATATAACTAGGTTTGCTGGCAATTGTCATTCTCAAAACTCCTTCCCCACAGCTTCAAAATATAGATCTTCTTTTTTCATATTCTTCCACCATATTTTTTGCATTTTCATTTACTTCACTATTATTTACGTACTTAGCGATGGCCTTTTGAACAGAAGATTCAATTAATGAAAGTCCTTATGATTAATTGGATGAAATTATAACTTAAATATTTTTTAACATAAAAAAAATAACCCACTAAAATCTAATATTTAGATTTTAGTGGGTTTTATATCTGGTTACCTGCATAGTTTATTATTTTATTATTATGCCTTTTACTTCTAACTTTCCAAAAACTAATGTAATCTTTGACCCTGATTTTATCGTATTCTCAAAATTTTGGAATAGTAATATCCCTGTATATTGATATTTACGGTGCTTTGTTTGTATTGCTCCATACCTAGGAAGTTTCATTAGATAAAATTTTTTCTTACTTTCTTCATCAACTAAATATATATTCTCTATACCTTTCACCCGATCAGGTCTAGTTATCCTATACCTAATATCAATGAAAGCCCCCTCCCCACTTAATTGAGCCTTTATAATATACAGTTTTTCTCTTTTAAATCTATAGGTTAGTAAATACCATATCTTCATTAACCATTGTATAATTATCAACTAAAACCACCTGCCTAATCAAGGGGCCCTACTTTAAACAGGTACCCCCTACTTTATAAGATCAACATTAAAATTTAATTACAGCAATCATCTTGCTTATTGTTTATTGTAACGTCATTTTCATGACATTTTTTGGTGCATCAGTTTGAATAAAAATTAGCTGACCTCCTGGGTAAACCCCATTGTTTGTAACTTTATAGTCATCATGATTATGAGCTGGATAAAACTGTGGGAAAAATTTATCATCACCTTGATTTCCTTGACATATATCAATATAGTTTACTGTATTATAATTTGGGCAATTAACTGGTTCTGTAGGAATATCAGCAACTTCCATATCAGCTAATTGTGAGCAAAGTGATGGAATTTTATCTTGAATACTATCTTCGCCTTTAACAATATACTTTCTGTACACAGGTCTCTTATCTTCAGCTATTAATAGTAAGTCATAAGTCTCTCCCGAACCTATAGTAGCTGTAAATCCCATGTTCTGCAATTCATGATCCATCTGCTCCATATTGTCCATATAATCCATATCGTCTATATATCCCATTGGGTCATTACGTTCTAAATAATTCAACTTAGTAGCAATCTTTAGGAATGGACTTGGGTGAGCATCTTTACCCACAACTGTAAAATGCCATCCGTGAATGTGCCAAGGAACAACCTGATAACCTAGATTAATCATCCTTAATAAGAACTTTTCATTTGTTGATATATGAACGTATGATTCATAATTAATTTGTGTCAAATTTGAATTACTTCCTGAGGACGGTGTTTGAGGATGTGGAAGTAATGTGTCTGGGAAGGCACGGCCATTGACAAGCCAATAATCTGGTTTAAAATTCACTGCATTGAAAGGATTATTTGGATCCGGTTTCCATACCGCATCATGCCATACAGAATCAATATCCGATAACAACATTACATACTCTTTATCAAAATAGGTGTTTATATCATTATAGGCAAAGTTTCTATTAGTAGCAGTTATTGGAATCTGACATTGATGCTCACGATGTAAATACCATCTTCCCTTTTGATCTTGAGTAATACCTGCTTTTTCTAGACTTTTCTTTGAAGGATAGACAACTAATGCTCCATACATCCCCATCTGGACGTGCTCAGAAGCCTCTACATGACAATGATACATTTGAGTTCCTGGATGTTCAGGTTCAAAGAAATAGGTTGCATTAGGAGGCTCTTCTGTGGGCTTCATCCACATTGGTACTGCAAATGATGCCTCTGGAAACCCATCTAGTTGTGTTGCTACATGTGCACCATGAAGATGCACAGTATGTGGGTCCATAAGATCAGGTCTACACTTCATACCTAGATTAATAAGTGTAATATAAATTCTGTCTCCAACTTCCCCCCAAATCATAGGAGCTGGTATTGTCCCAGTACCTCTTAAATTGAATAAATCTTGCCATTTTCTAGAATCCTTCCAATTAAGTTCAGGGTTTTCATACTGTACATTACCTTCATCTATAACCTTATAAAGTCCACCAATAAAACTAAAAACATAAACTTTTTTTCTATCTTCAGAGCACGGACACTGCGGATCAGTGCACGGATTATCTGCACTAGTGCATGGATTAGGTGTATTACTGCACAAATCAGGTCCATTTGGTAAACAAATAAAACCATCTGTTGCTAGTAAAACATAGTGCCTTATTGCCATATATATACATCTCCTTGTGTAAAAACAAACTTTATCTTTTGACTCAATATATAATATGATTATTAAATACTTTAGGTTACTTCCAGGAATTAAACAAATATAAAATAGCAGCTTCCAATAAATACTTCATACATTTCGTTTTCTATCAGTGTTACGATATATCACCTTCATAATGTCGACGAAAATATAAGAAGAATATAAATTAATTTTGCTATATTTTACCGAAATTCTATCATCTTTAAAAAGATAAAAAACTTAGGGGATATATCAAGATAACCTTTTGATACATCCCCTTATTATAATTATATTCTACTATACTATCTAAATTAACATGAAACTTCATCTGAGTTTTTGTAATCTAACTCCACATCAGAATCCTTTTTACACTTCCATGCCTTCACAACCTTTACCAATGCATACAATACTGCTGCAACTAATGCTATAGGTATCAATGTTTTAACTCCTATTCCATTTTCACTTGCAAATCCTAATTTTGAACAAACTATATACATTGATACCATTAAGAATAATACAACTCCACAAGCTTCATAACGATATTTCCATGGTTTTATATCTACAACTTTATTGTCTCTTAATATATATTCTTCATCTCTTGGTTTGATTTTACCAATAACAAGCATAATTATACAGCTGATTACAAATAAAATAGCTAATTGATAAAGATAATGTATATCTGGTTTTATTACTAATTGAAGTGTTCCATAAGTTAGTACAAATAATACTATAGATACCTTTGCTGCTATTGCTGGAACTTTTTTTGTCACATAACCTATAAAGACTATTGTAAATATAGGAACATTGAAAAACCCATTTACTGTTTGTAAATACTCAAATAAGCCTTGTGGTGCATACATTATAAATGGCGCTATAGTCATAGAGATTATGGCTAAAACAAGACCAAACTGCTTACCTTTTGATATAATTTCTTTATCAGATTTTCCTTTTCCCAATATAGGACTATATACATTTAATGCAAATAAAGTTGATGCACTATTTAGGACCCCATTAAATACACTTAATACTGATCCAAACATAGCTGCTGCAAAGAAACCAATTAAAGGTTTTGGTAAAACTTCATTTACTAGTTTTGAATATAAAAGATCTGGATTTTCAATTCCTGATCCATATACATTAAAAGCTATAATTCCAGGTATTATAACTATTAAAGGCGTTAATACTTTTAAAAGCCCTGCAAAGATTATTCCTTTTTGACCTTCTGCTAAATTTTTAGCAGCTAATGCTCTTTGTATAATTGCTTGGTCTGTTCCCCAGTAATAAAGATTAACTAAAATCATTCCTGTAAATATAGTTCCAAAAGGTATAGGATCATGTGATGTTCCTATAGCATTGAACTTATCCGAATTATTCACTAACATATTTGATAATCCTGTAGAAAAGCTACCATGCCCCAAATATATTAATCCAAATACAGGAACCATTAATCCACCAATAGCTAGTCCTATACCATTTAATGTATCAGATACTGCAACTGCTTTTAAGCCTCCAAGTATAGCATAAATAAATCCTATTATACCTATAACCCAAACCATAATCCAAACACTAGCTGTATAGCTTATTCCAAACATTTCTTGTACGTTAAAGATTTGTGCTAGTGCAATAGCTCCTGAATAAAGAGTTATTGGAAGTAAATTTGAAACATATCCTAATAAAAATAATAATGAAACTATCTTTTTAACTCCTGAATCAAAACGTTCTTCAAGAAAATCTGGTACAGTTGTAATACCTTGCTTCAAATATCTTGGAAGTAAGAATAAAGCTACAATTACAAGAGTAACCCCGGAACCGACTTCCCATCCCATAACACTCATATTACTACTATATGCCTGAGCACTCATCCCTACAAAATTAGATGCACTTAAATTCGTAAGAAGTAAAGATGCTCCTATTACTCCTCCTGTTAAACTACGTCCTCCTAAGAAATAAGAATCCTTCGAGTTATTTTTTTGTCCTTTTAACTTACGATAAGTAATTGTTGCTACTAATATAATACAAAATAAAAACGAAATAATGGTTAACATGTTTTTTCTCCTTTTTAATTAATGAATATTATTACATACCATAACGTTTACTTATTATCTAGAATAAAGCTATGGATATAAAACAATAACATCCTCGTAAACTACAGGATGTTATTGTTTTCTGTAACCGTTAATCATATTATATTGAAATCGTTATATTATAAAAATCTTAATTATTAACTTTTCTTATAAAATATTAACTTAATACTTAATTTAATTTTAAATTTGAAAAATCACATAGACTCCTACAACTACTTCTCCTATGCAAACTTCATTTTTACTTTGAAATCGCTTAACCTTAGTGCTATAATTGCCTAAGGTGATAATTAATGAAGATAAAAAGAGTAAGAAATAGGATAACTATATATTTTTCCATAATAATATTTAGCCTTACAGTAGCCATTACATCATCCATAAGCTCTATATTTTCAAAAGAAATAATTAAGCAATATAATAATGTTGCAACAGAAAAAATAACTGTAATCTCTAAAACACTTAATGAAAATTTAGATTTTATACGGCATGATTCTTATATGATTGAAAACGATAAGACTGTTTATGATTTTATGTCTAAGGTTAACAAAAATAAATACATTGATTCAACAACTAATACTGAATTTTTGAGTTCTCTATCAGACTATTGCAAACGGAGTAACTATATAACTTCCGTTATTCCTTTAACGACTGATAAAAAAATAATGGATCCTCTTTATTCACAATATCCTTATAGTGATTTAATTTATGGAAATAAGGAGTTTGATAATTTTATAGAAAGTAACTATTCAAACAAATTCTCATCTCCCAATACTTTTCCATTTAATTATGTAGATCCTGATTATGATAAAAAAACAACCATAACTTATTTTTCTAGATATTTAGATAAAGAAAATTACTTTCTCATAGGCTACCTTATGCTCAACATAAAGAAAAAAAGTTTATTTACAAATATAGATGACTATTGTACTGGTGTCTTTGATAGTACTTTTATTGTTGATAAGAACGGAAGTTTAATATATAAGATAGGAAATATGGATTATGATAAAACGATGCTAGAAAAAGTTAATGATGATACTTTGAAAGTAAACGATACAAAATATATTGAATTTAATAGTGTTATAGAAGCATATCCAGAATGGAGAGTAATCGGATTAATTTCTTTAGATTCTCTAACTAAAAACCTAAATGCTATTAAAGTACTAATTTATTGTATAGGTATATTTAGTATCATAATTGTAATCATTATCAGTCATATTACATCAAAAAAAATAACAGATCCTATACATGCTATTACAAAAGCAATGAATAGATTTGAAAATGGTGAATGGCCCGACAAGTTAGAAGTTAACACTGAGGATGAACTTAAATATCTTGTAAACAATTTCAACAAGATGATTTATAATATGAAAGACTTGATTAACCAAATATATAAGGAAGAGGAAGAAAACAAAAAACTTGAAGTAGAATCTGTGAAAACTCAGCTAGATTTATTACAATCACAGATAAATCCTCATTTTATACATAATACACTTAATACAATAAATTATTTAGCCATAAAAAATAATCAAGGAGAGATAAGAGAACTTATTCAATCCTTTAACAGTCTCTTAAGACAAAGTATATCTACAAGCAAAAAACTTATAACTTTAAAAGAAGAGGTAACCTGCACGAAAAATTATTTAAACATACAAAAATATAGATATGGAGACATAGTTAGATTAGTGTGTAATATACCTGAAGAATTAAGTAACTGTTTAATACCAAAACTGATACTTCAACCTCTTATTGAAAATTCTCTTTATCATGGAATAGTACCTAAAGGCTCATCTGGTACTATTAGAATAGACATATTGGCAAAAGTAGAGTTTATAACCATAAGAGTCATAGATGATGGTGTTGGATTTAGCAAAGAAAAATCCTCTCATAGAGGTTCTAATGGTATTAGTTTAGATAACATAAGAGAAAGACTAAGACTATATTTTGGAAATGAATATAATTTAAATGTATATAGCAAAAGTGGAATTGGGACTTGTATAGAATTTAACATTCCGTATATTTATTAGAAATACTACTTAAGGAGAATAACAATATGTACAAGGTAATGATTGTCGATGATGAAATACCAGCACGTGAAATTCTTTCCTATATAATAAATTGGGAAGATACTGATTTTAAAATAGTATCTAGTGCTTCAAATGGTAAAGAAGCGCTTAACAACTATTCTAATATAAACCCTGATCTTATAATTACAGACATACAAATGCCTATTATGGATGGCTTAGATTTAATAGAAGAAATACAAAAGATAAATAAATCTCAAAAATTTTTAATACTTAGCTGTTATGAAGATTTTACTTACGCTCAAAGGGCTATGAAAATGGGAATAACAGATTATTTAATAAAAGATTTAATATCTCCTAATGATTTATACGGTATATTGGCAAAAACAAAAACTGACCTTGATAATATAAATGTCAAAAAAACTGAAATTAGAAAAGAACATAAACTCTTGAATTTTTTTAGAGAAAACAAGGATGTAGCTCTTAGAAAACTTATATTTAATGATATAAATGAAGATGATGGTCTAAGTCTTATTGAAAACCTTAACCTTAATTTAAACGGAAAACTTTTCGCCCTATTTTTCATTCAAATAGATAACTTTTTTAAGTATATAAACAATGAAGAGTTTTGTACAAAAACTCTTAAAGAAATTATTAAAACTTTTTATGAAGTTATGGACGAGCTTAATATTGGTGAATGTTTTTATAGTGAAAATGGAGAATTTACAGCTATCGTACGCTTAACTCCAACAGCTAGTGAAGCTGACATAATAAATCAATGTTATTCTTTAGCACAAGAAATACGAAGGAGAATTTCTCTGATACATAATGTTAGTTTAACCATAAGTATAAGTTCTACCTTTAAAAAACCTTTTGGAATAAAAAAGTATTGGGATGAAGTATTTAAACTTTCTAAAATGAAGGTATTCCTTGGAAATGGAACTATAATTTTAAATAATACCTTTGTTAAAGGTCTAAACTTAGATAGTAATACTTTAAGTAAAAGGATTAATTCTATTTCTGCAGCTATTGAACAAAACCATATAGAAAGCTTAAATTTAGAACTAACCCATTTATATGACAAAGACATAAGAGGATTTATGCAGTTTAATTATCTTAATTATATAAACTCCTCTCTTTTAGATTTGATAATAAAAACTTGTAACAGGTATTCCATAGAATATAAAGATATTTTTTCAACTTCGTATATACCTATGGAAATCCTATCAACAAAGGAAACTATTGAAGAAATGAGAAGTTGGTTTATTGAAATTTTTACTAAAATAATTAATTATAAAACAAACAATTTTTTCAAAAATAAATACAGCAAAAAAGTATCAGATTGTATAAATTACATAAATAAAAACTTATATAATCCTTCACTAAGCCTAACAGATATAGCTACAAATATTAATGTTCATAAGGTTTATTTATGTAGGATATTTAAAGAAGAAACAGGTGAAAATGTAACACAGTATATTCTAAAAGCTAGAATAGAAAAATCTAAAGAAATAATATTATCCACTAATTACAAACTTTACGAAGTATCAGCTAAACTTGGCTTCAGTAGTCCTCAACAATTTAGTATACTTTTCAAAAAAGTTACAGGTATTACACCAAACCAATTTAGAGACTCCACCTTCGAAAATCATAATTAATTTTATATTTCTAAACTAATGAAAGGAATTTATATTGACATGAATAAAAAAATACCTTTAGTTGTAATTGTAATTTTTTCTACCTTTATTTTTTCTTATAACAAGATATCTAATACGGAAGATAATAAAAAATCTGATTTAGTTATTGCTGTTATTTATAAAACTTTAGACGAAACCTGGTTTCAAGAAGAAAGTGAAGCTGCTAAAAATAAAGCTTTAGAAATGGGTGCAAAAGATGTAATTACCATAGATGCTAAAATGAACCCTGATGTATATTTATCTGCTTTAGACAACTTAATTACTCAAAAAGTAGATGGTATATTAATATGTATTCCTGATCAAAAATTAAGTAAAATTACTGTTGATAGATGCAAAAAAGCAAATATTCCTATTATCGCCTGTGATGATCCCCTTACTGATGATAAAGGCAATTATCTTACTCCTTTCGTCGGAATAGATTCTAATCAAATAGGTCGAGATATGACTAACCTTATGGTAGATTACTTAAAAAATAATAATAAACTTACTGACCCTAAGTCCTCAGGCCTTCTACTTATGACAATGGATTCAGTTTCTAGTTGCATACCTAGAACTGAAGGGCAATTAAATACATTCAAAGAAAGCTTTCCTGATTTTCCTAAAGAAAATATTTTTCAATCAGAATATAATGGACAGTCTGAAAAAAGTTTTTATTCTGCAGCCTCCACTATAAACGCTAATAAAAATATAAAAAATTGGTTTGTCATGTCTGCCAATGAAGCTGGTACAATTGGAGCAATAAAAGCACTTGAACAATCGGGCCTTGCAGAAAGTGCTGTAGTTGTAGGCGTAGGCGGCTATGTAGCAAAGGACGAATTTCAAAAACAAAACTCCCCTCTTATAGCCTCTGCATATATAAGTGCTACTGAAGTAGGAGAAATTGCTGCTGAAAAACTCATTGAAAATCTGTTACTTAATAAAAAAATACCTGATAAATATTTAGTTAATGACAAAATAATTACAAGAGATAACTATCAAGACCAAACCACTTTAATTAATGGTCTGTGAAATTAAAAGGGACATGTATGTATGCTTAAATTTAAAGCTACTAAGAAATTGACTTTACCATTGCTAGAAAAAGAGTTCTTATACCAATAAAAACTCTTTTTCTTACTAGGTTTTAAAGTACCATTTAGTATCTCCTTGTTTTCCTTTATGAATGAACTAAAATTTAAACACAACTCTCTTGTACGTCACTAGATGATTCCCTAGCATCTTTTTCACTTCTTATATTACAGCCTATAATTGACACCAATATAAGTATTACCCCTATCCATTGCATCCAATTCACGTGCTCTGATAAAACTAATGATGACATAGTCACAGCCGTTGGAAGCTCAGAAGCAGATAGTATAGTTCCAAGTCCTGGCCCAACATGTGGCATTCCAATTGAGAATAAAAGTGGCGGAAGACAAACCCCAAATATTCCCAGTATCAATCCATATTGAGTTAACCCTTTTAGCACAGAAAAGTCTAATAAAAATTTTGGTGGAAACAACAAAAATATGACTATTAAAGCACCTGTTGAAATAAGTGCACTTTTTAATACTGGTGGTGTATCTTTCTCAACTGAACTACTAAGAAAAATAAAACCTGTATAAGTGAATGAAGCAAGCAATCCCCAAATTGCTCCCTGCCATGAAAAGTTTCCTCCTTTCTGTGAAATAACATTTGCAGCTAAAACAGAACCAATCAGTACAATACCTATGGACATAAGTTTTTGTTTACTAGGTTTTTTATTATTAAATATCCAATCAAATATTGTACCAATCCAGACAAATTGAAATAGAAAAATTATTGCTAATGAAGCATTGAGTGTTTTTAATGATTGATAATAAAACAAACCTGTTAACCCAAATGGAATTCCAGATAAAACAAGCTTTAAAGTTTGTTTCAATGATAATTTTTTCTTTTTTGTAAATAAAGCAACACACCATATAAGCACTGTTCCAAAAAAATATTGTCCTCCTGTTACCTCTGTTGATGAAAAACCTGCTGAATAAGCAAGCTTTACAAATGTTGATAATATTCCATAACTACATCCGCCTAAAAAAACAACCAATGCATAATGCCATTTTCTCAAAATTATTCCTCCTCCTTTAAAACACAAAAAAGCCACACAATTATCACATTGATAATTGTGTGGCGAAAATAGAACTTCTCTAGAAAAATCCACATCCTAAAAAGGTTTTATTATTAAATTTTTTATTAAAGTATAAAATCATTGCTGTAAATTGTCAAGTAAAATATATTATGTTTTACATATTAATTTTATTTTCTAATACTATGTTAACTTATGTATATGCCTAATTATAAATCATAAAATTATATAAAGCATCTAAATCAACTCTTCTTAAATATGGATTTCACCGCTCGTTTCACTACATCAAAAAAGCTTAACGAATAAACCATATGATCTGGGTCAACATAATTTCGAATAGCACGAAGTACTTTTTTTGAATCTTTAGAAGCAAAAGTATATGTACCATTTTTCTTCGTTCGGATTGCATATCGTGGAATCCACTTTCCTTTAAACAATACGGATGCAATGACATAGTCAACCTCTTCCCAAGGAATTTGTATAAACTTACTAATATCACGAGAATTATAGAATTCAAAGCCTTTGTCACCAATCATAATTTTGCCATAATCTGAAAAGCCAGTAAAAGCTGTTGCATCAATTGTTAGATCCACCTTTGTATTGAGTGATTGAACCATCTAATCTACCTCTTTTCTACTTATACACACATTTATTTTTAATTATATACTTTTATTATATATTCTATATATATTTCTATCAATTATTCCAAAGTCCATTAAAAGTGGTTAAAAAAGCCCAGGCTATAAAAGCCTAGGCTAAGTAAAAAATATTACATTAAACCGATTAAGTGGAATACAATACCAATTACAAATAACCCAAGAATAATAACAATTGGAGATACTTTCTTCTTAAGTAACCACATACAAAGAAGTGTAATTAATAATCCTGCAAGTCCAGGAATTAATGAATCCAAGTTATTTTGAAGCGTTGTAACCTTAGTATCAGTTAATGACATACCAGATCCTTGTTGTAATAGAGCTTGTTTAACACCTTCTGCTCCATCAGCAAGTTTGCTCCAATCAATGAATGCACCATCACTTAATTTAACGGATGATACTACTGGCGCAAATTTAACTGATACCCATCTATTAACCAATGATCCTAAAATGAACATACCAAGGATGGATGCTCCTTTTGTGATATCTTGTAGTAAACCACCTGATAAATCATCAGTAATACGAGATCCTGCTTTGTAACCAAATTCTTGTGTATACCACATAAATGACATACGAATTGCATTCCAAGCAAAGAAATAAATAAGTGGTCCAAGAATGTTACCAGTCATAGCAAGAGAAGCAGCTAATGCCCCTAAAATTGGTTTAACAGTAAACCAGAAAACTGGATCTCCGATACCAGCTAAAGGTCCCATCATACCAACTTTAACCCCTTGAATAGTTACATCATCGATTGGTGCACCATTTGCACGTTCTTCTTCTAAAGCCAATGTTACACCAATAATTGGTGAAGCTACATATGGGTGAGTGTTAAAGAACTCTAAGTGACGTTCTAATGCAGCTGCTCTATCTTCTTTAGTTTTATATAATTTTTTGATTGCGGGAATCATTGCAAATGCCCAACCACCGTTTTGCATTCTTTCATAGTTCCAAGAACCTTGAAGGAAAAATGAACGGAACCAAACAGAAATACGATCTCTTTTTGTTAATTTTAATTCTTTTGACATTTTCGTTTCCTCTCCCTTCTTAGTAATTATCTATGATATTGCCTAATGGATCTCCTGTATTTGAGCCTCCACCATTGCCTGAGCCACCTTGTTTACCAAGTGCTAAGTAAATAAGAGCTAATGCTACACCTATTGCACCTAATCCGATAAGTGTAATTTGTGAAACAGTTGCTAATACAAAACCGATTGCAAAGAATGGCCATACTTCTTTTGTAGCCATCATGTTGATTACCATTGCATAACCAACAGCTACAACCATTCCACCACCAATTGCTAAACCATCTGTTAACCAAGCAGGCATAGAATCAAGTAATGAACTAATAGGACCAGCGCCAATTGCTAAGATCAATGCTGCTGGAATTGCAATACGTATACCTTGCATACAAATAGCAGCGATTTGCCACATTTCGATAGCTTTTAGATTTCCTTGTTTAGCAGCAGAATCCATAAAATGTACAAATGCTGTAGCAATAGTACGACAAATAATAGTTAATAATAACCCTGCAACTGCTAGAGGAACAGCAATAGCGATTGCTGAAGTAACTCCTTCTTTACCTTGTCCTCCAAGAACTAGGATGATTGCAGATGCAACAGATGCTAATGCTGCATCTGGTGCTACGGCAGCACCTATATTTGCCCAACCTAAGGCAATCATTTGAAGCATACCACCTAAGATTAAGCATGGAACTAAGTTACCTGTAACTAAGCCGATTAACGTACAAGCAATTATTGGTTGGTGAAAATGGAATTCATCCAAAATACCTTCTACACCAGCTAGAAATGCTACAATAATGACTAATATTATTTGAATTATATTTAAAGTCACGATTATTAATCCTCCTTTTTATTTAAATTATTAGATTATTTTATTTTATTTAATTCCTCTTGTGCTTTTTTAAGTATTTCGTTCATATTTCCCTTTGAATCATTTGGTACTTTACGAACATCGAAATTAAGTCCAGATTGTTTAAGCTTATTGAAAGTATCAATATCTTCTTGATTGAAAGCAAGAACTTTGTTTGGTTGAACTTTACCTATAGAGTGAGCCATCGAACCAACATTAACCGTTTTCAAAGGGACTCCACCTTCTACTGCTCTAAGTACATCTTTTGGATTTTCAAAAAGAAGCATTGCACGTTGTCCACCAAAATGTTGATCATCTTTTGCAAGCTTAATCATATGATCAACTGGTACAACATGAGCCTTAACCCCTGGAGGAGCAGCTTGTGTGATTAAATTCTTACGAAGCTCATCTTTAGCCACCGCATCTGACACTACGATAATTCGTGTAGGATTTACAGTTTTTGTCCAAGCAGTTGCTACTTGACCATGAAGTAAACGAGAGTCGATTCTAGCTAAAACATATTCAAATGTTCCAGGTGCACCTGCATTAGATTGCCCCGCTGAAGCTACATTAGATTTACCAGTATCTACTGGTTCCAATGCCTCAGGCTTAACTTTAACTCCTTCTTTAGCTGAATTTAAAATAAAAGCTGCAATTTCCTGTGCAGATTCCATTGAAAGACGTGAACCATAAGCTTCAATCAGCATTGGTAAATTCAAACCAGCTACGATTGCCCATTTATCTTTATGTTCTTCAAATAGAGTATTCGCTTGGTTGAATGGTGTACCACCCCAAAGATCAACTAAAAATAAAACCTCATCTTGGTTGTCAAAGGATGAAATTGCATCTTTCATTTTTGCTTTAATATCATCAGGTCCTTCACTAGGCATCAACGTAACAGCTTTTACGTTTTCTTGTTCTCCAAAAATCATTGCTCCAGATTGCAATATGCCTTTAGCAAAGTCTCCATGACTAGCAAGAATAATTCCTACCATTTTTATACCTCCTATTTTTTATTTGCTACAAAAACAAAAGGCATAAGCATTCAGAAATAAAACCCAATAATATATGTTTAAATCTCATTACACTACTTGTACACTAAAATTGAATCATAAAAAAAATATGATGATACCTTGTAAGACTGTACAAAACTTGTAATATAACAAACAAATACTAAATTATTTTATTTACCTATGCTTATGCCTGATCGAATCAGTAACACGCTAGATATTATTATTATTTTTATAATATATTCAGGAATCTTTATTAGATTCCTTTCTTATGGCTACGTTTTCATAATAACATTCTATTCTCCAATATGCAACATATTTCTTAACTTTTTTTAATTTTATTTTTTAATTCTATTTTTCATTGTTTCATCTATTACTATAGTTGCATCTTTATGTAATTTTAACATTGTTGCAGGATTATTTGTTGTAATATTTCCATCTAATAATTCCTTTATAACTTCTGTTTTATCTTCTCCCTTTACTAACAGTAATACTTTTTTTGCTTTCATTATTTGTCCAATTCCCATAGTTATAGCCCTAGTAGGCACTTCATTTATTGATTTAAAAAATCTTGAATTTGCTTCGATAGTACTTTTAGCTAAATTAGTTACATGTGTTTCTGATATCAAAAAATCATCTGGTTCATTAAATGCAATGTGGCCATTGCTTCCAATTCCGAGAATTTGTATATCAATACCACCTAATTCCTCTATTTTTTCATCATAACTTTTAGTTTCTTTTTCAAGATCTTCTGCTAAGCCATTTGGAACAAATGTATTGGCTTTATCTATATTTATGTGATTAAACAAATTGTTATTCATAAAATATCGATAACTTTGAGGATCTTCTTCTCCAAGTCCAACGTATTCATCTAAATTTACTGTTTTTATATTACTAAAATCTATTTCTTTATTTTTATTCATTTCTATAAGTTTTTTATACAATCCAATTGGAGTACTTCCTGTTGCAAGCCCTAAAACAGCATCTGCTTTTTCAGTGATTATATCTTTAAATATTTCAGATACAACAGAGCTCATTTCCTCATAATCTTTAACTACTAGTAACTTCATTTATAATACTCTCCTTTGTTGTTAATTAGTTAAACAAACCCTATACCTATACTTGTCTCCTCTTGCTATAGTTATAGTATATTCAATGATTCCCTTTTGCTCATATACTATTCTTTCAAATTTTAATCCAGCTTGTCCTTGAGGTATTTTCAAATAAATGCTTTCCAATTTATTTATTAAAACACTCTCAATCACTTCCTCTGCTGATGTAATATTTACATTGAAAGTATTCTTTAACAATTCATACAGCGAAAATTTTTCAATCATTTCTTTAGTTAGTTCTTCAAATCTTTCATATGGCAAATATGTTGTTTCATATATCATCGGGATATCATCTGCAATCCTTATTCTTGAGATCTTAAATACGAGTTCATTTTTTTCTATTTTTAATTTTGTAGATATTTCATTACTGGCTTCAATAATCTCAAAGTTTAACAATTTTGAAGTCGGTTTTTTTCCATGCTTTTTCATTTCTTCTGTAAAGGACGAAACTTTTATTAAATCTTGTTCTACTACTCTAGGAGATATGAAATTTCCTTTTCCTTGTACTTTATAAATATATTTGTTCTTTTCTAACTCATCTAAAGCTTCCCTTACAGTTGTCCTACTAACCCCATACTTTTTACAAATTTCTCTTTCAGAATCCAATTTATCATGTTCTTCCATTTCATTTTGTATTTTTTCAATAAGAATATTCATTAGCTGAACATATAACGGAATTGTCAACTTCTTATCAATTTCAATCATAAATGCACCTCTTTTAGTTCTAGCAGTTTATGATTATTATACCCTTACTTAATATAAAATAAAACATGAATTGTTTAATAAAGGAATTCCTTTAACCATACCAGCTATAGAAATTTATACTAAAGTGGTAATTATCACTACAATAAAATTATAATTAATTATTATATTTGTGTCAATATGCACTTGAAAATTCCTTTACTAATCATATATACTTAATATAAACAACTGGCAATATCCAGTTGTACAACATAAGAAATTACACTTAAAGGAGCATAATATGATAATAGAAAATTGCAATATTATTTATCTAGATAGAATAGAAAAAGGCTCAATTCTTATAGAAAACGGAAAAATTAAAGAAATAAATCCCGCTAAATACCACGATGAAAATACATTAGACGCAAAAGGATTATATGTTTCACCTGGTTTTATTGATGTTCATATTCATGGTGCAGGTGGTTATGATACAATGGACGGTACCAGTGAAGCAATCAATACCATTGCTAAAACAATAGTTAAGCATGGAACAACTGCCTTTACCCCTACTACTATGACTGTTTCTATAGAAGATATCAGAAAATCATTAGGTGTTATAAAAAGTCTGAAGAAAATTGGTTCTGAAGGAGCACATGTTTTAGGCGTTCATTTAGAAGGTCCTTTTGTAAGTCCAAAAGCAATTGGCGCACAAAATCCTAAACATATTCTATCCCCGTCTATTTCAACTTATAAGGGCATAGTAAAAGATTATGAAGGTATTATTGTTTCCATAACCCTATCACCAGAAATTGATGGTGCCAAAGAACTTATCAAGTACATATCAGATACCGGAGTTATCTGCTCACTAGGTCATACAAATGCAACTTACGAAGAAATGATTGCAGCAATAGAGTGTGGCGCTAGTCATTCAACTCATTTATACAATACAATGACACCTTTAAATCATAGAAATCCAGGAGCTGTAGGGGCTATTTTTGACAGCAATATAACTACAGAAACAATTGCTGATGGAATTCATATTTCATATCCAGCTTTAAGAATTGCATATAAGCAAAAGGGGACTGACAATGTGTTGTTAATATCTGATGCTATGATGGCTTGTTGCATGCCAAATGGAGAATATTCATTAGGTGGACAAAAAGTTATAGTAAACAATGATGAAGCCCGTTTAGAAAATGGAGCTTTAGCAGGTTCTGTACTTACTATTGATAAGGCAGTTAGAAACGTATATAAAAATTCAGACTTACCTCTACATGAAATCGTGAAGATGGCTTCATTCAACGGAGCTAGACATTGTAAAGTAGATGATCATAAAGGGCAAATTAAAGAAGGTTATGATGCTGATTTAATACTATTTGATGATGATATTAATATAAAGAAAGTTTTCATTTTAGGAAAGGAAATATTGTAATACTCAATGAGATAAACCAATACTTCTTTCAATTTAAGAAAAAACAAAAAGCCCACAATATCCGAATACTGGACTTTGTGGGTTTCATAGTGGAGGAGAAGTATGCTCTATCAACTCTATCTATCATATCCATAATATTCATCTGGATCTTCACTCTATCATTTTACAGTCATGAATCAATTTGCTGTACACCCGTAGAGATCTTTATTGCATAGTTTATTTACATTTACCTTCAACGCTTATCTTATGAAGTTGGTAAATATTTTATCTTCTCTTTCATTTTCCTTTACATTATTTTTACCAGAATCAATAACCTTCAATAACCATGCCATATTCTTTCCTAGAACACTCATAATTTGCATCCCTTCGTGATCCTGTACTGCTTCCCCTGGTTCTCTGCCATGAACTACATTCCAATAATTTGATGATGGTATTACCATCTCTGAATAATTGATATAATTATTCAACTGTTCAAATGTTGGAACACCACCGGATCTTCTTACTGCCACCACACTAGCCCCTACCTTATGTCTAAGCATTCCATTATTCACAGATGTAACTAAAAATGCACGATCCAAAAATGATTTCATGGTTCCTGGTATAGCTGAATAATGTACAGGAGAACCTAGAATAATTCCATCAGCTTCCTTCATCTTTTGAATCCAATCATTAACCTCATCATTCTGCATAACACATCTTTCATTCATGTTTCTACTGCATCCTCCACAATCAACACATCCACGTATTATCTTATTTCCAACATGAATAATCTCTACCTCTATATTTTCTTTCTCTAACTCTGCTACTACGACCTTTATTGCCTCATAAGTATTTCCATTCTTTTTAGGACTTCCATTAAAAACAACTACTTTCATATATATACCTCCATATAATTTATTTCCAAACATATGTTTATTATATGGTTCACTAATATAGGTAACAAGTACGCACTTTTTAGTTAGATTACTTACCTTTAAGTAAGATTTATTGCAATATCTATGTTAGTATAAAGTAAAATTTCACTTAAAAATAATATATGTTTATTTTAATTTAGAAATTTGTTATTATGAAGTTACTTGGTATATACTGTAATTCTACTGCATGGTTAATCAAGTTTTATTAAATATAAAAGATTAAAGGTAGGTAAGCAAATGATAAATTATAATGGTAGGCACTATGTATGTTTATTAGATTTTGCAATGGATTTTATCAGGGGTAAATGGAAGGCAGTTTTATTATGTCATTTATATGATGAACCTAAAAGATTCTTAGAGCTTCAACGAATAACTAAGGGAATAAGTCAAAAGGTATTAAATGAAAAGCTTAAAGAATTAGAAAATGACGACTTAATAAATAAACATATTTATCCTGAAATCCCACCAAAAGTTGAATATTATCTTACTAAAAAAGGAAGAGACCTTACTAAAATCATTAAAGAAATTGAGTCTTGGTCTATTAAATATTATTCTCACTTAGACAGTGGATGCAAATAATTCAATTTAGTATATTGAATTAAAGATATTATATAATTCTTCGAATATACTTGCAGCCTAAATATAACTAACTCTCATTTTCTCTAAAAAACATAAAACCCACAACAATACACCTCTGTATTATCGTGGGTTTCATGATGGAAACAAAGCATGATCTTTAAAATCCACCATAATTATAAATAATTTATATACCAATTACTTAGTTTTTAATCCTTGTTTATTAATAGCCTCTTTAACTTTAGGATAATAAACTGATTGATAAATTCTTGAAGTGAAAGTACTCCAATTTGTCTCTTGCTCAGATCTTCCAATTTCCTTTAAATATTCATCCATTTGTTCATCATAAACATTAATTGAATCTTCAACAGCTTTTATATCATAACTTTCGTTATGCTTAAAGCTATCAAAAGGAACTCTAGGTTTTTTATGTGATTCATCGGCTGGATATCCAATAACTAAACCTACCATTGGAAAAGTATATTTAGGTAATCCTAATATTTCTATAACTTCTTCTGGATTTTTTCTGATACCTCCAATAGGTACTGTGCCAAGTCCAAATGATTCGGCAGCAACAACAGACGCTCCTAAAGCTATTCCAACATCTACACCTCCTGCAAGAATACCTTCTATATCTTCATGAATTACTTGCTTAAGACCAGTTTTTTCACCTGCAAGATAAGTTCTATAGAAATCCATCACAAATACTAAGAATACTGGAGCTTTTGCAACATATTCTTGATTACCAACGAGTTCTGCTAATTTTTCTCTCTTCTTTTTATCTCTTACAACTATAACAGATGTTTGTTGTCCATTTATTGAGTTAGGCATAGCTTGAGCACTTTTGACAATTTCATCGATTAATTCATCTGAAACATCTTTATCTAAATATTGTCTTATTGATCTATGATTTTTCATTGTATTTATTGTATTATTCATAAATAGTCCCTCCATAAAATATTTTAACTAAGTAAAAAATAGATTATATTTTTATAGTTTCATAATAATATTATTTTGTAATGAATCCAAAGCTTCAGGAGTATGAGTACCTAAATAAACAGTGTCATTTTCTTTAACAAAAGTTCTTACATTTTCTAATGTTTGTTGTGCCAAGTCCTTATCCTCGAAAACTACAGATAATTTATTTCTCCTTAAAGCTTCATCAGTATAAGTTACGTCACCATGAATCATATAATTTAAGTCGTTATTTTCAACAATAACTAATGAGTTACCAGTAGTATGTCCATAAGCTGGCAACATTATAATATTTTCGCTTATAATTTGACTTTCTGCAAAGTTTTTATATTTACCATCAGTAAAATCAACCTTAATTATATTTTCACCATTTATCTTCATAGCATCAGCTTCAATGCGTGAAATATAAATTTGTGCATGCTCAAATAATCTTAATTCACCAGCATGATCAGGGTGTTTGTGAGTTAAAATAATTTTATTAACATCTTTTGGCTCATATCCTATATTTTTTAATGCTTCTGTAAAGTTTGCAACCTTTTCTCCCATATAAAGTGCTTGATCAGGCTTATCTTCAAAGTCAGGTGTTTCAACAGGAAGCCCTGTATCAACTAATATAACTTCACTCCCTGTATCGATCAAATAGTTTTGCAAACTTGCAGGATATTCTTTAGTAGTATCAATCTTTTCTTTTTCAAGAGATCCTCCTAAAGCAAACGCTTCCTTCATTCTTCCATTATTATAAAATTCTAAGGCTAAAATTTTCATAACCTATCCCTCCAATATATTATTATTTTTTATTAGTAAACTAATTAAGTTTTAAAAAACTTAATTTTATCTTTTTAAAAGTATTAAGGAACCTATATAAGAATTTTATATAGGTTGCAATTAAATTTTATTCAATTTAATTGTAATTGTCAATACACTATTTAAATATTTTCATTAAAAGTTAAATTATTTATCTCTTCTTTTGCGATTACCCTCTGCATTGATGATGTATCTTGAATTTGAGATTTTAGTATTGATACTTAATAATATTTTTATTTAACTTGCAACTATTAAATTCCTATATAATTAGAAATATCTATTTTAAGAAAAAATTTAATTTAAACATATAAAAAGTCATAAAAAAAACACCTATTTAGCGTAAAATTTATCTGCAACAATAAAATTTTCACTAAAAGGTGTTTTTTATGATTAATAATCAAGAATATATTACTATAAGTTCTAAAAAAATTCATATAATCATTTTGAATTATTATCATAACAGCTTTTTCTTTCTACAAACTTAACTGGAATAACATAATTAGCTGAAAATACCACATTATTATCTATTGATGTAATAATAGATTTTGTTGCTAATTCTGCCATTTGTACTAGCTCCATTTTCATTGAAGTAAGTGGTGGATTAAAATATTTTGATGCTTCAATATCATCAAATCCTATTACTGAAATATCTTCTGGCACTCTAAGTCCTGCTTCTTTTATTGCCTTTATAGCTCCAAAAGCTATTTTATCATTACTTGCAAAAATAGCTGTAAACTTGATATTTTTGTTAAATAGTTTCTTAACAGCATTATATCCACCATCTTCAATAAATTCACTATTTATAATCAAGTTTTTATTTATAGGTATACCTGCTTCTTCCAATGCTTTTTTATATCCTCTAATCCTATCCTTTGATGAAAATTTACCTGTTCCACCTGTAATATGTACTATTTCAGTATGATTAAGATCTATAAAATACTTTGTAGCATTATATGCACCACCATAATTATCAGCATTTACTATCATACATTTTTTATAAGAAACGTCATCAGGTTTAATTGACTGATCAACTAATACAACCTTATATCCACCATCAATTATTTTTTTTATTACTTTATCATCATCATTTTGTCCTATAAATATACCACCAGAAATTGTTTTATTATAAAAACATTCTTTAATCTTCTCATACCCTTGTACATTATGTATTATATAAACAAGAACTGTATATCCCATTTCACTAGCAGTTTCTATTACCGAACTAGTAAATTCTAAATAATATGGACTTTTTGTAATTCTACTTTTTAATCCATATGATCTATATACCATATCTATAATAAATAATCCAATAACTTTGTTTTTACTTCCTGCAAGCATTCTAGCCGAAGCATGTGGCACATAGTCATATTCTTTAATTATTTTCAAGACCTTTTCTCTTGTTTCCTCTGGAACATTTGAATAATTATTTATAACTCTAGATACTGTACTACGTGATACTCCTGCAAGTTTTGCAATGTCACTACTATTCATAATTTTTTAATACCTCCACTTATAAACCCGTGTTCATACTATATATTATAATATTAGTATATATTTTTCAATAACTTTTACCAATAAGCATACTGTACACTACCATGTTAAAACAAATACATCTAATCATCATCATAAAAACTACATAATTATAAAAACTTAAAGGATGTATCAGAGAAAATATCAGATACATCCTTTAAATATCTACTTTTTATTTCTTTAACTCTTTAAATATTTCTATCATTTCTTCAACCAACGATTTGATTGTTTCTGCCGCCATCATTTGATCTTCTGCATGCATTATTATTAATGAAAATTCCACTTTTTCTCCTGCTGCTTCCTTTTGTATCAATGATGTATGTGCATGATGACCCTTTACAAGATACTCTGATGCTTCAGACATCTTTTTTTCTGCTTCATCATATCTGCCTTCTCGTACATCTCTTAACGCTTCAAGAGCTAGTGATTTAGCCATTCCAACGTTACTTATTATTTCAAAGGCTATTAATTCAATTCCTTCCATATGTAACTCTCCTACCTTATTAAAAATATTTTAAATTGATTCTACTATTTCTCCATTATTTTCATAATCCTTTTCATTTTCATCTTCTATTCCTTCTGCTTTATTTGCTGCAATTACAAAAGGTGCATATATTAACACGCTAACTGCAAGGCAGATAAAGCCTATAACTAACGCCATAATGTTTCCACCTGTTCCCAAGAAAGGCATTAATGGTCCTGGTGTTGTCCATGGAATTCCATATACTACTGGTGGTATTATTTTCAAAACCATAATAGATATATATCCTATTAAAATATTTACCAAAGGTGTTAATATAAACGGAATTATGTAAATTGGATTTAAAACTATAGGCAAACCAAATATAACCATTTCATTAATATTGAATAATCCTGGTGCAAAAGAAAGTTTTGCTATACTTTTTTGTTCCCTTGCTTTGCTGAATATTAAAATAGATATTACTAAACCTAATGTACATCCTGATCCTCCATATTCAGAGAAAGCACTAGCTAATCCGCTATATGTTATTGGGTAAGGTGCTCCCCATGCAGTAGCATGCTGAGCTACATATGAAAGATTTGCATTGCCAGCTTCTGAGAACATAGTATCACGTATTGCTGCTATAGTATTAGGTCCATGTATACCCATAACCCAAAGTGCTTGAGATAAGAATGATAATATTATTACAGAACCTATACTTTGACTCATCTTTGTTAATGGTGTCTGAATAATGCTGTAAATTAATTCATGTAATCCACCTGGTGCTATTTTTTTAACGAAAAAGTTTACAATTGAAAATAACATAGTTGTTATAATTATAGGTAATAATACTTTAAATGATCTTGCTACTGCTGGAGGTACTTGTTCTGGCATTTTAATTTCTAGTTTTTTAGATTGTGATAATCTTGACATCAATTCGCCGACTAGTAATCCAATTATTATAGCTACGAATAATCCTTGAGCGCCTGTATACTTTGTTGTGATATAATTTACACCTTCTGAATTGAAATAATCTGGATAAATTATAAAGTAAACAGAAATTGCAGTCATACCTGTTAATAAATCATCACCCTTAAGCTGTTTCGCAAGGTTTCTTGCGATTAAGAACACTATTAGTATTGCAAATATATCTGCTGAACCCTTTAAAACTGGACTAAATATTGCTTGATATTGTCCAATATTCTCAAAAACCTTATCTAATCTCAATATCTTTAAAATAAATCCATCTGGCGATAACAAAACATTATTAAGCAATACCATAAGAGATCCTGCCATAGTTAATGGGAATGATAATATAAACGCATCTCTCACTGCGCATATATGTCTCTGTGAATTTAGTTTTGATGACAGAGGGACTAACATTCTTTCAATTAAACCTTGAAATTTCTCAACAATACTCATAGTTATTTACTCCTTTTTATTTAATTTTAGTAAGTGCATCTTCTAAGATTACTTTTCCATTCATAGTTCCATACGCTCTCATATCTATTACTTCTACTGGTATTCTTCCACTTACAAGTTTTTCAACTTGTGGTTTTTGAAAACGAACTTGTGGTCCTAAAAGAACTATATCTACACTATCAATAACTGTACTGCATTCAGCTACTGGGAGAGCTTCAATTCCTATTTCAATACCTTTTTCTTTAGCTGCAGCTTGCATTTTAGTTACCAACAAGCTTGTAGACATCCCTGCTGAACATACTAATAATATTTTTTTCATAATTAACCACTCCTAACAATATTTTTGTCTAATGTTTATATAAAATTCAATTATTGGCTTAAGCTTTATAATTCTTCTCCATTAGTACTTATAACATCCTTATACCAATAGAAACTTTTCTTTTTAATTCTTTTTAATTCCCTTTCATCATTCTCATCTCTATCTACATATACAAATCCATAACGCTTCTGATATCCATTTAACCAGCTCAATAAATCTGTAAACGACCAAGTACAATATCCTAAAAGATTAACTCCATCTGCGATTGCTTCTTTACATACTTTAATATGTTCTTTAAGATACTCTATTCTATAATCATCATTTACAACTTCATTTTCCTCCAGCTTATCAAATTCCCCAAGACCATTTTCAGTAATTAATATAGGAAGATTATATCTGCTTGTTAATCTTCTAAGTCCAACTCTTAATCCTGTAGGATCAATTGCCCAATCCCAATTTGTTGTTTTTAAATGCTGATTTTTTACGTTTTTATATACACCAGGGATTCCACTTTCTTTTGTTGTACCTTTTTTTCCTGTATTATTCATGCTTTCAGCTGCACCAACTCCATCTAATGGATTCATTGCAACAGTAGCAGTCTGATAATAATTTATACCTATAAAATCTGGTTTTGCTCTTTTCAATAGTTCTAAATCACCATCTTCAATTAATGGTGCTATTCCTAATCTCTCATAGTATTTAAATGCAAATGCTGGATATATACCTTTGCAATAAACATCAAGCCACCAGTTACAATTTAAATCTTCTGCATTTTCTGCTGCCAGAACATCTTCTGGATTACAGCTGTATGGATAAGTAGGTCCAAATGCAAAGCTTGGCCCAATTTTTCCATTTGGTACATAATTTCTGAATGATTCAATAACTTTTGCATTCGCTATATTGGCAATATGGTTAGCTTGTAGCATTCTTTTATGATCTTTAACACCTGGTGGGTGTAATGCTGTCAGATAACCTAATGTTAAAAATACATTTTGTTCATTAAGCGTTACCCAGTATTTTACCTTATCACCAAATCTCTTAAATAGTGTTATGCAATATTCATCAAAATCCTTAATTATCTCTCTTGATTCCCATCCGCCATATAAATCTTGTAAATATTGTGGCAGATCCCAATGATACAATGTAATTATTGGTTTTATATTATTTTTTATTAATTCATCTATTAAGTTTTCATAAAACTTTAATCCATCTTCATTTATTTCGCCTCTTCCATTAGGATATATACGGCTCCAAGCAATTGAGAATCTATAGGCCTTTAACTTCATTTCAGCCATTAACGCTACATCTTCTTTATATCTGTTATAATGATCTACTGCTATGTTTCCATTTGTATCTTTATAAGTTGTACCAGGGATTCTCGTATATAAATCCCATATACTTTCACCTTTTCCATCTTTGTTCCATGCACCTTCAATCTGATAAGCAGCTGATGCTGATCCCCATAAGAAATCATCTTTGAATTTTTCTACTTTTTCATATATCACTTAATCATCCCCCTACAATCTTAATTTATAATCTATTATAATTTTGTCTATTTCCAATCTTTATCATGACTATTGCTCTTTTTATATTAAGAAATCCATTATTATTTTATATTTGCATTTATAATAGCTCCTAGTATATTTGCATCATTATTATACATACATCGTTCAATTTCTGTAGTAATAAAATCTGCTTCAAAATATTTAGTACAAATATCTTTATACTCTTTCTTGATTTTATCTATAAACCAATCTGATTCTGATATTCCACCGCCTATACATATAATTTCAGGGTTGTAAAAAACAGTTATAGCCACTAATTGAATTACTATGTTTTTTATCCATTCTTCAATTGAAACTTCTGCTATTTCATCTCCCTCTAAATATTTCTTACATACTTCTTGTCCATATTTGAGATAATCGTTTTCAT
Organism: Clostridium cibarium; assembly: GCF_014836335.1. Classification (GTDB taxonomy): domain Bacteria; phylum Bacillota; class Clostridia; order Clostridiales; family Clostridiaceae; genus Clostridium; species Clostridium cibarium. The sequence continues at coordinate 132,697 of NZ_JACSRA010000009.1, forward strand.
TAACTTTGCTATTATATATGTTTATTAGCCCCGTTATTGATGAATAATCACCCATTTTTTGAATTTCCTTAGTCTTATCGTTTACAAAAGGAATATTATGAAATTCTCCTGCATATGAATCCTTACCGTATATAACACCATTTTGATCGCATACACAACCACCTGTTCCTGTACCTATAATTAAAAATGCCGCTGATTCACTCCCTTTTGCATTTCCAATTTGAAATTCACACAATCCTGCTGCTTTCGCATCATTTATTGATACAACTCTTTTGTCCATTCTTTTCATAATCTCATCATTTATGTTTGTATCATACATAACAGTAATATTAGGAGCCGCATATGATTTTACATTTGATTTTTTATCTATAAGTCCCGGCGCACTGACACCGATTACATTGATTTCATCAATATTATCTACATTAGAGCATATATAATCATACAAATCATCTTTATTAGGAAATTTGATAGTTTTGTTCTTCCACTTTTTTTGAATATTATAGTGCTCATCTACTAAAGCATATTTGATAAAAGTTCCTCCTATATCAATTCCTAAATTATATTTTCTCATAACATCTCTCCTCAAATTTAATGATTTTAATATGATGACTTTTATAAGCTTCATATAACTTCATTAACATTCATTATTTAAATATCATAATATGTTCATAAATCTCTGTTTAATAAACGCGCGTTTATTAGCGTTTAAAAAAATTTATTTTTTTTGTTGTATATAACTATTCTTTTCACAATACTAGTTCAAATCATGATTATTACCGCCATATAGTAAATATAATAATTTAAAACTACTATAATTTATATTTTTATTTTAGAACTCATACTAAGATTCTACTGTGTGAACACGTGTTTATGTTTATATAATACACTATATGTTATTGCATTTCAATATATTTTTTATATTTTTGTATAAAAAATACCACAGGCTTAAGAAAGCTTTTAGCTATAAGTACATCTTCTGGATTTTTAAAAAGAATCATTGCACGTTTCCTACCAAAATATTGATCATCTTTTGCAAGTTTAATCATTAATTTTTTTACCACGCACTCTTCATAGTCAGTGCTTCTTGAACTGAATTAATTTCTTCACAAATTTGAGATATTTCTTCTATAATAGTGAGTCTTTTAGGTTTTATTGCTTTTTTCTGCTCAATAGATGTTGCCATTGTTTCTAATACAAGCAATAGTTGTGCTAAATCTTCATCAGATAAACTTAAATTCCCCTTTGTTGGGCAGTATTGATCAAGCAATTAGCTAACATGTTCTAAGGAGAAAAATACTGGCCACATCATTTCAAGCATTTCCTCATTATGAGGAATCTCACCTAATGCTGTATTATACGCAGTTTTTAAGTTCATAAGATTTATTCCCATTTTTTCTAAAATATTATTAAAAATCTCTAGTTAATCTCTATCAATGTTACTTATAGCCTCTATTTTTAAATCTTGAGCAGCTTGATGCCATTTAGGAAACATCTCATACGCTTTTTCTGTTAGTTTTATAAGTCTTTCACGCTTATCTTTTCCCTCATTTCGGATTACTAATCCCATTTCTTCCATCCTAGTTAATGTCCTAGTAACTGTAGGCGCTTCTACACCGAGATATTTACACAATTGAATTTGTATACATTGCTTTTTTTCATGCAAATATAATATAATAGCCCATTGTAAAGAATATAAACCAAGAAGAGAAATTTTCTCATTTAATTTCTTTGTAAAATTCCGAGCCAGCTGATTTACTTTATGACCATATAAATTCAATTTTATTTCACCTCACATTTAGTTACCCTTAAAAGGTTCATAAATATCAAATTCTAGTTATCCACTGCCCTGATCTTCTTTCATTTAACAATTAATTTCATCTTCACTCCTATACATTTTTATATTATTTTTATGATTAAGCTAAAATTGAGTATTGGTAATTTCTTAAGAATATAACATACTTAACCAAAAAAGTATACAATTTTACAATAACTCTAACATATTGACAATTAGTTAGTATTTATATATAATTTCTATGTTAAGGGGGTGGAATTATAATGTTTTGTAAGAATTGCGGAAAAGAAATTGATGATAAGGCATCTGTATGCATCCATTGTGGAGTTTCTACAAATCTAAATCCAACAGTTGTAGATAATGGTGGTTTTGCATGGGGATTATTAGGATGTTGTGTTCCAGTTGTTGGACTGGTTTTATTTTTAGTTTGGAAAGATACTAAACCAAGAACATCAAAAGCAGCTGGTATTGGAGCTTTAGTTTCAGTTATTTGTATAATAGTATTTTATGTACTTATGTTTATGCTTGGAGCTGCTGGAGCTATGTCTGGTTTATAAAATGGAAAAAGGTTTTTTTTATAAATGGTTACCAATTATTTTTGGCTGCCATTGTAGAGCAGATAGATCTTTCTATTTTAGAAACAAGAAATTTCCTATATGTGCTAGATGCACTGGTGAGCTAATCGGAATGATTTGTTCACCTTTTCTATTTTCTTTATATCATCCCAATGTAATATACAACTTACTTTTAATGACTCCACTGATTTTAGATGGTTTTATGCAATTACTAACTAATTATAAAAGTAATAATTTGAAAAGATTTTTTACAGGTCTTTTTTTTGGCTATGCTTTGTGTAATATCTTTATAATATCAATTATTTTCACATTGAAATGCGGCCATAATTTTGCTAAAAATCATTAAGGTTTGTACTTAATAAGTAAAGAAGCTAATACTAGAACCCTCGACTAATTTATTTAGCCGAGGGTTTCATTGGTGGAGGCGAAGCGTGCCCTTTGAAATTCACATAGATTGTTTGAATAATTCTTATAATATAATATTTCTTTATTAACTTCGCATATTGTAATGTTGCCACTTACAGAATAAATATATTTTAGTTTTCTATTGTAAAATAGCTAAAGCTAGCACTATACTAACTTTAGCTATTTCAGAATTACTTTATTGATTAACATCAAATCCTTAAGTCATCTTTTAGTAACCCAAATATCCTTTTATTCTTGTTCAATAACTTTAGGGATTACTATTCTAAGGATGTTTACGGATTTCAGTTAAAGTACTATACACAGTTGAAATGCTATATTTTCCATTCCAACTGATTCCATTTCTTCCATCAACATTACATTCAACAACATATATGTAATTACTATCTCTTCCAGTTACAATAGCAGAATGTCTGTCATTTTTGAATCTGATATAATCTCCAGGTCTTAGGTTATAAACATCACTCTTTGACGTACTCCTTGTCCATTGTCTTGGTGATTTCCCGTACAAATCAGCTCCTACTTTCAAAGCAAATCCATAACATTGTATCGCACCATCATAACTGTTACAACCACAGGTACCATAATAATTATGCCCTGAATGACTACTTGGTGTTGATGAATATCCATCAGGATTGTTTCCTCCAAATGGGTGATTCCAATACTTTCCATTTGGGAATTTAATCCTCTCTTTTTCGAAGATATCTTTTGTTGTTGTTGTTGTATAAATCCAGCCTATTTTATAACCACCTGACACATTGTATATTATCTGCGCCTTACCATTTGATATAGGAGATAACATATATATCGTATCTGTAGTATAAACAGAACCAAATCTAGTACTCATATCTGATTTAGTATAGACCGTTTCATTGGCACTTATGCTTATTCTTTTAGAATAACTTGTGCTGCTAAGGATATTTGCTTTATTTACATAAGCTATCTTTGCACCTTTTGATGTTGGATAACTAACCTTCCAGTAGGTTCCTGTAGCATCTAACACCTTGCAAAGATCACCAGGATAAATTGCTCCAGATACTGTTGTACCAGAAGAAGTGTTATATGTAGTAACATTCGATGAACCTAATACATAGAACTGAGCATTTGTAAAATTTGCTGTTCCATCAGCACCAACACTTACTGTTGTTGCTAATGCATTTGTAGACATCATAAAAATAAATATCATTGTAAAAATCAAATGTCTAGAAAATAATTTTTTCATAATAATCCCCCCCATATAGTTTAAATAAATTTCTCACTTATGATTTAAAAATAAGTTATTTAACGCTTATTTTGCGTTCTTAATTAAGAAAGTTTCTATATTACCACAAATAAATTTACAGTTATTTCAATACTTAGGCATGTGCCAGGTACTGAATATATATTAAAATTAATATTAATATCACTACAATAACTGTATATGAGCTTGTCCTTTTTTCACTAACACTATAGTTTGAATTAGTTTCATTTATTACCCATTATTACATTATATGTCAATATACAAGTTTATTTTACTATAGATTATTTATTAATGTCAACTAATAATCGACTGAGCTTACTTATAAGTATTTTTCCCATTATAGAACTCATATATCTTATTCTGTTAATATTATATAAAATTCTTCTACATCAGTAACAGAACAAGCAGTAGTTTTATTTCCATCAGCTTCCGCCACCTTAATAATAGCAGTACAAGTTCCTACTGCTGTTATACCCCATAATGGACACGTAAGAAAAAGACCCACGACATCACTGTCATGGGTTTCATTGGTGGAGTCGAATGGTGACCTTCAAAATCCACAATTACTTAATGTTATACAGAATACTATCTACATATAATGTTTCAGTATCTATATCCGCTTCTTTCTATGATTATTTTTTACTTTTAATATATCCTTTCAAACAATTCTTTCTATAATAAAGTTGCGATCAACAGAAAAAAAGATTTTCCCATTGTGTTTATTTTACATTTACATTAATTTACTGTCACACGTAATTCTTTAACGCTTGCATTTATTCTAATTTTTTATTATATCTTGAATTTTTGTATCATTTGATTAAGTTTCTGTAAAAATTCTGCCTGAACTTGAGATGATTTTGAAACTTCATTAATAGCATGAGTGATTTCATCAACACTTCCTAATATCTCCTCAGAACCTGCTGCAGATTCCTGTGCCACTCCTGACACATTTTCAATTGCACTGCTCACTTGCATTATTACCTCATCAATTTGCTTAGATGAAGCTGCAAAATTATTTACTATATTACTCATAAACTCAGCATCTTTTTCATATTGAAGACCTGTACTCATTAGAAACTCGTAATTAGGCTTTACATTATTAGATATAAACTCAAGAATGTCTTGTCCACTTTTCGAAAGATTATCAACTGAATTTTGAATTTTTGCCACCATACTTCTAATATTTTCTACCGATTGAGATGATTGTTCAGCTAACTGTTTAACTTCATCAGCAACTACAGCGAAGCCTTTTCCTTGTTCACCAGCTCTTGCGGCTTCAATTGCGGCATTTAAAGCAAGTAAATTAGTTTGTTCTGCTATATCTGCAATAGAATCCGCCATTATCTTAACTTGTTCAACAACCTTTGCATCTTCAATAGCCTGTGTTATATTAGAGCAATTCTTTTCGTAAATCAAATTTCCTTCTTCTATGTTTTGAGATGCAGTATTCTTTATATCCATAGCACGTTCTTTTATTTCATTTACAGAAATCATTGTATCAGCAGCATTTTTCGAAAGAATATTTGTAGTCGTAGTTACTTCCTCAGTTGAAGCATTCACTTCTTCTGTAGTAGCACTTAAATCTTGAGTTCCCTTTGATATCTGCTCTGTAGATTTATTTACAAGTTCCATTTTAGAATATATCTCTTCTGTATTTGCTGAAAGTTCTTCACTTTTAGAACTAATTTCACTAATACTGTTAACTAATTCACTAATTAAATTATGTATATTGCTTTTTGCATTATTTAAAGCAACTGCAAGATTTCCTATTTCATCTTTAGATTGTATTTCTATCGATTGGGTTAAATCACCATCACCAAGAGCATTAGCAAAACTCAAAACTTTTTTGAGCTGTTTTGAAATTAGCATCGATATTGCTAAGCCAAGTATAATTGCTACAATAAAACTTAATATTACTAAAACAGTTGTAATATATGAAGAATTTCTGTATGTTAATTTATTTGCAGTATTAAAGTTGTCCGCATCAGCAATATTATTATCTATTAATTGATCTAGAGTAGATTCTATAAATCTTCTAACGTTAACAACATTCCCTTTAAATTTTTCATTAGCAGCATCATAATTATTTTCCTCTATAAGCTTTGATATTGAATCCATCTCTTTTTTATAAACATCTTGATTTTGCTTCAATTCAGAAAGAGCTTTCTTATCATCATCAGAAGTTAGTATATTATTATATGTTTCCATAATCTTGCTGTTTTCATCAAATAAAGAATCAACCTCTTTAGGTAAAGATTTACCCGCATTAACTAAATTACCACCTTTACTTTGAAATAATATTCTTATAACATCCGTGCGTATTTCAGCAAAATTAAGTCTTAAATTATACAAGTACTGTATTGAATTTAAATTTTCATCATGCATTTTTATTGCATTAGTGTTAATTTTATTCATATTACTTAATCCAACCCCCCCAACAACACCAACTAATATTGCAACCGTAATAAAAGCTGATATCAATTTTTGAGAAATTTTTAAATTTTTAAAGTAGTTCATAATTAATTACTCTCCTTTGTTTATTAGTTCAACATGCTTATAATTTAACTTACAAAACATGTATGATTACTTTGACGTACAGTTAAATTTATGTATGTTATTAATATTACATTAGCCTAGAAACATCCAAATAATCTTTTTGCCTATTATACCTTTCATTTATGATTGAAAATTTTTCCACCAGTATATTCCAATATTTTGAACGATAAGTAAATACTTACAAATTCATCTATATTATTTAAGTTAATATTAATTATTTCTTCTATTTTAGAAATTCTATAATATAAAGTATTTCTATGTACATTCATTAATTTAGCAAGTTCTGTCTGATTTTTAAAATTTATTATGTATGAATATAGTGTATTTACATAATCTGTATTATACTTTTTATCATAATCAATAAGTTCCAAAAGCGAAGGGTGACAAAATTCCTTAAGTGATTCATTACCAGAGCATAAAGAGAAAATATGCTGCAAAATATATGAATCATAGAAAAAAATAAATTTATCACCATTTAAGTGTTTTCCTAATTCTATTGATTTAAGTGACTGTTTATAATACTTACTAATATCAATTAAATTTGAAAATGGTCTGCTAATTCCACAAAATATGTTCTGATCATCTAAAAAAGTATTTAATTTTTTCGAATAACTTTCAAGGAATGTTTTATCGTCAATGTAATTAATTACTATAACAATATTTCCATCGTATAAAACACATACAGAGTCTGGAAAAATTTTTTTCAAAAAATTCAGAATAAACTTAAATTGAATTAATGATATTTTTTCTTGCTCCATAGTAATACTGATAATACGCAGCCATTCGTTTAAATTCCAATTAGCAAATTTTAAATTTTCATTAATGGCTTCTTGATTTTTAATTTTTTCATTTAGTAAATCTAAGATTAGTAAATCTCTATTGTCTGCATTTGTTGTTTCATAATATTTGTGTTTCTGAAGTTCTATAGACAGTGTAGCACTTAACTGATTGATCAATGATATATCACTTTCCTTAAACGGTTTAAATACTTCAAGTATTACAGCTTGCCCTAAAAACTTATTTCCACAATAAATATTTGACCATATTCTTGATTCAGCAAACTTAATATTTTTATTAGAATTAACATATAACACAGACTTAGAATTTTCAGTTATTTCATTTCCAGTCTTTTCTCTAATATTGAACCTGCTATTAGGCGATTTTAGGTATATAGGTATCGCAGAACTTAATATTTCATTTGTTAAAAACTTGTGCAATTTATTATATATTTGATAACCTCGTGATTTAATATTTTCCCATACAGGAATATCAACTTCAATATTTTCTGTAAAAGTAAGTATATTCAAATTAGCATTTCTAACAAAAATAGGGTTCCCAATAAGTTCAAAACCAATATTAACAATATTCTGAAGACCATTATCTTGTAAAAGAGCATCTAACATTCTTGAGGAGCTATAGCTTAATCTTTGATATTCAGAAAAAATATCTAAAATGGAATTAAAAATTGATACAATACTATTGCTAGAAATAAATATTATATTGCAATTTATTTCCTTAGCAATAGAATGAGGCAATTTATCTTTGGATATAATTAAAAAATTAGCTTCATGTAAGTGAATGTGATTAATTGGAAAATTTGACATCTCCCCCACATAAAGTATATCGGGAACAAAATCTGTAATAGTATTTTCTAAATATTTTACAGATTGGATAAAAGTTATACTTTTATTGTTAATGTAGCTTTCTGGAGCATACATTTTTAGCTTTTCTATAATAATATTAATAAACATTCACATATAACCTCCATAATTGTATATTTCTATAGACAAAAACAATAAGCCTTTGTGCACATGCAAAAATATTATATGTTATTATTTATGCTCATGCATATTGTTGTCGGAAAATATTATCTATAATATTTTATATATCTAGATTTAGCTAAATATTTAATAAATATATAATGAATGAACAGTAAGATATATAACTATTAATCTACAGCTATATAAGTTTAATATTTTCATTTGTTTCTAACGAAACAGTAGAACAATGCTAAATTTAAATTAATGTTATATAGAATACATCAATTTAAGGGGGAATATTACAATGAAAAAGATAAAAGTAAAAGCGTTGCTGCTAGCTCTCATATTTATAGTTATTATTCCATTGCAAACTACTAGTTATGCGAATGAACAACAACCTTCAAGCCAAATTACTATAAATGTGTCTGAGGAAGGTAAAGTTATAAATCCTGAACTGTTCGGAGCCATAATAAATTGGACGAAGAACGGAGAAGGTGCTGCAAATCCAAAAACCGGAAAGGCATATCACTCATTTACAAAAATGGTAAGACAGTTAGGAATCACTTCAATAAGATATGGAGGTGGTACTATAAGTGCAACTTGTTTTGATTGGAAACGTGCTATCGGCCCAATGGATCAGAGACCTATGAACCGTGCAAGAGATGGTGGACCTGGTCAGCCTTCAACTTTTGGGCCTGATGAAATAGGTGATTTACTTGACAAAACCGGAGCCAAAGGTGTAATGATTCTAAACATAAATAGGGATGATGTACAAAGTGCTTCTCAGTATTTGGCTTATATGACAACACCAATAAGCGAACATCCTTCTTCTGATCCTAATGATCCAAGTTATTGGGCTGCTCTTAGAGCAAAGAACGGTCACCCTAAACCATATGATTTTAATTGGTGGGATGTTGGAAACGAGGATGACCTCACTGTAGCTACTCATTGGCGCGATGGTAAACCTATTGAAATTGGAGAGCATACAACTAATGCTACAAATATAAAATCAGCATTATATGCTTTTGGTGGTACTACCTTATTTGAGAATCAAGATACTATTGGTTATGCTGATTTAACACCTGATTCATCGATTAGCAAAGGAACAGCAAATCAAGATTTCTATGCAAGTTATCCACCAGTTGCACCTGAAAGCCAAACAGTTTACGTCAACGGAGTTGAATGGAAACAAACATATAATTTAAAGACAGCTTTACCTATTAATGAGGTTTATACAATTGAAAATAAAAGCGGTAAAATTACATTTGGTGATGGTATACACGGTAAAATTCCAGCTAAAGGAAGTAAAATTACAATTACATACAAATCAGGACCTCATGGCGGATTTGTTGATTATTACAAAGCACTAAAGGCTGTTAATCCAAATATTAAGGTTGCTGCACAAGATGGAGAAACTGGATTTTTTGAGGCAATGGGTTCAACATATCAATATGATGGTGTTGCCTACCATCCACTTACAGATGGTTTTCCGAAAAATAATCTTCCTGTAGATGAATTTACAAAACAGTTATTTCTCGCACCAGAATTCCAAAAAACTAAATTAAATAATATGCAAAATGAAATAGATGGTTATGCTGGAAAGCATGTTCCGCTCATTCCATCAGCATATGGTCATGGTCAAGGAAATATACCAAAGGATGGAGATAAAGCTTTCCATTTAAACTTATCAGAAGGTCTTTTGAATGCAAGCGAGCTTATCCAATATCAGAACATTGGAATTCCACTTGCACATAGATTTTTACTTAACGATACTCCATTTAACCCAGATGAAACTGATGCACCGACAGCTCGAAGATTTAATGCTGCAATTATAAGTAATGGAAAAGACGACAATTTTGTTGCAACACCAGCAGGTTTATCTATTGAAATGATGTCTAAGTTAGGTGGAATGACTCAAATTAGCACAAAAATAAAAAATAATCCTCAAATTGAACTTGCAAAAGGTGCTAGTTCTCCAAATGTAGGTGCATTATCTACAATTGCTGCCAAAGATAATCATGGAAATGTTAATCTATTAGTTGTTAACCAAAGCCCAGATAGTGATGTGACAACAAATGTAGTTTTTGACAAATATACTCATGCTAAAAAAGCAAAAGTGTTAACGATGAATGGTTCAAGTATATATTCTATGAACACATTAGATCAACCCAATAATGTCACTATCAATAGAAGTAATGTTTTTGTAGGAAAAGGAGATTTTAATTATACCTTCCCAGCTCATTCAATAACTAGAATTGAGCTAGAATAAATATATGTAAATATAGAATACACTATAACTTTATAAAACCTTGTTTGCTTTATGCAGTAAGCAGCTATTCGATCAATATGCAAATAGTTGTTGATTTTATAATTGAGATGAAACATTACCTTTGGAATCTTCTATAGTTTTATACTTTATTTGTGTGTCGATTTATCATTAATAATTCAGAATCTATAATTAAAATAACCCACGAAAATCCAAATTAGATTTTCGTGGGTTTCATTGTCTAACGACTATAATTTTGATACAATTTAGCGATATAATCAAAGGAAGCCGTAGGCAAAGGTAAGTAGGCAATCCTAATATTTCTATAAGTTCTTCTGGATTTTTTCTTATACCACCAATAGGTACTGTGTCAAGTCCAAGAGATTTGGCAGCAACAACAGAAGCTCCTAAAGCTATTCCAACATCTACATCTCCTACAAGAATACTGGAGCTTTTGCCACATATTCTTGATTACCAACTAATTCTGTTAATTTTTCTCTCTTCTTTTTATCTCTTACAACTATAACAGATGTTTGTTGTCCATTTATTGAGTTAGGCATAGCCTAAGCACTTTTAACAATTTCATCGATTAATTCATTTGGAACCTCTTTATCTAGATATTGTATTATTCATAATAAATACCCTCCTAGTTTAAATTATTCTATATAGTGATAGTGAAATTTACTTTGTAAATTGTTATTTTAAAATTTATCTGTTATATTATCATATTATCTGTAAATAATTATTATACAGCTTAAACAAAATAATTCAGCTTTAAAATATTGTTTGTTTTAGTATTCAATTTTAAAATAAGAGCAACTTATTTCTGACTTCCATAAATAAAATTCCATTATTTAAACATTTCAATACGGTCTCAAATTTTAAATTTACCATTCAAATTATTATTAATATAATCATCGCTAATATGGCTAAACCACCTTGCTTTAAAAGAATATTTTTATTAGATGTAATTGCTCCATATATGGCAGCAATAATTACACAGCCTAAAAAGAAAAATTTTAATTGAGTTGACATTGATTCTGGTATAAAAAAGCTCCAAAATAATCCTGCAGCTAAGAAGCCATTATATAATCCTTGATTTGCAAACATAACTCCTACTTCTTTTCTATCAAGAAGTTTACTATCTATATTAAAGGTTCTTCTAGCAACTGATGATTTAATAAAAAACATCTCAAGTAACATTATAAAAATATGTTCAACCGCTACTGCAATTACTAAAATATCTAAGACAATCTTCATAATATCCTCCTTTTCACATTCATAATCTTATTTTCTTGTAAGTCTCCATCTTTTACATAAACATCTGCCTAAAACTATAAATAACAGACTTTTATGAAAATATACCAACTAAAATTTATTTTTTAAGCATTAAAAGTTCTGTATAAATTTAATTTGTTACAATCAAATTTTACTCTGCTAAATTGTAGTTGTCAATATATTATTATCTTGAAAATGATAAACAAAAAATATTATTTACTAAAAACTACACCCACCTAATATTGAAAACATTAGGTGGGTGCATTTACTCTATATAAATCCCAAAAACTAACTCAGAAAATTAAAATTCAACCATACATTTTGGCCTTAAAAACAACGAAAACCCTTGAAATCAAGGGTTTTTCGTTGTATCACAATCTCAGTGATTATTTGGTGGAGGCGAGGGGTATCGAACCCCTGTCCGAAAGCAGACCAGTCTGACTTTCTACGAGCGTAGTCTGCATATTAAGATTCGCTCCTTAGAACCCCTACAGACGGGAGACTAATTTGCTAGCTTCATAAATACCCCTCTAGCTCAAAGCTTTGCTAGACTTCGTTTCCTACTTTAATGACACCCGTTATCCAAGTCGTAGGCAACCTGGGCGGATGAGCTGCTTAAATTAAGCTGCTAATGCAAAATTATCTTCTGCGTTTATCTTTAATGCATACTTGATTATCGAGGCACCATGCTTTCCTCGGCCCGCTTATCAAACCCACCTTACCCCCGTCGAAGCCATAACGCCCCCATGTTTGTAAGAAGAATTCTCAAAACTCTTTATTCAGTTTTAACTTCTTCAGTAACTTGATTATATATCACATAAAAATTCATGTCAAATGTTAATGAATTCTTAGTTTGCTAATAACATTAGACTTTTCCTTTTTCTTTTGATTAAAAAATTTATAGATTTTATATAATCTTCACATATAGCTATGAACATCTTCATAAGGCACTTATTTCCGTTATAAAATTAGCTAAAAATGCAAACACTATTTTTATTCATAGGCAAAGGAGGAAATATCATGTCACTTTGGTTTCATGACTTTAAAAAATTTATTAAAGAAAAGCATATTACTCTAAGAATAGTCTTTTTATCATTTATTTTATTATATTTAATTACAAGCGCTCTTATTATGATTTCAAAAGACTATCCCAGAACTACCAGTTATGCTAATAGTTTTAATACAAGTACTGACTTCAAATCTTTAAAAACATTAAGTTCCCATACTGATCCTGTAGAAATTCCTGATGATGAAGAGGCCTCAAAGGCCTCTATTTCAGCCTTCTTTGATGAATTTTATTCTACTCGAAATTCCTCCTTTATTACAGGAAATGTAGAAAACCTCTACAAATACTTTATATTAAATACTAACCTTAGCAGCTATTCTTTGCACCATGAATTTCAAAGAATAGCATACTTACGAGATTGGGCAAATGAACGGAACATTACCTTTACTTCAATCACTTCTTATCCTAATATTCGCTATATTAAAGGTGGTCCTGATTATTTTAATATAAGGATAGATGAAGAATATAAATTTGAATACGTCTATAATGATGAACCAAATGTTAAAAATGAATTTGGAGTATCTTTATTCCATACTATTGGCTTAAAAAAAGCTGATAATTCTTATAAAATAACAAAAGATTATTACTTAGATTGCTTTGAAGATGGTCTAAAAAAATATTCTTTTACTTTAAAAGAAAAGGAAATCCCCCTAACAAAACAATCTGCCTATAATATAAATTTTAAGAGAGATGATGTTAAAGCACCTACTAATAAGAAATTTAAGAGAGATGCATGCAAAAACTATGCAAATAAATATTGTGGTGTAACATGGGCTAGTAAAAATCCTGATAAATATAACAAAAAGTATTTTAACTTTACAGGCTCTGGTGGTAATTGCACTAATTATGTATCTCAATGCCTTGGAGATAAAGAGGGAGGTGCTCTTCCTAATGATTATACTTGGTACTTTATACCTAAGAGCCAGCAAGGCAGTGCTGCTTGGCTAAATGCTGATGGTTTTAAAAATTATATTCTTTATAGCGGCAAAGGCAAGGTAATTAAAAAGTCTGACTTTGCAAATTCATTAAAACCGCTTAAAGATGGCACTTTTGTATTTAAAAATCTTTCCATAGGAGATCTTGTTTCTTATGACAAGAAAAATGATATTGATCATAACGCTGTAATTACTGGATTTGATTCTAAAGGTTATCCTTTAATAAATTCCCATACAGTTGATAGATATCAAGTTCCTTTTGATCTAGGTTGGGGTGATAAGAATATTAACTTTTACTTTATTCATATAATCGCCTAATAATACACAATTTTCCTAGACAATATTTGTAATTTGATGTAAACTATATATTATAGCGATTAATCAGCCCAACAATTTTTTTATATACATCTTTACATTTCCACCTAAGAAAATGTAAAAATGAAAAGAGGATTAAAACTGACCCCAACTTAGTTTTAATCCTCTTTATTTTTAATATTTATTTCTTTCCTTCATCTCTCTGTCAATATCTCTCTTATGAGCCTTTTCAAGCATTGCATCTCTCTTATCGTAATTTTTCTTACCTCTACAAATTCCAAGAGCTACTTTTACTCTTCCATTCTTAAGATATAAAGACAATGGCACTAAAGTATATCCATCTCTTTGAACTAATCCAGTTAATCTAAATATTTCTTGCTTGTGAAGTAACAATTTTCTATCTCTTAAAGGATCTACATTAAAGATATTTCCTTGTTCATAAGGGCTTATGTGCATATTTTTAATAAACATTTCCCCATTCCATATATCTCCATAACAATCTTTTAAATTACACTTACCATTTCTAATTGATTTTACTTCTGTCCCTACTAAAGCGATCCCTGCTTCTATTGTCTCTTCTATAAAATAGTCATGCCTAGCTTTTCTATTTTCAGCTAAAGAATTACTATTTTTCTTTCTTACCATACTCTCACCCACTTTAGGTATATATTTTTATATAATTATAATATATCCTCACTCTTTTCTTCAACTTCTTCTTTTAAATCTTGCTTAACTTCTGGCAACTTTTCTAAAAGTTCCTTTGTTGCTTTTATTTCTTCTCTAGTATATTCATCTTCAATCATATCAAAATAGATTTCACGATTTGGAATATCTACCTTGCTACATCTAACCTTAACAGAATCCCCAAGCCTATATACCTTCTTGGTTCTTTCTCCCATTAAGCAAAGATGAACTTCATCATAAACATAATAATCATCATCTAAAGCTGTAATATGAACTAACCCTTCTATAGTGTTTGGAAGTTCTACAAACATACCAAAAGAAGTTACTGAAGACACTATTCCTTCAAATTCTTCTCCTATTCTATCTTGCATATATTCAGCTTTCTTTAAATCATCTACTTCTCTCTCTGCTTGTTGTGCAACCCTTTCAGTATCAGATGATTGTCTTGATGCAAATTCAACTAGGGTAGTAAGCTTCTTATGTCTTCCTTCGTCTATTTTTCCATTTAGATGTTCCTTAATAATCCTATGAATTTGCAAATCTGGATATCTTCTAATTGGTGATGTAAAGTGGCAATAATATTTTGCTGCTAATCCAAAGTGTCCTGTACATTCTGGAGAATATCTAGCTTGCATCATGCTTCTTAAAAGCAATGTACTTACTACAGTTTCTTCCTTTTTACCTTGAACCTTTTCTAATATCTCTTGAAGGTTTCTTGGTTTGACCTCTCCATTCCACTTAATAACATATCCAAGATTATATATAAACTCTTTAAACTTTTGTAATTTTTCTTCATCTGGCTCTTCGTGAATTCTATAAACAAATGGTAAGTTAGCCCAATACATAGTTTCAGCTATTGTTTCATTACAAATAAGCATAAACTCTTCTATTATTCTATTTGCAATCTCTCTTTCATAAGGCTTTACATCAATTGGCTTACCAAACTCATTTAATATAATTTTAGATTCCTCAAAATCAAAATCTATGGCACCTCTTTTAAGTCTCTTATTATTCAAAATATTGCAAAGCTCTTCCATTGTTTTAAAATCATCAACAAGATTACTATATTTCTTAATGAGCTCTTCATCATTATCTTTCAAAATCTTTGTAACATCTGTATATGTCATTCTTTCATTTGTTCTTATTACAGATTCCATTATTTCACTATCAAGAACTTTACCATTGTTATCTATAATCATAAAACAACTTAAAGCAAGTCTATCAACCTTAGGATTTAATGAGCATATTCCGTTAGATAACTTTTTAGGAAGCATTGGAATAACCCTATCTATTAAATATACCGATGTTCCTCTATTTAAAGCCTCCTTATCAAGAGGATTCTTTTCTCTAACATAGTGAGAAACATCTGCTATATGAACTCCAAGTTTGTACCTTCCATTATCTAATTTTTCTATAGACACCGCATCGTCTAGATCCTTAGCATCTTCACCATCTATAGTAACCATAACCACATCTCTAAGATCTGTTCTTCTCTTATATTCTTTTTCATCTATTTCTTCTTCAATATTTTCAGCAAAGTTTAATACCTTATTAGGGAACTCTTCTGGAAGTCCAAATTTCTTAATAATAGTTAATATATCTAATCCCTTGTCTCCCTTTTTACCTAATACTTCTGTTATTACACCTTCTGGGCTTCTTCTTTTTTCTGGCCACTTAGTAATCTCTACAACTACTACATCTCCATGTTCTGCTCCGTTTTTATCTTTTTTAGAAACAAATATATCTTGGTTTATTCTAGTGTCCTCTGCTACAACAAAACCAAAATTTCTGCTATCTTCATATACTCCTATTATTTTAGAGTTTCCTCTTTCAAGAACTTGGACTACTTCCCCTTCTCTCTTCTTACCATTTTTATCTTCTCTAGTAATTTGGACAAGTATTTTATCTCCATTCATAGCCCCATTCATAAAAGATCCTGGAATGAAAACATCCTTTTCTCCTTCTTTTTCAGGAATAAGGAATCCAAAACCTTTTGCATGAGCTTGAAGTTTTCCTGTAACAAGTCCTAATCTTTCAGGCAAGGCAAATTTATCATTCTTGGTTCTAAGAATAATACCTTCCTTTTCCATAGTTCTTAAAACCTTTTTAAATGCCTTATATTCATCTTTATTTATATCAAATACTGCTACAAGTTCTTGGATATCCATAGGTCTGTATGCTTCTTCCCTCATGAATTCCAATAAAGCTTTTTTTATTCCCATCAACTTACCTCCTACTAAAACATAATATAACTATATTTTAGCCAACCTTTTCTTTTCTTATGTATATCTTACCATAAGTAATAGCCTCACGGCTTTTTTTATTAGCAAATTTAAGAAAAAAAGTAGATTAATCAAAAATCCACTTTCTTTGATTTATTAATTTTTATTATATCTTCATATAGAATTATTCTTAATACCTCTAACTTTTTTTAAATCCTTCAGATAGAAAATTACAGAAGTAATAAATGCAGCTAAGATTTTTGCAATTAGATCTGTTGCTGTATCTTCAATGCCACCTTTAACCATAGTTGTTTTAAAAAAATAATCCCCTAAGAATTCAAATACCTCCCATAATGTGCCTAAAGTTATAGAAAAACTTGAAGCAAATGTTACCTTAAAAAAATTAAATCTCTTATCTGTTACTTCTTTTTCCTTTGTAATTATCTCTTTTATAATATATAAGCCTACAATAGTAGCATAACTACCAAATATCCCATGAAGAAGTAAATCCCACCACCAGAATCTATCATAAAATTTAATAATCTCACCTAAATATAAGGAAAGAAAAATAAACAATAATAATACAAGCTTAAATCTAGGAGGCAACATTATCTTCTTTTTATTTGCAATAGCATAAACTATAAAAGGCAGTGTAGTGCAAACAATGGCTAATGCTACTGATCCTAGCCCCTTCCAATCTCTTGACATAATATTAATAATAGCACTTATAACTAAGATTATTTGAAATACCACTAATGCTGCTATGGTTAATTTAACATTTTTAACTTTCATAAAAATTCACTCCTTTCCAGAAGCTTTAACTTACACTAAGTATAAATCCTTCCTTATATATTCTTTCCGCCTTATAGAAAAAATATAAAGATAGAAATACAAAACTTTTATTTAAAATCCTATATTACTTAATTTTAGGCAAAAAAATAAACAGCTATATAAATAGCTGCTATCTTACATTATTTTATTATGTTTAATGCTAAAGCCACTGCTGCAAATAATATCATTGCTATCATTGTTAATCTCTCAAGTTTAACCTCTTTTGTTCTAGATTTATTTCTTGAGTAGAAAGTTTCATTTTTACTTCCTTGTACTAATCCACTTAACGCATCTGACTTACTTGGTTGTACTAATACAGCAACAATTACTACTAATCCTAAAATTACTTCTAAAACTAAAAGTGCATTTTTCATTAGAACACCTCCTAATTTCTATAATTCCTTACATAATCAATTGATATTAGCATAACATAATATGTATTTTTTTTCAAGTTAAATATGCTATCTATTTTTCTATTACAATTTATAATCGAGTAGGAGGTAGATAATTATTTTATCTACGGACCTCTCACACCACCGTACGTACCGTTCGGTATACGGCGGTTCATTAGAATTTAATGCATCATTTGATATGTTTGT